>JANQKS010000105.1 GCA_028281005.1 Pseudomonadales bacterium
GCACTGGCGCGTGCGCTGGGCTGCGTTGGCGCTCTTGAAGAGGTGCCTACATTTCCTGCGAGCGCCGCCTTGCCAGCCCACGCGCCAGTGCCTCTGAGCGTTTGAGACTTATTCAGAGGCTCCCTGAAAGAACCTACCCACCGTTTCGACGGCTACAACTGGTTCGCAGATCACCCCAGGGACATGTTGGATTGGTTTGATGCGCATGTCAGGCACTGAACCGGTTCCGCCTGATCAATGCGAGCGCCCTTTCTGCTAAGTTTTCACTTTAGACAGTAAATCGATCAATTCGCCAAACTTTTTGCGCTGTTCCGCTGCATTTCCAGAGGCAATGGCACTCTCCACACAAGTCGCCGAATGATCTTTCAATACGGCATCTTCGACCTTTGCGAGTGCTGATTTAATCGCCTGTATCTGTTGTAAAACATCAATACAGTAACGTTCTTCTTCGATCATCCGCGCAATCCCTCGCACCTGACCTTCAATGCGGTTGAGGCGTTTGATCGTGGGTTCTTTTTCCAGTTGCATATTCTTTAAATATACCCAATAGGGGTATATAGTATGCGGGATATGCATAGAATAGACCACAAAAAATTCGGCCGCAGGCGGTTCTTACAAGCAACCTCCCTCGCGGCTGCACCACTTGCGTTTCAGTTGGCGCTACCAGCATGGGCTCGGAGTGGTCTAAACACAGATCTGAGTGGCTTGCAGACCTTGTCAGGATCGGAATTTGATCTTCACATTGCTGCGATCAAACACTTAGTCGACGGCGAAGAGACACGTGCTGTACTGGTCAACGGTCAGTTACCGGCACCTCTGCTGCGGTGGCGCGAAGGCGATGACCTCACGATCCATGTGACAAATCATTTGAACGCAGACACTTCGATTCATTGGCATGGCATCTTGTTGCCATTTCAGATGGATGGCGTGCCAGGCGTCAGCTTTCCCGGAATCAAACCCGGCGAGACCTTCACCTATACATTCCCCCTCAAGCAGGCGGGGACGTATTGGTATCACAGCCACTCCGGATTGCAGGAGCAGCTTGGCCACTACGGACCAATCATCATAGAACCGCAAGACAAAGATCCTGTGAACTATGACCGTGAGTACGTCATCGTGCTGTCCGACTGGACCTTTGAAGACCCACATCGCGTCTTCGCCAAGCTCAAAAAGATGAGTCATACGTACAATTTTCAGCAACGTACCGTCGCCGACTTTATTGATGACGTCCGGGCAGAAGGATTTAACCGCGCTCTATCTGAGCGCTTGATGTGGGGTGGCATGCGCATGAATCCCGCGGACATTGCGGATGTGACAGGTGCCACCTATACCTACCTGCTGAACGGCCATAGCCCAGCGGAGAATTGGACCGCATTGTTCGCTCCGGGAGAGCGGGTACGTTTGCGTTTCATCAACGCTGCAGCCATGAGCATCTTTAACGTACGCATCCCAGGCCTGCCCATGACGGTTGTGCAAGCGGATGGGCTAAACGTGGAACCGGTAGAAACAGATGAATTTCAGATTGGCGTGGCCGAAACCTACGACGTAGTTGTGCAGCCCAACGCCAAGCAAGCATACACACTGATGGCCGAAAGCAATGATCGCAGCGGTTTCGCTCGTGCGACGCTTACGCCCAAGCTGGGTATGACCGCGGCTGTGCCCGACTTGCGGGCGCGCCCAACCCTCACCATGAAAGACATGGCCATGGATCATGACGCTCACGGAACGGATCACTCGCGAATGGATCACTCGAAGATGGATCACTCCACCGCGAGTCACGGCAACCACGCGTCGAATACAGAACAAGCGCATCATCATGCAACGGGCGCCGGCGTCGTCGGCCTCGCGATGAACCCCACCAATCGACTCGCAGAGCGCCCCAGTGGATTGGAGGATGTGCCCCATCGTGTTCTGGTCTATACCGATTTAAAAGCCCTTACTCGCAATCCTGATGTCCGCGCTCCCGAACGAGTAATGGAGCTACACCTCACGAGCAACATGGAGCGCTACATGTGGTCTTTTGACGGCATGAAATTCTCCGAAGTGGATGAACCCATCGTCTTCTACAAAGATGAGCGCGTGCGTTTGACGATGGTGAATGACACGATGATGCCGCACCCGCTGCATTTGCACGGCATGTTCTTTGACGTAGTCACCGGTGCAACCTCCGATGCCCATAAGCCGCGTAAACATACTATTGTCATGAAACCCGGCGAAAAGTTGTCGCTCGATATCACGGCGGATGCGGTAGGTGATTGGCCATTGCACTGTCATCTGCTTTACCACATGCATGCAGGGATGATGCGGGTGATTTCAATTCTTGATGAGGAGGCTCCTGCGTGAACCGCCTTGTGGTTTTGCTGTGCTTGGTAATCTCCTCACCTCCGCTGCTCGCCAAAAACGCGGCAGACGCTTACTACGATCCGGCTGCTATGGCGAAGGCGCGTGCGGCGTTAAAACAAGGGCACGGGAACCAAATCCATACGTTGATTCTCGGTGAACGTCTCGAGTACCAATCCAACGGTGGTGATCCATTGGCCGTATGGGAAGCACAGGGCTGGATAGGCGGCGACATTCAAAAACTGTGGTTTAAGACCGAGGGTGGGTACGAAACGGAAGAGGGAAAGTTTGAAGAAGCCGAAATACAGGTCCTATACAGCCGAGCGGTCAGTCCATTCTGGGACTTACAAGCAGGGTTTCGTCACGACATTCAGCCCGACCCTTCCCGGAGCTATGCCGTTATTGGTCTCCAAGGTGTCGCACCCTATTGGTTTGAACTGGACGCTCAGTTGTACCTGAGCGATGCAGGAGACCTGTCCGCTCGCTTGGAAGCAGAGTATGAATTCCGGCTGACACAACGGTTGATGCTGCAACCACGCATCGAGCTGAATGGCGCGTTGTCGGATGACGAAGACGTTGGCGTCGGGTCCGGCTTATCAACCGCTGCTGCGGGGCTCCGCTTACGCTATGAGATAACACGGGAGTTTGCGCCCTATATCGGTATCAGTTGGAACCGTGCCTTAGGTAAGACCGCAGACATCACACGTAGCGGCGGCGAAGAAACCAACCAGTTCTCATGGGTGGCTGGGATCAGATTCTGGTTTTAGAAAAGTGCAAGGCCATCAAGGGTGCGAAGGGCAAGAGGGTTCGTTGGCCACGAAAGCAAGCATGACAGCAAATAACAAATCAGCCGATCTCTACCGCATGGTGATGGAAGACCACCTTTGCCCTTACGGATTGAAAGCCAAAGATCTACTGCAGCGCGAAGGATATCTAGTCAATGATCATTGGCTGACATCCCGTGAGGAAACGGATGCTTTTCGACTTGCGCATGACGTCAAAACCACACCCCAAGTTTTTATCGACGGTATGCGCGTGGGCGGCTATGATCACTTGCGCAAGTACGTAGGGAAACACGTTCGCAGCGCAAACGAAACCAACTATCAACCGGTCCTTGCCATTTTCTGCGTAGCCGCACTGATGGCCATAGCACTCAACTGGGTTGTCAACGAATCCATCTTCACTCCCCGCTCCGGAGAGTGGTTTGTCGCCATCTCGATGTGTTTGTTAGGCGTTCAAAAGCTGCAGGATATCGAAGCGTTCAGCACAATGTTTTTAAACTACGACTTGTTGGCACGCCGCTTCGTACGCTATGGCTATTTTTATCCCTTCGCGGAGACGTTCGCCGGTTTGCTGATGATAGCTGGCGCGCTTACATGGCTATCTGTCCCCATTGCGCTCTTCATTGGCACCGTCGGTGCGGTCTCGGTGTTTAAAGCCGTCTACATCGATAAGCGTGAACTAAAGTGTGCGTGTGTTGGCGGTAGCAGCAACGTGCCTTTGGGGTTTGTGTCACTCACGGAAAATCTCATGATGATCGCGATGGCACTTTGGATGTGGTTTAAGGGGTAAATTCACCCCGCCCCACCTTGCTGGTCAATTCCATGATGTGGCGACTGCCTCGGTGCCACAGCACGTTTGGGGTCACCGCGAAGATCTTCCAACCATCGCCGGTACGCACGAATGGATCATCGTAATTCAGGCTAAGCGGACGAGATCACTGCGATGAGCCAGGCAATCCGGCGTTTTCAATTCGGAAACCAAACCAACGCGCTCCAACAAACGCAAAGTAGACCAACCCAAATCCCACTGCCCCGCATACAACCCCATCTTTGCCGAACCAGGAAAAGCGTGATGATTGTTATGCCAACACTCACCCATCGTGACAATCGAAGACCAAGCCACGTTGTGGCCCTGTACCGCTGCGTGCTCTACTTCCCAGTCCTGTTGCCCGCGGTTGTGTGCAAGATAACCGATCAACCAATGGCCCAGAACGATGGCGCATACCCGAGAACAGATACCCCACAACACCCAACCGACGCCGCCAAGCAGATAAAGGAGTATTGCCCAAGGGACCTGTTGCCACATCCAGGTTCGTTCCATCCATTGATAGACACAATCGTCAACCACCTCGGCTTCAGCAACAAAGTCAGGCGGTTGGTTGAGCTCTATCTTGCAGAACAACTGTCGGTATAGGTCGATATACCAGGGCGCGACCTGGGTAAAAAAATTGTGGCAATTAGTTTGGCGTTGCGCCCAATCTCGAATGTCATGTGTTCGCATCATTGTCAGCGGACCGGCAATCCCGGCGATTGTCCCCAAATGGACAAATACGTATTCGAGCCATTTGGGACATTTAAAGCTGCGATGAATCAACAGCCGATGCATCCCTAGCGAGTGCCCCAAACAAATATTCACTAGGGTGAAGGTGATGAAGACAATCACCGCCCCTAGGCTCACATAGATGAGCGAACCGACCGTACCAAAGATGAGCATGGCGCCTACCCAGAGAATTTTTATCGGGTCCGCATGAACAGTACCGGTAATCGGGTCACCACGTTGGTCTTTAAGATCGATACGAGGATTTTGATACTTGGCCACGGATAACAACCTCCTGGATCAGTAACTGAGCGGTGTGTTCGATTGCATATCGCTGGATAGGCGCGAAGTACCAAGCTGGGTCGAGCTTGCGCCTGTATTCAATGGTTAGATCAATTCTTGTGCCCCCTGCAGGGAGAGGACTCAAATGGATAGCCGAACCCTTCAACGTGAGATAATTGGAAAAATAGGACGTATCGTGGACGATGCGCGTCTGTAAATGATGATCTGAAAGCTGAGTAATCTGCAGCCGCACTTCTCCCTCGTGAGTATTGTTGACAAACCACCGGTGGTAACGCGTCTTAGCTGTATGGATCGCCCCAATATGAAACGCGCCGGAGTCAATTTCATAAGGCATTGGAAATACCGCCAGCAGCCAGTTGCGCTCACGCCTTAGGTCTATGGGTAACGTTAGATTTCGGCGCAGGTGCTCAACCGGAAGAGTAGACGTGGCACTGATTTTCACCGTCTCTTCGCGGTCAAAACTGAGTGTTTGGTGAGTACCTTCCAGGCCGGACACCAGCACTATTAGAGGAAGTGCAAGACCCAAGTGCTTAACTCGCCGGCTTCTGTGATCACTTAACCACTCAGTGAGAAAGGCAAGAGCGGTACCGATGAACAAAATGGGTAAAAACAACAGTACACAAATAAATCCCTCTCGCAGCACCAGCGAACTTGCCAAAAACACGATCAGAGTGTCGGTCAGAAAACCAAGGTACTTGTGATACCACTTGGTGTTCGGCGCGTACGGACGTACGGCTGCGATGATCAGGGCGAGCGTATACGGGATGGACACGTATAAAAGCGCGGAGCCGGACAAGGGGCTCGCGAGCAGGTACTGCACACACAGTGAAGCCACACCGATCAGCTGAAGTGGCCCCCATAGATTGGATAGTAATTGGACGCTGTTAAGTGGTTCCTCCATGATGAGCGAGATGCTCTGGAGAAACCATGAAAAGACCAAGACGCAATCATTCCCCTGAATTCAAAGC
>JANQKS010000113.1 GCA_028281005.1 Pseudomonadales bacterium
GCCAACGCAGCCCAGCGCACGCGCCAGTGCCTCCCAGCGGGCGTGCCATACGGCGCCTGTGGACTTCGTTGCGCCCCTTGGCACGGCACCGGCACAGGCTTCGTAGGCAAAACCCTGGCGCCAATAGGGATGGTGAATGATGTACCCCTCTCGATTGGGGTGATGCCCCTCTCTATTTGGGGTGATACCCCTATGGCAACTTTTGCGCCTGCGGCCATAATGCCATACATGCTGGAGCAATTTTCTTCACCTCAACACCGACGGCGCTTGGGGGCGCCGGAAGACTTTAGGCGGCGCAAATCCGAGCGGCGTGGCTGCTGTCTGCTGATCGCTACGGTGAGTGTGCTGCCTCAGAGCAGCTTCGCACTGACGGAAAATTTTGTTCCGGATATGGGCGACTACGTGTTCTACACGTTTGTGATCAGCACCATCGTTTTCAGCTCTGCCATCCTCGTGGCGATGCGCAGCTATCGCTGGCTGGTATATGCTCTATTCGCATCATTGCTTGTGTTCAGCAACGCGGCATCCGGCGGGGTCATTTCGTACATTCTCGGCCCTAACGATTTTAATCTGTTTGTCGTTCCTTATCTGGTATTTAGCGCGTTGACCGTCTACGGCCTGTGGATGGCAGGGTGGCTACTCGATCCAACCCATAAATTGGGCCGGCTGAGGCGGGCGTTTTACGTCCTGGCGGGTATCGCCGCGATTGGGCCTGTGACCAGCCATTTCTGGCTGATGCGGATACCGTTAAACCTCATGTGGATTCCTGAACAGATCCTCTATGCCGTCATGATCCTCGGGCAGATTTTACCGCCGTTAAGCTGGAGAACTCTCAATCCGGGCCAGCGCCGCCTGATCCTTGCTTTCCCGGTGGTCATCGCATTGTTTATTGTAGGCTCGTTTGGTGTCAGTCAATGGCTGCTGGACATTTCCCAAGAGGGGATCAACACCCTGTCACGTATCAGCATCGCCATGTTTGTCAGCTTCTCTCTGACGTTGGTATTGTGGCAGGCGTTTGCTACCACCCGAGCCAAGGAGCAAATTGAGCGCAAGGCCATAGAAGCCGCTAAAGCAGAGGCGGAACTGCAATTGGCGCTGGCCCGCTCGGAGCAACAGTATGCACGGGCCCAAGCGCTGGCAGCGGCTCAGCGCAGCCAACTGGCGAAAGTATCCCACGACCTTAAACAACCCATTTCCGCGCTGCGTTTGGCGGTGGACAACCTGGAGAACGACACGCAGCACAGCGGCCGTTTAAATCGAGCCATCGACTATGTGGACCAATTGGCGCAGTCGTTTAGAACCGAGGATGGTGAAACGGCAATGGCAGAAGGCACACCCTCCCCCACGGATCCCCAGGCGGCGGGTGACAGTCACGTGGTGCCGGAACCGGTTGCAACGGAGCTGTTCGCACAGTCCCTGCGCGACATGTTTGCTGAGGACGCCCAGGCGTTAAACGTCACCTTGACGGTGCGCTGCCAACCGATGGTTGTTAGCGTGGTGCCGCTCGCCAGCATGCGCATCATGACCAACGTAGTCGCCAACGCCTTTGTGCATGCACACGCCAGTCGTATCCTGGTGGGCTTTCGTACACGCGGTGAGCGGACCAGTTTTGAGGTGTATGACAATGGCGTCGGCATGGACGAACAGGCGCTGCGCGTCGCGTTGTGTAAAGGTGGTAAAGGGGATCAATCCAACGGTGACGGCCTCGGTTTGAGTATTGTGCAGGATTTGTGCGCCGCGCAAGGTTACCCGTTTTCAGTCAACTCAACCCCAGGCGCCGGCACCGCCGTGCGCATCGAGCTGGGTTGATGTTATTGCGCAGCGTTGCACAAGTCGGCCGACACAACCCCATCGCCATCGATGCGCAATGCAAAGCGGCGTTCACAGGTTTGTTGCCCGCCGTTAAAGCGCGTGCTGAGTGTGTAACACACCGGTTCGGTACGCGCGTCAACCTTAATGGTGCACGTGATGTCCTCCCCTTTGTTCACCCAAGTGGCATTTACGCAGTAGGTGGGGTTGGAATCGGTAAAGGCCACGCCAAATGCTTCTACCGCAGCGTAGCCGACGCTGTCGGTCATCAGATACCAACTGATCTTATCGTTGCGCGCAACATCCGCCACCGGATTGGTTTGCGGACAGCCGTCGCTGGTAATGGTGATGCCCGCCATGGTGGTAGCGGTCGGCGGTGGAGGTTCCACACACCCTGCCGCAACAAACCCCAGGCAGCCCCACATACCGGCTTTGAGCACAAAAAGCTTTCTCATGGCGCTATGATTCCAACAACCGCTAGCACGGACAAGACCCCCTATGCGGGCAACTAGCGTCATCATTGCGGATGACCACGAAATCATCCGCGAAGGTTTGCGAAACATGTTGCAACGATTACAAGGTGCAGGCTTCGACACAGAATTCACCGTGGTGGGCGAAGCGACTAACGGCATAGAGACCGTCACCTTGGTGAAACAGCACAAGCCACATATCTTGCTGTTAGACATCACCATGCCGCTGGCCAGCGGCGAAGAGGTTTTACTCGATATCCGCCGCTGGTCGCCGGACACCAAAATTATTGTATTTACCGCGGTCACTTCACCCCGGGTCTTGGCCGGCTTGGTAGACGCCGGAGTGGAAGGCATTTTCGCCAAAGGCGGAGCCACCGATGAATTAGCCACAGCCCTGCCGGTGATTTTGCGCGGCGGCCGGCACATCGCTAAGGACATCATGGCGCTCATGGACACCGGTCCGGATCCGCTGGCGGTGTTGACGCCTCGAGAACGTCAAATCCTCACAATGATCATTCACGGCAAAACCAATCCGGAGATGGCGCAGCAGCTGTCTATCTCACCAAAAACAGTCGATAAACACCGCACCAGCCTGATGGCGAAACTCGATCTGCACTCGGTCTCAGAGTTAATTGCTTGGGCCGCGCGCGAAGGATTAATCGCGAGCCAACAGCCTTAAGGGGTTCACCAGCCCCGCTCAAAGACCGCAACAAATGGGGTGGTTACCCCATAGGCCGCAAGCACCCCGCTTTCTACCCTAAAAGCCCATTTTGCAGTAGGGCTTTTGATCATGATGCAACGCGTCAGACGTCTCACCACTTTGGCTGCGTGTTTGACGGCATGTTTACCCGCCGCCGTTTTGCTGGCCTTTTCCAGCGGCTTAATGCCCACCGCCGCACAAAGCCATGCGAGTGCGGCGACCGCATCCAGCCGTGCAGACGCGGCGACAATAAAGGCCTTGGAAAAGACCACACAAAGGCAATCAAACGAAGAGCCGAAGTGGCGGACGGAGGCTACCGTTCAGCGCCGTCTGCGGGTGAACACCACCGCCACCTCAAACGCGCTGTACACTTTCTCTTAGAGGCTCCTTAAAGTCTTAAGACTCTTAAAGCATCCTTACTGCAACAACTCGATCCAGTACACTACAGGTATGTTGCTGGCAGCAGCCAAATGGGTCTAACAACCAGCATTCGCGGCCTCAATCAAATCTGGCGCACCGCTAGCCAGCGCTGCCAGCTTGTTGTATTTAAGCAGCTCGCTGAGTTCCGGCTGCAGCACCGAATAGGTCCCGGCTGAGCCACAGCACAAGTGCGGATCCGGCACTGCGGTTAGCGTGTAACCGGCATCTGACAGTATTTCTCAACCACGCCATTAATTTTTTTGCCCGTGCTGCAGGCTGCACGGCGAGTGCCTCGCCCCTGAGGTGTAAGTCTAGACTGCCACGGCAGAATTCACCCGCTGCCGTCTGCACCGCCACACCGAGCACGTTGTGCACCGCGAGGCACGATGGAAATTTGATGCGCTCGGTATACTCGCAGTACCGCTGCGACCTAGGGAGCACCCCGCGCAGCAACTCAATCACCAAACGCCAATCCGCTTGATCAGCGGTAGCTTCGGTGGAATTAGGCGTGGGTTCAGCAGGAATGTCGGAATACGCGAAGCGCATTCCGACATTATGCTTGAAGGCTGCGGGCAGATACTAATCAGAAGTGATAGTTGATCGCCGCGTAAGGACCACGAATTTCGATGTCCGCATTGTCCACGTCGTCAAACGCTTCAATTTCGAGCTCAACGGCACGATAGCCGGCCTCAAAGCCAAGCCCAAAATCACTTTCCCAACCAACTTGGGCGTTGTACTCCAGCAGGCTGCTGTCGTCGTAGCTAATGCCTTGAGCTTCAGCACCCACCCACAAACCGGTAAACGGTAAATCCGCGCGGGCTCGGGCATACAGCATGGGAATCACTTCCTCAAACTCAGCCTCGGTGGCCTCGGTCAAGCTGCGGACCGAAAAAGACCCTTCTATAAGACTGACGCTAAGGCCTAAGTCTAAGGAGACCACATTGTCTAACGCCTCGTAGTAAAACACCGCGTCGGTCTGGGTCAGATCCACAACTGTGTCGACTGCTTCTGCTACAGAAAACACCTGTCCGTTAAATTCGATGGTGCGTGATAAAACACTGCTGCCGTCGACATCGATGCCAAAGTGCTGCGCCCGTACATTCGGCAAAAACGGAATACCGTGTTCCACCGCGACGTACAACACCGTGCTGTTGTCGTCACCAATGGCTAAGTCATCTTCCACATCAACGTTACTCAGCGCGGATATCACTTCACCACTGGACTCCTGCTCCCAGGTACCGGCGCCGACATAAACACCAAACAGCGTATCTGCGTGGACCGAAGACAGTGGTGACAAGGTCGCCAGCAAAGCAAGCAACGAAAGAGGTTTTGCGTAACCCATGATCATTTGTCCTGATGTTTGGCCGCGTCCCTGACGACCAAGGGGTGTGACAGAACATCCTGTTCTGGCTGGATTAACTGACAGAAATTGTAAAAACCTCACCAGCAGACAACGTGATACAGGTCGACAACTGGCATCCCGAGCGGCAAGCCTTTACCCTGGGTGAGACCTAATTCACACAACCAGCGACAACCCACACCGCCATGAGTATCGACGACACTTTTCACGACCTCGGTCTGACCTTGCCTGAACCTATGCAAACCGCGTCCCTGCCTTTTGATCTCACCCGCATAGACGGCCAGGTTCTGTATTTATCCGGACACGTGCCCACCGAAGCGGATGGCTCCATTGCCAAGCCGTTGGGGAAGGTGGGTGCAGAGGTGAGTCCCGAACAAGCTTACGAAGCCGCGCGCAAAGTCGCGCTGGGGTTGTTTGCCAGCATTCATCAAGCCGTAGGTTCGCTAGACCGGGTCGAGGCTTGGTTGAAGGTATTTGGCATGGTCAACGTCGCGCCTGGTTTTAACGCCATTCCACCGGTGATCAACGGCTGTTCGGATTTGATCCTGCAAGTATTCGGCAAAGAGGTCGGTGCCCACACCCGCTCGGCGGTGGGGATGGCAGAGCTACCGTTTGGGGTGCCGGTGGAGATAGAAGCTCTGGTTAAAATCAGATTATGAGCAGCAAGGCTTAAAGGCTTAACACTTAAAGGCTTAACGGAATGAAGAAGGTGTTTATTGTCATCGTTGTGGTATTGGCACTGGCGGCATTGGGCGGCTTTGTGTTTCGCCAGGAACTCGGCATGATGTTGATGCAAATGACGATTAAACCGGAGCAGAGCTTCGCCGCCGACTCACAGCACACGCCGCCGGACTACAGCCAACCACAGGTATGGGCTGCGTTGCCCGAACGCCGGGACAACGCCGACGTCTCGCCCAACGGCTACGACGGTGATCGACAAGCCAGCGCCGCCGCCGACGTATTTTTTGTACACCCCACCACCTACTACAAAGCTGACCACTGGAACCAACCGTTGGGGGATGCAGAAACCAATCAGTTTACTGACGAGCAAGTATTGAAAAACCAAGCCAGCGTGTTTAACAGCTGTTGCCGTATATATGCGCCACGCTATCGTCAAGCTACGCTATACGCTTTTATGGACGATGGCAGCGACGGTCCCGCGGCGTTGGAGCTGGCCTACGCAGATGTGCGGGCCGCGTTCGATCATTACATCGCACACTACAACCAAGGGCGTCCTTTTATCCTCGCCGGGCACAGCCAAGGCGGTAAACACGTGGATACCCTGCTACATGAACTGGCGGGTGACCCTGTGCGGCAGCGTATGGTGGCCGCGTATCCGGTTGGGTTTTCCATCCAAGCAGACAACGGCACACCCGTGTGTGACCACCCCCAACAAACCGGTTGTATGGTGACCTGGAATGCAGTGGCGCCGGATGCGCCGCGTTTCACCGACACCAGCAATGACGTCTGCGTCAATCCGATCAGCTGGCGTACAGACGGCGCCAGGGCGGACTTTGCCGACAACCTCGGTGCGGTCAGCTTCGCCGCCGAAGGCAGCGTTGCGGCCGGGGATATCGAAGCCGGCGCAGTAGATGCCCAGTGCGTGGATGGGCGCCTACACGTATCCGAGGTGCGCTCGGAGAGTTTTTCCGGACGTATGTTTGGCCCGGGCAACTACCACGTTTACGACTTTAGCTTCTTCCACATGGACATCCGCGCCAACGCTGAGCGCCGCGTGCAAGCGTTTCTCAATCGTTAACGCGATAACAATCTATAGATATTGAGACGAAAGCCGCCCAATGGTGGCAAAAAACTCTTCTTTCACCTCATCAATCACCTCTGCAACAGGTCTAACGCGGTCGATGCGCCCCGCAACCTGGCCGGTGAGCGCGATGCTGGCCTCCATATCACCGCCGAAATAGAGATCCAGAGCGGTACCAAACTCAGTCATCACATTCTTTTCCGTCTCAAACTCGAGCGCGGTGGTTTTGTCAGTGCGTAACGCGCGCAGCGCCGGCGAATGTGCGCGGTTCAAAAACACCGTATCTGTTTCCTTGGCATTGACGATGGCGCTTTTCCAGTTGGCGTGCACGGGCGATTCCGCCGCGGACACCATACGGGTACCCATTTGCACAGCCTCCGCACCCAGGGCAAACGCGGCCGCCATGGAGGCGCCGTCAACAAAACCACCGGCTGCGATGATTGGCACATCCACTTTGGAGCGCACCAAGGGCAACAGCACCATGGTTGAGACATCTTGCGGATTCTTAAAACCGCCGCCTTCGCCGCCTTCCACAACTAAGCCGTCGACCCCGGCGTCTACGGCTTTTAACGCCGCATCCAAGCTTGGGACCACGTGAAACACGGTTAACCCCGCGGCTTTGAGTTCGGCGGTGTAACGCTGGGGGTTACCCGCTGACGTGGTGACAAACTTCACGCCCTGGTCGATGACAAATTGCACAATATTGGGGTCGCGCACAAACGCTTGAGCGATGTTGACGCCAAACGGTCTATCGGTGAGCTCACGCATCTTGAGGATTTCTTCACGCACAGCATCCAGTTCGCCGGAGGACGTTTCGATGATGCCGAGAGCGCCGGCGTTGGAAACGGCGGAGGCGAGTTGTGAGCGGGCGATCCAGCCCATTGGGGCTTGGACTAGGGGGACTTCGACGCCGAGCAGGTCGGTTATACGGTTTTTGAATTGCATCTCAGGTTCCTATTCTAAGTATTTCTACCAGCTTCTCCGGCCAGCGGTTAGTTTTGAGATTCGCGAGCGTTGTGCCATCCCTGGCACAGAGCCTCCTGAAAACCACTAACCGCCACCCGGAAAAGACACAAGTATTCTGCGACCTGCGACTATAACAGTCACAGACAACAGCCAGAAACTAGAGTCAGAAACGGTCTGTGCAGACCTAGGGAGCCTCTGCCTAAGTCTCATGTGCTCAGCGTGTCATACGGCGTCTGTGGCAAGGCGCCACCTGCCTCTGAGCTTTTGAGACTTAGGCAGAGGCTCCCTGGCTAGAACTCGCCTATTGTTGCGCCTTTGCGGAAAGTGAGGGTGCGTACAGCGTCGCCGATGCGCAGGTTGACCTGGTTTTGATGCCGTGGGGAGACATCATGCATGAGAGTGCACTCCACGCGCAGGGGGGTGGGGAGATGGGGCATAAGGTGTTCTTGGTATATCCACAGGTAATTGCCGTCGATCTGGGCACCGACAGGTTCGAGGGTGAGGCGGCGTCCGGCCTGGCTGAGCTTGAAGTGTTGTTCAGCGTACAGCAACAGGCGCGCTTGGGTGGCAGCGGGTAACTCACCGCTTGGGTTGTCTACGTCCGTGAGCAGAGTCATGGCGTCGTCAAGATGGAACGAATGCACAATCTCCAAGGTGGTCTGGTCCTGGCGCCAGAACAGCTCAGTTAAGCTGTAGTGCAATTTGTGTGCACGGACCCATGGCGCAAACCAAGCAAAGGCGCCCAACCACTGTATGGTGCTGCGGCGATTCATGCCTGACAGTACCTATTGTGGGGCTTGCAGCGGAATGGCATTCCCTTCTGTATCGGTTTTTTCGTCACCTTTCAGCTCCACCAGCATTTCTTTCATCAAATCTCGGGTTTCGCTTTCGTATTTAAACAACTGCAGGCGCGAAGGCATGATCTTGCGCGGAAAGTGGTTGTTAGAGCGGTCGACGTCGGCGGTTTGGTGGTCAGGATCAAGTTCGATGGCGCTGAGCCGTTGCGGGAAAATAAACAGTTTGGTCACTTGCTCCGAATTACGGCGCCAGATTTCGGCAGGGATGTCATAACGCTGTTCGGTGCCGTCAGCAAAAGTGAGCTGCACCGGTAACGGGGTTAACAACCCCCCTTTGTTGTTGAAGTCGACAAAATAGATGTATTCACCCGCAGCCACTGCCCGTTGCAATACCTCACGCTCCCATGGCTCCAAACTTTTGAGAAATCCCTGGTAGTCGTTACGTTGCTTGTTAGAGGGTGTGTATTGATCGTTGTCATTGTAGAAGTCGCGCAGACCGTCCACGCGGTCAATGCGCGTCTGCAGACCTTCTTCACGGTTACGTTTTTGTGTAATGGGCTCACGCGTTTTCAGCGCATCCAAGCGGCGGCGTTCGGACATTTCTACATCGGGGTCCTGGCTAGAGACCTGATATTCGCGAATGGCCATTACATCCACGTCCACATGATCCGTCGAGTAAAACCAACCGCGCCAAAACCAATCCAGATCCACGGCTGAAGCATCTTCCATCGTGCGGAAAAAATCCGCCGGCGTGGGGCGTTTAAACTTCCAGCGACGCGCATGTTCTTTAAACGCGTAGTCAAACAGTTCACGACCCATGACAGTTTCTCGCAGCACCACCAATGCCGCAGCCGGTTTGGTATAGGCGTTCGGGCCAAACTGCAGCACCGAATCTGATTGGGTCATGATCGGCACTTGATTTTCGCTGACCATGTAGCCGCCGATGGCGTCTAGAATCGACGGTTGGTCGTAGGAGATATGGAAATCTTCTTCCCACTCCGCTTCCGCCACGTATTGCAGAAAGCTGTTAATGCCTTCGTCCATCCAGGTCCAACGCCGCTCATCAGAGTTCACCGTCATCGGGAAATAGATGTGTCCGATCTCGTGAATGATGACGCCAATCAGCCCATGTTTGATGCTGCGTTTATAGGTGGCTTCAGGGGCTGATGCGACCAAGCCTTCACGTTCTTCTTCGGATATGGCTTTGGGACGATAGCCGTTAAAGGTGATCATCGGATATTCCATACCGCCGCGTTCCCAGGTGTTCACCGACTGCGCCGTGGGATAGGGATAGGGGAAGGAAAAGCGTGAATACACATCCATGGTGTGGATCACCGCTTCGGTCGAATACTGCGACCATATTGGGTCCGCTTCATTGGGAAAAAACGACATGGCTAACACTTCGTTGTACTTGCCACCTTGCTGTTTGTGCACAGCAGCATCCCAAATGAACTTACGCGAGCTGGCCCACGCGAAGTCACGCACATTGTCCGCCTTAAAACGCCACGTTTTTGTAGCGCGCGCCTTTTGTTGTTCATTGGCGCGGGCTTCTTCCGGGGTGACAATATAAACCGCCTTGCTCGACTGTTGCGCCAGCGCAAGACGCTCGCGCTGCACGGCATTAAGCACGTCCTTGGGGTTCTGTAGCTCACCGGACGCAGAGACAATGTGATCGCTGGGCACCGTTAGCGAGACGTCATAGTCCCCAAATTCCAAGGTAAATTCGCCGCGGCCGAGAAATTGTTTGTGCTGCCAGCCACTGTAGTCGCTGTAAACAGCCATGCGCGGAAACCACTGCGCTAGGAAAAAGATGTAAGTGTCGCTGTCAGCAAAGTGTTCGTAACCGCCGCGGCTGCCCATGGCCGCTTCGTCAACGACGTTGAACGCCCAATCAATACGCAAGGTCTGTTTGGCGCCGGGTTTTAAGGGTTGCGGGAGTTCCACACGCATCATGGTGTCGACGACGGTGTGGGACAGCTTGTTATCACGACCATCCGCCACCTTGGTTAGATCAAAGCCATAGGTTTGGCCTTGCATGGCCTGGTGGCGCCGCGCTGTGTAGAAACTCAATTGGTCGCCATACCCGGTTTTGTCTTTGCCTCCGGTTAAAGAGCGTTGCTCCAAGGAATCTGTACGAAAACGATTCTGATCCAGCTGCACCCATAAGAACGGCAATGTGTCCGGAGAATTGTTTGTGTAGGTGATGGTCTGCTGTGCAGTGACCCGCCGGGCAACTTCATCAAGCGTTGCCTCTATTTTGTAATCGGCGCGTTGTTGCCAGTATTGCGGGCCGGGCGCACCCGCGGCGTTGCGGTAAACGTTTGGATCACGCAGTTCGTGGCCAAGCTGGCGGAATTTGTCGACCAGATGCTGATCGCGCTTGGCTGCATCTATAGGTATAGGCAAGGCCCAAACAGTGAGCCCCACACACAGCCCTATAACGAGGTGTTTCATTGTCATTGGAAACGCCATTGGAAACCTCTGCACAAGTGGATGACTATCATCAGGATCTGTCTTACCTTAGGCAAAAACCAAGGCGATGCCAAACATGAGCGAGACCGGCGCCAACAACACCCACTTTGATATAGCCGTAGTTGGGGCGGGTGCCGCGGGTCTAAGCGTGGCGTATTTCTTAGCCCCCCACGCGCGGGTTGTGGTGCTGGAGCGCGAAGACCAACCCGCTTACCACAGCTCCGGCCGCTCCGCGGCCATGTATATCGAAGGGTATGAAAACGGCGTGGTACAAGAGCTGACCACCGCCGGCCGAGAGTTTTTCTTCGAAGCGCCCGCCGAGTTTTCTGAAACGCCCTTGGTAACACCAGCAGGTGGTCTTACCGTCGCGGGGCCCACAGAACAAACCGCGCTCGATAAGTACCTGCAAACGTGGACCCCCAGCTGCCCTGATCTACATGCAGTGAGCCCTGCTGAATGCATGGGCATCGTGCCGATCTTGCGCGAAGAGTGGGTGCAAGGCGGCGCGTTTGATCCAAGCTGGCACAACATCGACGTGCACGCCCTGCTCACCGGCTATCAGCGCGGTATTCGCGCCCACGGCGGTGAGATCCGCAGCCGTTTTGAAGTGACCGCCTTGGCTTGGGATACCGGCCAGTGGTCTCTTGGCGGCTCTCTTGGCGGTAGCGCTGAACCACTCACCGCGGATGTGGTGGTCAACGCCAGCGGCGCTTGGGCAAACCACACGGCTTCCTTGGCGGGCTTAACCCCGGTGCCATTAACTCCGATGCGACGCACCGCGGCGATTGTGCCCGCGCCAGACCACTGTGCACCGTGGCCGCTAGTACACACCGTGAGGGAAAACCTCTATTTCAAGCCGGAAAGCCCGGGTCTGATGGTGTGCCCACAGGATGAAACACCCAGCGAGGCCATGGACGCCTACCCACTAGATTTAGACATCGCGTTGGCCATGGAAGAGTTTCACAAAGTTGCCAATCATCCGGTGGAACACGTCATGCACTCTTGGGCGGGGTTGCGCACCTTTGCGCCGGACCGGCACCCGATCGTGGGTTTTGCGGATGGATTACATGGCTTTTTCTGGCTGGCGGGGCAAGGTGGCTTCGGCATCCAAACTTCACCGGGGTTGGGAGAACTAGCCGCGCAGATAATTCTCGGCCACGCAACTGCCCACGAGACCATTAATGTGGCACGCTTTGGCACCTGAGGTAAAAGGACACATAAGGAACATTGCATGAAAATTAACATCGAAGTCGACATTACCCCGGATGAACTGCGCCGCTTCATGGGCTTGCCGGATGTCTATCAAATGCAACAAAGCCTTATCGATCAGTTTGCACAGCGCTTGCAAGGCTCCGCTGACCAGCGCGAAGAGTTTATGCAGAGCATGTTCAAAAACGCCATGGGTCCTTGGCAAACGTTTGCCAACATAATGGCCAACGCCTCTATGCCAAACAGCCGCAGCAGCGGCGAGGACAAAGGCAAACAAGACTAGTAAAATCGAGGGTCTCGCACCCTACTGGAGACTGACATGAGTGAAATGGACAACAACCCCCAACCGGATTCAGGATCCAGCGGAGGCGGCGGGCCAAGCGCAGAAGAACGCCAATGGGCAATGTTTGCTCACTTGTCAGCGCTAATCGGTTTTGTCATTCCTTTCGGCACCATCATCGGGCCGCTTGTGGTGTGGCAGATCAAGAAGAATGAAATGCCCTTTGTTGCCCAGCAAGGTGTGGAGGCGCTGAACTTTCAAATCACCGTGGCTTTGGCGTTTTTAGGCGCCGTGATCCTGAGTTTTATCCTCATCGGCTTTTTGCTCATGCCCATCATCGGCATTGGCGCCTTGGTGTTAACTATCATCGCCGGCATCAAAGCCAACCAGGGTGAAAGCTACGAATATCCCATCAACTGGCGGTTGGTGAAGTAAAAACTGTCGCAGCTGCCTGGCTCGGAACCAGGCAGCTGCGCCTCGATCGGGTTTAACCGGCGGATTCGCCGCGCAGATCCGGCAACTGGTAGCCTTGCGCATCTAGATCCGCGCGCACCACCTTTTTGTCCATTTTACCGGTAGAGGTCAGCGGGATCGTGTCGACGTAGAGTACGTCATCCGGCAGCTGCCATTTGGCAAATGCGGTGGCGCAGTGATCCATCACCTGCTGCGCGCCTACTTCTTTGCCGGGATCCAACACCACCAGCGCCACCGGGCGTTCGTCCCATTTTGGATGCGGGTGCGCCACAACACAGGCCTGGGCAACCCCCTCCAACGCCACAATGTGGTTTTCTAAATCCACTGAAGAGATCCATTCACCGCCGCTTTTCACCAGATCTTTGGAGCGGTCGCTGATGATGAGGTATTGCTCCGGATCAATCTTGCCGACGTCACCGGTAATTAACCAACCATTGTGAAATTTCTCCGGCTGTGGATTGTTGTAGTACTCCGAACAAATCCACGGGCCGCGGATTAAAATTTCACCGACCGTTTCGCCGTCGTGGGGCAAGCGGTTGAACTCTTCATCAAAAATATCGAGTTCAAGGCCAGGCATGAGCTGCCCCGCCTTGGCCACATTTTCAAACTGCTCGTCTTCACTAAGCTGTCGTTGAGATTTTTTCATGACCCGGCGAGACAAGGTGGCCAACGGCGATGTCTCCGTCATGCCCCAGCCTTGGATCATCTCCACACCCAACGTATCCCAATACCAGCGTATGAGAGACGGCGGCGGCGCACTGCCCCCGCAGGTGAGGCGCGACAAGTTCGACAGGTCGTATTTGCCGGGCTCGGCCTCATACAATCCCTTGATCCCCTGCCAAATGGTGGGGACGCCGGCGGACAACGTGACCCCTTCGGACTCGATCAATCCCAACAGGCGCTGTGGGTCCATAAAACGGTGGGGCATCACTTGTTTACACCCCAACATCAACGCCGTCCAGGGTAATCCCCAGCCCATGGCATGGAACATCGGCACGATCCCTAGCACGGTGTCGGTTGCGGACAGATTCATGCTGTCGGTCATGGCTTGGGCCATGGTGTGCAGATACTGGGAGCGGTGCTCGTACTCGACACCTTTGGGGTTACCTGTGGTGCCGCTGGTATAACACAGTCCCAACGGCGAGTTTTCGTCGATCTCGGGCCAATCATAGTGGCTGGGTTTACCGGCGATGAAATCTTCATAATCCACCGGATTGGGTAGCTCAGTTTGCCAGCCTTCAAACCCTTCTTCGGTGGCGACAACAACGCGCTCCACCGACGGCATTCTGTCTTTCAACACTTCCAACAGCGGCAAAGTGTCGGCGTCGGCAATGATAATTTTGTCTTGAGCATGACCAATGATGTATTCGAGGTCTTTATCCGACAGGCGGATATTCAGCGTATGCAGGACTGCGCCCATACCCGCGCACGCGTGGTAGGCTTCTAGATGGCGGGAGCCATTCCACATAAAGGTGCCAACCCGGTCGCCAACACCGATACCGGCATCAGCCAAGGCGTGGGCTAACTGATGCGCGCGGTCGCGGCACTCCTTGTAGGTTTGGCGTCGCACCCCGGTTTCCGTAGCCGTGACAATTTCTTCATTCGGCGCGACCTTGGCGCCGCGATCTAGAATTGTGTGCATCAACAAAGGCGTATGCTGCATTGCCATTGTAGAATCCTCCCGTTTGTTATGAGCAAAAACAGCGATTCTAACCCGTCAAAGGATCTATTTTGAACGACACCGAACAACCCGCGGCGCCCCAACATGACATTGCCGACCACTTAGCGCGCGTCCCCCACAGCAACGCCATCGGCATGCGTTTCATCTCCGGCAGCGAAGACAACTGTGAGTTGGCTATTGCTTACAGTGAACACCTGGTCGGTGACCCTGACACCGGCGTGATTCACGGCGGTGCCATTACCGCTTTGCTCGACAACGCCGCCGGTATGGTGGCGCGCCCGAAACACATGCACCGCGATGTCGCGGCCATCGCTACGCTAGACATGCGTATTGACTACATGGGTCCCGCAACCCCGGGCAAAGACGTGCATGCCCAAGCGCACTGCTTTAAACGCAGCAAAAACGTCGCCTTCGTGCGCGCGGTTGCGTTTACTGACTCTGCTGCAGATCCCATCGCCACTTGTACCGCGACATTTATGTTGGGAACCCGCAACACACCTTTTGACCAAGCTAACAGTGCAGCTGAAAACTCTGCAGAGAGCGCAGTTAGCCGTACGGTGGCGCCATGAAGATCCTGCAACAGCTGCGCGACGAAGGCCGCGGTCAAGACCTAGGGAGCCTCCTTGAGCACATTCCGTATGCCCAGTTTCTGGGATTACAGGTTGAGCAACAGGGCCATGAAATCATCACGGTGTTGCCGTTTACGGAACACCTGATCGGCAACACCAACCTGCCCGCCATCCACGGTGGTGCGGTTGGCGCAATGTTGGAGATGACCGCCGTGTTACAGCTGATCTACGACACCGCGTGTGAACGGTTGCCGAAGACGGTGGACGTGTCTTTTGATTACCTCCGCTCTGCGCGCGGTATGACCACGTATGGCCGCGCCACCGTGACCCGCCAAGGCCGCCGCGTGGCCAATGTCCGTACTGAATTGTGGCAGGAGGAACGCAGCAAACCCGTAGCCGTGGGGCATGGTCATTTTTTGCTGTCGCCGCTGGAGTAACCCGCGCTGTGGGCGTGTTGGGAGCGAGTTGGGAAAGGTCTCAGAAGCGCGCGCCTAACAGGATCTGGAACACCACGTCCGACGCGCTTTGGTTTTCAAGGTCTTCGATGATCGCCAAATCCAACCACATGCGTTCGGTGATGCCGATGCGGCCGCCCAGGGTTCCCAAGATACCGCCGTCCGCAATCAAGGGATTACCGGTTTCCAACACATCGGTATGGGCATCCAGTTGGGCGTGGAATTCCACCCGCGGGTGCAGCGGGATCTGCACGCCCAAGTGACCAAACCACATCCACGAAACCTGTTCGTCGGGAATGAGCTCACCCTCACCCAGATAACTGATGCCGCCGGACAGTGTCAGGCTGAAATCCAGCGGAAACGACACCACGTCGTGTTGATACTCGCCCCACAGCGAGATGTCCGTACCTTCCGAGCCGGACAGATCTTCCACCCTACCGGTCGGGATTTTAATTTGACCGCGCACTGCAAACGCCTGTCCGGGTTGTTCAAACAACTGATAGCCGAGAAAACCGCGTACATCACCCAACGACTGTACGCTGTCGTTGAAGTCCGCATACACCACGCCGTTGGAACGCACCAGGTAATCTAGCCGTCCGCGCGGCGCCAGGGAGCGTTCGCCGTCCGGCAAGCCAAACAGTTCATGAAATTCATCCACCAAACCGTCCAGGCTGCCGCCGGTATGTGCCACGTAAGGAATCTCTGCGCCCCACTCCCAGCGCTCGTTGAGCACGCCGCGAATGCGGTGGCTGGCCATGTAGGTTTCACCATCCAAAAACACGAACGTGCCTTGGCGGTTTTCGCTTTGAAAGTTGTTGGCAATTTCCACGTTGAACGTCACTTCCGTGCCAACATCGAGAACACTGGCGCCTACCATGCGTGGCATGCCGTACAGTTGCACGATGGGGCTTACGTTGCGTACCCGTAGCGGGCCGTCGACCAGCACATACGGCTCATCCTGTGTCTGTGTTTGTCTAGCCATGGATTCATTATCCATGGATTGTGTTGGTTGGACTGTTGAAGCCGCGGCCAAGGCAGGTACCAGACCGCCGACGGCAACAAGAACAATAACAAATCCAATAGAAAGTCTAAGGCTAAACACTGTAAATCCCATGTACAGACGGTGTCGGGGCAAATTGAATAAGCTCGTATTAAAACAAATCGGCCCACCTCGACCTGCAATCTTGCGCACACTTGTTAGTGCCAAGCGTTGGACGAGCGCGACATGGTTCACGTTTTTCTCGACTGCGCGGCCGCAATTTGATACCTGACGCCGCCATAGAGTGCGCTACACTGGCGCGCAGACGCACATCTGCTGCACAGTGCTAAAAATCGTGAGGGGGGAACATGAACGAACATGACAAGTGGCTGGCACAAGTCACGGAAGACATCATTGATCCAGAACGTGAGATTGTAGATCCGCACCACCACCTATGGTCACGTGCGGATTGGAACTATGAACTGGCAGAACTGTGGGGCGACACCGGCGCCGGCCACAACGTCGTGCAGACGGTGTTTCTCGAATGTGGCTCCAGTTACTACAGCGACGGCCCCGAACATCTTCAGCCTGTGGGTGAAACGGTGTACGTGGCGGACATTGCCGCCGCCTCCAACACAGACGATAAGCAAGCCAACATCGCCGCCATCGTCAGCCGCGCCGATCTTGGCCACCCGCAGCTCGATGCCATCCTGGATGCCCACGATGCCGCCGGTCATGGGCTGTTTCGCGGCATCCGCCACGCGGGCGCTCGAGACCCACACCCCGAGGCTTTAAGCATTCCCGGGCGCGCTCCCGAAGGGTTATATGCCGATGAGGACTTTCGCCGTGGCGTCGCACGCCTTGGCGAGCGCGGCTATAGCTACGACACCTGGCATTACCATCACCAAAATGCTGCGTTTTGCGATCTCGCCAGAGCGGTGCCGGACACCACCATGGTGTTAGACCACTTCGGCACACCACTGGGGGTGGGACCCTACGCGGGTAAACGCGAAGAGATTTTCAGCGCTTGGCAGAAAGACATGGAAGCCATCGCCGCGTGCCCAAACGTGGTGGCAAAACTGGGCGGCTTAGCCATGCCCGACAATGGCTTCGGCTGGAATACGCGTGCGTTGCCGCCCTCTTCCGACGAGTTTGTGGAAGCCCAAGCCCGCTACTATCACCACACCATCAGTTGTTTTGGCGCCGACCGCTGTATGTTTGAGTCCAACTTCCCAGTGGACAAGCTCTCACTCAGCTACCCCGTGCTGTGGAACGGCTTAAAAAAGATCGCCAGCGAATACAGCGAGGTGGAGCAGACTGCCATGTTTAGCGGCACTGCGCGGCGAGTCTACAAAATCTAACCCTATCTGCCACCGGTGGCGGGCGAAAACGCATCGTCGGTGTTGGCAGCTTGAACAGCGGATTGCTCCGCACCGTCTTCGGTCACCGCTTTGTGGGTGCCGCCGAGCTTGAGGTACACGCTCGGTAAGATAAACAACGTAAATGCCGTCCCAATCAGCATACCTGCCACCAGCACGATCCCGATGCTGTTGCGTGCCTCGGCACCCGCACCACTGACCAGCACCAAGGGAAAGTGGCCCATCACCGTAGCACCGGTGGTCATTAACACCGGCCGTAGACGCGTGGCGGCAGATTCTTTGATCGCCTCAAACTTGATTAAGCCCTTTTCCTGCATTTGTCGGGCAAATTCGACAATTAAAATGGCGTTTTTGGCGATGAGCCCCACCAGTGTGATAAACCCGACCTGGGCATAGATGTTAATGGTTGTCCAACCGAGGAAAGCAAACAGCAACGCGCCGGAAATCGCCAACGGCGCAGAACCGATGAGCACCACGAGCGGATCGCGAAACGAGTTAAACTGCACCGCCAAAGCCAAGAATACAAACATCATAGACACACCCAACACACCAATTAAGGTGCTGCCTTCCTGGCGCAGTTGGCGGGATTCACCGGCGTAATCCACTGTGTATCCCGGCGGGAGTATTTCTTCGGCGGCGGCTTCCAGCGCGCTTAAAGACTGCTCCTTAGTCATCCCCGGCATCGCTCCGCCTATAATGCGAAACGCATTGTTTTGCTCAAACTTGCCGAGAATTCGCGGCGCCACTGTTTCTTCGAGGCGCGCAATGGCGGACAGCGGGATCAGATCGTCATTGGGTGTGCGGATTTTTAGATCCAACAGCGCCGCAGGGTTTACCCGGTCGGCATCCTCCACCATGGGAATAACCCGATAGGCTTTGCCGTTAAGATCAAAGCGGTTTACATAGTTGCCGGACAACAACACGCCTAGCTGACGGCTCACCGCCGCGACATCCATACCCAGGTCAGCAATGCGTTCCCGGTCCAGTTCAAAACGCGCCTGGGGCAGATCAATCTGCAGGTCGGTGTCTGCATACATAAACGTGCCGCTGGCCAATGCCGCATCCACCAACTCACGCGCGTACGGCAACATCTCCAGCGGCGACGCCGACGACAAGACCACCATCTCTATATCCATGCGGCCCGCGGTGGGTAGCGCGGAAGCCAACATAGGACGAGCCGTCACCCCAGGGATCTCTGACAACCTAGGGAACGCCATGGCCACCATCTCATGCACCGATAGATCGCGCTCCCTCGGGTCAATGTACTGCATGCCGCCAAACGACTGCGTCGGGAAAACCACCTGCCACATAAACGTTGAGCCTGGAAACTCTGCTAAGATGTCCACCGCGTCGTACATGTAACGTTCCGTGTAGTCCAAAGAAGACTCCGGCGGCGCAGTGACCATCACCATCACCTCACTTTGGTCTTCGGTGGGCGCCAGCTCACTTTGGGAAAACAGGAAAAACGGCACCGCCAACAACGCGATAAATACAGCAATAAACAGCACCGGCCCGTTATTGCGTAGCAGCACATCCAGCAGCGCCCGGTAGCGATTCTGCGTCCACAGAAATAAGCGGTTTACCAGACGGGTGAAACGGGGTTCCTGGCCGCGATCTGCGTTGACAAAACCACTCATAATGGGCGACAAAGTCAGCGCCACAAAACCGGAGATCAGCACAGCCACCGCAAGGGTAAAGGCAAACTCTTTAAACAGCACCCCCGTTAGGCCGGACAGAAAACCGATGGGTGCATATACCGCGGTGAGGGTCAGCGTCATGGCAATGATGGGCGCAAACAGCTGCCTGGAGCTGGCTAGTGCGGCTTCATAACGGCTCATACCCTCGCGCATGTAGCGGGCCACGTTCTCCACCACCACAATGGCATCGTCCACCACTAAGCCCACCGACAACACAATCGCCAGCACGGTCAGCAGGTTCAGCGAAAAGCCCATAATGCTCATGGCCGCGACCGCGCCGAGCAGGGAGATTGGGATGGTCACCAACGGCACCAAGGCGGTGCGCAGCGATCCCATCAGCATGATGACCACCAAACCGACCAGCAGAATGGTCTCCATCAGCGTCATGAAAATTTCCCGCAGCGCTGCACGCATGTACAACGTCACGTCGAAACCGACTTCGATGGTCATACCGTCGGGTAAATCCCGCTCAACCTCCGCCATCACCTCGTACATGGCGTCGGCAATGGCGATCTCGTTGGCCCCCGGCAGGGGATAGATGGCAACAAACACCGTGGGTGAGTTGCTGATGCGGGCGGTGCCGCTGGGTTCAACCGAACCCAATTCAATTCTGGCGATGTCGCCTAAGCGAATCAGCGCGCCATCCACTTCGCGCACCACCAAGCGCCGGAACTGCTCTTCGTTGGTCAGGTTGGAATCCACCAGTAAGTCAATGCGCCGGGATTCGTTTTCACTGGCGCCAATGGTGGCGATGATGTTGTTGCGTGTGAGCGCTTCAGTCACATCGTCGGTGCTGATGTTAAACACCGCCATACGATCCGGGTCCAGCCACACGCGCATGGCGGGCTCAAGCCCACCTTCTAACGTCACCTGCAGTACCCCATCGATGGCGGCAAATCGCGGGTTGACGTTGCGCACCAGATAGTCGCTGATCATGGCGCGGTCGAGGCCTTCGTGCACCGGCACATCGAGATACCACCCAGCTTGTGGGCGGTCGGCGCGCTCCACGGTCACCGAAGGGTCTTCCGCGCCGGCGGGCAACTCAAACCGAATTTGACTGAGGCGCGTGTTGAGCTCCGCCAGCGCCCGCGTGCTGTCTTCGTTGAGCTTTAGCCAAGCGGTGACAGTAGACATGCCTGCAGTGGTTTGCGAGTCAACATAGTCTACACCGGGCACTGAGGAGGCAGCCCGTTCAATCGGTTCTGTCACAAAGCCTTGCACGGTTTCGGCAGAGGCGCCGATATAGGGCGTCGTGATGATCAGCGAGGAACTTTCAATGCGCGGGTATTGCAGCACTGGCAATTCCAGCGCCGCGCGCACCCCAATGAGAATCAGCAGCAGGGAAATAACAATGGCCACCACCGGCCGCTGCACAAATATATCTGTGACTCGAGGGATCTGCGCAGTTCTGGGTAACAAGCGATCGTCCATCACCCCCTCCTAGCGAAACGACCGCGGTCAATCAGATGCAATTTAACGGCCAACTACCCGCTCCATTACAGTGGGGTCGGCTTGCATGGGATTCACCAAAGAACCGTCGCGCAATTTGAATGCACCGATGGCGGCAATTTCTTCGCCCTCAGAAAGCCCATCTAAAATCACCACCAGATCCTGCTGCAGATCCGCTTCGCGCACTTCTGCAAGGGTGACCGGACGTTTGCGCGCACGCACTTTCTGTTGCCCGTTTTCGTTCACCGGCTCAAGCACATAGACGCTGCTGCCGGTGGCATCTCGACGCACCGCGGTGGGTGGTACCACCATGGCCAGTGATTCTTCACCTAACGGCACTTTCACCCGCACCAACAT
Organism: Pseudomonadales bacterium; assembly: GCA_028281005.1. Lineage (GTDB taxonomy): Bacteria > Pseudomonadota > Gammaproteobacteria > Pseudomonadales > Azotimanducaceae > UBA4421. The sequence goes on from JANQKS010000113.1 coordinate 21,286, forward strand.
ACCCGGCAGCAGATCCGCGCTGTCACCCGGCAGGCGCGCGCGGACGCGCAAGTTGCGGCTACGTACATTCACGGCTGCATCCCGTGCAATGACCTGCGCCGGCAATGGCTCACTGGCTTCACCCACCAAGATCTGCACCTGGCTCCCCACTTGGATGGAGGCATTGTCTTGGGGAATAGAAAAGTCGATCCAAATGTGTTCGGCCACACCCACCAAGCGCGTAATCTCTGTGCCGGAATCTAGAAATTGGCCAGCTTCTAACTGATGTAAGCTGCCGATGGCGTCAAACGGTGCGCGCAGGGTTTTCTTCTCAATCAGCGCTGCCAGTGCAGCAACCCGCGCCTGCGCCGCCTCAAACTGCGCACGCGCCTGATCGCGCGTCTCCACCGAACCGGCGCCACTTTTTACCAGGCGTTGCGCGCGATCCAGCGCCAGCCGCGCAATTTTCTGATCGGCGCGGGCTTCTGCCAACTGCGCCTGCTCTTGAGAGATATCCAGCTGCAACAGGACTTGGCCCGCCGCCACCTGCGCTCCGGGCGCAAAGCCAACCCGCACGATGCGCCCCGCCAGTTCATTTTGCAAAGTGGCCGATTGGGTGGCCACCACTTCGCCGGTGACCGACAGCGATGGCCGCCGTTGCACGGATTTGACCACATAGATCTCCACCGCTTCCGCTGGTTCCGGAAACGCGGCACCCATGGCAATAGCGGTTTGGATCTCGTTGTATTTGTACAGACCCAGGGCGGCTGCCACCAGCACACACGCCAGTATGGCACCCACCCAACTCAAGAACTTCATGTGGTCTCACAGCAGGCTGACCAAACCTTGAGTGTATCGTTATACGCGGGTCTTGCGCCAATGGCGGATTGTAAGCAACGCTAACAATGCGGTGAGCAGCCCCAGCAGCATACCTGGCTCCGGCGTACCAAACCCGGTCATGGCCGGCTGCGAATAGGCGAGCTGAGAGACGCCGGCCACTTGGGGCACTGCCACCTGGCCCGTGACGCTGTTGGCCGGTGTGTCGTTGTACACCCGACGCGACACTGCCACAAACGAAGTCCAGCGGGTCGACAAACCGTAGGTTAAACCTAGCTCAGTGACCACCGCTTGCAGCGTACTGTTACTGACCATGTCCGGACGCAGCCGCACCGGGGTGATGAAGCTGTGCATATGCTCGGCAATGCTGGCACGCGCCCAAAGGCGTCGGATAGCGGGTCGTTGTTCGCCATCCCCCAAATGCACTGCACGGCTGATCTGCGCGCGTTGTCCACGGCTAGCGGCGTTAATCTGGAATGTGCCCGCAGCCGGTTGGGTGAAGCGGCCGCTGACCCGCAGGGTCTCGCCGGCGTATAAGTCGGGTAGACGTTGCGGCAACACGTCCGACACCGGCAGGTTCCCCCAGTCAATTTCCAGATCCGTCAGCACGGGAGTGTGCAGGCGGGTCGCCAATTGGGTGGCCACTTGTTGGGTGGTTTCGGCATCGCGAGTGGGATCAAAATACCGCGTGAAACCATGGCCGACGCGGCCCAGCTCACTGAGCAGGTAACGATTCACGCCGGCACCCACGCCAAACGCAAACAATCGCGCATCTCCCCGCAGGTTCTCAACCAGTTCCAATACCGAGGCTTCGTTACCAATGTAACCATCGGTTAAAAACACCACGTTGCGGATGACACCCTCTGGCACTGCGCTGCCAAGGGCTTGGCGGATGCCGGACGTCATCATGGTGCCGCCGCTGCCGAACAGGCTATGAGTGTAGCGGATACCGGCGGCTATGTTGAGCCGCGTGGCCGGCAGCGGTGTCGAGGAGAACTCTGTGGCCACGTCGCTGAAGCGAATGATGCGAAACGTATCCTGGGGCCGCAATCCTTGCAGCGCCTCAAGCATAAAAGCCTTGCTGGCTTGCATGGGCGCGCCATTCATGGAACCGGAGCAGTCCAACAAAAATACCATCTCCCGGGGCATCACTGCTGTTGCGGGGACCTCAGCCGGTGGCTCTATGAGCAAGCTGAAATAGCCACCCTCTCCGCTTTCCCAGTGACTCAGCAAACCCGCTGCCACCTCGGGCGCGGCCATTTGATAACGGAGCACAAAGTCACGGTTGTCGAGCACCTGACCCGCGGCAAACTGAATGTCGACCTGGGTGGAGGACACATCGGTGACGTGCAGCGGGTGGGTGTCGCTGCGGACCGCACCCAGCGGCAGCGGGGTTTCCAGCGTGAGCGCGAGGCTCACGCGCTCTTCCACTACCTGGCTCGGCACATGTACGCCGGCGGCAGGCGGGTAACTGGGCAATTGCTCCAACACCCACTGACCAAAAGACGCGGAGGCAGCGCCGGTAGTGTGTGCATCATCCACGGATGACGACACAGCAACCGGCGGCTGACCAGCCCCGGCAGGTTGGAATCGCGGCCCCACCACCATGGGTACAACTAGCTCAAAGGCGCCATCGACCTTTGGCACCAGGTGGCTATATTCAATCACCGTTTTTATCGGTTCCCCGGGCATCAGGTTGGCCACCTTTTGAGTGAACATATTGGGGCGATGCTGGGTGAGCAGCGTGGCCGCTTTGCCGGCTTGTTGGGCCGTATTAAAAGTCTGTTGCGCTTGCTGCTTTTCCTGGATCTGCGCCTGGATGACTTCATTGCCGACAAACATCGTCATCGCATGGACGGCAGCGTCTTTGTTCAGCGGGAACAGGTAACGTGCGTTCAGTGGTCTGTCGTAGGGGTTAGAAAAAGTCTGCGTCAGGGCCACGTTGACAACGTCACCGCGCACCGTCACTTCATAACGGCTCTGCAAAGCCGCCAACAGCACACGCTCGCCGTCTATCTCCGCTTCGATACTTCCGGCGATCCCTTCAGCCGCATCTGCCACTGCAGCTACCGGACGCAGTAGGAGCCATACGGCGACGGCGACCACCCAGCACAATTTTTTCAACATCATCAATCTCCTAGCCATCCAAACTGTTTCCCGATCCTCTTCGGCCCTCTAAATGTTGAACGCCCTGCGCACCGCCAAATCCCACTCGTTCGCAAGCGGGTGAAGTGCTGGCTGGTGCCAAGCAGACGCGCCTATTACAAACTCTTTCGCCTCCGGCACAACGCGCTGCACCATGGTCCAACGGCTCTGCGGTTGACGCAGCCAGCGCCACACCACTTCCGCCACGCTGCTGGCGCGCTCGCCGTGGTTGGATATATACGAGACCCGCACCAGATAAGCAGGCGCGTGGTGCTGCGGGGCTTGGGCGCGATACAGCGTAGAACCGGTAGCGTGGTCAGTACCGAGCAAACGCACATCAAAACCTGCGCCGCTTAAACAAATGGTGGGGTCGTGAAGGTGCCGTAAAGGTGAAGCGGTGGACACCAACAACAGGCCAAACGGTCCATAAGCAGCACGCGCAGCACTGCCGCCGTACTGTTCAAAATAGTTCTGCTCAAGAGGGGTCAGCGATTCCGCACGCTGCAAAAAGCCAGCCACGGCCAGTGGCATTTCGGGGGGCGAAATGGGTGGAGCCACATCCACCGGCCGTGGCTGTAAGGCGCTGATCAACAGCGCTCCAGGGAGGAACAGAAACGCAGCCGACCTTGACCTGGACCAGCCGGCTTGAAAAAAGTCTGCGCGCAGCCAGCGCGCCCGGCGCTGAGACAATGCGGGAGTTAGTGCGGGAGTATGTGCGGCAGTAGATGCGTCAAGAAAAGAAGCTGAGGTTGGATAAAGCGCAGTAAGCGCATACAGACCGATGCTGACCAAAGCCACGATTACTAATCCGATCACCGTATGCGGCAGCGGATCCATGACATGAAAAGGCAACACTTCAGCGTGCACAATCCCCAAGGCCAGCAGCACAATACGCAGGCTGTTGCCAAACAAACCCAGCATAAACGCCGCAAGGGCGCCAAACAGGGCCACGTAAGCGCCAGGACAGCGCAAGGTGTGGATCGCACTTAAAACTAGGGCGGTGAGGCTCAACATCTCTGCCCCTGAACACGGCAGATCAACCAAGACGTCCCGGCCGTCCGCCACCAGACGGATGCCTTCACAGTGCAGTACTTCAACAAAGGGCCACAACAGCGTGCACGCCAGGTTGGCCGAGAGCAGCTGCAGATCGTATCCCACCAGTCGCTGCGCCATCGGCTCTATGGGTAGGCTGAAACAAAACAACACCGCCAGCCAAAATGGCGCAATTCGGCGGCGGCGCTGGGCAAGCCCAGCAAGCCCCGCCAGGGCATAAACGTCCACCCCAAGCAGGAGTGCCCCGATCACATTAATATCGAGTATTTGAGAGAGGAGGCGCAACAGAGCCGCCAGCAGCAGCAACGGCATCGGATGCACCTGGTTGGGGACGTCTGCGATCCGCGGTGAACTCCAGGACCACAGAAACAACACCAACACCAGCACCGCCGCCATCCACCCCACCCCGTCGTAACCGGCACGATGCCAAGTGCCCACCAACCATATTACAGGTTTGAACGCCAACACCACGGCCCCGGACAACAACGAGGCCAGCGCCAACAGGTGTATTGTCTCGGGAGATCGCGTGAGCGGGAGTTTTTGGACGAGGGACAACATGCACCCAGCTTGCCTCTCTTAAATGCGCATCAAGCGGCGAGACCACGCGCTTTTCGTGGCGATCGGTGCAATGGGCACGAAGAAATTGTGCAATTTCTGCGCAATCCGGTCCGGGTTGGGCCACTTTGCGCCGACAAGGCGTACAATCTGGGACTATGCATCGTGTATTGGTGGTCGACGACGACCCGCACATTCGTGAAGTTGTGTGTTTCGCTCTACAGCAGGCGGGTTTTGATACCGTCACCGCGGCGGATGGGGTCGAAGCGCTGCAGGCCCACCGCCAACACCAACCCAACCTGATTGTGCTCGACATCCTCATGCCCGAGCTGGACGGTCTCAGCGCATGCCGGCAATTGCGGGATATCTCCAACGTGCCCATTGTGCTGCTGTCTTCGCGCGACGAAGAAGTGGACCGCATCTTGGGTTTGGAAATGGGGGCCGATGACTATGTCGGCAAACCATTTAGCCCGCGCGAACTGGTGGCCCGGGTGAAAGCCAACCTGCGCCGGCAGCATGAGTTGGCCAATGGTGAGGACAGTGAAGACGTGCTCGAAGTTGACGGCTACGTCATCAACCGCGAGCGCTTTGAAAGTAGCTGGAATGGCACCCCCCTGCCACTCACCCAAACTGAATTTCACCTGCTGGACACCATTACCAGCCGGCCGGACAAAGTACATACCCGGGATGCTCTCATGCAGGGTGCCTACGACATCCGCCGAGTAGTCAGCCATCGCACCATCGACAGCCACATCCGGCGTTTGCGGGACAAACTCGAACAAGCCGGGGCGCCGGGTATACGTACCATCCACGGGGTGGGTTACCGCCTTGTGCGACCGGATCAAGCGGCAGCCGCGGCCGGTAATGATATCTAACGGCGCGCCGCGCATATCGCTGCGCAGCGTGTTGATCGGCATCAATCTGGTGGTGTTGGTGCTGCCGTTGGCAGGCATTCAGGTAATGCGTTTGTACGAAAGTGCCCTGGTGCGCCAAACCGAATCTGCCCTGATCGCCCAAGCCGCCTTTATCGCCGCTTCCTATCGCGCCTTCGTCAACGAACAAGGCACCCAGGACTGGGCCGGCATGAGCCGCGAGGTCAACGTTCCAACCCGCAGTACCGGCGCGGGCCAATGGTTACCCAGGCCGCCGGTGCTGGACTTGGCCACGTCGATCACCTTACCGCCCTTCCCCGACGGTAAAACCGGTAGTGAGGCGGAAGCTTATGCCGCGCTTGCCGGAGCCCGCATGATGCCGGTGCTCAAAGATGCCCAACTCACGACCCTGGCGGGGATCCGCGTGACCGACCCTTGGGGGGTCATCATCGCCAGTACCGGTGAAGACGTGGGTTTAAGTGTGGCGCACGCCGAAGAGATCGACATCGCCCTACGTGGCAAAACCGCCAGCCGCCTGCGCCGCAAAGAGGACCGTACCACGGTCAGCACGCTCGACAGCGTCAGCCGTACCAGTTCCGTGCGTGTGTTTGTCACCGCGCCGATCCTCATGCACGGCCGCTTAATCGGCACGGTGCTGCTGTCGCGCACACCGCCCAACATTGTGCAAGCGCTGTATGCAAAACGTTGGTTGCTGATGCAGAGCGCGGCGCTGTTGGTGGTGCTGGTGTTGCTGATGTCTTCACTCACCTTCCGTTTAATCGCCCGCCCGATTAAACGGCTGGCGGAGCAGGCCCACAGCATTGCCTCCGGCGACGCCAGCGCGTTGGACATTCAGCAACAAGCCCAGACACACAAACCGCGCACCAAGGAGATTGCCCAGCTCCAGGACGCAATTACCAACATGGCAGCCACGCTGGAACAACGCGCCGCTTACCAACAAGAGTTTTCACGGCATGTATCACACGAGTTTAAGACGCCAATCGCCAGCATCCGCGGCGCAATAGAGGTGCTGCAGGATCACGGCCCCGGCATGGACGCCGAGCAACACCGGCGTTTTCTCGACAACATCGCAGCGGATACCGACCGTTTGCACCGCCTGACCGAACGCTTGATGGAGCTGACCAAGGCGGAGTTTGGCAACCAGCTCAACGAAGCGGTCACCCTAAAAGAATGTATCGAAGATGCGCGCAGCGGCTTTGCCCACCAAGTGCAATTCAACACCCAAGGTATCGCCCCCAAACACGTGGCCTTTGCCCAACCGGCTGCTTTGCGCGCGGTGCTAGAGACCTTGTTTGAGAACGCCGTCCAACACGCCGCCAGCGAGATCACGCTGTGGGTAGACACCGAAGACGATGGCCTGGCGTTGCTGGTACAGAACAATGGCGAGACCATCTCGCCCAGCAACCGCACACACATCTTCACCCCCTTCTTTACCACCATGCGCGACAGCGGCGGGACGGGGTTGGGCTTATCGATTGCGCTGGCGCTAATGAAGCAAATGGGCGGCAATCTGACCCTGCTGGAAGGCAATGGGCCCACCATATTTAGGCTGCAGCTGGTGCCGGCTGATGCTATAGCATGATCTAGATTTATATAAGACTACTAAATTAAATATTAGCTCTATATAAACACTTATATGTGCTGAGACAAAAATCGCAGCTTCTGCAGCGACGATGCATTAAGATGATGCACAGCATAACGATAAAGTTATATAAAGCTGTTATAAATGTTATTAGTTTTATATGCCCAGATCATCTAAATCACACAGCCTCATCAGCGACGCTGCGCTCGGCAGCTTGGCAGCTTTGGGTGAACGCTTGAAACAAGCGCGCCTGCGGCGCAATTGGACCCAGGCACTCACTGCACAAAAAGCCGGGCTTTCCGAGAGCTCGGTGAAAAAGGTAGAAAGCGGCAGCGCCCGTATCACGTTTTCCGCGTACCTGGCCCTGCTTGACCTGTACGGCGTCGCTCATGGTTTAGATCGCTTGCTGGCTGACGGTGACGACCCCATCGGTGAGGCCCTGGCGCGGAGTAACCAACGCCAACGCGCGCGGGATTCGGGTACCGCCGCGGCCGAAGATGAATGGGATTTTTGAGCGCTACGATGGAGGCCGCGAGTTAGATGGCGGAGAAACTTTTTGTCCACGTGGATACCGGCAACGGCAAAAAGATCCTTGCCGGCCAGCTCATCGTTGACGACAACCGAGGACGCTTTCGCTACGCACCCCAATACCTAAAAGACAAACGCGCCTTCGCCTTAGATCCGGTTAATCTACCGCTCACCGAAGACGTGCACATCACCCCACGTACGCGGGAAGCCCCCGGTGTTTTTGGTGTGTTGATCGACGCCGGACCGGATGAGTGGGGCCGCAGGCAACTCAGCAAAACCCGCCAGCCGCCCCCGGTGAGTGCGGTGGAATTTCTCTTGGCCGCCTCGGGTGAGGGGGTCGGCGCACTGCACTTCACTGCTGAACTAAATGACCGGCCTCGGAAACCGCCGGAGCGGCCGTTCGAAAACCTGATTCATTTACAGGCCATCGCTGAAGACATCGAAGCCGGTCGCGAAGTAGACCGCTCGTTAGAGCCGTTTTTCTTCCATGGCAGCGGCCTCGGCGGGGCCCGGCCGAAAACTCTCATCGAACACCTGGAACGGCATTGGATCGCCAAGTTTTCACGCGATTCCGACCTGGTGGACATGTGTAAGGTGGAATACGTCACCATGCGCATGGCCCGCGCAGCAGGCATTGAGGTGCCGGACGTCGTTTTAACCGGCACCACGCGCGGACCGGTACTGCTGGTGGAACGTTTTGACAAAGACGCAGACGGCCAGCATCACCTGATTTCCGTAGCCAGCCTGATCAACAAATTCGACATCACCCAATACGATGAAGCGGCCATGTCGTATCCCGGCATCTATCAACTGGGCAACCGTATCGGCACCCTCACCACAACGCTGGCTGCTGATATCTTTCGCCGCCTCATATTCAACGTCGCCATCGGCAACACCGACGACCACCTGCGCAACCACGCCTTCTACAAAAAGGCGGGCGACCCACAGTACCTTTTAACACCCGCCTATGATGTGGTGCCACACACCGGTCTGCAGGGTTCCCATGCCATCGCACTGGGCATGTTTGGTAACACCCCGACGCTGGACAATCTGAACTCAGCCGCACAAAGACTGGGGCTTGAGCAGGATGAAGTGGCGCACATTGCAGACGAGGTGCTGAAGGTCACCGGGCGCTGGCGGGAGGCGATGGCCGAGGCGCAGGTGCTGCCGGCGGATATCGCCGTACTGGAGCGGTGTTTTGCGTATCAGGATGTGGTGGCACGAGTGGCAGGAGCAAAGCGATCCGCCTGAGTACACATTGAATTTTCCAGTCCAAAAACTAAGCTGGGGTCCCTCTGAGCTTTTGAGACTTATTCAAGACGTGTTC
>JANQKS010000001.1 GCA_028281005.1 Pseudomonadales bacterium
GCGTCATTGCTCGTCGCAATATCCAGATATTACTCCTCACTCTTCCTTGCCAGCCCAAAGCTGGCGAACTCTGATCCTAAGTTTTCAAGTGGTTTGAGCACCAGTATGGGCCCGGTAGGATTCATCCACAGCGGTTACATGCTCACTACAAGGGCTCATGCGACAACGGGACAAAGGCGGTATAGTGCCCTTGCTTCTGCATCGGGCCGCAAACGAGCCGGTCAATACGACTAGGCAGAGACAACTGGGGATAGGCAAGTATGTTGCATCGATATTTGGCTGTGTGGAGCAGTCTGTTAGTAGTTTTGGCGCTCAGCGGCGCGGTGCACGCGGCGCCAGTCACCTATGACTTTGTTAACGGCACCTTAAACGGCACCACCGTCACCGGCACCCTGACTTTGGATGATCAAACCCAGACCATCCTGAGCTGGAACATCAGCACCGAAGCAGGGCCCGACGACAATGGCACCGCAAACTTTGACGGGGCCACGTTCAGCGACAGCACCGGCGTCATCAATACTTCAACGCCCGCCCAGATCATATTGCGTGAAAATTTGCCTAATCCCTTTCAATCGCCGGGTATCAACGACAACCTCGACATCAGATTTGATACCGGGGTGGTCAACATTTTGGGGTTTGGTCCTGCCGGGGGTTCGGTGGGTATTACCGAGTGTTGGAACTGTTCGCCGGCCCGCAGCGGTACCGTATTTTTGGTGCCGCAACAGCCGCCCGCTGCATCAGTGCAATTTGCAGCGACCAACTTAGACGTCGGCGAGGGTGCCGGCACAACCGCCATCATCCTGCAGCGTTCCGGCAGCAGTGCGGGTGTTGTCTCCGTGGAAGTGTTGGAAGGTTCACCGGGCACGGCTATAGCGGGCGATGACTTTGTGGACTTTAGCGGCGTGCTGGTCACCTGGGCAGACGGTGATACCGCTGACAAAGTGGTCGACGTGACGCTGATAGACGATGACCTCGTCGAAGGTACGGAGAACTTTGAGCTGACCCTAAGTAATGTACAAGGCGGTGTTATCGGCCAAAACGCGATTTTGAATGTCAATATCCTAGACAATGACGGCGCCACGATAAACCCAACCATCGAAGCCGCCAGCTTCTGCGCAGGTGCCGGCGGTTTTGAGTTTGACGTGTTGTTGTCAGGTACCACCACAACGGAGTTCATCTTCAGAATATCCGGCGACGACGGGGCCTTTCTGGCACCCACCGAACGTTTTCAAGTCAATTTTGATGCCAACGGCAACGTCACCAGCAGTACACCGCCGGAAGTTGTCACGATTGGAAGTGTGCAAAACGACCGCTGGGTGGATGGACTTGTCAACAACGCAGTGATCTCACCTTCCGGAGCGGACACTTACCGCGTCACCGGTGTCATCGCGAACGGCACCACACCATTCACAGATTCGGACCTTGTTGGCCAGGTAGGTTTCCGCACCTCCGAAGGTACGATGGCGATGAGTAACTTGGCCATTGATGCCTGTCCAGGACAAGCAAACGCGGGTGCCCTGGATTTTGATGCCGCCACTGCCACGGTTGATGAAAACGTCGCCAACGGCGCACTACAATTTACAGTGACCCGCACGGGCGGCAACAGCGGCGTCGTGGATGTAACCGTCACCGCCAGCGCCGGCACCGCCACGGAAGGCAGCGATTTCCAGACGGTGAACACACTGGTGTCTTTTGCCGACGGTGACGACGCGCCACAAACCGTCACGCTTAACAACATCATTATTGACGATACCGACGCGGAGCAGGATGAGACCTTTACCCTGACTCTGTCTAACCCCACCAACAACGCCACCCTCGGTAATCTGACTTCGCAGACAATCACCATCATCGATGATGACGGCACCGGCCCTGATGCCGGCGGTGACGAACAAGTGGACGGCCCTGTCGGGGGACAAGTAGAAATCACCTTCCCGGTGGATGGGGTGTTTCCGATCAACATCAACACCAACGCTGGTGCGGTCAATCCCACCGTGCTTAATCAAGCGGGTGATGTGACCTTCACGCTGGATGTGGATCCCCAGGCAACCCCGGGGGATACCATCAATGCGGTGATTACCTTGACCGATGCCAACGACGACATCACCACCAAACAGGTGAGTATCGATGTGGTGGCGCCACAGGCCCAGCGTAATCTCGCCGAGTTGGCAGGATTAACCCGTAACCAGCAACAAGTGGCGACGGCGTTGGACAGCCTGTGTGGGAATATCCAAAACGCCGGCAGTACCGACGCGGACACCCTCGATCTGGCGGATAAGTGTGTCACGCTGCGCGATACAGGCACCACAGACGCACAAGCCATCAACGCGCTCGACGCCATCAACCCTGAAGAGTTAGCTGTGTTGGCCACCAGCGCGTTGCGCCTAAGTACCCTGCAGCACGGCAACCTTGACCAGCGTATCAACGGTCTACGCTCGGGCGCCACGGGCATCGACCTGGCGGGTTTAGACATTGAGATTAAGGGGCAACGCGTACCCGGAGAAGCCATCGCTGAGATCTTCAACAACCTCACCGGTGGTGCAGCCGGCAGTGACGACTTTGGCCGCTGGGGTCTGTTTTTAGACGGCAAGATTAAGTGGGGTGACAAAGACGCCACCGAAAACGAGCAGGCATTTGATTTTGATGTGGCCTTCCTGACCGTCGGCGCGGACTATCGCTTCCGCGATAACTTAATCGCCGGCGGCGCCTTATCCTGGGGCAAAATCGAAGCCGATTTCGACAGCGGCGGGGAGTTTGATATCGACTCCCTGAACGCTTCTCTATTTGCCACCTGGTTTGCGGAATCGTTCTATGTGGATGTGCTGTTTACCTACGGTGAAAACGACTACGACACCGAGAGACGCATCCAATATACCGACATCGGCGGTTTGGTGGACTTAAACGCCATCGGCAGCACCGAAGGGGAACAGATCTCCGGTGGCATCGCCGCAGGTTACGACTTTAACCACGGCGCGCTCACCATTGGCCCGCACATCGGTGCCTACACGGTGGATTTGGACGTCGACGATTTTGTTGAGCGTGGAGGCGCCGGACTAAACATGGCCATCGGTGAACAGGGTGCCGAGTCGTTTACGCTGAACGCCGGGTTCCATGCCTCCTATGTCTTCACCCCCAGTTGGGGGGTGTTGATTCCCCACTTAAGGGCGGATGCAGTCTTCGAGTTGGAGGACGATGCACAATCCGTAACGGTGGGTTTTGCAGCAGATCCTTTCCGCAACGACCCGCTGGCAGCAACTCCGACGATTCAGATCGAGACGGATACCCCGGATGAGCAATACATGGTGATTAACGCCGGTGTTTCGGCGCAGTTCATTCGCGGTATTTCCGCGTTTGTGAACTACCAGTACACCTCATCCATGGAGGATTGGGCGATCGAAGACCTAACCTGGGGGCTGCGCTGGGAGAGAAGCTTCTAGCGCAGCGCCAGAGACTGATCCAACAATGCGAGGTGGTCTTCCGCCTGCAGCAGCGCCTGTTCGGTGCGCGGCATTTCGGCCTTGATCTCTGCGCGTTCGTCCGCCAGGTCTTCTAACTTTGACAGTAAACGCAGGCGTTCTTCCGCGGTGAGATCCGGCTGCAGTTGCGCGGTGGTTACACCAATCATTTCCTGTTTAATCTGCTCTAAGCGGGACTGTTGGTTGTGTAAGGTTTGTTGCAGACAACTGACATCGCTACGCGCCACATACAGCTGGCGACCCTCCGCGTGGGCAGAGGCATAGGGTTCAAGTAGTTCACCCCGACAAACCGCGTTTAGCGCACGGCCCTTCACACCTTGGTTAAAACCATTGTCCGCCGTGCAAAAAGTGACTAAGCCTTCCCCCCAACCCGCCAGGTAGAGGTTGCGGTCCGGCACAATAGTAAATTCGCCGCACGCTTCCTGGTGCTTTAACAAGCGCGACGAGTCGAGCCCGTTGCTGCCATCGCGGTAGCCAATGGTTTGCCAATCACCCGCTCGGCATTGGTTCTCTGACACGGTCGGGGATGATGCGCAACCCACACCTAAGACCAACGTACCGCTGATTGCAAAGGGAGCGGCCAGGCAAGCCAGTGGATTTGAAGATGTTTTGAGTCCGTTCATTTTGAGCCTCGTTTGTATCCTCGTACTTCAGCACGATAAAACGCAGCCCAAAGGTTAGGCACAAAAGTGGTTAAAGACGGTGATTTAGCTCCCAGCGGACCAGGCCAGGTGCCTTTATGGAACGCCAAGGGGCGCTCAAATGTGCGTCAGGTCACACTAGGGTGCCTTACGAATACGTCTCAAAAGCTTAAGAGGCACCCTAGCGTCGCTTCTTGTGCGAGCGGACGTGTTGGGTGCGGAAAGGCCGATTCGCCTTCGTCTGACCAGTCCCTGCTGGTTGATAAGTCGGCACCAGGTGTTTCTTACCATTACCAATCAGATCTGCGCGCCCCATACGTTGCAAAGCTTCACGCAACAGCGGCCAGTTGTTGGCGTCGTGGTAGCGTAAAAACGCCTTATGTAGCCGGCGCTGTTTATGGCCCTTGGGGATGTAGACCTGCTCTCCATCACGCTTCACTTTTCGCAGTGGATTGGTCCCACTGTGATACATCGCTGTGGCTGTGGCCATGGGTCCGGGTAAAAAGGCTTGCACTTGATCCGCGCGGAAAACGTTCTGCTTTAACCACAGCGCGAGTTCCAGCATATCTTCGTCCGTTGTCCCAGGGTGAGCAGCAATAAAGTACGGGATTAAGTATTGTTCCTTCCCCGCCTCCTTAGAGTATTTGTCAAACAATTCTTTAAAGCGGTAGTACGTACCCATACCCGGCTTCATCATTTTTGACAGCGGCCCTTCGCTGAGCGCTTCCGGGGCAATTTTCAGATACCCACCGGTATGATGTTTGGCCAGCTCTTCCACATATTCCGGTGATTCGTTAGCGAGGTCATAACGCACACCCGAGGCGATCAGGACTTTCTTCACCCCGGGCAACTCACGCGCTTTGCGGTACAAATTGATGAGCGGTTTGTGGTCTGGATTCAGATTTGGACAGATGCTTGGATACACACACGACGGCTTGCGGCACGCCGCTTCAATCTCTTTACTCTTACACGCCAAACGATACATATTCGCGGTGGGTCCGCCGAGATCCGAGATGACGCCGGTAAAACCAGGTACGCGGTCGCGTATCTCTTCTATTTCGCGTAACACCGAGGCTTCTGAGCGGCTTTGAATGATGCGGCCTTCATGTTCGGTAATGGAACAAAAGGTACACCCACCAAAACATCCACGCTGAATGGCAACCGAAAAGCGAATCATCTCGTACGCTGGAATGTGGGCATCGCCATAAACAGGGTGTGGCACCCGCGTGTAAGGCAACTCATATACCGCATCCATCTCCTTGGTCGACAAGGGGATAGGCGGCGGGTTGATCCAAACATTGGTGTTCTGGTGCTGCTGCACCAAGGCCCGAGCGTTACCCGGGTTGGATTCTACGTGCAGAACGCGTGAGGCATGGGCATACAGAAACTCATCGTCCCGCACCTGCTCGAAACTCGGCAGGCGAATCACGGAACGGTGGCGGTCTTGTTTCGGCACCTCTTTAACAAAACGCACCACCTGCACGTCGCTGTCTGGTGCTGGCGCCTCGCCGGATGTATTCCCCGGCACCATGGCATAAGGATCGTCCGGCGGGTTCAGCCTGCCGGGCGTATCTAAGTGGGTGGAGTCAATTTCAATCCAGCCCGCAGGTGTCTGTTTGCGTTTGAAAGCCGTGCCGCGCACATCGGTAATGTCTTTGAGCGCTTCACCGGCGACAAGACGGTGGGCAATCTCCGCAATTTGACGCTCGGCGTTGCCAAACACCAGCATGTCGGCTTTGGCATCAAGCAGCACGCTGCGGCGGATCTTTTCCGACCAGTAGTCAAAGTGAGCAATGCGGCGCAAGCTGGCTTCAATACCGCCTATCAGAATAGGCGCAGCACCGTAAGCTTCGCGTAAGCGGTTGCTATATACAATGACGCTGCGGTCCGGGCGCTTCCCGCCTTCACCGCCTGGGGTGTAGGCATCATCTGAACGCACCTTACGCTCGGAGGTGTAGCGATTGACCATGGAATCCATGTTGCCCGCCGTCACGCCAAAAAACAGATTTGGCGGACCCAATGCGGTGAAGTCATCGGTATTGCACCAATCCGGTTGCGCAATGATGCCCACGCGAAAGCCTTGCGCTTCTAAAAAGCGCCCCACCACGGCCATACCAAAGCTCGGGTGATCCACGTAGGCATCACCCGTCACCAAGATGATGTCGCAGCTGTCCCAGCCGAGGTCATCCATCTCCTCGCGGCTCATGGGTAACACTGGCGCAGGCGTCAATCGATGAGCCCAGTACTTTTTGTAGCTCATCAGGTTTTTGGGTGCTTGTGCTGCACCGAGCGCAAACGTGTGCTTTTCAGGCATGGTCGGCTATTCTACCCAGGTAACCCACCCGACGTGAGACTATATCGAGATAGATCTAGTTCCCGAGCGGAAGCGGTTGCGCACTATTTTGGGGAATATCCGGAGAATTTCCGGGGAGCAAAAGGAGAGACATGTGAGCATCACCAAACATTCCTGCGCCTGCGCCTTGGCGGTGCTGATAACACTGGGTAGCGCAACCAGTTGGGCAGACGACACGCAGGTGTATGAAATGCGTACCTACACCGCTAACAAAGGCAAGTTGGATGCGCTGCACCAACGCTTTCGGAATCACACCATGAGCATTTTCGAGAAACACGGCATGCGTAACATCGCCTATTGGACACCAAACGATACGCCCAATACGTTGGTGTACGTGATTGCCCACGACAGCATGGCGGCCGCGGAAGCCAATTGGAAAGCTTTTATCGGCGATCCGGAATGGCAAGCTGTGTTCGCTGACTCGATCGCCGATGGCCGCTTGATCCAAAACATCGACAGCGTGTTCATGACAAAAACAGACTACTCACCGTAGTCCGTGCCGCCATCGATCAATCAACGCGTAAACCAATATAGGAGAGCGGCATGTCCGTTGTGACCGTCGATCATGCCTATTTTACCAACCAAGCAGAAGTGATGGCCGACATTGCCCACACCGGTTTCTGGCCCACCACCTACGTATCGGAAAGCTCGCCGGAATTGCCGGTGCATTATCACGATCAAGACCTCATCGGGTATGTCATGTCCGGTAACACATACGTGTTGGATGCGAACGGTGAACACATCAACATCAGCGCCGGTGATCGGCTCAACATCCCCAAGGGCGCCTGGCACGCCGAGGGCGCAGTAACCGATACGGTCACCTACATTGTCACCATTCGCGAGCCCATCCCGTTTTTGGAAGCCCTCATGCCACGGGAACCCCGCGGCCCTTGGCCGGCCATGTAAGTGTTAATAGGTGACCGTAGGTGCAAGCAGGTACCCTAGGGGACAGTTAGATAAAACCGAGCGGCAAAAGAGGTAGAAGTGACTGAGGTAAGGTGGGCGGCTTCTGAACCAGCCCGCCACGGTAAACTGCAGGCAGCGCAAGTTCAGCGTTGGCGAGAACAAGGGTTTGCGTTGGTACATGACTTACTACCCGCAGATCTTTTACGCCGCGTGGCTCGCGACGCCGAACAAGCCTTCCCGGCACCAGGCACAGAGGCTGCTCGACAGGTCACCGGTTTCGGCAGCGACCAACACTTTGTTTTTCCATCCAATTCGGCCGCCTGCAATCAGCTGACGTTACATCCGAGTTTACTCGGCGCGGTGGTAGATTTATTGAATGTGAGCGTGACAGACGTGCGCCTCACTCAGTCCGACGTGTGGGTTAAGTACGGTCGCGAGCCGTCCGCCCATAATTACGACAACGCCGACCAGCGCATCCACTGTGACTATCCTAACCACACGTTGACCCATCCGCCCCCTTGGGACCAGCCCGATGCCGTAGAGATTATCCTCTACCTAGCAGAATATGATGACTGTGAAGGGGCTACCGCCGTGGTGCCACGCAGCGGCGCCGATGACCCGGCCTACCCCTGGCCCATCACTCAAACGCCAGGGGTTAATCACCTGCCTTACATCAACGATCGGCAGCGCGCCGAAGTTTACCTACGTGAACATGACCCTACGGTGGCCAACTTTCGCCAGACCCATCTGTACGCCAGAGAGGAGCAAGCGCAGTACCGCTTCGGCTCGGTATTGTTTTACCGCCACGACACCTGGCACCGCGGCACACCGGTGAAATTGGGCGCGCGCCGGTTAGTGGCGAACTTTACCTTTCGAAAAGCCGCCAGCGAATGGATCAACGTACTCCATCCGGGCTGGAGTTGGTCCATGTATAGACCTGATCAAATGATGGAGTCGATTATCGCTAAGGCCAGTGTCGAACAACGCGCCGTACTAGGGTTTCCACCACCCGGCTCTTCCTTCTGGAGCAGCGCCACCATCGACGCGGTAGAGCAACGTTACGCTGCCTTTGGGATTGATATGTCGCCCTACCGGCGCGCCTTAGCCTGACATGTTTACAAACACAGGCTGCCAGCACAGTGACGTTTTGATCATCGGTGCCGGGTCCGCCGGTTGTGTGCTCGCCAATCGGTTCAGCGCGGACCGTGGACGTCAAGTCACCTTGGTAGAGGCCGGCGGCTACGACCACCACCCGATGCTGCGTATGCCGTCGGCGTTTTATTTGCCCGTGCGGCACCGCAAATACAACTGGGGATATCACAGCGAACCCGAAGCCAACTTAGATGGGCGCAGCTTACTGTGCCCGCGCGGCCGCGTTCTCGGCGGCTCTTCCTCCATTAACGGCATGGTGTATGTACGCGGCAACCCAGCAGACTTTGAACGTTGGCAACAGTTAGGGGCGCACGGCTGGAGTTATGCCGACGTGTTGCCGTACTTCAAAAAAGCACAGGCGTTTCAGGGCCTGCAACATGCAGATGAATTCCGCGGGCATCAAGGGCCGCTGGCCGTCACCAACGGTGAAATGCGCAACCCGCTGTACCAACGATTTCTACAAGCCGCCGAACAAGCCGGCCATCCGCCTAGAGCTGATTTAAACGACGCTGAACAGGAAGGTTTTGGGCCCCTGCCGATGACCGTTGCCAACGGTGTGCGCGCCTCCACCGCCCAGGCTTACCTGCACCCTGTGAGGCAAAGGCACAACCTCAACATCCACTGCAACAACCATGCTACCCGCCTTATGTGCGAAGCAGACCGCGTTATCGGCGTTGAAGTTCAAACCCGCACAGGCTTACAGACTCTGTACGCCGACCAAATCTTTCTCTGCGGTGGTGCAATCAACACCCCCCAGTTGCTGTTGTTATCCGGCATTGGTCC
>JANQKS010000022.1 GCA_028281005.1 Pseudomonadales bacterium
GCGTTTCTTCAATTGTTCGATACGCTCAAACACAGCCCGATAGAAGCCGAGCTTGTAGGGCACCCGCGAGTTGTCTCGCTCTTTACCGCTGCCTTTGGGGAAATAGATGGAAGCCACCGATAGGCGCCCAAATTGAGCCAGTAGATAGCGCCCCTCGACATCGTACTCTTCGATACCAAGCGCTGTTTCGACCCGGCTCGGCGCTTGTTTGCTGTATATGGCCACCCCGCTGTAGCCAGCACGCTCGGCCGGGTTAATGGCAACGTGCCAGCCTTTTGGCGCTAATACCTCAGGCGGCAACTGCTCGGGAAAGGCCCGCACCTCCTGCAAACACATGATGTCTGCCTTGCTGCTTTTTAACACATCCAAAAAACCCTTCTTGGCACAGGCACGCAGGCCATTGACGTTCCAACTCACAATTCGCAAAACCTTCTCCTTTTTCCCTCTATCCCTCTATCCCTCTATCCCTCTATCCCTCTATCCCTCTATCCCTCTATCCCGGTATCCCGGATTCCCGATTTAACGACGTAACAGTAACGCCGCCCAACGAAACAAGTTCAACACATCCGCCAGCGCGGCGGAAACATAGGTGAACGCTGCTGCGCGAAGTATCCGGCGCACGGCCACCTCTTCCCCGGGCGCAATGTACTGCCCCTCCCGCAATACCGGCAGCGCTTTGCCAAAACTGGCGTCCCATTCTGTGGGCAGCGTAAACAAGTGCACCAGCATACGCGCCACCAATCCACTCATGCCGATCAGGACCAAGGCGGAGAACGGTACCGGGTGCCGGGTTAGCACCCCGACAATTGGCGCCGCCCAGATGATGCCACTGCTCAAGCGGGCGATTTTATCTGCCACCGGCACCATCGCCGTGCGCGCCGCCAAAGCCCGGTCGCCGCGGTGGTGTTGCAGCGCATGGCCAACCTCATGGGCGGCAATGGCCACGGCAGTCAGAGATTTGCCGTTATAGTTGTCTTCTGACAGGCGCACCATACGTTCGGCCGGGTCGTAGTGATCACCCATCTGGGTGCTTTCAACACCTACCCCTTCCACCTCGTACTTTTGCAGCAGGTGTTGCGCGAGTTCACCGCCGGTGCCAGGCATCCCTTCAATATGCTCGTCATAAGCGCGCATGACCCACCGCACCCACAAAGTGGGGCCAAACACCAGCGCCACAATCAAGATGATACCAAGCAACCACAACATACAAACCTCAAGCAGACGCGCTTAGTTCAGATGCCTTTGAACCGGTAGCGGTCCGTGGTCAGTACCCGGTGGATTCGCGTTGCTGTTCTTGGGTACCGCGGGCCGCCGCCAGCTCTTTGGCGGCATTCTTCATCATATGACCCGATTCACTGCCCAAAGTTACAAAGTTGAAACCCAATTCCAGGTACTTTTGCGTGTACTCCAGGCTGGAGGTGTGGATGCCTATGGCCACTTTGTTGGCCTGACACACGCTAAGTATGTGCTTCACCATGGCCAGGTGTTCTTCCTGGGGTTGATCTCCGGATACCGGTAAGCCCATGGCCAACGCCAAATCCGCCGGCCCGATGTAAATACCATCCAGCCCCGGGGTTTGCACAATCTCTTCAACCTTGTCGATGCCTTCCTTGGTTTCAATCATGGCGATGCAGGCCAGTTGAGTATTGGCTTCCTGGGCGTAGCCGCGGCCACCGTACAAGGCGCCGCGTATAGGACCAAACGAACGGTTACCCTGGGGTGGGTAGCGGCACGCCGATACCGCCAGCTCCGCCTCGGCGCGGTTGTTGACCATCGGCACAATCACCCCATAAGCACCCGCATCCAGCACTTTCATGATTTCGTAGGGTTCGTTCCAAGGCACCCGCACCAGCGGGGTGGCATCCGATGTGGATATGGCCGGCAACATCTGCGCCAGGTCGGTGTAATCGATCATGCCGTGCTGCAGATCGATACAGACCCAATCAAAACCTAACTTGGAAATGGCTTCCGCCGAATACGTATTGGCCAGGGACAACCAGCAACCGATTGTCTGCTCACCGCGCCGCCACGCGTTTAAAGATTTGTTTTCGCGCATGAAATGTCCCCTACTCCCAGTGTGTTAAGGCGCTACCATATGGGTTATCCAAATTTGCTGTCAATCTGCACGCGCGTCTTTGCTATGCACTAGGAATCTGCGCGGTAGAACTGGTACCGCGCAGATTCCTAGTGCTAATTGCTTATTGGCGGGAACCCCCAGCCTGGCTGTATTATGTGCCTATTCACAGCTGACCCGCGGGTCCGACAGGAAATTGCCGTTATGCCATCAAGCAATGAACACATCATCAACACCATCAGCGACAGCCTCGAACAATGCGCCGAAGCGGTGGGTGACATCACCGCACCCGTCTACAACCGCTTTTTTGCCCAATGTGGAGATGCCGAGCCGCTCATGGGGCATTCGGATGAAGGCATGAAAGGTCGCATGCTCGCCCAGGTCATTGAGTTATTACTCACCGACGAGCATCTGGGAAACGATGGTTATCTGCGCTGGGAAGTGGACAACCACCTGCTGGCGTATGGGGTGGATGTCGGTATGTATCCCGCTTTCTTCGAAGCGGTGCGAGACACCGTTAAAGACAGCTTAGGGACGGCTTGGGGTGTCGCACAGGCGGACGCCTGGTCGACCCGCATCAAGCTGTTGCTTCAAGATGTCTATACCCAAGCCGAAGCCCAGGCTTAAGCGTTAGCGTTCGTCCAGACCCCGAGCCGCGCGCTCTTTATTCATGCGTAAGCGGTCACTTTCCAAGCGTTCACCCAATTCGTCTTCGGAAGCGGTGCCTGCCATGTGTTTGCCCGCTGTGCCGGCGTTGTACATAATTTTCTTCACCGGAGTCACTGCCAAAATGGTACGCAGCGGCGAGTTCAACAGGTTGTAGAAGAACTCCTCACCTTCCGCACTGTCGGGGTTTAACTTTTTCGACAGCGCACCGTAAAACCATTCCTTGGTTTCGTCGTCATCAAAAAACTCCGCCGTGCCTTTAAAGGTGACCGCACCTGAGGGTAGGTCTCCACCGGGCACGGGATACCCTTTGGAGCTGACGTTGACCGACACTCGGTTGTCACGGCGTATAGCCGCAGCACGGTGCCGGTGGGCGGCAAAGGTCAGCCAGATTTTGCCGTCATGCCAGACAAAGGAGTGGGTCACGCCAACGGGCCAACCGTCTTTGGTGCCCCACATCAGCACACATTCAACGGAATTAGTCATCAATTGGTCTACCTCTTCTTCCGAAAACGGATAGATAGAGACAATTTCATGATCGGTCGTACGTGCCAAGTAAGCCTCCCGCGACGATGGGCGAAAATGTCGCGATGGACCACGGCGGGGTTCTTCTTGTCTTACCCACCGCAGTCACCGCGTTAGTAAAGGGGGCGATAGTTAACTATATTGAAATACCGAGATCAACACGTTGCGTAGACCCAATCGCCACCAGCATAGACGCTGCATGCGACAGAATGATGTCAGTCGATCAGGCTCTGGTAGACGCACGTGCGCAGTTCGCGCCGAATCGGGTAGGTTGAAGACGGCATCAACTGTGTGAAAAAAACCGTAAATAACTCTTCGGCGGGGTCTAGCCAGAAAAACGTACTGGCGGCGCCGCCCCAGTGATGTTCACCCTCTGAAGTGACAATGTTGGCTTTGACCGGGTCGATGACCACCGCCCAGCCCAAACCAAAACCAATACCGTCGTAGCTGGTCTCACTCCACACCGGTTGACCCATGGCCGCCATGTCCCGGTTGTCAGGCAAGTGATTCTTACGCATGTGTTCCACGGTTTTGCGACCGAGCAGCCGCTCACCGTCGTACTGCCCACCGTTGAGTAACATCTGGCAGAAACGGGCATAGTCACCAATGGTGCCGGTTAAACCACCGCCGCCGGAACACAGTTCTGTAGGTTGCAAAAACCGGCTACTCGCGGCACTTTCCCGCAAGCGCAAGCCGCCGCGCTGGGCTACCTCTTCCGGTGACGCCGTCGTAGCCACACTGCTGAGATCACCGCCAGACTTCGGCACGTACAGCGCCCCCAACCGCTCCGCTGATCCGGCTGCCACATGAAAGGCGGTGTCGGACATGCCTAACGGCTCGGTGATACGTTGGCGAAAAAACGCATCCAAACTTTGGCCGGACCAGACCTCCACCAAACGCCCCAACACATCGGTTGACACACTGTAGTTCCACTGACTCCCGGGTTGGCACAAAAGCGGCAACCCTGCTACCCGCTGCACCAACTCAGCCAGAGTGCTTGCGGTACCAGGGAATTCGATGTCCGCGTCCCGATAGGCGGCATCCACCACGTTGGTTTGCATAAAGCCGTAGGTTAATCCTGATGTATGCGTCATGAGATGACGCACCGTCATCGGTGTTTGCTGCGCTTCAACATCAGTGAGCGGGTGATCACCGCCGCGCCACACGGGTGTGTCCTTAAACTCAGGCAGATACGCCGAGACCGGATCATCCAGCTGAAAACAGCCTTCTTCATACAACATCATCGCCGCTACGGTGGTCACCGCCTTGGTCATGGAATAGATGCGCACAATGGTGTCGAGGCCAAAAGGTTTACCCGTCTCAATCTCAGCCAGTCCGACGGCCTCTGCCAACGCGGTATGCCCGCGGCGCGCCACCAGAACGCTGCACCCCGCCACGCGACCACCGTCTACCTGCTCCTGCAACCAGGCAGACACCCGCTGCAGGCGTTCGCCGCTAATTCCCACGGATTCCGGAGTGACCGCATCCAGCATGTTGTTCTCCTCGGTTAGGATTGCCGCAAACTACTTAGCGCCCGGTAATTTCAAGCACCGAATGGGCGTGATGGGTGCGGCCAAAGTCGTCAACGGCACGCACCGACAGGGTATGTACGCCCGAGCTCAGGTCGTCCGGTAAATCTGCTTCGTACAGGTGCGAAGAAGCTTGTGCTTGCACCCAAGACTTTTTGGCACTGCCGTCTTTTGCCCACATTTCGTTGATTAACGGGTCGATACGATCTACACGTTGCATTTCAATTTCAGCGCCACCAGCCACCGAGAAGTAAACGCGCGACTTCGGCCCTCCATCAAACAGATTCACCAACACACTGGCGGCTGGGACCTGATCGATGTGCATACGCCCATCAAACAACTCGCCAACACGAAAATCGCGCATACCGTCCGCGCGTAAGCTTTGATAGTGCACGTCATACATGATGCGCATCTGATAATCCGCCGGGCGCCCCGCACCTTTGAAGCGCACCGCCACGTCGGCGCCGTCAACTTCCAAAATGTGATAGCCGTTGGGTGTCCCATCACGCTGCCAGGTGGTAGGGATACCCTGTTCGTCGAAAGGACCGCTCCACCAGGAGCCGCTCACTGCGGTGAGCACATGGTGGTGAAACTCGCCAGGTCCACGAAAGCCGTCTTCCTCGCCAAAATAGAGGTGCTCTGTGGTGTGGGTGTGTCCAGCCACCGCATACAAATTAGGGCGTCCGGACAGTAACTTAAATAGCTCACGCCGATCTTGGGTGGTCACTCCGGGTGAATCGCCAACATAGGTTTCCAGAGGGGAATGCATGGCTAAGAACACCAGCGCTTCGGTGGGAACGTATTCAAGCTCCCGTTCCAGCCACTTGAGTTGGCGCTTACCCAGCTTGGCGACATACCCCCCTGAGCCACGTACATTACCCGGATCACTTTGTCCGGTGCCTTGGTATTCGATGTTGTCGAGCACAAAAAAATGGGCGCCGCCATACTCAAAACTATAGTAGGTCGGCCCGAAGTAGCGTTTAAATGTCTCCAGAGAATACTCGTCATTCTCCGCAAACATATTTAGTTCGTGGTTGCCGGGCACGTTGTACCAGGGCACCCCAATCTGGGCGATGATGTTGATCAAGCGTGGGAACAACGACAGGTCGTCAAACATGATATCACCCATGGTCATGCCGAACTTAGCTTCCGTGCCTATCAATTCGGCGACCACGCGGTCGCGAATGTAATCCAACTCGACTTCTGTTTGCGGTTGAGTGTCGGCAAACAGCAACGCTTCAAACACCGCCGGTTCGTCTTGCCTGGTTAGGCCAAAATCGACGCTGTCCGGCAACGGCCCCGTGGGTTCAATACCCGGATAGCGAAGCCCCTGCGGCGAACCGTTAGGTTGATGAATGTAGTAAAACTGTGGGATCTGTCCCGTGGTGACCGGCGTGGCGTAACCGGTTGGCTTAGTGATAAACACCACCGCTTCATCGCCAATGTCTAACTGCCAGTTGCCTTCGGCATCCGTGGCGGTGACTTGGAGTCCGTCCGATACCCGCACATCTGCGATGCCGGGTTCACCGGCGTCACGCTCACCGTTGCCATTTGCGTCTTCGTAGACGACCCCCTGCGCCGCCCAGGCGCCTTGACTCGTGAGCAGCAAGCTCAGCAGCGCCGGCTTGGCTAGGTATAGTGTTCTCATGTTGTGCGCCTCATTGGTGGGTTAGTCGAATTGGGGTTTTGCTCTTTACACATATCAGGTACAGCTGCCTCAAGAGCCAAATCGGTAGCGGATCTTGAACACCAAGAAATCCGCCAGTGGATCTTGCCAGGCATCGTTGAACAAATCGTTAAACGATGCCTCGCCGAGTGCCGTGCGTAAATCAGCTTGCCGGGTATATACCAGAAAGATGTCCGACAGCGGTGCAATTTCCCAACGATAACGGGCCTGTAACGTATATTGGGATACGGCAAAGTCGTAGCTGCCGCGCGCACCCGGGCCGCTGGGTTTGCTGACCGGGATCAGATCGCCGGGTCGATCGGGTACGCGGTAGAAATCTTTTTCCCGGGCTTTAATGCCTATGTACTGAAAGGATAGGCGCAGTTGCTGGCGCGCGCTGATGTAGTATTCAACCGACAGCTCCGGCACCCACTGCTCGGCGGCAAAGGTGGTAAATAAACTGTCTTCCTGATGTAGGAGCCAACCGTTGCGGTCGTCGTAATTCACCTCCAACTCCAGGGCAAACTGGTCACTGGGCCGCCAGACAATCTCCGCGCCGAAGCTCACCTTCTCGCCGTCGAGCATTTCCTGTTCTACGCCAGCGTCGAGCCCAAAACTCCATACCTGGGTATCGTCTGAGCGCCAGAAGAGGTCGAACGAGCCATGGCCATCAATACGAAACGTCCCGTTACCAAAACTGTTTAAGTCATCATATTGAGGCGGGAAGTAGCCGAGCCGCGTGATTACACGAGATAGGTTGTTGAGACTGACGCGGTTAGAGAAGAACATGGCGCCGGAATACACTTCTGATTCCGTGATACTGCGCCGGTAAAAACCACGCACATCAAACTGGTTTTCCCGTGCCCAAGACAAATCTGAACGGGTCCACTCTAGAGAAGAACGCATCTGGTAGTAGTCGTTGCGGGCGATGAAGCCCAGGTCGTTGATGTCGAAGTTTTCGTCAAAGTACTCAAGACCAATGCGGTGTTTTAACCCTTGGCGATAGGTCAGCTCAAAATCCAGGAAGCCGCCGTAACCTTGCTCGGCCACATCATCGATGTCAGACATCATGTATTGGCCGTCGACCTTGAAGCGGCCGCGCGACGACAAGTAGTGCCAATCAACACCATAGGCCACGGCATCCCGGTCCGGATTCAACACCGCGGTTGATAGGAAGCCGAGCGCACGATAACTGCCACCCATGCTGTCTTCGTACAACACCCGCGCCACCCCATAATCATTGCCATCTTGTTTGAAGTTGCGCGGCTGGCCGTTGTCGATCACGTCAAATTTGACCTCTTCTTCGCTGGCCCCCATCACACCGTAACGTATACGTCCCACTTGACCGGTGGTTTTAAACGCGCCCATCAGTTCGCTGGGTTGCACCAATTCACGACGCGGTACCTCCACACCCGCTGCCACGGCAGGCTTGCGAGGTTGGCCGCCGATGCGCCGGGTATTCACCATGGTGTAAGGCGTGCCGCGATTACCCACGCCGCTGCTGCGGGTGTCCGCGCGCGGTGTGGCAATAAATATTTCCTGACCTTCGAGGAAAAACAGACGCTTTTCCGGAAAAAACGTCTCCGTAGCGGTCAGGTTAATGTCCACCTCATCCGATTCCACGTTGCCAAAGTCCGGATTGAGGGTCGCATTCAGCTGAAAGTTGCTGGACGGTCGCCAGAACAAATCGGCGCCGGTGCGGTATAACGTCCGCGCGTCCACACCATCGTAAGCCACCGAGGTGAAGGGATAGATATTGTACTGTTGGCGCGGCTGGATGTCGCGCAGCGCCACCGGCTGCAGCGCAGACATAAACTTACTCTGCGTGGGCGGCAGATGCGGATAACCCCAGCGTTCACCTTTGTAAGCCACCATGCGCGAGGCATACATTCCCATCTGACGAAACTCACCCGTGGCGGGCATACTCATGACGCTCCAGGGTATGAACATCTCCGCGCTCCAGCCATGTTCAGTCACTTGGGTACGGCCGTCCCAGGGACCGTCCCAATCGCTGGAGAATTGGCGTTCCGGCAGCACTGTGCCGTCCATGAGCGAATCACCGAGGCTGATGCCAAACCAAAACCCGTAGCGGCCCTCGCCGGAGGTGTCGATCGTTAGCGAAATGCTGTCGCGGTTGTCGCGCATGTCTCGTCCGGACAGGCGCCGCACCAACGTTGGTGGCGGCTGGCGTAAGTCTGCGCCGACATACAAACCTCTGTCGGCATACACCAACCGTAAATAAGTGGCGTGTTCGGCCGGCTCTAACGTGTCCGGCTCCAGTACCACAAATTGGTCAATCGCCCGGGCTTGCTGCCAGATCGGTTCGTGCAGATGACCATCCAGGGTGATGGGTGACGTGGTAGGATCAATGCGGGTCAACGGCAGCACTTGCCCAGTGCCGTCGTGTAATGTAACCGTGTCAGCGGGTGCCGCGCTAAGCGGCTGGGCGCCTAATGTGAGCCACCCCCCCAAAACCCACAGCGCCAAGCGCCGACTACTCATCCATGACATGGTTAGTTGTTTTACCAAAACTCAACGAGTGTAATCAAAAAGCCGGTGGATCCGGCTAGGTATTTTCCGCAGCGACGGTCACTATGGTTTTGCCGAAGTTGCCACCCTGCAGCATGGCGCTGAATGCTTCCGGCGCCCGCGCCAAACCTTCCCAACGATCTTCACGGTAAGTCACCCGTCCATCGCGGACATAATCTCCCATCTCAGCCAGAAATTGGTCTTGATAAGCGTCCACAAAGTTACCCACAAACAGATCATGTACCGACACCTGTTGCCGATCGAACACCGCCTGACCCGCTGCCTGCCAAACATCACGCGGATTGCCGCCGCTGGTGTTGCTGTACTGAGATATGAATCCACACAAGGAAACACGCGCGCGCTGATTTAGCAGCGGCAACACGGCCTCAAACACCCGGCCGCCGACATTTTCGAAGTACACATCACAGCCATCCGGACAGGCAGCGGCGAGCTGTGTACTAAGATCCTCCTGCAAATGCGACACACAGGCGTCAAAACCCAATTCGTTGGTGACAAATTCACATTTGGACGGTGCACCCGCTATGCCCACCACACGACAACCGGCAAGCTTCGCCAGTTGACCAACCACTTGACCAACGCCACCTGAAGCGGCGGACACCACCACGGTTTCTCCCGCTTGCGGATCACATTGCACAATCAGGCCCGCGTAGGCCGTTAAACCCAGCATCCCCAGGACGCCAATCGCCGTGGACAGCGGCGCTGCCGCAGGGTCGAGCTTGCGCGGGTGCATATAGCCATACTCGGTAATGCCAGCGCCCGTGAGTGCGTAAGCTTGCCAGCCGTTGGTGTTAAACAGATAGTCACCTTCAGTGTATTCAGGCATACGGCTAGCCACAACTTGAGAGACCGTGCGGCCGTGACACACCCCACCAGGTACTTCAACACCCGAGCGGCGGCGCACCCACTGATAAGGATCCATGGACAAATAGATGGTACGCGCCAACAGTTGGCCCTGGCCAGGATTTGGCAGCGACGTTTCTTGCCAAATAAAGTCGCCGTCTGCGGGAAGACCACCCTGTGGTTGGCGCGCCAATACCCACTGTTGATTCAGCTGTGCCGCGTCAGGCTCACTCATCACTACCCTTTCCCACTGTTCCCCCTCGCTTCACGGTTGCCCCTGTTGCTCCCTTAGTCCCTACACCGACTTACACTGCCGGTGTCCGCAAACTCTGACACATTGGCCAGCAGTTGAGACTTTACGTCAGATGCGTAGCATCTGGACACCCTTTGATTCCGCCGGAGCGGCGCAATGACAAAATCACTGGCTGACACTCCTGTCAGCGACGACCAGGTTGGCCTGCTTGAGGGCCTCGCCACCACCCGCGCCATTCGCCGCTATAGCAACGAGCCAATTCCCGAACAGGCACTGCGGGATATGTTATTTGCCGCGACTCGCGCACCCAGCGGCTCCAACCGCCAACCTTTCCGTTTTGTGGTATTAACCGATTCGGGACGCGCCAACAAGGCCAAAGCCCTGATCGGCGCCGCAGCGGTTAAATTCTGGGCTCAAAAACGCGCCAACGACCAGTACGACAAAGGCAGCGGCGCCGATCCAAATTCCCCGAAGTCTCGTATGGCCCGCACCATGCAACACTACGTGGATCACTTTCACGAAGCGCCATGCCTGATTTTGCCTTGTATGGTGCGTTACCGGCCGCCCACTCCAACCGAAGGGGCGTCCATGTATCCAGCGGTACAAAACCTGATGTTGGCGGCCCGTGGCCTTGGCTACGGCGGTGTCATCACAGGTTTCCACGGCGCGGTGGAGGAAGAGCTTAAAACTCTGCTGGGAATCCCGGAGCAAGTGTTTATTGCCTGCACCGTCACCATCGGCAAACCCCAAGGCCGCCACGGACCTGTCCGCCGTCGGCCTATGTCGGAGCTGGTGTTTGGCGACTTGTGGGAAGAAGCACCCGATTGGGCCGTCGATCCACCGGGCACACAGTTCACCAGCGCCGGTCCGCCCAAGGGAGTTAAGGTGGTATGAGCAAAATGCGCCAAGTGTGCTGCGAAACTTTCGGCCCACCTGAACAGCTCCAGCAAATCGAAGTAGAAATCCCATCGCCGGGGCCGCATGAGGTACAGGTAAAAATCAGTGCGGCCGGCGTCGGTTTTGTTGATGGTCTCATGGTGCAAGGCCTTTATCAGGTTAAACCCGCCCTGCCTTACTTCCCTGGCAGCGAATTTGCAGGTGCCGTCAGCGCAGTGGGTGCCGAGGTCACCCACTTGCGAGTTGGCGATCGGGTGCTGGGTTTGTCTTCCGGTGGCGCCTTTGCGGACTATTTGACCATCAACGCCGCCGCCGTGGTGCCGGTACCGGATGCGATCGACGACGCCACCGCAGCGGGTATGTACATCAACTACGCCACCGCCCTTTATGGCTTACGCAACTGCGGCCACCTGAGCGCGGGCGAAACGGTGCTCATCCTGGGTGCTGGCGGAGGTGTGGGTTCTGCTGCGATCAGCGTGGCCAAAGCCATGGGGGCCAATGTCATCGCTGCGGCGTCTACCGAACAAAAACGCAGCGCCGCACTGTCCTTCGGCGCTGATCAAAGCGTCGATTACAGCGCTGCCGACTGGCGTGATGCGCTAAAAATGCTTACTCAAGACAAGGGCCTGAACATGGTGTACGACCCTGTCGGCGGCGACCTGGCCGAACCTGCGTTCCGTTCATTGTCACCCGGCGGCCGCTTCTTGGTGGTGGGTTTCGCCAGCGGCACCATTCCTAAGTTAGCGCTCAACCTGGCATTGCTAAAACGATCTTCGGTGGTGGGCGTTGACTGGGGTGGGGAATCCAGGGCCAATCCGGCGATCAATCAGGAACTCATGGATACATTGATGCACTGGGCCGGCAGCGGCCAGTTACAGCCGGCTGCGGTCCACACCCGTCCCATGAGCGAGTTTAGGCAGGCGCTAACAGATCAGTTGGCCGGCAGGAT
Source organism: Pseudomonadales bacterium (assembly GCA_028281005.1). Lineage (GTDB taxonomy): Bacteria > Pseudomonadota > Gammaproteobacteria > Pseudomonadales > Azotimanducaceae > UBA4421. Next base: position 11,950 of record JANQKS010000022.1, read on the forward strand.
CATCGGCAAGCTGGTGCTGCAGAACACCTAGGGAGCCTCTGACCTAGGCTTCGTGACCTAGACTTCGCGATACACGCGGCCACGTTTACGCACCGGCTCTAACAGCTGCCACTCTCCTGCTGCCACCGCATAGCCGTGCGGGTGGGGTGGGCGCGCCTCCATTTGCAGAGACTGCATGACACGTTCATCGCGGTAGTAACATTGTACCGTTACACCCACCAGAGCACTCAATGCGGGATGGCGGAGCTGGCTTAAACCGGCAAGATCGGTGCTCTGACAAATCTGCAATACCTCGCGCACCTGCTCTGCAAGCGGCCGGGCGATGGCTAATATGTCGGCGAAAATGATGTCGTCGTTGGCCGCGGGGCGACCGCTGCCCGCCGGAATCATGTATCCAACAATGTCGCGCAGCACTTCCTTCTGTGCCGGGTCAAAGGGATCATCACTGCTGATTAAGTTGCTCACGCTGCCTACTCTTTACTACCTGTTTTAGTCGATTGCTAGGCTCTTCTGGCACGCTGACCGCTAGTCAAACAAATTCGCCAGCCGCTTTTTCATGTTGTCAGCCACATACAGCGCCAACGCTTGGATGGTGCATGTTGGGTTTACCCCGGCTGAGGTGACAAAAACACTGCCGTCCACTATAAATAAGTTACGCACATCATGGCTGCGCCCCCACTCGTTGACCACCGAACGGCTCGGATCGCTGCCCATCCGTGCGGTGCCCATTAAGTGCCAGCCACCCTGAGCAGTGGGCGCCTGATGGTAAACGTCAGTGGCCCCCGCTGCTTGCAACACCTCAGTGGCCCGCTCCACCGAAAACTTGAGCATCTTCAAACTGTTGGCAGACAAGGTGTAATCTATTTTGGGCGCGGAGATACCATGGGCGTCGGTCAGCTCAGGATCCAAGGTAACAGTGTTGTGTTCTTCCGGCAGGTCTTCGCAGATCCCCACCATGCCAGTGACACGATTGTGCAGCTTATCAAAAGCTTGATGATGCCCTTCTCCCCAGGGTATGTGACCACCCAACATACCCGTCAGGGCTGTCGTGACCGGTCCCATGCCGCGATTTATTTCATAGGTAAAGCCGCGCACAAAACCCCGGCTACGATCGGTTTCGTAAAACTCTTGGCTCCAGATGCAGTTGCTCGGTCCGCGGTAGCCGTCTAGTGCTCAAACCACTTGAAAACTTAGGATCAGAGTTCGCCAGCTTTACGCTAACTGCGTCATTGCTCGTCGCAATATCCAGATATTACTCCTCACTCTTCCTTGCCAGCCCAAAGCTGGCGAACTCTGATCCTAAGTT
>JANQKS010000023.1 GCA_028281005.1 Pseudomonadales bacterium
AGATCGCCAGCTTTACGCTAACTGCGTCATTGCTCGTCGCAATATCCAGATATTACTCCTCACGCTTCCTTGCCAGCCCAAAGCTGGCGAACTCTGATCCTATGTTTTCAAGTGGTTTGAGCACTAGAGTTCTACGCGGGCATGCTGCAGCTCAACCCCAGACAGTGCCGGATAGTCCGCTTTTAAACGCTCCATGTTTTTGCCGGATACCCCCCGCGGAACTATGCGTACGTTGGCGCGGTACTCCGAGCCAATGCGTTCGATACCGAGTAAGCGCAGTTCCAGCGTACCAAAGTACTGCGCACCACCTGGCGCCACCGTAAGTGCCGGCTTGGGAAAAGGCCGATGAAAGTACTCGGTATCCACAGTGGCGTCGAAAAAATCGTCCAGAGTGACCAAATCTATCTGGTCAATGACATAACGCCCCGCAGGTAAATCAAGCCACACCAATTGCTCCAAGCGGGCACCCTCGATGCGATGGGGCGCCTGTTTAGTACCCATTATGAAGTTGCTGAACAATGGGAAGCGCCACTGTTCGCCTGTGGTTTGGTTGGTTGCCCACAGGTCATCTACGCGGTAGTAGCTACCGCCCGCTGGCCCTTCAATGGCGAGCAAAACCCCTACCAATGTCTGTTTGATCCCTGAGAGGTTAGCTGCACCGTCATCCAGTGACTGCCCGACGACCGATGTAGAGGTGGCGCAACCGCAGGACACAATCAACATAGCCACCAACAGCCAAGTGCGAATTCCGCTCATTACACATTCCCCTCAGGCACACACCCGTTAATTGTAACCCGGTAACGCCATCTCCAAACTGTCCGTATCTCGCGCCGGCGTAAATACTGGTACAGCCGTGTCACTGCGCACCTGTTCCAGCCAGAATACCCCATCGTAGGGAGCGCTGTTACCGCGGGTGCCGAAAAAATCCACATCGCCATCACCATCCGCATCACGGGCGATGAACTTATCGAACATGCCGCGCGTGCGTCTGGAGACGTCATGCCGGATCCACGCTTTGTCTACCACTCCCGGGTTTTCGAACCAGCCAATGCGCCCCAAGCGGTCATTAAGGTCGGCCTCGCCGTCACGCAGTCGCTCACCACGGCTGTAGCTACCGGCCATCACGTCCACGTCACCGTCGCCATCGATGTCCGCCGCCGCTAATCCCGTCATGCTGTCAGGGGCGAACGTGCCGATGAAGTGCGCTTGCCAAGGCTGATCCAGCGTCCGTGGCTGAGAGATCCAAGCCAATCCTTCCGGCACGGCAGCAATGATGTCGAGCCGCCCATTTCTATCAAGATCGGCGTAGGCCATATTGAAGCCGGACATACGCGTACCGCTAATCTCGATGGGATGCGCGGCAAACGTAAACCGTCCGGTGTTTTCAAAGACCACCATACGTTGTTCTCCGCGGGAGCCGGCAATGACATCAAAGTCGCCGTCCCCGTCCAAATCGACCGGTTCTGCGTTCTGCGGCACGCTGAACCGTCCGAGCTCAATTTCTTGCCAACGATCCCCGTCTAACGGGTCACCACTGACTCTAAAGATTGAGACCGGGTGTGGCGTTTTAAAGTCTTCAGGTCCGGGGATCTGTGCGCCTTTGTTAGCGGCGCTGACCTCAAGACGGCCATCGCCGTCAAAATCCGCTGTGAACACACGCAGGTAGGAACCGCGATTTCGTGTCATCGGCAAAATGAGGCGCGGCCACGGCGACGTGCGCGCATTTGGCCCGGGGTTCTGTAGGTAGATTAGATGTGAAAGCTCAGCCGCCACCAAGACATCTGGGTAGCCGTCACCGTTGATGTCGCCTACCGCGGCATCTTCGGGTGCCGCCGCATCGCTGCCTTCAGCGAGGGTAATGTTGGTCCAGCGCCGCGGATCCGCCGATGCAAACGCGATACGCACATGGCCTTGGGCGGGCGCTTCAAAATCCGGTTGAAAAGTTGCGGAGTCGTAACCTGCATCGCTTTCGTGCACAGAAACGATATCTTCAAAGCCGTCCAGATCGAGATCCGCCATGACTAACCCGTCGCTGCCGCTTAAGTCGAACCCTGCTATCTGCGGATCATCGATGATGTGTTCGCGCCAGCGGATAAAGCTGCCCTGAGCGGTTTGGGCCATGGATGGCCGCATCGCTACCGGTTGCAAATCCACATCAGCGGCGGGAACACCGGCACAGGCAACGAGCCAAACTGCCGCTGAGCAAAGGCCAAAAATGCTAAGCCGTCGGCTTGACCCAAATGTGCTGGTCAACGTTTTGGATATCCGCCTACCCAGATAGGGCTTGACCAGGCAATCGCATCGTCGGCCTGGGTGACCCGCACGAAGTAGTAGTCACCGTGGATTTTGCCTTCATCTTCAACTTCGAACGCAATGTCCCGCGCCCCGCCGGTCATGACCCGGCGTAGCGTTACTGTGTCCTCATAAATGTCAAAAGGCAGTTTCGCTTTTGTCATGCCGCGCTGTAGGTTGCTGAAGCTCAACTCTACTGTGCCCGCCGGAATAACAGCTGGCGCTCTGTAGATCGGTGGGCCGCTGCCAAACTCTCTGGCTTCATCCAACTCTATACGCACACGTGTTCGAGCCGAGACATCACGCAGGACCAAACGAATAGAAGAGGCATCCCCTCTGGAGGAAGTTGAAAATCGCACCGTCCCGGCTTTTTCATCTACCGCTAAAGCCTGCTCCGTGGCAACAAAATCAGTCGGGTCGGCTGCCAACAGTTGCGCGCCGGTTATGGTCAACTTACCCCGCCAGGGCCGCCAACCGCGGGGATTGTCCCCACGGTGCATGGGCACGGACTGGCTGGCAAAGCTGACGTAAAAGGTCTCTTCCTGAGCATAGTTGCCATCCTGCTTGGTCAGGTAGTCTTCGTGCCAAATCACTTCATCGTTGCGCACCACTGCAATTTCTGCGATCGGTGCGGAGCCGATGACCCGGCCTTTTAGGCTACGCTGCTCGGCCATCGGCGCTCTTTGCCCCATCCCCACATCGTTTAAGCTGACATCCAAGATGATGCGTTCACCGGTGGTGGCGTAGGCCCGCAGCTGCCGCATGGCATCAAACAAACCATCAACCGTCACTTCATCGGCCAGCACGGCACCTAAACCACCGCGTTGGGACAAGCCGCCACCTTTGGGCGCGGTATAACCGGGCTGGCTGAGGTGGTTGTCACTGGCTGCAGTGAAGCCCACCTGGTGGCCGTGACTTAAGTACATGCGCCCAAACCACTCAAAGGTGCCGTGTTGCGACATGATCTCCACCAAGGGCTCCAATTGTGGGTCGCTCAAGCGGTAGTCGGAGGCCTGATGGGCATGTGGGATAACTATGACGTCCTGCGGATCATGGGCATTGCGCAGACCGGTGTATAACTCGGATAACACCGGATAAAACTGAGTAGGGATACGCTTGCGGCCCTGTGGCGTACGGAACAAGACGTTGTGATGTCCGCCAAAGATGTTTCGCGTAGTCCATTCATAACCCAGGTAAGCCACAAAGCGGCCTGGCTCGGTGTACTTCTCCACATTGGCCTTAAGCACCTCCCACTCGAAATCATCCATCCAGATGTCGTGTTCGGAGTGGGTGACAAAGTCCAGACGGGCATCTTCCTTGGCCCAAGTCATGAAGCGATCCGGGGTGCCCACCCCTTCAGCAAAACCCGAGTGACCGTGGGTATCCCCCCAAAACACCCGTTGGGCGGTAGCCGAGACAAGAATCGGGTTTACAACACCTTGGATCACCCCATCGGTGGAACGTATGGTTAGGTGCATCACTCCGGGGTTGGCAAAACTCATCTCTTCTATGGTTTGCACGGCGGTGTTACCTGCCGGTAGCTCGGCAAGCACCTCACCATCAGCCAATACCTGCCAGCCGGGTATCGGGCCTACAGCACGATTGTAGAAGCGGTCCTGAGCGCGCACGGAGAGGGTAAATTTTTCCCCTGGTCGCAGCACCGAAGGCGCAAAGCCGTGTACCCCGGCAACCCCCGCGCCTTCGATTCGAATCGGCTGAATGGGTAGCGAAAAATGATCCGGACCTTCCTCAAATAACACGTAGAGCGGGAACGGAAGAAAGTCACTGGACATGCTGGGCATCTGCAAACCGCCGCCGCCTCCGGCACGCCCACCGTAGGTGATGATGACGCGGTCACCAGGATTGAGCTGCCCGGCGCTAAGGCGGAAAAACATCGCCGGCGCGCTGCCGCGGAAGCCGCCGTGCATACCGGCTATGGGGAATACACCCGGCTCGAAACGCGCTGAAGCATTGGAACTGCTGATGCTGACATAGTTGTCGCCCGCCGGGTCGGTGTTTTGGAAAAGCCCGTAATCCGGCATGAAGTGACGAGCCACAACCAGTCCGCCGCCGACTTTCACCGCTTTACTGCCCACCGTCCAAGTTTGCTGAAACGTAGCGAAGGAGCCGGCCGTAAACGGGCCAAGGTCCGCCACCAGTTCGCCAAACGCGGTGGGTTCCTCATCCAACAACGTCAGTTCACGAATGAAGCTATCGAGGGCCGCGGCCGAGCGCCGATTCAAATCATCCGCAGAGGCGGGGCGCAGCATGGCAGTGAGGTTAACGGGTACATAACCACCCCGCAGCGAATGGGCGTTGGTCCATCGCCACATGAGTTCCGATCGCTGTTCGGCGTTCTGCCGGTTGGTTGGCTCCCGGGCGGCATCCGCCTTTAGCGCTTCAACCTGCGCGCGTAGCTCCGGAGTGAGATAGTCTTGAGAGGCGGCAAAAGTGTGCCCGCTGACGAGCAGGCACACATAGATCAACCATTTCGCGACCGCTTGCGTTCCCGCGACACTGGCGGGCTGCATCAACGCAGGCGCCAAGCAAATTCCGCGAAGTAGTACTCGGGTTCAGCCAGACGAAAACGCGTGCGGTTACGGTCGGTGAAGTATTCGTTGTCCAGTAGGTTATTGCCGTTCAACATCAAGGACCACTGCTCACCTTCCAAACCGATCCGCGCATCGAGGCGATCAATGCCATCTATGGTCAGCGGATTGGCCGTCAACGCCGTGACGCCACCATGCTCATGGATGTAGGTCACGGCAAATTTGAAACGCACACCGTCAAACGCCGGGATGGGTTGACTAAAGGTTAAGTTGCCTTTCACCTGAGTCGGGCGAATGAAGTTGAGGCGTGCGCCGAGTTCATCCGCTTGAGAGGGATTAACGTCATCATCAATCTCGGTGACTTCACCCAACTGGCGCGACCAGCCAAGAGAGCCCATCAGGCGGCCGCCACTGTCATTCAACGGCACGGTAAAGCTCGACTCTATTTCGATACCCCAGGCTTCCAATTCACCGATGTTGCTGATGAAAAACGCAGTACCAGATTCTAGGCCTGGATCACCGCCAGGCGTGGTTTCAATACGGTTGCCTTGGGCGTCGAAACCAAGGGAGTCCAGCGTCACCGGATCCAAGAACGGACACAGTTCAGGGCAGCCATTTGTGGTGGTATCCAGGAAATCGTCGTAGACCGTAAAAAACACCGCGGCGTTCAATTTTAAAGCGCCATCGAGCCACGCGGTCTTGGTACCAATTTCATAACTCATAGAGGTTTCTTCGTCGTAGACAGGCACCGTGGGGAAGGCATCACTGGGTAAACCTGCGCCTAAGTTGAGACCACCGTGTCGATAGGAAGATCCGATTTTCAGATAAGCCATCGCTTCGCTGACAGGGCCCGATACTTCTTCAAAACGCCAAGCGGCGGATATACCCCACGGTGTATTGCTGAAATCGTTATCCGCCTGCACATCGAGAATCGGGTCGAGGGTCACGTTCGGTACCTGGCTCAGGACGTAGCCTTCAACCTCATCGCGCGCATAACGTAATTCAGCGGACAGGGTCAGTGGCATATTCTCGAATGCGTAGTCTACTGAGCCGTAGATTGCCCAAGAATCGTTTTCCGTTTCCCAATCGCGGAAAAATGACCCGGCAAAGGTTTGCCCACCCGCACTGAAATCATCAATGATTTCACGCGTATCCATGGTGTAGTAATCCAAGCCGATTAGATATTCGAACGGCCCGCCCAGGGTGGATGTCCAACGGAGTTCCTGGAAGAAGATGTCTGCATCCACAAAGGTTTCCCGTTGGCGGGTGAAGTTGGTGGCGCCGTTTACGTTGCCAATAAAGTAGTCTTGATCCTCCAAGCGATGGACTTCGCGCTCGCGTAAGTTCGTGACCATGCTAAATATGCCACCGGGCAAGGTGTAATCCAGTGTGAATGCGTGATTGTCAATTTCATGTTCACCCTGGTGAGGAGTGTTGATCAGAGTGTCGCGCAGATCGGTCTGAGAGGCGCGAAAGCGCTGCCGTATCCCCGGCACAAAGTCTTCGTCGGATTGGTCAAACGAGTAGTAAAGTTCGAGGTCTTCCACTGGGCGGAAGACCAGTCCCACGCGGATGTGGTCGAATTCGTTGACGTCTACAGAATTACCATTCTGATCATCGAAAAAACCTTCGTCGCGTTCATCATGGAAGTAGCTGACCCGTGCGGCAAAACGTTCCCCGGCCGGCAGATTGGCGATCAACTCATAACCCTGGTAATCCTTCTCGCCGCCGCGTAACCCAACAACAAAGTCTAGTTCGTCCCCGGGCCGCTTGGAGATGATGTTCATGGCACCGCCCAATGCATTACGTCCGTACAAAGCACCCTGCGGACCGCGCAACACCTCCACTCGCTGAATATCATAAGTATCCATGCGCGCAAGGCTGCGGCCACCCAGGCTTTGGCTGGCGAAGTAAGCGCCATTCCGATAGAAACCAGTAGCAGACACAGAGGATCGGTTACGTGATTGGCCCGCACCACGGATACTGGGCTCCATCAAATCTGAACTGGCGGCCTCCACCAGGGTAATACCCGGTATCAGGTCGGTGACGTCGCGTAGGCTGTAAAGCCCGCCTAAATCTTCGATCATCGTTTCGGTAATAGCAGCAGCGGAGCCCGGCAGGTCTTGCAAACGTTCTTCACGTTTACGTGCTGTCACCACAATTTCTTCAACGATACGATTGTCCGCAGTCTCCGCCTGGGCGGACTGCCCTACTACCAGCGACCCCAACGCCGCCAGCACCCCACTCAAAACAACAAATAACCCCATAGGTAGGTGTTTCACTCTGCTCTCTCCATGCATACGAGTATCCGAATTCATACATAGAGATATGGCAAAGTCAATTTATTTCATACTCAAGGATTTAGGCTGTTACCCTTGATAACGTCTATTTACCGCTTATAGAACAATAACTCATAGTTTTTCTCCCATGAGGATTTACGTGCATCTAGCCTTTTCTTGCAAGAGCGCTTAGCATCCCACTGCAGGGAAGGATGAGATAAGATTGTCTGCGGCGTCTATCGATGAGTAAAACCACAGCCACAGAAAAAGCGCGCACCGACAAGCGTGGGCAGATTATTGCCACCGCGGAAACGTTGGCGGCCACACCCAACTATCGCGATTTCACGCTGAATCAGATCGCCGACCATATGGGGGTGCACTACACCGGGGTGTACCACTACTTTAAGAATCGAGACGATTTGGTCTTAGAACTCATCGAGCGTTACGCTGAACGCCGCTGCCGTTACATCGCAGAATCCCGCCAAAGCCCAGGCAGCGCCTTCGACCATCTGGCCGACTTTGTGCGGCGCGAGATGCACGAACAATCCAGCGCACTCATCATGCGCGCACGTTCGACATTAGCAGAACCATACCGCAGCCAAGCCATCAAGGCTTACCACCGTACCCGGCAAGCGCTTACCCACCTGATCGAAGACGGTCAACGGGATGCGAGCTTCCGCGCCTTTGATCCGCCGTTGGCTGCCCACGTCATTCTGCGCATCCTCGACCGCTACGCGAACTATAACGAAGCGGTGTTTGTGGACGCCCACTTGGACCCAGACAGCCTGGCTGAGGCGCTGATCGAGTTTTTTGCGCGCGGCATCGCCGCGCCAGAGCATTTGCAGCAATTACCGGAAGTGCCGCGCATTGAATTCAGGGCGTTGGGCCGACCGCGGCTAACCACCATCCTGGTGAAAGCCTGCGCCAGCTTTAACACGCGCGGTTGGCGCGGCACCTCCATTCCGCAAATCGCCAAAGAAATTGGCATGAGCAAAACGACGTTTTACCGCTACGCAGCGTCTAAGGAAGAACTGCTCTACTTGTGCGCCAATCACACCCTCAACCTGTTGGCACAAGTACGCCAGGCGGCAACCGCGTGCACCGACAATCCGTTGGAATCCCTGCTGCTGGATACGTACTTTCTGCGCGGTCTGTTATCTACACCGCCCGGACCGTTGCTGTCACCCTATCACTTCGATCGGCTAACCGAAGAGCATAGACGAACTGCGGACGAAACGTACCAAGCCTACCGCTTAGAGTTGGTAGACATGCTGCAACAATGTGTAGATGCCGAACTAGTTAGGCCGCTACATGCTCCCGCGGTACAACCGATGATTACTGCGTGCAGCTTTCTGCCGTTCGACAGCGCCGGTTCCGACGACTCAAGCAGTGGATACAACGATGCCGTTGTGCAATTTATGTTGTTTGGCATCGACAATCGGGCCGCTATCAGCTGATGTGGAACCGCTGCAGGATCTTCATATTGATGGGGATACTAACCGCCGGCTGCACTGGCAGTGTGCACCAACAATCACCCACATCCACCGCGCCGCCAGCGGTCAAAAACCCACCCAACATCATCCTGATTCTGGCCGACGATCTCGGCATTGGTGACACCGGTCGTTACGGCAGCGAGGTCATCCGCACGCCCCACATCGACCGCTTAGCCAACCGGGGCGTACTGTTTAGTCAGGCGTATGTCAGCCACCCGGTGTGCTCGCCTTCCCGGGCGGGGTTGATGACAGGCCAATACCAACAAAGGCATGGGTGGGAATTTAATCCCGCTGGGCGCGACGCCGCGCAGGGTATGGCAACAGATCCACCCACCCTTGCCAACATGCTGCAGGCGGCGGGCTACGCCACCGGCATGGTGGGTAAATGGCATTTGGGGCAACAAAACCCACACCACCCGCTCAACCGTGGGTTCGAATCTTTTTTCGGCGTCCTCCACGGGGGTGCTCTGTTCATCGATCCCAACGCTGCCGGGGTGGAAAGTATGGGGTCGGACAATTTGGCTGGTTATGCCCGCGTACCCATCTATCGCCAGCAGCGGCGCGTGACCGAGGCGCAATACCTCACCGATGCTTTCACCCGTGAGGCAGTGCAGTTTATTCAGCAGCAGCATGCGCGGCCGTTTTTCCTGTATCTGTCCCACACCACACCGCATACGCCGCTGCAGGCCACGGCCAAATACTTGGACCGCTACCGACATATTGAGGACAAAGCCACACGCATCTACGCCGCCATGGTGGCGTCACTCGATGATTCCGTCGGCGCGGTGGTGCAGGCTTTGCGCGACGGTGGCCAGTTGGACAACACGCTGATTGTGTTTTCCAGTGATAACGGCTGTGCCGGATATTTAAACGGCGCCTGCTCCAACGCGCCGTTTGCCGGTTTTAAACGTTACCACCAGGAGGGTGGTATACGGGTGCCGCTGATCGTCAGCTGGCCGCAGGCCCTGCCGATGCATCGGCGTTTTGAAGCCCCTGTCAGTTTGTTGGATTTATGGGCCACCTTTGCCGCTGCTGCAAAGTCCACTTCCCGCACGCCGGACAGCGTCAATCTGCTGCCGTACTTACACCAGGAAGCGCAACAGGAAACGCAATCCTCCGCAGTACCCCACGACTACTTGTACTGGCGATCGGGGCCCACCATCGCAATTCGAGATGCACGGTGGAAATTGATCCGCTACAACCGTTGGCCACAGGAACTGGCGGACAACGACAGCGCCGGACGTCTCCTACCGCCAGAAGGCGGTTGGCCAAGCGGTAGCCCCCACGGTCAACTCACCCTGCTCTACGACCTACAGCAAGACCCCGGAGAAACACGCAACTTGGCCAATCAACACCCAGCGGTGGTGCAACGCCTACTCCAGCGCCACCTGCAGTGGAGCACGTCGCTGACATCACCGCTGTTACCGGCTATTCGTTCGAGCCGTGCCTCCATGCACGGCGAGACCGTGCAATTGCTATTTTGAGGCGCCAGCTTTGCAGAACCGTCTATTTTGAGGAATCGCCCATGTTGAAATCGATCTTGCGTTTGTCCGGGGCCTTGTTTGTTGGGTTGTGGGTGCTGTCCGCTGGCGCTGCCGCCCCCGTTGCCGTGGTGAAGCCCGAGTCGGTGGGAATGTCTTCACCCCGCCTGGCGCTGATCCAACCCATGGTGCAGGGCTACATCGAACGCGGTGAAGTTGCCGGTGCGGTCACCTTGATCGCACGCCGGGGCAAGGTTGTGCACCACCAAGCGCACGGCTACATGGACGTCGAGACCGGCACACCCATGCGCAAAGACGCGCTGTTCAGATTGGCGTCCCAGACCAAACCTGTGGCTGGCGTAGCTGCCTTAATTCAATACGAGCGCGGCCAACTTTTGCTCGGTGCTCCCGTATCCAAATATATCGACGCTTTCAGCAGCTTGGAGGTAGCGGTACCGTTGGATGCAAACGACTCCACCAAAGGACGCAAACTGGTCCCACCCGCAACACCGCCGACGGCGCGACATTTTATGACCCACACCGCAGGCTTGGGATCCACCGGACCCCATAGCCTGGTCACCCAAGCCGACTACCCGGCACCGCGGCGGCCCGGCGAAACAGTTACCGATCTGGTGCGGCGCTACGCCACGGTGCCGCTGGCTTTTCATCCGGGGGAATACTGGCAATACAGCCCGGTGGCCGGCATCAATGTGGTGGCCGCCCTGGTAGAGGCCACTTCAGGGCAAGGTTTCGGCCCTTTCGCCGATGACAACATCTTCAAACCCCTTGGTATGCCAGATACGCATTTTTATGTGCCGCAAACAAAACTGAATCGTTTGTCCACGGCGTACCGGCGCACACCCGACGGCACCATAGAAGTGGCGGACCGCGCGACGCCGGCAAGCCGCTTTGTTGCATCGGGCGAGGAGCAGGTGTTTTTTAGCGGTGCGGGAAATTTAGTGTCTACCGCGCCGGACTACTTCCGCTTTGCACAAATGTTGTTGAACGGCGGTACGCTGGACGGCACCCGCATCTTGAGCCGAAAAAGCATAGACCTCATGCGCACGAACAACATCGGCGGTACAGAAGCACTCAATATGCTGGGTCCCGGCCAGCGCTTTGGGTTGACGGTCTCCGTGATGGAAGACCCAGGCTTGGCGGGGGTCACCACCTCAAAAGGAACCTTTCGCTGGGGTGGGGCAACCGGTGTGATCTTCTGGATCGACCCGCAAGAACAGCTGATCGGCCTCTACATGATGCAGTTGTACCGGCATCAGCCGCTACAGGTGCGCCGCGAGTTTGAAACCTTAACTTATGCCGCCATCAACGACTGACGCAAGGACATGCCGTGACCAGACTGCTCCTACCCCCCCTCATAACCCCCCTCATATCCCTCCTGCTGGGCATCACCTTGTGGCTGTCAGGCTCCGCTCGCGCTGCTGAGCCGATTACGTCGGATGGGACGTACCCCATTTTTAGTGACGGGGTTTATTCCCTGCGTTCCTGGAAAGTTGCCAAAGGTACGTTTGCAGGCATGTTAGACATTCACCAGCAGAGTGTGATGCCGTTTTACCAACGCCTCGGCGTACGTTATCTGGGTTTCTGGATGGAGATCCCCGGACCCGACCACGAGGGGGATGCTGAGTATGACAAAGTCTATATGTTGACCCGCTACGACAGCATCGAACATTGGCAAAAGACGCGCGCGCCGTGGGCGTGGGGTGCGGGTCATGAAGAGTTTTTGCGCATGGCGGTGGCCATTGGCCATCGCGGCAGGCACGTGGTGGAAGAACATCATCAGTTTTTAAGAGGCCATGAAGGCCATCGACCAACCGCGGTATTAACCCGCCAACCCGGTACCGGCGCACTCAGCTCTGAAGCCTTCCTGCGCGCGTGCCGCGCAAGTGCCGGCGCTCAGCAGCAGACAGCCAACTATTGTGGCTGTTTAGAACAGGGCATCAGCGACGGCCTGCCTTCTCCCTGGGCTCGCCCCATGGCATTGGCGTGGTTGAGCATCGAGGATCGCGAACAACCGAGTTTGACAGCACCGGTCATCCAAAACCTGCACTTGAGCTGTGCAGGTGTTAACTAGTGCTCAAACCACTTGAAAACTTAGGATCAGCGGGTTTGTGGGGTTTTTGGGCTAGACGGCGTACCGCCGGTGGGGTTGGGCCCCATCAAGGTGC
>JANQKS010000099.1 GCA_028281005.1 Pseudomonadales bacterium
TTGCTCGTCGCAATATCCAGATATTACTCCTCACTCTTCCTTGCCAGCCCAAAGCTGGCGAACTCTGATCCTAAGTTATAAAGTGGTTTGAGCACTAGGGGCGCAAATACTACCGTTAAACCCCTTACAACCAAATATCAAAATATTTTGATATTTGGTTGCGAATCCGGGTAACGCTGTTAGCATGTGCGCCGTGCTTAGTCATCCACACCTCAACACCGATCTCCAGGCGCCACCTGCCGAGCCTTGGACTGATGTCGTAGCCCTCGCCAAGGCGGTCGGTGATCAATTGCGCGCCAACATCCTTAAAGTTTTGCGTCAAGACTCGTACGGTGTGCTCGAACTGTGCGCCATCTTTGAGGTGGCGCAGCCCGCCATGAGCCATCACCTTAAAAAGCTCAGCGCAGCGGGTTTGGTGAAGAAACGGCGTGAAGGCACCAGCGTGTTTTACCAGCGCGTATCCGCCTTGGGTGAACCGTTGCTCGAGGCAATATTTCAAGCGCTGGACGCACAACCGCAAGACCCTGCAATGCAAAGCGGCATCAACCAGGTGCATTTACAACGGGTCGAACAATCGCGCCACTTTTTCGCCCATCAAGCGGATGCCTTGGCGCAACAAACCACCTTGATCTGCGCCCCCGAGGTATACACCGCCAGCGTGGTGGACTTAATCCAGACACAGCCGCAACACCAGCGTCAGCACGCGCTTGAGGTTGGACCGGGTGACGGCGCCTTGCTGACGGCGTTGGCGCCGCTGTTTGATCAGGTAACAGGTTTAGACAACGCCGCTGAGATGTTGCAAAAATCCGCCGCCGCGGTGAGCGCGTGGTCCAACGTCACCCTCACCCAGGCTGACTTCACCGAGTTGCCCAACCAACCCCAATACAATCTCATTGCCGCGGCCATGGTGGTGCATCACTTGCCTTCCCCGCCGTCATTTTTTGTACAAGCTGCACGTCTGTTGCAACCCGGTGGATTATTGGTGATTGCGGAGCTGTGTGACCACAACCAGGAATGGGTGAAAACCGCCTGCGCAGACGTGTGGCTCGGTTTTGAACCGGAACAACTGAGCCTCTGGGCAGCACAGGCAGGTTTAGCGCAAACCCAACAACAGTTTCTGGCCCAACGTAACGGCTTCCGCGTGCAAGTCAGCGCTTTCACCCCTCTGCCGGACACGCCCGTCCACCAAGCGGAGTAGCCAATCACACAGACTCAGACCCCCTTACTAGACATCCTTACCAGACACCCCTATTAGAACCAACAAAACAGTAACAAGGACCACCCCATGACCGATTACAAAGTAGCAGACATCAACCTTGCGGAATTTGGCCGCAAAGAAATTTCCCTGGCGGAGGCTGAGATGCCGGCGTTGATGGCGCTGCGCACGAAGTACGTCAACGAACAGCCTCTGGCCGGCGCCAAGATCATCGGCTGCATCCACATGACCGTGCAAACCGCGGTGCTGATCGAAACTCTGACTGCCCTCGGTGCCGAAGTTCGTTGGTCATCGTGTAACATTTTCTCAACCCAAGATCACGCTGCTGCCGCCATGGCTGCCAACGGTGTGCCGGTATTTGCCTGGAAAGGTGAAACTGAGGAGGAGTATGAATGGTGCATCCACCAAACCATTCTTAAAGACGGCCAACCATGGGATGCAAACTTGCTGCTGGACGATGGCGGCGACTTAACTCAGATCATTCACGACGAGTACCCGCAGATGTTGGATACCATTCACGGCATCAGCGAAGAAACCACAACCGGTGTGCACCGCCTGCTGGAAATGATGCGCGACGGCGAATTAAAAGTCCCCGCCATCAACGTCAACGATGCGGTCACCAAGTCTAAAAACGACAACCGCTATGGCTGCCGTCACAGCCTCAATGACGCCATCAAACGTGGCACCGACATGCTGATGGCCGGCAAGCGCGCCTTGGTCATCGGCTACGGCGACGTCGGCAAAGGTTCGGCACAGAGTCTGCGCCAGGAAGGTATGATCGTGCGTGTGGTAGAGGTAGACCCCATTTGCGCCATGCAAGCCTGCATGGACGGCTACGAAGTGGTATCCCCCTACGTCGACGGTAACAATACCGGCAAGGTGGAGGACATCGACCTGCGCCTGATGCACGATACCGACCTCGTGGTGACCTGCACCGGCAACGCTGACGTATGCGATGCGGCCATGCTGCAGACCATTAAACCCGGTGCCGTGGTGTGCAACATTGGTCACTTCGACAATGAAATCGACACCGCCTATATGCGCAAACACTGGCGCTGGGACACGGTGAAAGACCAAGTTCACCAGATCTTCCGCTCCGACGAGCCCGGTGACTACATCATTTTGTTATCCGAAGGCCGCCTGGTGAACCTGGGTAACGCCATGGGCCACCCCTCACGGGTGATGGACGGCTCGTTTGCCAACCAGGTACTTGCTCAGATGCACTTGTTTGAACAAGCGTGGGCCAGCCAGGATGAAAATCAGCGTTCACCGATCACCGTGGAAGTTTTACCCAAGAAGCTCGACGAAGAGGTAGCCAGCCTCATGGTACAAGGGTTTGGCGGCGTCATGACGCGCCTGACCCGACACCAGGCCGACTACATCGGCGTGACCCAGGAAGGTCCGTTTAAACCCGAGAGTTATAAGTACTAAGGCCAGCCAGCAGCTCGCTTGTAGCTGGGCTGAATACCCACTAAGGTGCGCGCGGTAAAAATTGAGATGCATGCAGGTTAATGCAATCACTTAAGAAGGTCATTGAGCTTCTCGACCTCGACTACATAGAGCAAAACCATTATCTCGCTACCAGCCCCAACGAAGGCTGGCAGCGGGTATATGGCGGGCAAGTCATTGGCCAGGCCCTGGTGGCCGCCTCGCGCACCGTTGATGAAGATCGTCAAGCTCACAGCCTACACGGCTATTTCCTGCGTGCCGGAGATACCAGCATTCCCATCCTCTACAAGGTGGACCGCATTCGCGACGGGCGCAGCTTCACTACCCGCAGGGTGGTGGCGATACAACGCGGTAAACCCATCTTTTCCATGTCGATTTCGTTTCAGGTGGATGAACAGGGCTTAACCCATCAATTTGCTGTACCTGACGCACCGGCCCCGGAAACGCTGCTGGACGAAGATGAAATTCGTCGCGAACAAGCCAAAAACTGGCCGCCGGAATTTCAGGAGAACTACTCTAACTCGTCAGCCATCCAGATCCGGCCGGTAGATCCGGTGGACCTCATGCACCCGCAAGCCAGGGACCCACAGCAGATGGTGTGGATGAAAACCCGCGAACGTCTTCCGGACAATCAGCGCCTGCATCAATGTGCGCTGGCTTACCTGTCGGATTGGTCCCTCCTAGACACCACCACCCTGCCCCACGCGATCAGCTTCCTGCAGGACAACGTGCAAATGGCCAGCCTCGACCATGCCATGTGGTTCCACCGTCCGTTCCGCGCCGACGAATGGCTGCTGTATGTCCAGGATTCACCCAGTAGCAGCGGTGCACGTGGATTCAATCGCGGTTTGATTTACAACCAGGCGGGAGACCTAGTTGCATCTTCCACGCAGGAAGGCCTGATGCGCATGCTGGATCGGTAGCAAACGCCAATCCTGCACCGCGATGGGGTCGATATAGCGCGCTATACATCACACCGGACGACTGGGATAATAGACGGTTTTGGGTGCCCCGAATGTCCGCACCCGTCACCCATTATGGCCCGCTTGGGACCGTTTAAGGACCATAGATTCATGGCGAATATCGAGCGCATCGCCGAGTCGGTTGACTCGCTGAAGCAGCATTTTGAGGAACACCGCTACATCTGCAGCGATCAGATTGCCACCGCGGTGTACCTGGCTTTCCATTTGCGCAAACCTATCCTCATCGAAGGCCCGCCCGGTGTCGGCAAAACCGAGCTGGCGAAAACCACCTCCGAGATGTTCGCTCTGCCGTTGATCCGCCTGCAGTGTTACGAAGGTTTGGACGAAGCCAAGGCAATCTACGAATGGAAGTACGGCAAACAACTGTTGTACACCCAGGTACTCAAAGAGGCGCTGGATGAGGTTCTGGCCGGCGCCAAAGGTTTTGCGCAATCTGTGCAGCGCCTGCATGAATTTGGCGACATCTTCTTTTCCGAAGAATTCCTCGAGCCGCGGCCGCTACTCAAAGCGTTGCGCGAAGACGACGGCTGTGTCTTGCTGATCGACGAAATCGACAAAGCCGACCATGAGTTTGAGTCGCTGTTGTTGGAGATTCTCTCGGATTTCCAGATTTCGATTCCCGAAATCGGCACGGTCAAAGCCAGTAAAGAACCACCCATGGTGTTTTTGACCTCCAATAATACCCGGGAAATATCAGATGCCTTGAAGCGCCGCTGCCTACACCTGTATATCCCGTTTCCGGACGTGGATCTGGAGCAGCGGATCATCCATGCCCGCGTCCCGGAGGTATCAGAAGAGCTCCGCCGCCAACTGGTGCAGTTTATTCACGAGTTACGCGACCTGGATTTGAAAAAGGTACCCGCCATTTCCGAAACCATTGACTGGGCACGCACGTTATTGTTGTTGCACACCGAAACCTTGGAACCGCAATTGGTAAAAGACACCCTCAATGTGATCCTAAAATTCCAAGAGGACATCGAAAACGTGGAGTCTGAACTCAATTCCATCACCGCCAAGATCCGCAAGGCGTAACAAGGCGTTACACGACGTCAATAGGACAACACAGACCCTTTCATGGACCGCACTTTAACCAACTTTATTCGTTCTCTGCGTATGGCAGAGGTGCGCATTTCTCCGGCGGAGACGTTGGACGCGATGCACACG
Source organism: Pseudomonadales bacterium (assembly GCA_028281005.1). Classification (GTDB taxonomy): domain Bacteria; phylum Pseudomonadota; class Gammaproteobacteria; order Pseudomonadales; family Azotimanducaceae; genus UBA4421. The sequence goes on from JANQKS010000099.1 coordinate 4,813, forward strand.
GTGGAACTGGTGGGTTACAAAGACCGCACCATGTTGAAAGATTCGTTGGCGTTGGTGTTACCCAAAACCGCCGACGAAAAAGAAACCTTCAACACCTGCTTCGATGAATTTTTTAGCTTCGAAGACGTCAGCGGCGAACGCGCAGAAAACGCAGCACAAGACGGTGAAGCCAGCGAAGACGGTGACCCAGCCGGAGACGGCGGCGAAGGTGGCGGCAGTGGTGGTGAACGCCAACCCGGGCAACCCGCGGCGGGCAATCGTAAAAAGAAAAGTAAACGCAAAAAGCCAAACAACAATCTGCTAGAAGAAGAGGAAGAAGATCTCGGCCCGGGCGAGATGACACAGCCTTCTTCGGAGCTGGCCAAGTTGCTCATGACCAACTCCAAGGTAGAGCTGACCATGGCCATGGCCAATGCGGGTGAAGCGGTAAATGTGCGCGACATTCAGATCTTCACGCAAAAGGGCTTGTACGCGCGCCGCATCATGGACGAGATGGGTTTGGCGGATCTCAATCAAGAGATCAGTAACCTGCGTGAATCCGGTCCAGTGCCGGCACGCCGCTTGGGGCAGGAGCTGAAACGCCGCCGCGATTGGCTGCGGGAGCAGGTGCGCGACTACGTCGAGCGGCAGTTTTTGTTAAACGCCGACGTGTCCGGCAAAAAACTTCGCGAAGAGCTGCTGCGCACGGTGAAGCTGTCCAACGTTGAACACCGCAATTTCCGTTTGATACAGGAAATTGTGTTCAAGATGGCAAAGAAGCTCATCACCATGCACTCACGGCGCAAAAAGGTTTTTAAACGCGGCATGCTCAATGTGCCGCGCACCCTGCGCCACAACATGTCCTACGACGGTAACATCTTCGACCTGCATTGGAAGTCGGTCAAAATCGACCGACCCAAGGTGTTTGCGATCTGCGATGTGTCCGGCTCGGTCGCCAACTACGCGCGCTTCATGCTGATGTTCTTGTACAGCCTTGATGAGGTGATGCCGAAAGTGCGTAGCTTTGCGTTTTCCTCTGATTTGGCCGAGGTCACGGAGTTGTTTAATCGCAATAAAATTGAAGACGCCATTGCCAAGGTGCTGCGTGACTACAGCGGCGGTTCGACGGACTACGGCCAGGCGCTGTTAGATTTCAAAAAGCAGTGTATGGACGACGTCGACAACCGCACCACCATCATCATCTTGGGGGATGCCCGCAACAACTACGGCGAAACCCACGCCGAAGTGCTCAAAGAAATGTACGACAAGAGCAAACGTGTCATCTGGCTAAACCCTGAATCTCGCAACTCTTGGAACACCGGCGACTCCGAGATGCGCAAATACGGCGCCTATTCTCACCAGGTGGACGAATGCAACTCGCTAATGCACCTGGAGCGGGTAGTGGGTAATCTGTTGCGTCAAGTCAGCTAACCGGTGTCAGTCTGACCATGCGCCAGACACCCTTGCAAAACCCCGCTGCCAGCAGCGAAGACTCCTTTATCCGCACCGCGGGCCGCCAGCTGTTGCTGTATACCTTAATGGCGGTGGTGGCCATCGGCGGTCTGATGTTTTTGCTGGATGCATTGGCAGGCTTAGTGGGTAGCGAGTCCGGCAACACCGCTGCGGTGGAGGTGGAACGCAACATGATCACCATCTCGCTGCGTGATGAGCCCCCACAACTAGACAGCGGCCAACGCGCCGATCAGATCAGCGGCATGGTGCTTGGTCACATCATGGAAGGGTTGTTGATTCGCGATGCTGAGTCCAACCTGGTCGGCGGTGTGGCGCAACGTTGGGAAGTGAATGAACGCGACGCCACCTTCTGGCTGCGCAAGAACGCCCGCTGGAGCGACGGCGAGCCGGTGACCGCCCACGACTTTGTCTTCGCCTGGCGTAAAGCTGCCGATCCGGCCCAGGCTTCGGAATACGCCTTTGTGATGTATTACTTAAAAAACGGCGAAGCGGTGGCCGCCGGCGAGCTGCCGTTGGAAGCGTTGGGTGTGCGCGCCATCGATGACCACACCTTGTATGTCGAGCTGGAGCGCCCCACCGCGTTTTTCGACAAACTGGTGGCGTTTCAAACCTACTACCCAATACGAGAAGACTTCTTCCACAGCACCAACGGCCGCTACAGCGCCGGTGCCAAGGAGCTGTTGTACAACGGCCGTTTTAAGCTGACCAACTGGGTGCATGGTTCAAGTCTGTTGATGGAGAAAAACGAGCACTATTGGAACAAAGACGACGTCAAGCTCGATGCCATCAAGGTGGGCTATATCACCCGAGATGGCCACTCGCGTTTCAATTTCTTCAAAGACAACAAGATAGCCTACGCCCGCTTGGAGGCAGAGCAGCTCTACTCCGCCATGGAAAACCACTTCCAAATCCGCCGTTATCAGGATGGTTCGCTGTTCTTTCTGGAATTTAATCATCGCGAAGATCGACCCACCAGCAGCTGGCACCTGCGCCGCGCCATGCAACTGGTGACGGATTCCGGCGAGTTGGTCAACAAGGTCACCAAACTGCCCGGTTATCTGCCCGGTCGCTCGTTGTTTCCGGTGTATTTACGCGGCGTCAACAGCACCTTCCGCGAGGAGTTTCCGGCGCCGGAGCCGGAGTTAGATCCGCAGCAAGCACTGCTACATATCCAGCAGGCCAAAGCCGAACTGGGCGTCGAAGAAATCCCGCCGTTAACGCTACTCATTGGCGACACCCCGATCGCCAAAAGCCAGGCTGAGTATTTTCAGGAGGTGTACCAGCAGAAGCTGGGCTTGGACATTAAGATCGACGCGCAGATCTTTAAACAACGCCTGGATAAGATGGGTAAGGCGGACTTTGACATTGTCATGGCCGGCTGGGGGCCAGACTATGACGACGCGTTAACTTTTGGTGACTTGTTTGCATCCTGGAACCTCAACAACCATGGTCGTTGGGCCCATGAAGAGTACGACGCCATGGTCGCGATTGCACAAAACTCCATAGTCCCGGAAGAGCGCATGGCGGCGTTTGCGCGGATGCAACAGCTGATCTACGACGAGGTAGTGATACTCCCGCACTACGAACGCGGCAACTCCTACGTCACCCACCCTCAATTGAAAGGCATGGTGCGCCGCGCCGTTGGTTCCGATCCGGATCTGCGTTATGCCTACATTGAGGCGGAGTAGCAGCGAGATGGGTTACCACCTGCGCAGAGGGAGCTAACACTCAACGGTATGTGGCGCTATACGTTCAAAAGGCTGTTGCAGGGTGTCATCACCGTTTGGTTCATAGCCACTGCCACCTTTGCCGCCATGCACCTGGTGCCAGGAGATCCGCTGGCCTCGGATAAAGCGGTCTCCGAAGAAATCCGCGCCAACCTGGAAGCTAAATACGGCCTCAACGAACCCGTGTGGAAGCAGTACACCATCTATCTGGGTAATCTGGCACAGGGCGATTTTGGCATTTCCTTTACCCAGAAAAACCGCCTGGTGAACGACATCATCCGCGAACACTTCCCGGTATCCGCCACCCTTGGCCTGTTGGCCGTGTTGTTCGCTGGCTTGGGTGGCGTGATCTGGGGCGCGCTCACCGCACTGTACCGCAACCGTTTGCCCGACATCATCATCATGTTTTTGGTCATCTTGGGTATCTCCGTACCCAGCTTTGTGGTGGCCGCCTTTGGCCAGCTGGGATTGGTGAGCCTCAACAACCTGGCCGGCTTCAACGTGCTGCCGGTGGGCGGTTGGGGGACGGTTGCACACATGTTAGTTCCCGCCATGGTGCTGGGTTTGTCGACCATGGCCTATCTGACTCGTCTCATGCGTTCCTCGATGCTGGAGATTGTCAGCTCAGATTTTGTGCGCACTGCCAAAGCCAAAGGTTTACCGCCCACCCGCATATTTACCGCGCACCAGTTACGCAACGCGGTGTTGCCGGTCATCACCGTGCTTGGGCCCGCTATTGCCGCCATTACCACCGGCGGCTTTGTGGTGGAATTGGTGTTTGCGATTCCCGGGTTGGGGCGTTACTTCGTGGAGGCGGTACAACAACTCGACTATACGGTCATTATGGGCACCACCGTTTTTTACGGTGCATTCCTCGTTTTTATGGTGATCGCTGTGGACGTCATCTACGGCTTCATCGACCCTCGCGTGCGGCTTGAGTAAAGCGTGGCCGAACCTACCTACACACCTGAGTTTGCAACGGATGCGTTTGAGCCGTTACACATTCATGAGCGTAAGCACGGCACGACACGGCCTTCGCTGTCTTATTGGCAAGATGCCTGGCTGCGTCTACGCGACAACAAACGAGCGCTTATTTCACTTTATCTGGTCGTGGGGTTGCTGCTATTTACCCTGTTTGGCCCCTTGTTTTGGAACGTAAGCCCATCCGTACAGGATCTTGATCAGGTCAGCAAACCGCCGTGGGCCAGTCGGGAGGCTGTGATTGTGGCTCCCTACACGTTATGGCATGGCGAAACCACAACACCGAGCGGCAGCGGTTTACGCACTGCAACACCGCCGAACACCCAGGCGGTGCGGCTGCTTTGGGATCCTGTCCCCGGTGCCACCGGGGGGTACCGTATCTATCGCAACGTATTTCCCATCAATGCCCAACAAGCTTATGGGCTACCCCTGGGAGAGCAGTTTGATCCCAATGCCACCTACTTCGAAGATCGGCTGGACTTAAAAGCCAGAGATTACTACTACACGCTGGTGCCGTTGGATGACAACGGCATCGAGTTGGCTGACGCCACCACCCTGGAAGTGACCGTGCGTAATGCGATCACCGTACAGGGTGCGCTTGAGCGGGGGTTGGTTGATGCCGACAGTAACGTTGAGGTAGGCGGCCGTGTGACCCTGAAATTCCATCCGCTGGGTACCGATTATCTGGGTCGCGACATGCTGGCGCGGCTCATGCACGGCGCGCGGGTATCATTGTTCATCGGCATGGTAGCGCCTCTACTGTATGTGCTGCTGGGTGTCATCTACGGCGCGGCGGCTGGATTCCTCGGTGGCCGGGCAGATGCGCTGTTGATGCGCTTTGCGGACTTTGTCGTGGCGCTGCCGTTTTTACTGTTCATGATCCTGTTTAAGATCATGTTTGGTATTGGGCCGGGTGAAAGCGGCATCATGCCCATGTTAATTGCCATGGTGATCTTAAGTTGGCCGGCGACCTCAAGACTGGTGCGCGGACAAATCCTGCAGATACGCGAAGAGGGATACATCAACGCCTCACGTTTACTCGGTGCCAATACCACCTACCTGATCATGCGCCATATGATACCGAATACCATGGGGGTGATCTTGGTGACCATCACCTTTGCGGTGCCCACGGCCATCTTTACCGAAGCGTTTTTGTCCTTTATCGGCATGGGGGTAGCACCGCCCACACCGTCGTGGGGCAGCATGTGTAATGAGGGCATCAAAACCATGCTCACCACCCCACATGAGTTAATCTTTCCCGCCATGTTCATCAGCCTCACCGTGTTGGCTTTTAACCTGTTAGGTGATGGGTTACGCGATGCCTTGGACGCGCGTATACGCAACATCGAGTAACCAGCGAGTATCTGCAAGCAGTGGCCGATCCGGTATTAAGCGTTAAAAACCTAGCGGTGGAGTTCGACACCTACGGCGGTACCGTGCAAGCGGTGCGTGGCGTCGACTTTGATGTTGAGCGGGGTAAAACCCTGGCCATCGTTGGCGAATCCGGCTGCGGTAAATCTGTCACTGTGCAGAGTATTATGGGCCTCACGCCGATGCCGCCGGGGCGTATCACGTCAGGCAGCGCCATGATGGGGGACATCGACATCATCGGCCGCAAGACCATCAACGGCGAGGACATCCGCGGCAGCCAGATCGGCATGATTTTCCAAGACCCGATGACATCGCTGAACCCCACCATGAACATCGGCAGCCAAATTGCCGAAACCCTCATCGTGCACCGCGGCTACAGCAGCAAACAAGCTTTCGCAAGGGCCATCGAGTTGCTCGACATGAGCAAAATTCCAGAAGCTGCCAAGCGCGCCAAACAGTATCCTTTTGAGTTCTCCGGCGGCATGTTGCAGCGCGCCATGATTGCCATGGCCATTGCTTGCGAGCCGCCAATTCTCATTGCCGATGAACCCACAACCGCGCTCGATGTCACCATCCAGGCGCAGATCCTCGATCTGCTCATGGAACTGCAGCGCAACAACGGCATGTCCATCATCCTCATCACTCATGATCTGGGTGTGGTCGCGCGCATGGCGGAACATGTGCTGGTGATGTACGCCGGCCAAATTGTGGAACACGGCCCGGTAGATGAAATTTTCTATCGCTCCGGTCATCCCTACACCATGGGTTTACGCGCGGCGATGCCAACCAATGATCCGAATGCGGAACAACGCCTGACACCCATCGACGGCTCGCCGCCGGATTTGTTCCATCCGCCGGTAGGTTGCGGTTACTTCGCTCGCTGTCCACACGCCATGCGTATTTGCGCAGAGCAACCGCCACAGGCGCATCAGCTGAGTGCTGCGCATGCCGCGAAGTGTTGGCTGCACCACGAAGCCAACACCCAACAAGTAGCGCAGATCAATCTGCGCGACCACGCCGGGGAAGAGCCATCGTGAGCGACCTGGTACAAATTGAAAACCTGGTGAAGTATTTTGATATTGGGCCTGATCAGCGCGTCCACGCGGTGGACGACATCAGCCTCACGATTGGTGAAAGAGAGATTGTTGGCCTCGTCGGTGAAAGCGGCTCGGGTAAATCCACCTTAGGCAAAGCCGTGGTCGGTTTACACGACAAAACCAGCGGCACGGTGAAATACCGCGGTGAACTATTGCCACAAAAATACACGCCGCACGATTTTCAGACCCACGCCACGCGCATGCAAATGATCTTTCAGGACCCTTATTCGTCCCTAAATCCACGTATGACCGTCGGGGAAATCATCGGCGAAGGTCTCAAACTACACTCAGGTTTAGACACAGCCAAAGTCCGCGAACAGGTTGGCGACTGGTTGGAACGAGTGGGTTTAGAGGCGGATCATATGTCGCGTTACCCCCATGAGTTTTCCGGCGGACAACGCCAACGCATCGGCATCGCCCGCGCTTTAATCCTCGAACCGGAATTTGTGGTGTGTGACGAACCCATCTCCGCGTTGGATGTGTCGGTACAAGCCCAGGTGGTCAACCTGCTCGATGAACTGAAACAGACCATGGGTCTCACGCTGCTGTTCATTGCCCACGACTTGTCTATGGTGCGTTACGTCAGCGATCGCATGGCGGTGATGTACCTAGGCAGTCTGGTAGAGATAGGCCCCGCGGATGAGGTGTTTTTTCGACCCAAACACCCCTACACCCAGATTTTGGTGGGCTCCAACCCCGAAGCGGACCCAAAACGCGAACGCAGCCGCCCTTCGACCGCCATCCAAGGTGAAATCCCTTCCCCGGTGAACGTCCCACCGGGCTGTCGGTTTGCCAACCGTTGCCCCGAAGTGATGCCAACGTGTCACTCTGAGACACCTACGCTCATCACCCTCAAAGACGTCACGGCGGGTAAATCGCCGCGGCAGGTTGCCTGCCATTTATTCAATTCAGATACGCTCAATTAGGAGAGGACAACTCATGATCTATGAAATTCGCAATTATCACTTCGACCCGGAACGTTTTGACGAGTACAAAGCCTGGGCCAAGGGCAAAGCCCTGCCGTTTCTATCCAAGGAGATAGACCTGGTGGGATTCTGGACCGGCGACGATGCCGAAGTCACCGGCGCACCTATGAACGACATGGGTTCAGCCAACATCACTTGGATCATTCGTTGGCCCGACAAGGCCACCCGCGATGCGCGTTTCGAAGAAGTGTTTGGCGGTGAGGCGTGGGGAGAAATTTTTAAGGACGTTCCCGGTGGGCTTGAAAGCTACAAGCGTATGGAAGCCAAATTCACCGAAGATTTGTTGGCCTAAGTTTAGGCCCTAGCCCGGAAATCTCACCGCTAGAATAGAAATAGGCCTCTTTCTAGGGCATAAAGTAAGGGCGACCAAGCACTTACGAATGACCAGAAGAGAGGCCT
>JANQKS010000002.1 GCA_028281005.1 Pseudomonadales bacterium
CACCATCTCGATACGAGTCTGGTGTGGGGCTTTGTCCTTAAGCATCACCCATTAAAACAAAACCCCCGCTTCTCAGCGAGGGTTTGTCAGCAGTCTGAGGGTGGCCGAGGCCACCCTTTTTGCACCAGTTTTGCTCCGCTTTAAAACTGATTCATGGTGTTGGCGGTGCCACCGGCAAGCAGCGCTTTCTCACCAAGGAAGTACTCCTTGTGGTCGTCGCCAATGTTGGAGCCGGCGAGATCCTGGTGCTTCACAGAAGCCAAATCACGGCGGATTTCAGCACGTTGCACGTCGCGTACGTAGGCCAACATACCCAAGTCGCCGAAGTACCCTTGGCTGAGCACGTCGGTGGACAGCGCTGCGGTGTGGTAGGTCGGCAGGGTGATGAGGTGGTGGAAGATGCCTGCTTCCCGCGCAGCGTCGGCTTGGAAAGTTTGCACCAGCGCATCCGCAGCGTCAGACAGCTCAGTGCCGTCAATGGCAGCATCCATTAAGCCCTTTTCATTCACCGTGGGGTCAGGATACGCAGAGACATCTTTACCGGCGGCTTTCCACTCATTGTAGACTTGCTCGCGGAACTTCAGGGTCCAGTTGAAAGACGGTGAGTTGTTGTACACCAGTTTGGCTTCTGGGCGTACCTCGCGGATGGCGTTCACCATCTCTGCAATCTGCTCTACGTTGGGGCGTTCGGTCTCAATCCACAGCAGGTCTGCACCGTGCTCCAAAGAAGTAATGCAGTCGAGGACCACACGGTCGAAACCGGTGTCTTCTTTGAACGCGTACAAACCGTTGTCGAGACGTTTCGGCCGCATCAGCTTGCCACCACGGTGGAAGGTAATGTCGCCGTCTTTGATTTCGTCAACGTCGTGTATTTCTTCCGCATCCAGGAAGCTGTTGTACTGATCACCTAGATCACCCGGGGTGAGGGAGACCGGTACTTTCTGCGTCAAGCCGGCGCCCAGCGAGTCGGTGCGGGCAACGATGATACCGTTGTCGATACCGAGTTCCAAAAACGCGTAACGGATGGCGTTGATCTTGGAGACAAAATCTTCGTGGGGGACGGTTACCTTGCCAGCCTGGTGACCGCACTGCTTGGCATCGGACACTTGGTTTTCGATCTGAATGGCACACGCCCCGGCTTCGATCATGCGCTTGGCCAACAGATAGGTGGCTTCTTCGTTGCCGAAACCGGCGTCGATGTCGGCAATGATCGGCACCACGTGGGTTTCGTAGTTGTCGATGCGTTGGATGATGCCGTCGACGTCGCCGCCGTTGGCTCTCGCTTCGTCCAGTTCCACAAACATATGGCGCAACTCGCGCGCATCAGCCTGACGCAGGAAGGTGTAGATCTCTTCGATGAGGTCGGCGACGGTGGTTTTTTCGTGCATGGACTGGTCAGGCAGCGGGCCAAACTTGGAACGTAAGGCGGCGACCATCCAGCCGGACAGGTAGATGTAACGGCGGTCGGTGGTCTGCTGGTGTTTTTTTACCGACATCATCACCTGCTGGGCGACAAAACCGTGCCAGCAGCCCAGGCTCTGAGTGTATTTGGACTGATCTGCGTCATACGCAGCCATATCTCGGCGCATGATGTCAGCGGTGTACTGAGCAATTTCCAGGCCGCTGGTGAAGCGGTTCTGCAACTGCATGCGTACGGCGTATTCGGGGTTGATGGCGTGCCACTCGTCTTTTCCTTGGATCTTGGCGCGCATGTCTTCAATAGCGTCTAGATAGGCAGACATATTGATTCCTGATGGTGGTTTTTGAGGGCGGGGAATTTAACAGTGGGGGGTTGATGGGAAAATGGAATAATTGACAATCAATATATTCCGAAATGGAAATTTAAGTAATTCACGGGTTTAGGCAGCGGGCTTCGGTCCAAGAGACGCCGTGAACCCATCCATGGGGGCTCAACTGCCGCCGTCCTTGGCGGCAGATGCTCTTGGACCGAAGCCCGCTGCCTAACCCCTTTATTCCCCAAGTTTCGATGGCGAGAAGACGTTCTATGCGCGAGTTCGATTCAGGGGTATTGCAATACCTTCCCAGTGAGTAGGCCGGGACAGTTCGCTCAACTGTTTCCCGGGGTTGGGTTAGGTGAAGCTGGGGAGGTCGAAGCTGGAGAGGAAACGTTTGATGCGGTTTAGGTCGCCGGTGGTAGAGATGATGCCGTCTTCTTCGGCGGTGCTGAAGGTGGTTTTACCGGCTAAGAGGGCGGCCCAGGTTTCGGGGCTTAGGGTAATGACCAGGTCGGTGGCGTCGCCGTTGGTGGGGATGGCGACTTGACCGCGGATGCGTAAACCGATGCGTTCGCCGGTGGAGAAATGCCAAGTGAGTTCATCGTCCAGGTCGTCGGCTTTGGCGGGGTCGAGGAGTACGCGTAAGACGGGTACGAAGCGGGTCGGGGGTGTTTGCAGCACTTCTTCGTAGCGGAAGCGGTGACTGCGGAAGCGGCTGAGGTCGATGCTACCTTCGAGTTCCAAGGCGCGGGTCAGGCAGTGGTTGCGGATGTTGGCGGACGTGGTGTGTTGGGCGATGCCGCGCATGGCGGCGGCAAGGCGATTGCGGTCTTGTTGGGCGACTCTGCCGGGTGCGCGGCACAGCCAGCTGGCGGTTTCGGCAGCCCAGCGCCACTCGGCCGCGGCGAGGGCATCGTCGACGTGTTTACGGACACGCTGTTTACCGCCAAAGCCGTCGATGAGCTTTTTACTGCGCGCTTTGCCGGGTAGGGGGAACAGATGGCTTTCTTCTTCGTCCAGCCAGCCGAACAGACCACTGTGGATCTGGCGGACATGGTGCTCAGCCAGACCATAAAATTGGCGGGTGAAATAGCTGCGCTGGAACCGTCGCGGTAGTTGCACCTGTTCGGTGACTTCATCCAGGCGCAGTCCCAGATTGAGGCAACGTACAGTTTGGTCCCACAAAAACTGGATGGCGTCGCGGTAGTCGAGTACCGCAGGCCCAATCTCAGGCCCGGATAACGGCGGCCCATGGGTGCCAATGAGATGATCGGGCGACAAATTGTATAGCGCGTCGATGCCGCTCAACAGGACCCGCGGGTCGCGATATTCCTCGCCGCGGATGGCGTAGATGTTGATGAGGCTTGGCCAGATGAGGTTGTTGACACACAGTTTCAGTTGCGGAAACCAGATGGTGATGCTGTCGGTAGCGTCTGACGGGGCGGGCAACAGTGCCACTTCTAACCCGGCAATCTGGTAAGTGGTGGCTTCATCAAAAGTATGCTGGGCGGGAATGTAGCCGTGGGTGAACGGCGCATGGTCCGGGTTTCGGAAGAACAACCCTAAGCCGGCATGCAACAGCGCATCTTCGCCCTCCTCCGGCAACAGCACCCCAAATTGATGCACCAGGCCGCGGCTGGAGCGAGGTGCAATTTCGCCGCCGAAGCGGCGCAGGTTTTCTGCGATACCGACGTGGGCGTAGATTTGCAGGTCCGCGTTGCCCGATTCTTCCATGATCGCGCTGGTGCCGCTGATGTAGTGAAAGTGGCTGTAGATACAGGCGACAATCGGTTTGTCCGTGTGCTGGCGCAGTTCTTTGAGCGCGTCGCGCATCTCCTCCACGGACTCACCGGTGTCGATGGCGATAATACCTTCAGGCCCTTCGACAAAGGTCTGATTGGAAAGCCCATTACCTACCAGACACCAGGCATGCTCACCGACCGGGTAAAACTCACGCTGCAGGCGCTGCAGATGTTGTATGGCATCCGGATGTGCCAATTGGCCACGTGGGCCTGTTGCGGCTTGCACATCGGCGATGGAGTCAGGCCAGCGATCCGGCATTTGCGTTATCCTAAAATTCGGGAGAAGGCTTAGCGCTACATCATAAAGCTTGTGCCACCAGGGGAGTACACAGACATGGCAGAGGACATGGCAGAATTTGATGGGTTGATTACTGAAGAGGTGGTGGATACGTTCCGGCGCGATGGTGTGGTACTACTCAGATGAGTTTTTCATTAAAGACGCCGGTGGCTGCGAACGCACACCATGGCACCCGAATACCCTTACTTTCCGGTGGCGGGTTCACACCTCGCTTCCGCTTGGATTACGCTCGATCCCCTACCGGAAGAAGAGTGTTTAGAGTTTATTGCCGGCAGCCACCTGAAGACGATGTATGACGGCTTCAGCCCGGCGCAACCGGACGACCCGCTGCGCAGCCCCTGGTATCCGCAACTGCGCCCAACGCCGGCGGCCCAGCGTTACGGCTAACCCAGTAGGGCTTGAAACCCCTGGGGGTGGTAACCGAGGAAATCCTGGGTGGCCGCGGGGAGGCTGTCGAGAAGTCCGGCCGGGTGGGTAATGGCTGCGTTTTCCAGCGGCTGCAACCAGAACGGGATATAGCCAAAGTAAAGGCCGACGCGGGTGGTGTCGGTGCGATTGGCGCCACCGCTGTGTAGCACGTTGCCGGAGTAAAACAGCGCTGAACCTCGACGCATTTCGGCGGCCACAAAATCGGCTTCGCGGTAGGGGCGGTCCGCCGGCCAACGGTGGGAACCGGGCGCCACCACAGTGGCACCGTTTGCCGCGGTGAAGTCGGTGAGCGCAATGGTCATGGAAAACAAGAGTTCCCCGGACAAGTTTGCCCGCCGCCATGAGCCGGCATCGGTGTGTAAGTCCTGCTGTTGTTCTCCGGGGCCAATGGCCATGACCTCTCCGGTGCTAAATTGTGGCTTGTGTCCCAACCAACGTGTTGCGGTCGCCAGGGTTATTGGATGCATCATGCATTGCTCGATGCGCGGGCAATACTGCAATACGCCGTGCAGCCGTTTGGTTTTGCGGCCAAAAAAATCGCTGCCGTAACCTTCCTCCGCGGTGTTGCACCACGGCACTTTGGCCAGCGCGGTGTGGATGGCGCCGTCCACTTCCTCAAGCACATCCGCGTCAAATAAGTCCGTCACCACCACCGCGCCGTCGTCGTTGAGGGTTGCGTAAATTTGTTCTTCGTCTTTAGCGGTAACCGAGCGTAAAGCTTGGGCCATGGCGGTTTTCCAGGCATTTCAATGGACGAGAGTGTAGCATCACACGGCTATGTGGTTGGGATGTGGACAATTTATTACGCGCGGGTGTCATGCTTGAAGTTGAGCAGGTGTGTCTGCGGCCTGGGGAGGATGACAACGCCGAAGCGGTATTTGCCCACACATTTGCGCCGGGCGAAATCAGTGTGGTGTTGGGTGCCAACCAATCCGGTAAAACCGACCTGTGCCGCTTGATTGCCGGCCTCAATACACGCGCGCGCGGCAATGTGTGCTTGGACGGCCAATCTCTAACAGGAGCCTCCACGCGGCAGCAGGCGGTGGGGATGGTCTACCAAGCGTTTGTCAACTATCCCAATCTAACGGTGGCAGAAAACATCGCCTCACCGCTGCGGGCCCGGCGTTTGAGCGCGGCACAGATCGATGAGCGGGTGACGGATCTGGCCACGCGGCTCGGCATAGTGACGTTGTTGGATCGGTTTCCGCATGAACTCTCCGGTGGCCAGCAACAGCGTCTTGCCATCGCCCGGGCGATGGCTAAACAAGCTCGGGTGCTGTTGCTGGACGAACCGCTGGTGAATCTTGATTTTAAGTTGCGCGAAGCGCTGGAGATTGAGCTGCGGGAACTGTTACACGCAGCAGGCACGGTGGTGATCTATACCAGCAGTGATCCTCGCGACGCCTTCAGTCTGGGCGATCAGGTGTTGTTGCTGGATGCCGGTCACAAAATCCAGGCCGGCGCGCCGCTGGAGGTGTATACCCAGCCGGCCAGTTTCCGGGCCATGGAGCTGTTGGCAGAACCCGGGGTGAACTATCTACAGCAGCACGGGGTGCTGTGTGCTGTCCGTCCGGAACATGTTCGAGTGCAGCAGATCGAGAACGATGCGCAGCCTCTACAATTCAACATGCGTGTGACGGCTTATGAGACCAATGGTGACGAGTCGTTTATCCACGGCCGAGTTGAAGAGCATGATTGGGTCGTACGCAGCAGCGGGATGATGCCTGTGGCTGCTGGCGATGCTTTGACGCTGTATGCATCAGCGGGTGATGTGGTGCGCTTCTAAGCATGGCGTCGATCAGCTTAGAAGACCTTTGTTTTCGCTACGAGGGGGCCGCGCAAGACACGCTGACCGGCCTAAATTTGACAGTGGCAGATGGTGAGGCCCACGCCCTGCTGGGTGCCAGCGGGGCGGGCAAAACCACGCTGCTCAACCTGTTGTCCGGCCTGTTGACACCTACCGGCGGGCGCATCCTGTTTGACGGTGAAGATGTGTCAGCGCTGCCCGGGCGGGCGCGCTCCGTGGCGCAGGTTTTTCAGTTTCCGGTGCTCTACGAATCTTTGTCGGTGGCGGACAATCTGGCTTTTCCGCTGCGGGTGAAGAAGGCGTCGCGCCAGTTGATTGCGGAGCGCATCGATGTGGTGTGTGAAGAGTTGGACATAAACCATCTGCGCCACGCGAAACCACGCACATTGTCTTTGTTTGAAAAACAGCTGGTGGCGGTCGGCAAGGCGCTGGTGCGACCGGAGGTGACCCTGGTCCTGCTGGACGAACCGCTGACCGCGGTGGAGCCGCGCATCAAGTGGCGTTTGCGGCAGAGTCTCAAACGGGTACAGGCGGACCTCGGCGTAACCATGATTTATGTGACCCATGATCAAACCGAAGCGTTAACTTTTGCGGATCGGGTGTCGGTGTTGACCACCGAAGGTATTTTGCAAACGGATACGCCTGAGGTGATCTACCAATCACCGAGCCACGAGTTTGTTGGTCATTTTGTCGGCAGTCCTGGGATGAATTTTGTGCCCAGTGAAGCGCTAGGGGTTGGTGGTGCTGAGCGGGTTGGTTTTCGTGCGGAATGGGCCACGTTGGATCCACAGGCGACCTTACGCGGTCGGGTGCTGCGTGAGCGTGTACAAGGTACTCGGCTGGGCCAGCGTTATGGTTTGCTCACGATCGATACAGCGCATGGTCCTCTAACCATGCGGGGTGCTCTACCACACGTGGCCAACGGGCCGGACAGCTCGGTGCGGTCCCTAGTCGGCAGCGAAATGGGCCTGCGCGTACACCGTTATGTGGCCTTTAGTCAGCAACGTAAGGTGGCCGAAGGTGAGCTCGTTTAAACCCCACAACAACCGCGCCTGGCTCGGTGTGTTGCCGGTGCTGCTGATTGTTGCCTTCAGCGCGGTGATTCCGTTGATGACCGTAGTGAACTACTCGGTACAAGACATTCTTGATTTCAACACGCGCTTTTTTGTGGGCTTGGAGTGGTATCGGGAGACGTTAAACGATCCACGTTTTACTGAAGCCTTTTTGCGCCAATTGGGATTCAGCGCCACCGTTTTAGCGGTGGAAATACCCCTGGGTTTGGCCGTGGCGAAAGGTATTTCCAAAAACAGCCGCTACACCCCGCTCATCTTGATCTTACTCGCCATACCTCTTCTGATACCTTGGAACGTAGTCGGCACCATCTGGCAAATATTTGCCCGCCCGGACATCGGCTTGCTGGGGGTCGGCGTGAATGTTTTGGGTATCTCCTACAACTATACCGCGGAACCGTTGCACGCCTGGTTGACGCTGATCGCCATGGACGTGTGGCATTGGACGTCATTAGTCGCGCTGTTGGCTTTTGCCGGGCTCACCGCAATTCCCAATGCCTTTTATCAAGCCGCCGAGCTGGATGGCGCCAGTAAATGGCAACAGTTTCGCTATGTGGAGCTGCCGCGCCTGCGCGGGGTGCTCATCATTGCCGTGTTGCTGCGTCTCATGGACAGCTTCATGATTTATACGGAACCGTTTGTGCTGACCGGTGGTGGACCGGGGAACACTACTACTTTTCTAAGCCAGTACCTGGCCACCATGGCGGTTGGACAGTTTGATTTGGGACCGGCGGCGGCGTTCTCAGTCATCTACTTTTTGTTCATTCTGCTGTTCTGCTGGTTGTTTTACGCCAGCATTAATCGCGAGCAGAACATGTTGTCCAGCGAAGGTAGGCGATGAAACCTTCAGCCAGCCGCATCATCCTCTGGGTTTACGGCCTGTATCTGCTGTTGCCGCTGTATTGGCTGCTGTCCATGGCGTTACGCAACAATGCCGACATCGTCGGAGAATTCAGCGTGTTTCCCGCAGCGCCGACGTTGGCTAACTTTCAGGAAATTTTTGCCAACCCGGTTTGGTATGAGGCGTTCTTAAATTCGCTCACGTATGTAACGTTAAATACGCTCATCTCTCTAAGCGTGGCCATACCGGCGGCGTACGTGTTTTCGCGCTATCGCTTTTTGGGTGATAAACAGCTGTTCTTTTGGTTGTTGACCAACCGTATGGCGCCTCCGGCGGTGTTTTTGTTGCCTTTTTTCCAGCTGTATTCTGCCATTGGCCTATTCGATACCCCGTTGGCGGTGGCGTTAGCCCATTGCCTGTTTACCGTACCGTTATCGGTATGGATCTTGGAGGGATTTTTCTCCGCGGTGCCGACTGAGTTGGATGAAATGGCGCGCATCGATGGGCACAGTTTCCCGTATTTTTTCTTCCGTATCTTTCTACCCATCAATCGCGGCGCCATTGGTGTCACCTTGTTTTTCTGTTTCATGTTCAGTTGGGTGGAATTGCTGCTGGCGCGCACGCTCACGGGGGCTGAGACCAAACCCATTGCGGTGGTGATGACCCGCACGGTCAGCGCCTCCGGATTGGATTGGGGGGTGTTGGCTGCAGCCGGTGTGCTGACGGTGTTACCCGGCGTCTTAGTCGTCTGGTTTGTACGCAAAGACCTGGTCAAAGGTTTTGCCCTCGGGCGGGTGTCGTGAGTAACCGCGCATGAGGATGTTGGCATGACTTGGATGGCCTGGACGCTGCCTACGGCGCTGTTTTTTGCGCTGATAGCGTTGCTGCTGGCGGGTATGACAGTGTACGAACTGCGCCGGCCAACACGCCTGCAAAGGGGCTTTTTACCCATCGCCACCACCCGTGGCGATCGTGTGTTTATCAGTCTGTTAAGTGCTGCCTTTATCCACTTGGTGTGGCTGGCGGTTGTGGGCAGCCTGTTGCCCGTGGCCAGCGTGATGTCGGCGGCGTGGACGTTTACCCTTATGCGCTGGGGCTAACGGTTCTATACTCGGCGGCCAAGACTTTTGCTTAAGGAACCTTAGTGAACTCTCCGCGACGCAATCTGAAAGGCTGTGCAGGCCTACTATTACTCCTTGGCCTCGGCGCCTGTTCAGACGCCACCCAACAGCAGCAGGCGGTCACCGTGGACTACGCGGCTAATGCGGCGAAGTGGGTGCAAGAACTTCAACCCAGTACTTTAAGTGAAGCAGAGCAGCTTGCTGAGCTGGCTTGGTTTACCCAAGCCGCGGAGCCGTTTCGCGGCATGCAAATCAACGTGGTGTCGGAAGCGTTGACCACCCACGAATATGAAAGCACCACCCTGGCCCAGGCGTTTTATGAAATTACCGGCATCCAGGTGACACATGACCTCATCCAGGAAGGGGACGTCATCGAAAAACTGCAAACGCAGATGCAGTCGGGTGAAAACGTCTACGACGCGTACGTGAACGATTCGGATTTGATCGGCACCCACGCGCGCTACGGCTATGTGGTGCCGTTGTCGGATTTTATGGCCGGTGAGGGGGCGGACGTCACTTCACCGACTTTAGACCTCGAGGATTTTATCGGCATCAGTTTCACCACCGGACCAGACGGCAAAATTTATCAATTGCCGGACCAGCAGTTTGCCAACCTCTACTGGTTCCGCTACGACTGGTTTAGTGATCCTGAACTCAAAGCCCAGTTTGAATCGATCTACGGCTATGAACTGGGGGTGCCGGTAAATTGGTCCGCCTATGAAGACATCGCCGAGTTTTTCAGCGTGCACGTCAAAGAGATTGATGGCCAACGGGTCTACGGCCACATGGACTACGGTAAGAAAGACCCCTCCTTAGGCTGGCGATTTACCGATGCCTGGTTGTCGATGGCGGGCGCCGGGGATGCCGGCATTCCCAACGGTTTGCCGGTGGATGAATGGGGTATCCGCGTTGAGGACTGCCGCCCGGTGGGTTCTTCGGTCACTCGAGGCGGCGCCGCCAACGGTCCTGCGGCAGTGTATGCGTTACGCAAGTACATCGATTGGCTACAACGTTTTGCGCCGCCGGAAGCAGGCGGCATGACCTTCTCCGAAGCCGGTCCGGTGCCGGCACAGGGGCACATTGCTCAGCAGATTTTCTGGTACACCACATTTACCGCGGACATGATTGCTGAAGGTTTGGCTGTGGTGAATGCAGACGGCACCCCAAAATGGCGTATGGCGCCTTCGCCGCACGGGCCCTATTGGAGCGAGGGGATGAAACTGGGTTACCAGGACACAGGTTCTTGGACGCTGTTGAAAAGCACCCCTTTGGAGCGGCGCAAAGCAGCTTGGCTGTACGCCCAATTTGTCACGGCAAAAAGCGTATCCCTGAAAAAGACCATCGTCGGCCTGACACCGATTCGCAACTCCGATCTGAATTCTCAGGCCATGACCGATCTGGCCCCCAAACTGGGTGGTTTGGTCGAGTTTTACCGCAGTCCGGCACGGACGCTTTGGACCCCCACTGGCACTAACGTACCGGATTACCCCAAACTGTCGCAGCTATGGTGGGCAAACGTCGCCAACGCGGTGAGCGGCGAAGTGACGCCCCAGGCGGCCATGGACGCGCTCGCGGAGCAGCAAGACCGAGTGTTGGAGCGGTTGGAGCGTCATGGCGTGCTTGGGGAATGCGGCCCACAATTGAACGAACTGCGCGACGCGGAATACTGGCTACAACAACCCGGTGCGCCCAAGCCCCAGTTGGAGAATGAAAAGCCCCCCGGGGAAACCGTACCCTACGAAGAGCTGATCAAGGTGTGGGCGGCCGATGCCGCTGCCTAAAATCTAGGTCTGCGCGACCGTAAATTCGATGCGCCCCATGCTGCCAAAATCGGCGCTGTAAGCACCGGCTGTAGCGGGGTACATGCCACCGATGGAACCGGTCATCAAGATATGGCCGGCTTCGATCGCGTAGCCGCGGGCTTGGGCTTGATTCACCAGCCAAACCAGCGCGTGTAGCTGGCCACCTAACACCTCTCCCGGTGTGCCTGCCAAAAGCGTCTCATTCGCTCTGGATAAGCGTACTGCCAGGCTGTCATCCACGGCCGCTGGCGAAACAGCACCACCCTGCAGGTAACCGTAAGAGGCGGAATTGGTTGCCACCAAATCGAGGGCATTAGGTTTGGTGGCTAAGTTTGGCGATGCCACTTCCACCATCGGCACACAGGCGGACATCAAGCCTAAGACGTTGTCGACGGTAACCGGGGCGGTGATGGGCGTTGCCACCACAAACCCGATTTCAGTTTCCAGCAGGGCTTGCCCATGCAGTTCGAGGGGGTTGAGATCGGTGAAGTCACCGTCGCTGAACAATACGCCGACGATGGGTTCGTCTATACCCATGGCCTGTTGAGCGGCGGGTGCGGTTAACGCGGCTTTGTAACCGCTAATGGGTTCTTGGCGCAGGCCCACAAAGCGGTGCTGGATATCGTAAGCGTCGTCCAACGTCAGCTCGTCGTGCGCAGCACTGACGCTGTCATAGTGATGGCGCTCGCTGAACGCATGTAGGAACTTCTGTGGCCAATCGCTCATGGTGTGCTCCTCGTTTGTCCCTCGGTTTGCTCCTCCGCGGCCAATACCCTTAGTATCACGACGTTCCAATCCACTGACAACAGGTAGTCCGCTTTGAGTGAAAGCGCCCAGCAGCGTGCCGTGAGACTGCTGCAGATTCTGGATTTGCAGCAAATCGAGACCGATTTGTATCTCGGGCAGAACGAATCGGAGACGCCCATGCGTTTGTTTGGCGGGCAGGTGTTGTCCCAAGCGGTAGCGGCCGCCAACCGCACCGTGGAAGGCTTAGGGTTACATTCTTTGCACGGCTATTTCATGCGCGCCGGAACTTCCCAACGACCGGTGTTGTATGAAGTGGAGCGTATCCGCGACGGCCGCAGTTTCACCACCCGACGGGTATTGGCTATTCAAAACGGTGTCGCCATTTTCAGTATGGATGCTTCTTTTCAAATTGACGAGCCGGGTTTCAACCACGCCCATCCGATGCCGAATGTACCGCTGCCGGAGGAGTTGGATGACGACGTTGCGGTGGCGGAAACCTTGCAAGCAGACGACCCACGCATGAGCCCAATGGCCAAAATTGAGCGACCGTTTGAGACCCGCTCGGTGTTCCGTCTAGGCAGTGACGAGTGGGTCCAGGACCGCTTCTTCAGTCCCGTGTGGATACGTTTTCGGGAAACAGTTGATCCTTCCGATCAAGCTCTGGCTCAGTGTTTATTGGCTTACGCCTCTGACATGAGTCTGGTGTCCACAGCCAGCTTGCCGCATCTAAGTTCCGTGGTGCGTGAACAGTTGCAGATGGCCAGCCTCGATCATGCGCTGTGGATACATCGCCCGGTACCCATCGATCAGTGGCTGCTGTTCCATAAGCGCACGTCCACTTCCCAGGGTTCCAGGGGTCTGGTACACGCGGATTTGTTTGCGCAAAGCGGTGAATTGATTGCTTCGGTGACCCAGGAAGGGTTGTTGCGTATCCGCCAAGATTAGTTGTCGCCTTACGAGCTTCCAGGTCCTGCTTGGAGACGACTTAGAAGTACTCCTTGCCAAGCACACTGAAGCTGACCTGACCGGTGTTGTTAGCCAACATCATCAGCGCCGCCTGAGTTTCCGATAAAGGTATGTGGGAAGCGTCGACTTGTACCTGATTCCAGGTCGGGTCTACGGCTTGCCAGCGTCCATCGCTGAACACTTCGTTCCAGGCGTGGAACATAAAGGCAGGTTGGGGGCCATCCTTGTAGGCTAACCCGTAGACGTTTCGTGCCGGGAACCCCGCCGCACGTGCCATGGTGGTGAACAGATCCGCATAGTCGGTGCACTCTCCGCGCCCTTCCGCCAGCGCGGTCAGCACCGAACCGGCAGGTTGATTTTCCGCATAGTCGATTTGCTGGTGGGCGGTTTCCACCAACCGCGCGATGGTGGCAGCGGCATCGTTGGCCATACTGCGCTGCACCAGGGTTTGAATGGTGGGGTGGGTGATGGGAAAACGCAGTTCTTCACCGCTGTGGTCTCGCGGGTCTCCGCGCAGGGCAGCACGAGACACCGGGTTATGGGTCAGACGCAGCTCCTGGGGCAATTGTGGGTGGTCCACTCCGTTTACGCGCAGATGTAGTGCGGCAAGAGACGTGTGGTCGAGTAGCCGCGTATCGACGTCAAACAGGTAGCGGGTTTTCTGCCGAAACGTGGTTAAGGCGATGGCGTCCGCCTCGTTGGCGGCCACCACATTAAACACCCCGGCCATGTTCAGTCGCAACGGCTTGAAACGGCGGTCGAGCTGCGTTTGGCTAGGGGCCAACGGCGCGTTGTTTTCCACCAGGTACCCATCCTGGTTTTGTTCCACCACGCGATAAGTCCTGCGCTGCATGCGCAGACGCTCAAAATCCGGGCTTCTGATGACGTGCTGTGCGCCGGATTGAGGTTGTGTAGTAGCGAGCCAATGCTCAAACGCCAGGAACGTGGCCAGGTCAAAAGACCAATCCAACTCGACGGTGGTGGCTTCTCCCTGGGTGGCTCGTTCCACGGTGGCCATGTAAGCACCCTCCAGCCGGTCCACTTCCGCCATGAAACGTTGCCCGCGGCCTTGGTTTGAGTAGCGCGCGTGCTTCAGCGCATGGGGTGCGTTAGCGCCAAACACCAAATGTTTGGTCAGGGTGTTCGGGGCATTGTCTTCCAGTAGAAAGTGGGTGGTGGAGACAAAGTGCCATTGGCCGTGATGGTCCTGGTAGGCATGGTTGTACATAAATCCGACGTGATCAGTCTGCAAGCCGATGCGATACCACTGCTCTCCCAACATCCCGTCTGCAATGCGCAGCAAGGCCGGGCGCTGGGATTCCACCACCAAGGCGGCAATGAGGAACGCCGCGATACCGACAACAAGGACACCAATTCTGGCGATAATGAGGTAACTCCCACATCTAAAGACCGTCTAGGAATCTGCGCGGTACTAGCGCGCAGACGCCTAGGCGACATTCTAGCAGCTTCCGTTTCAACTGACGCTCAGGCAAGATGCGCATCCCGTCGCTCACACCTGTATAGCAGTTCTTGGATCACCTCAGCCATGGATCATGAAGCCAAAGATTTTATCCGTCAGCGCATCGAGCAGGACCAGGCTGATGGCAAACTCGCCTCGGGTGTGGTGACCCGTTTTCCACCGGAACCCAATGGTTATCTTCATATTGGCCACGCTAAAAGCATTTGTTTGAACTTTGGTGTCGCGCAAGAGTACGGCGGGGTGACGTATCTGCGTTTTGATGACACCAACCCCATCAAAGAGAGCGAAGAATTTGTCGATGCGATCGCTGCGGACGTGGCCTGGTTGGGTTTTTCCTGGACCGCCATGACCCACGCTTCCGACTACTTCGAAGAGCTGTACAAATTTGCCCAAGACTTGATTCGCGACGGTAAAGCCTACGTCGACAGCCAGACCAACGACGCCATCCGTGAGCAGCGCGGCACGCTTACCGAACCGGGCCAGAACAGCCCCTTCCGTGACCGCTTAATGGAAGAAAACCTGGACCTGTTTGCTCGCATGCGCGCCGGTGAATTTGCTGACGGCGAACATGTGCTGCGGGCGAAGATTGACATGTCTTCACCCAACATCAACATGCGTGATCCGGTGCTCTACCGCATCCGCCATGTGGCACATCAACGCACTGGAGATGCCTGGTGTATCTACCCGATGTACGACTATACGCACTGTATCAGTGATGCCTTGGAAGGCATCACTCATTCATTGTGCACGCTGGAGTTTGAAGACCATCGCCCGCTGTATGATTGGGTACTGGACAACATCAACATCAACTTTCACCCACCACAGATTGAGTTTTCGCGTCTGGGTTTAGAGTACACGGTGATGAGCAAACGTCTGCTACATCGCCTGGTCGAAGAAGGCCTGGTTGAAGGCTGGGACGACCCGCGTATGCCCACCATTGCCGGCTTGCGGCGTCGTGGCGTGACCCCGGCCGCCATCCGGGATTTCTGTCAGCGCGTGGGCGTGACCAAACAGGACAATCGCGTGGAAATGAACTTGCTCGAGTTTTGTATCCGCAACGACCTTGAAAGCACTGCGCGACGCGGCATGGGTGTGCTGGATCCCCTCAAAGTCACATTAACCAATTACACAGACACGGGTGAAATCCTGTCCGGTCCTTGGCACGGCAAAAACGAAGCTCTGGGACAGCGCACCTTGCCGTTTTCCGCGGAGCTCTACATCGAGCGCGAAGACTTTGCACTGGAACCTCCCAAAAAGTGGAAACGGCTTAGTCCTGGTGAGATGGTGCGATTGCGTTACGCCTACATCATCCGCTGTGATGAGGTGGTGACCGATGAGCAAGGTGAGGTGGTTGAGCTCAAGTGTACCTACTTCCCGGATTCTAAAAGCGGGTCGGACAGCAGCGGGCTAAAGCCGAAAGGGGTGGTGCATTGGGTATCCGCGGCGCAGGCGCACGCCGTGGAGATCCGCAGTTACGACAGGTTATTCAGGGTGCCGGACCCCAGTGCGGATTCTTTTTTGGAGGACATAAATCCGCAGTCGCTGCAGGTGCTGCATGGATTTGTCGAACCGGCTATCGTGGCCCATGAAGACACGCATTTTCAGTTCGAACGCCAGGGTTATTTTTGTAAGGATGCAAAACATGCGGGCGTGTTCAACAAAACCGTATCGCTGCGGGAAGGATTTTAGCGCAGCACAATCCTAGTGGGTGGCCTGGCGTGGAGGAGAGGCTTGGAGGAGAGCAGATGAGCGCAGAACAGATCACCATTATGGAAGTTAGTCCGCGGGATGGCTTGCAGAATGAAGACGCGATGTTGAGCACCGAACAAAAGTTAGAGCTCATCGATCGTGCCCTGGCGGCGGGTTGCAAGCGCATCGAAGTCACCAGTTTTGTGCACCCCAAGGTGGTGCCGCAAATGGCGGATGCGGAGGCCGTGTGTGCCGGGTTGCCGCAACGTGGTGACGTCACCTATACGGGCTTGATCCTGAACCAACGCGGCTACGACCGGCTTCGCGCCACGGAGCGTCTCGATGAAGCGGGCATCGTCGTACCTGCCTCGGATACCTTTGGAGAGCGCAATCAGGGTCTCAACGTGGCCGATGCACTGGACATGGCCACCGCCATTATCCGCCATGGCGCCAATAGCCGCTTTCCCGTGCAGGTCACCATTGCGGTCGCATTTGGTTGTCCGTTTGAGGGAGAGGTGCCGTTACAGCGCGTGGTCGACATCGCCAAAACATTGGCGGATGCAGCACCTGTAGAAATTGCTCTGGCGGATACCATCGGCGTGGGTGTGCCCGCCCAAGTGGCCGCCGCGTTCACAGCGTTGCGCGAAGCGCTGGGCCCGGACATGCCACTACGAGCGCATTTTCACGACACCCGCAATACCGGCATAGCGAATGCCTACGCCGCCTGGCAAGCCGGGGTGCAAACCTTAGATGCCAGCATAGGCGGGATTGGCGGATGCCCCTTTGCACCGCACGCTTCGGGCAATATAGCCACCGAAGATTTAGCCTATATGCTCGACCGGTCCGCCGTGACCCATGGCGTGGATCTGGAGCGGCTTATCGAAGGCGCGGCGTGGTTAGAGCCGGTGCTGGGCAAAGCTGTACCTTCCATGCTGTTAAAGGCAGGTGGATTTCCCAAGGGTTCGATTAAAGTCTAAGTCCTGGTGTCGGCTCGCCTGCCCAACTACCGCAACGTAGTCGCCGCCCGACGCCGTATTCGCAGCCACGCGTGTTTCACCCCCGTACACAGCAGCCCAAGCCTCAACGCATTAGCGGGCGTGTCCCTGGTGGTGAAGTGTGAAAACCTCCAGCGCAGCGGTTCATTCAAATTCCGCGGCGCCCTGAACGCCGTTTTAAGCCTGCCCCCGGCAGACCGCCGCCTAGGTGTAGTCACACATTCTTCAGGCAACCATGGCGCTGCGCTGGCGGCCGTAGCGCAGCTGTTGGGTCTACCGGCCACAGTGGTGGTGCCGCGTAACGCGTCTGCCTTCAAACGGACAGCGATCAAACGCTATGGTGCAAAGATTGTGCTTTGTGGCGCCACCCTGGCAGCACGGGAGAAGACCCTTGCCCAAGTGCAGGCCGCTACCGGGGCTTACTTTGTCCCACCTTACGACCATGCTGCGGTAATTGCGGGTCAAGGCACGGCGGCGCTTGAATTGCTGGAACAAGATTCGGAAGTTGACGAAATCTGGACGCCGGTCGGTGGCGGTGGCTTGGCGGCGGGCACCATACTGGCTGCGGGAGAGGTGGTTCAGGTAATCGGCGCGGAGCCTGAATTGGCACGGGATGCGTATGATTCTTTGCGAATGGGCGCGCGACAACCGGCATTGCCGCCGCAGACGGTGGCTGACGGCTTGCGAACCGCGCTGGGCGCATTGAACTTTCGGGTTTTACAACCGTATCAACTACCCATTCACTTAGTGAGCGAAGCGGAGATTTTGGCCGCCCAGCAGTTGGCCATGTCCTGTCTGAAGCTAGTGATAGAGCCGTCTTCGGCGGTGCCGCTGGCGGCACTCCTAAAACAGGGCCCCCAGCTTTGCGGCACGCGACGCGTGGGATTGATTCTCACCGGTGGGAATATCGCGTTGTAGGGGGGTTAAGAGGGACTAACTGAGCCGTTGTTGAAAATGTGTGATGGCGTAACGGTCGAACCAGCTGTTTAACCCCCAGGACTCCAAGTAGGCGTGGTGGCCGCCCTTGGAAGTGATGTGCACAGTCAGACTATCTGGCAGTGAGAGGTATTGCCCATGCGGAATGATGGGGTCGTCCTGAGCAGCGAGGATATGCGCGCGAACACCCGCCAATGCGTCGTTGGCAAGATCATAGGCGGCAAAGTACTCGTCCGTGCTGCCAAAGTCAGAGTGATATTTGACGAAGTAATCCGTCAACGCACTGACCGTGGTGAGCCTCAGCGAGTCGCCAAACTCGTACAGGCGTGGGAACGCCTGCTGCTTCTCTAACCACAGTTTGCGCCACTTTCGTACAAAGTAGCGTTGATAGATCGGATTGCGGTCGATGGAATACATGGTGTCAGCCGGTGTAATGGCTGGGCACACGGCCAACGTCTCAAGCTCGGGAAGGGCCCTTGCTACGCGTAATGCAAAATTGCCCCCTAACGAAAAACCCAGTAAACCGCTGGGGCCAGCACCGTAGCGGCTGCTGGTGTCGGCTGCTAAAGCCACCACTTCGTCGATCAACGCGGAATTGAACATGCCGGGATTTAAGTGGGTGGTATCGCCGTGATCACGCAGGTTAAAGCGAGCCACGCAAAACCCCGCGTCAAACAACGCGTGGCCACTGGCCAAGGCATAACTGGACTGACTGTGACCGAGCCAGCCGGGGATGATCATGATCAACGGCCGGCCGGCGTGTAGGTTTAGGTCTAGCGCAAGCTTCACACCGTCTACTTCAACAATCTCACGCTGCGCCGCTTGATGGAAAGCCAAGTGTTGCTGTGCCGGCCAGAGCTTACGTCCCATGCTGGACAAGACGGTTTGCAGGTGCGCGTTGGTCATGCCGCGCGGCGGCACAAACGGGTGGTGAGGCGCGTTCATGGCGCGATGGTGTTGTTTGAGAATATGCGCTTGCCGCGGATGCCGCGCTTCTCCAAGAGCTCAATAATGTTGTTGTCGCCAACAAAGTGGCCGGATCCGATCAGCACAAAATAGTCTCCAGGGCTCTGCAAATAGCCGGTGATTTTGTCCGTCATGCCGACGTTGCGTTCATCCATTAGTGCGGTCATAAACGCCTGGGAAGCTTCGGACGCGCCTGTCTGGAGTTCAAACGCTTGCGCGAACCGGGCGTCATCGCCAGTTAACCAGGCGGTCATCAGGTCCGTGGTGAGGGGCTCCAACTCAGCAAGTTGTTCCAGGGTGTCCGCTACCATGGCTTGTTGGGTGGCGATGGGCTGATTCATCAACAGACCCAACTGAAAGTCGATACTCTCCAACTCGAGGACATCCCGCTCACCTGCCTGATCGACGAAGTGTTTTTCTACGCCTTCGTTAGGGTCGTAGCCCAGCGACATCATGGCCAACACCACCAGCTGTTGGACCAGAAAAGAAGGTTTGAAACTGGCCAGCTGTTGCAACGGCAGACCGTACTCCGCGGTGGCATTCTCTAGCGCCATGTA
Source organism: Pseudomonadales bacterium (assembly GCA_028281005.1). GTDB lineage: Bacteria > Pseudomonadota > Gammaproteobacteria > Pseudomonadales > Azotimanducaceae > UBA4421. The sequence continues at coordinate 19,243 of JANQKS010000002.1, forward strand.
AAGCTTAGGTGGCAGCACATCGCCAATGCGCTGCTCCGACGGCAACATACCGTACTGCATGGACTTGAATTGCAATTGCTCGGGCGTGAAAGCTGACAGATTGACCTCTAGGACCAGTTTATTGCTCGCGTCGAACGCCTGCTGGTACTGAGGTGGCAGCGGATACAGGCCACTTTTTAATATGTGTACCGAACCCGCCAGATATACGTTGCTCTGCTCGCTCTGATAGTGCCACAGGTATAGAGGATGCGGGCTGCTTGGTCGCGCCGCTTTAATCTGCTCGGCGGTCGTGATGCCAGTTTCGTTAAGCTGCACCAACTCACAATAGGCGCCATTTGACGTCTGCGGTTGCGCCTGCTGACAAGCACGTAGTGCCATCGTCGCAGCAGCAAGCTTGTTCTGCTGTGCTTGTGCGACATATGGCAGCGCAGGGTTTGAGCTGTGCACCGCCATTGCTTTGTGTTGAGCAAGCGCGTCGTAACTTTCACCGGCCAGCGTAGGTTGTGACAGGACTAATGCCGCGCCCAGCCAAGCCAGGCGGAAGCGAGAAGATTTAAGTCTAAACATTGGTACCGAGATCCTCAGGTGTCTCACCGGCGTCGATGACGGCTTGCATAATGGCGGTGGCAGCGGCGTCGATAACGGTAGGATCGGTCCCACGGACGACCAAAGTTGTGCCGTAGCGCTCTTCGCGGAAGAATGGATAGCTGCCGATGTCTACTGCTTGATAGCGGTTTTGAATCTCGCCCAAAGTTTGGGAGATGGTACTTTCGCCCAGATAGGCGCGGATAGAGCGGGATTGCACCACCAGACCGCTGCGTAGTTTGCCTTCGAGTGTGGACAACATGCCTTGCATCACCATGGGGATGCCGGCCATGACGTAGACATTGTGCATGGCAAAACCCTGGGGTCCTCCGGTGGGGTTGTCGATCAGCGTGGCGCCCTCAGGGACCCGCGCCATGAGCAAGCGGCTGGCCATGACGTCATCCGGGGTGGGGCGCTGTTTGATGCGTGCGGCGATTTCCGGGTGCTCAATAAGTTTGACGTCAAACGCCTGAGCGATACATACCGCGGTAATATCATCGTGGGTCGGCCCAATGCCGCCGGTGGTGAATACGTAGTCAAAACGCTGCCGCGCCTCATTAACACTGTCGACGATGGTCTCCGCCACGTCCGGTATCACACGCGCTTCGTGCACTTGTATGCCCCATCCGCCAAGGGTGGTGGCCAAATGGTTGAGATTCACGTCCTGGGTGCGACCCGAGAGGATCTCGTTGCCAATAATGAGCACACATGCGGTGACAGTGTCAGACATATTTGAAATCAATAACTAGTGCGAAGTTACCAATGGTAGCAGATGCGCTCCTAGCCTGTGGATAACTCCTTGTAGAACACGCTTGGGCGGGGATGATTGTAAAAAAACCAGTGTTTTTTCGGGGTTTTGCTTTACCCAACGGTTAATCATGGTTAGAGTGCGCGCTTTCTAGGTCTGCCATTGGAGAGGTGGCTGGGCTAGGAAATTTGCTAACGAGTTCACTAACGGGTGTGCGCCCAAGAGCTGGAGTTAGCGAAACTAGAGTAACTAGAGTAACGGTGGACATCTCTCCTGCCATGAGCAGACATACTAAATGTGTGCGTGGTGTTCGTTTGGGCCGGGTTTGCCTCTGGCTGTGCACTGCTGCGCTGGCTTCAGCCTGTGGCGGCGGGGGCGGTGGTGGCTCGTCCAATAGTGCCTCAACGAACAACAACACGGGTGGCTCAGCGCCGCCTTCCCTATCCCTAACAGCGTCGTCCAGTGTGGTGACCGCTGGCAGTTCAGTGACCCTGCAATGGAACAGTAGCAACGCCGACAGCTGCGATGCTTCCGGCGCGTGGTCGGGCGGTAAGCCAGTCGATGGCAGTGAACAGGTTGGCCCGCTCAACACAGATGCAACTTTTTCGTTGAGTTGTTCAGGTGCCGGAGGAGCCAGCCTGCGGGAAGTCACCGTGCGAATTGATGATGGCGATAAAGACGTTTCCGTTTCGTTGGATGTGGCAGATCCAGTGGTTCTAGAAAACGGCCAGACGCAAATCAGCTGGACAGCCTTAAATGCGGATCGTTGTGAAGCCAGCGGTGATTGGTCTGGCGAACAAGCGGTTAGCGGCTCCTACACTACGCCGCCGTTGGCAAGCAACGCCACGTTTCAATTGACGTGTACAGCCGGGGGGGACAGTGCCGTAGCACTGGTCACGGTTGAAGTCACGGACAAAACCCTGCGCTGGCAAGCGCCAACGGAGAATGTCGACGGGACTCCGCTAGACGATCTAGCTGGTTTTAATGTGTATTGGGGATCTAGCTCGCGGAATTATACCGGTAGCCAGAACCTCGGCGCGCAAGCGCGCGAATGGGAAATACCCTTGGGTTCAGGGACTTACTACCTTGCTCTCACCGCGCTTGATGCGGAAAACAACGAAAGTAGCTACTCCAACGAGGTACGCAAGATAATCCCCTAAGTCGACGGTGACACAGGTTGACTGTCAACTAGCGCACACTTTCGCATTTTCTTAACAATTCGTGGCCCACATCACAGGGCCCTAAGCAGTCTCTTTCTACACTGCTGATTCGCTGTTGATCTCGCAATGAGGACGACATGTTAGCGGACAACGAGAGAGACGTATGAGTATTGCCAGTAAACTGTGCCTAATCGCTGCTACTTTATTCATTATGGGCTGCGAAAGCGGCAGTGAGACAGGGTCTTCGGACGACGTGGCCGCATTCAACATCGAGGGTAGTGTCGGCGACGGCCCTATCGTGGGTGCGGACATCGAGGTGTTTGATGCCAATGGAGAATTGATTGCCACTGGCACCAGTGACGCAGAAGCCAACTATGTGCTGGAAGTCCCAGCAGGGACGCCATTGCCGGTCACGGTGAGAGCAACCGGCGGCATCGACCTGGTCACCCAGCGCGCCGCGGATTTTGAGTTGGTCTCCAAAGTATTTGGAGGCGGCCGCCAAACCGTCAACATCTCTCCGTTAACTACGCTGGCCAGCAAAGCCATGGAATGTGCGGATGATGAGTCCGTTCGTCAAGCAGATGCGCTGTGGGACACCATCAACAGTGACCTCAACATCGGTTTGGATACATCTGTGTTTGGTGCCCCGAAGACCGATGAGATAGACACCACTAATGCAGCCACGGCCGTGCTCGCCAACGAGGCGGTGGGTGAGTGGGTACGCCGCATCAGTGCAGAATTTGCAGACATCTCTGCAGATCAAGTGGTTGAAGTGCTTGCTTGTGATCTGGCAGATGGCGCTTTTGACGGGGAAGCCATGGAGGGTCCCGACGTAGACACCACGCGCGTATTGGCGGTGGCCAAAGCAGTTGAAGCAGCCGTGCGTTTGGAGGTTTTAGCGGGTGAACTGCATGTAGACGGGCAGAACGCCAATCCGGCCATGGACGCCGCCATCGCCACGATTTTGCCGCAAAGCAGCGGCATCAGCGTAACCTCAGTGCCCATGAACCAACAAGGGATCGATGGTGCCATTGAAGCATTAGGGGTGTTGCAGGGTGTGTTTGGCGACGACGAACTCATTGAGCTGCTTGCGGTATTGGAAGATTCTGCTCCCGCCACCGTGAGAAGCAACGTGCGGCAAGCCATGTCTGCTCAGGTTGAAAACACCCTCGTCGACTTGCCGGAGCGAGTTGCTCTGGCTGACACCACGGTGGTTGAAGACTTACAGGAGCGCATGGAACAGCAACAAGATGCGATGCCTCCGTTGGTATCTTTTGAAGCCGATCCCGCGCGTGTAGATGTGAACAATTCAACTGTACTAAGTTGGGCATCGAGTAACGCTGACCAGTGTCAGGCGGAAGGTGCCTGGACGGGTGAAGTGAATCTGGCGGGTACCTTTACAACCGAAAGCCTTAGTGAGGCAACAGAATTTAGACTGATGTGCGCGGGTCTAGGCGGTGTGACTGCCCAGAGTCTGATGGTTTTGGTGAACGATCAACCGGTGCCGGAACCCGAACCACAACCAGAGCCCGAACCACAACCAGAGCCTGAACCTGAGCCGCAGCCCGAGCCTGAGCCGCAGCCCGAGCCTGAACCTGCTCCAACCGTGAGTTTAGATTCGAGTGCGGACGTCGTTGATGCAGGTGGAAACGTGACTTTGAGCTGGAGCAGTCAAGATGCGGACGCGTGCAGTGCTTCTGGCGGATGGTCTGGTAACAAATCTGTATCTGGCCAACAAGTTATTAATTCACTGCAAAGCAACCAGACTTTTACGTTAAGTTGTGAAGGTTCTGGAGGCAGTGCAGTTGCCATGGTCAGCGTCTCGGTGGTCGGCTCGTTACAGATCAGCTGGCAAGCGCCCACCGAAAACGTCGATGGGACTGCCATCGAAGGGTTAAGCGCATTTCGTATTCACTACGGCACCAGCAGCGGCGACTACGATAACGTCGTTGAAGTGTCCGGAGGGGCCAGCAGCCACAGTATGGACCTGGTGATGGGTGAGTACTTTATCGCCATGACGGCGGTGGATTTGGACGGTGATGAAAGCGCCTTGTCCAACGAGGTGGTGAAACAGTCGATGTAAGCAGGTAATGCAGGTGACGGTGTTCACAAGATAGTGACACACACCTGTTTTACCGCTTAACACGGGTTGTCTACACTGGGCTGGATGACCCGGCTCTAGGGAGCTGAATAAGTCTCAAAAGCTCAGAGGCACAGACGCCGTATGACACGCTGAGCACATGAGACTTATTCAGAGGCGCCCTAGCGCCCTTGTGTGCCTGGCGGGCCGCCTGACAACCTAACGGACAATTGAAGGACCAATTATGGGTGCTGTAACGAACCTCTCCCAGCGATGCAAAAATCTGTTTTCCGGCCTGCTCCTTGCCGCACTGGTGCTGCTGGCCGGCTGCGATAACAAAACGCCGCAAGAACATTTGCAGTCAGCCAAGGACAGCATGGCTGCCGGTGAACCTCGAGTAGCCATTATCGAGCTAAAAAACGCAATCCAGAAAGATCCGTCTTTGGGTGAGGCCAGAGCTTTGCTGGGGCGTCTTCATTTCCAGGCAGGGGATCTACCTTCCGCACTTAAGGAACTCGAGCGGGCTATCGATTTAGAGGTCCTTGACGATCCCACCAAGCTGGCTCTGCTGCGCACCAAAAACGCCATGGGCCGCTATTCGGAAGTGGTAGGCGAGCTTGAGGAGCAAGAGCAACTCACGCCCGAGTTTGCCGTGACGTTGGCTGAAGCGTACTTAATTGCGGGAGACTTGCAGCGTGCCCGGCCTTTGCTGGAACAAGGTTTGCACCTGCCTGCAGGGCTGTTTGGGATGGCACGCCTGGCACAGTTGGAAAACGACCTCGAGCGTGCCTACGGGTACCTGGAACAGCTCACGAGCAAACACTCGGAGCAGCGTGATGGCTGGTTGTTTAAGGGCGAAATTGAACTCACCACCGGCGATGCAGGCGCTGCGTTGGCATCGTTTGGAGCCGCGCGTGGTTTGGCTGGTGGTGAAATTGCGGCCCAGCTGGGCATCATTCGCGCACATTTGTTAGCAGATGATTTGGCCGCCGCTCAAGTGGAAGCGGACGGGTTGGTTAGCCGATCGGCGGACTTCCCACCTGCGCAGTATTTAAAAGGCTTGATCAGTTTCAAGCAGGGAGACCTCGATAGCGCCGAAGCGGCGCTGCGTGTCGTGCAACAGTACGCACGGGATCACTTGCCCACTCTGTATCTCATGGGGGCTGTAAAAGCGCAACAAGGTCAGCTCAACCAAGCGGAAGACAATCTGCGCCGTTATCTTGCGCAAGACGAGGGTAACACTTCTGTGCGCAAGCTGCTGGCCAGTATCTACAACGAGCAGGGTAATGGTGAACAGGTCATAGAAGTTTTAGCCCCCGTGGCGGCGCAAAACTCCGATCCGCAAATGTGGGCGATGTTAGGTGCCGCACAACTACGCAACGGTGAAATGTCAGCCGCAACCGAGTCTTTTCAGCAGGCCGTAAATCTAGCGCCGGACATGGCGCCGTTTCGTAATCAACTGGCGCTGAGCTTGCTGTCCGCGGGAGAAGATGACCAAGCGGTAGCACAGTTGAGTAGCGCCATTGAGTTAGATGGTGACCAATTCCAGAGTGACTACATCCTAGTCATGTTAAAGCTGCGCGATCGTGATTTAGAAGGCGCGGCGGACGCGGTTGAGCAACTCATCGCAAAGAGCGGCGACGTGCCCATTGGTTATAACATGAAAGGCGCCATCGCCTTGGCGATGGACAACTCTGCGGCGGCCAAAACAGCGTTCCAACACGCGCTCGACGTTGATCCCAGCTATTTCCCTGCAGTCCAAAACTTAGCGCGATTGGCTGAGCGAGCGGGAGATATTCAGAGCGCCAAAGGGTATTACACGGCCTTGACGCAAAGTGAAAGCGGCAATGAGGCAGCGGCGTTAGCGTTAGTCGACATTGCGGTGCGGGAAGGCAGCTTGTCAGCCGCAATGGATCAACTGGAAGCTGCCATCAGTCAATTCCCGCAGTCGGTGCGAGCACGGCTCGGTCAGTTGCGTTTACTGGTTGCTCAAGGTGAATTGGCCCGTGCAGAACAAGCAGCTCAGGCTGCCTATGAGTTGGCACCACAAATGCCCGATATCTTGTTGCTAAAAGCCGAGGTGGAGTCACGCACAGGGGACACTGCCGCTGCGCAAACGACAGCTGCCGAACTGCAGGCACTCATGGATCAATACAGAGGTAATCCCGCGTTGCTGTCTTCCGCTGGTGCCTTACAACTGCGTCTTGGAAATCTGACCCTTGCGCGGACCAATTTAGAACAAGCACTGGCCGCTAATCAGCCACCGAACTTGGCGTTGGTTAGCATGGCTCGGCTTGAGCTTGCTGAGGGCAACGCCGCGGCGGCTCAGGCTCGCTTAGATCAACTAATTGACAGGGGTGTGGCTGGTGAAGAGCTACAGTTGTTGCAGGGCGATGTGTTGGTAGCGGGTCAACAAGTAGATGCCGCCATCGAGCATTTTAAGGCGATGGCTGAACAAGGATCCCGCGCCGGCACTTCGCGCTACTCACTCGCGGTGTTGCAAAAAGGTGATCACCAACGCGCACAAGAGATTTTGCAAAGTTGGTTGGGACAATACCCGGATGATCAGGGTATGCGTGTGCTTTTAGCCAACGCACAGATTCAAGGGGGTGATCAGAATAGCGCCAAAACTCAATACGAAGCGATGTTGCCCACAGACAACCCGGTGGTGCTAAACAACTTGGCGTGGATCTATATGACTGATGGCGATGCACGTGCGCTTGATATGGCTCGTCAGGCGAACGCTGCCGCTCCAAATAACCCGGATATTGAAGACACCTTAGGGTGGATTTTGGTTAACCAAGGTGAAGTGGTTGAAGGTTTGGATCTATTGCGATCTAGTGCCAGAGCCCGCCCTGACAATCCTTCTGTGCAGTATCATTTGGCCGTAGCGCATCAGAAAATGGGTGACCAGCAGGCTGCACGCCGTGCGTTGGAGCGAGCACTAAAGCTTGGAGACTTCCCGGAGGCGCAGCAAGCTAGAGACTTAATGCAAAATCTCTAACGGCTGATCTGTACGACGTCATAAGAAATGCTAACAAACCCCGCCCACTCATCATAGTTACGGGCGGAGATGTCACTATCGCTGTCGCGCTCTTCATAACGCACGCCGAACACCAGGTTTAAACGGCGTCCTAGTGCATAGTTGAGGGTGACATCGCCGCGCAAGATGTCTGCTTCGTCACCTTCATCTTCGAAGTCTTCGTTTGAATAGTTTATGCCCACATTAAGATCCATCTGCCTATTCAAACGGCGGGTCAATCCCAATCGATAGGACGCCCGCTCAGTATCGCGTGCAATGTCCTCGTAGTCTTCGCGATCTAGATCGAAACCCAAGTCCAGGGTGGTACGCTGATTGAGTTGTTGGGCCAGCGTCACTCCGGCGCGCTCATTGGTGAATACGTCGGTAAGATCTGAACTCACGTCGAAATTGAGGTCGTCAACAAAAAGGCCGGTATTCAGATTTTCTGATTGATCCCGAATATCCCGGCCAGCGGTGAAGGTCACTGTTGTAGCCGCACGTGCTTGCCAGGTTAGGTTGGCATTGAAGATAGCCCCGTCGACGTCGTCGAGGTCCTTGGTGCGCTCGGCCTTCGTGTATCCCCCCATGAGGGAATAGTTCGCATTGCTCAACTGCCGTGACCAAGTGACTTGTCCGATGGTGTATTCGATGTCAGGCGCAAAGCGGTTTTCGTATTGAACTTGGTTAAGCTGACCGGTAAATGTCACGCTGCTCGTGGGCGACATGTTCAAGACATAACTGACGCTGCTGTTGTGTGTGGTCGCATCGTTGCGTGTTTCCTCCGCGGATCGGTCACCCCACAGGTATTGGATCTGCAACTCATCGCTTCCGCGCGGGTTAAAACGTAGGGTAGGGCCTGCGCTGGTATTGACCGTTTCTTGCCGATTGTCTGGCGTGGCGGCTTGTATGGAACGGATCGAAGACTGCGTACGGGTGTGATTCACCGTAAAATCCAAACGATCCGGCAGAGCTATCCACACTAGATTGGCGGATCCTCGGGCTTCGTTTTGATCTTCGAATAGATCTTGTTGCTGAATTCTGCGCGTAAGGCTGTAGTCCACGTTTACGTCTAAGTTCGGACCATCGTGTGCAACCGTAAGATTTGCGCCCGGCGAATGAATCCACTCTTCTACTTCGTCCCGTTCGGTGCGTCCGGAGTTGGTGGTGTATTCAGACTCCGTGAAAACAGACACTCCAACGTCGAGTGTGTGGCCAAGGCGTGGTATGAAGCTGATGGCAGCCACCGCCAAGAATAATGCGATGCGGTGCATAGTGAACCCCCCTAAAACTCTAGAAAGCGCGTTCAGGTACAGTGATAACGTCGCCGGGCATCAATGAGTAATTAGTGCTCATGTCGCCGCGGTTGAGAATACCCCGCAGATCAATATCGATGCGCTCCCCATTCTTGCGATATAACGTCGCTTTGGACGGGTTGGCAAACTCTGTCAATCCTCCTGCTTCCAACACAATGTCGAGTACCGTCATGCCTTGGCGGTAAGGTGTGGAAGATGGCCCATTCACGGCACCGGTAACGCGCACCCGAGAGCGATAATCCGCGCTGCCCATGTTGGTGACAATCACTGTCACATACGGATCCCTTATGAACTTACTCAGACGTTCTGTAATGTCTTGGCTCACTTCCTGCGGCGTTTTGTTGCCTACAGTCACATCACCGGCGAGTGGCACACTGACTTTGCCGTCAGGGCGTACCGGCACCTGCACGCTTAGGTCTGCGTTGCGCCATACGTTAATGGACAACGCATCACCTACACCAATGCGATACTCTTCAGTAAACCCAACATCTTCGGTCGTGGCAGAAGGCGGCGGTGCGGTGCTGGTGGCACATCCACCCAGCGTGATCAAACATGTCAATGCAAGCAAACTGCCTAAAACCCTATAAGGGCTGGCTTTTTTGAAGGTATGTGTACCCATATAGTTCATAGCGACCCCAATTTCGTATGCTGAAAGCCAAGCGAACGAGGATCATACTCTCTTTTTTCCACGGTGGGTGATTGCTCAAAAACCCACTTACATCTGGCCACATGCGAACTGTTGGCGCTTACCGACCTTCAAACTGCGGCGCGCGTTTAGCGGCAAACGCCGCTCGGCCTTCTTTGTAGTCTTCGCTATTGAAACAAGCGTCCACCAGAGCCCGAACGTCATCCAGATCCTCATCGCGGCCACCACTTTCCCAAGCGTTTACCGCCGCTTTGGCGGCCTGCACGGTGAGCGGCGCGTTACCGGCGATGCGCTCGGCGTAGGCCATACAAGCAGCTTCGATGTCTTCGCGTGATTCAATGAAGTTAACCAAACCCATATCCTTGGCTTCTGCTGCCTCCATAAAACGAGCGCTAAACATAATGTCGCGCGCCCGGCTTGGGCCCACAATGCGCGCCAGCTTGGCTAAGCCCTCGTATTCGTAGCCCAGGCCAAGTTTGGCCGCGGGGATACCAAACTTTGAGTCTGGCGTGGCAAATCGAATATCGGCGGAAAGGGCAGTGGCCAACCCTCCGCCGATACAGTAGCCCTCAATGAGCGCGATGAGCGGCTTCTCCAGTTTATTAAGCCAGCGGGTTGCGCGCCCGGCAATTTTGCCATACTCCACACGCTGCTGAGCGTTAGCGCGTTTTTCGTCAAACTCGGAGATGTCTGCGCCGGAAACAAAGGCTTTGCCGCCGGCGCCGCGCATGACCACCACCCGCACCGCATCGTCGGCGGCATAGTGTTCCAAAATGTCGCCTATGGCTTGCCACATTTCTAGCGACAATGCGTTGTGCCGCGCCGGATTATCGAAAACCATCCAACCAATTCCGCTGTCTATGTGCGCTTGCATTCGTTCGGTGGTTAGGTTCAGTGTCATGGAAACCCCCTTGCGTGTGGTTATTTGTTAATTCGTGTAAGGCGCAGACTCAGCTGCAAGCCCCGAGTGCTCAAACCACTTTATAACTTAGGACCAGCGGGTTTGTGGGGTTTTTGGGCTAGACGGCGTACCGCCGATGGGGTTGGGCCCCATCAAGGTGCGCCAACAACGCCCAAGGGCCCCACAGACCCGCCCTGTGGGAGATCGCCAGCTTTACGCTAACTGCGTC
>JANQKS010000047.1 GCA_028281005.1 Pseudomonadales bacterium
GACTATATCGACCAGTGTGCCGATGTAGTTTTTTGAATGCTGCTCGACGTAAACGACGACGTATACCGTACCCGCTGCGCGCTCCTTGGTGGCCACCATGGCGCCCGCGCCACCGGAAGACGAAGTACCGGAAAACATAGTGCCCACCGCACCTGGTTTGGTTGCGGGGTTAGCACCAAAGGTCACTTCCATCCATTGCCGGGAACCGATCTCTCTGCCGCGACGGTCGGCTGAAAAGCCCTCACCTAGGATCTCAAAATTTTCGGCTTGCAGCGCATCCAGATAGTTTTTGTACACCTCGGCATAGGAACGATCTTCAACTTCTAGCTTATAAAACGTACGTGTCACCCGGCCTTCCGTGTCGATCCAGGCGTCGATTTTTCGATAGCCTGTGACCGGACCGGTGGCCACTTTGTACGGCTGGTAATTCTCAATGTGCTGCCAAGCGATGACCTGACCGGGGTAGCGCTCAATCATTGGATGCTCAACCACACCCTCAATATCTTGCGCCCATACGGAAGTTGCTAGACTAACAAGTGAAGTTGCGATGACTTTGACAAGCAGAGATCTGAACATAGGAAATCCTAAGTAGGTGAAGCCGAAAATCTTATAGCAATTATCAGGTCAGAGACCACGCGCTGATTCGATAAACTCAATCCGAGCAACCTGTAGCGCACGCCCATACGCTGGCCCAACCAAGCCGTTCGCGTGCACTTTTACTTGCCGCCAGCCATCCGCTAAAGACAGGAGCTGTTCCGAGACGTCCAAACCCTGCCCATGGAGTAATCTCAACATCCTCTCTAAGCGTACGTCGCCATGGGTTACCTTCAATGCCGCAAAGGCATCATTCAATACCGCGGCATCTGCTCCCGCCCAATCCCCCAACGTGTCGCCCCAAGCCAGCCAATCCAGCGCGGTCAGCAAGTAAAGAGAGGGTGTTTTTAGGCGGGCTGCAACTGCCCTAAATTCATCGCGGCCTAGGGGTAGCTCAGCAAACCTCAAGAGCGGTTCATGCGCACGAAAGTCCAGCGCTTCGACGACAATTTCCGCAAACCAGTCCTGCGCACAGCTGGCTTCTTCCAGTACGGAAAAAAAACGCTCAGGCGCCGGTGCCGTAAGCGCCTTGTGCAGCTCTTGCCAGACCCGCTCAGCACTAAGGTCTCTCAACTCACCCGCTGCCGCCATTTCGCGCATGAGCGCGCGCGTTTGTGGCGCAACGTGAAATTTTGGCAATTGCGCGGCAAAGCGCGCGACCCTAAAAACCCGCAGCGGGTCCTCGGCAAACGCGGGAGAGACATGGCGCAGCACACCCTGCTCGATGTCTTGCGCGCCACCAAACGGATCAATGAGTGTGCCCTTCGCATCCTGAGCAATGGCGTTGATGGTGAGATCGCGCCGCTGCAGATCCTGCTCTAAGGTGATGCTCGGCTCGGCGTGCATCACAAAACCTCGGTGTCCGCGGCCTTGTTTACGCTCGGTGCGTGCCAGGGCGTACTCTTCGTGGGTCTGCGGGTGCAGAAATACGGGGAAATCTTTGCCGACTGGTGTAAATCCCAGGCTCAGCATCTGTGCAGCCGTGCTGCCCACCACAACCCAGTCCCGATCGCCCAGCGGCCTATCCAGCAGCGCGTCACGTACGGCACCGCCCACCAGGTATACGTCCAGTTCTGTCGACTCATCCGACATGTTAGATCGCCTCGACCGCGGTCCTCTCTCCACTGTGCAAGTCATAGGCGGTTAACTGTCGACCCCAGACACAACCGGTGTCTACGCCGATGATGTCATCCCGGCCGGTGTGGCCGTCCAACGCCGCCCAATGCCCAAACACAATGCACGGGTCCGCCTTAGCCACAGGGGGCCAGTGCTCAAACCACGGCCGCCAGCCCTTCGGTGCCTCTTCAAGCGCGCCTTTGTGGGCAAAATCCATCGCACCTTTTTCATTCACGAGACGCAAACGCGTCAGGTAGTTGGTGATCAGGCGCAAGCGTGTCATCCCTTGCAGATCGTCGGACCACAGATTGGGTTCATTGCCGTACATCTGCTCAAAAAACGCCACATAACTCACCTCGGGGTGGTCTCCCGCCAACACCTGCTCAACCTCTTGCGCAAGCGCCACCGCTTGATCAAAACCCCAGATGTGTGGAATCCCCGCATGGGTCATCACAAAACCTAGCGACTCATCCAGGTGCAAGAGTTTTTGACCACGCAGCCAATGAGCAAGCTCATCCACGTCTGGCGCAGCTAACAGTTCATCAAAGGTGTCAGAGCGGGTTGGCGCACGTTTGCCGAAGTAGGCGGCCAAGAAATGTAAATCGTGATTCCCCAGGACAATGCGACAACGCTCACCCAAAGATTTCACCCGACGCAACGCCGCCAAGGAGTCCGGGCCGCGATTGATGAGATCACCCACCAGCCACAGTTGGTCGACATCGGAAAACTGCAGCCGCTCAAGCAACAGCGCAAACTCTCGGTCACAACCTTGCAGGTCGCCTATCGCGTATACCGCCACTAGGGTGCCGTTTTCACTCTAGCCAAGGGGATTAATGCACCAGATTGGGCATGGACAGGGAAAACGGCGCAATGGCCACTTCGAAGCGTTCGCCGTTGTCATCGGCAAACTCATACTCTCCATGCATCGAACCCACCGGCGTCTGCAGGATCGCGCCGCTGGTGTACTCAAAAGCCTGGCCCGGCAGCAACCGCGGCTGTTGACCCACCACACCTTCTCCACGCACTTCTTCCACACCGCCCGATGCGTCGGAAATGATCCAATGCCGGTTGAGCAGCTGGCTGGGTCGATCGCCATGGTTGGCGATGGTGATGGTGTAACTGAATACGTAACGATCCTGTTGGGGGTCCGATTGTGCCTCGACATAGGCTGTCTTCACCGTCACTTCTATGTCAGTACTTACAGGCATAACACTCCGCCAATAGCTCGCTTGTTGTGAGTTAGGTTGCAGCCTGGCGCACCAGCGGGACCAGGTTTAAGTATTCAAGCGCAGTTACGTTATCAGCCCTCAAGCCGGGATCCAAGCTGCCGCGCGCCCAGTCAATGTCCAGCTGCTTCAACGAATTTGACAAACGTTTGCGGCGCCCGGCAAAGGCCATACGCAGCACTCGGTCCAACAACGCCACATCCAGGTCATTGGGGATCTGATTGTCCGGCAGCATACGGATCACGCTGGACCACACCTTGGGCGGCGGCGAGAAACTCTCCGGCGCCACTTCAAACAACAGCTCCACACTAAACTGCAGCTGCACCATCACGCTTAGGCGACCCCAGGCTTTGGTGCCGGGTTCAGCTGCCAGCCTCTGCGCCATCTCTTTTTGCAACATAAAGTGCATGTCGGCTACCCGCTCGGGAAATTGGCGGACAAATTCGGTCAGCACGCCAAGCAAGGGGGAGGAAATGTTATACGGTAGATTCCCAAACACCCGCCAAGGTGCGCCGGCATCCAGCACCTGTTCCAAGTTCACCTTGAGGATGTCGGCATTGAGGACTTCCAAGTTGGCGTGACGCGCGCGTAAAAAGGGAATCAAGTCGCGGTCTATTTCCACCGCTTTGTAGATGTCCGGCGCATCAATCAACAAGTCTGTGAGTGCACCCTGGCCGGGGCCAATTTCCAAGACCCGGTCACCGGCGCGCAAACCCATGACGCGCTCGATGTCTTGCAACACAGCCGCATCGCTCAAAAAATGTTGGCCAAATCGTTTGCGTGCGTGCACCGGCCGTTCCTTTACGCCGGGGCCAGCTGCGACACCAGGGCCAACTGCGAAGCCAAGGCCAACTGCGAAGCCAAGGAGAGAGCCGCGCGGAATGAGCCAAGATCCACATCACCTGTGCCTGCTTTGTCCAATGCCGTGCCGTGGTCTACCGACGTGCGCATAAAAGGTAGACCCAGCGTTACGTTCACCGCCTCTCCAAACCCCGCATATTTCAACACCGGCAAGCCCTGGTCGTGGTACATGGCCATTACCGCATCGGCGTGCTGCAAATGCTGGGGGGTAAACAGGGTATCCGCCGGTAGCGGCCCGGTTAGGTTCAGCCCTGCCGCGCGCAGCTGCTCCAGCACTGGCGTGATCACTTGTATTTCTTCCTGGCCAAGGTGACCTTGCTCGCCCGCATGGGGGTTGAGACCGGCCACCAGGATGTGCGGGTCGGCTATGCCAAATTTCTGTTGTAAATCTGTGTGCAAAATACGCAGGCGCCGTGCCAGCAGTTCGCGGGTTAACGCGTCCGCCACATCACGCAGCGGCACATGCGTGGTGGCCACCGCTACCCGCAGCTCGCCCGCCACCAACAGCATAACAACATCGTCTACGGCTGCGGCTTGGGCCAGATATTCGGTATGCCCACTAAAAGTAACCCCGGCGTCATTTACGACAGACTTTTGCATGGGGCCGGTGACCAACGCCTGAAATTGTCCCCGCTGGCACCCGCTGATGGCTGCGTCCAATGCCTGCATCACCCCAGGCACATTGGCGGGGTCGAGACGGCCGGGTATCACCTTGGCTGCCAGCGGCGTGTGCAATACGGTTAATTCACCGGCGGTCAACACGGGTGCGTCAAGGTCGGCGCAAACCGTAAGCGGCAAATTTAAGGCGGACGCTCTTGCCGCCAGCATGTCGGCATCGGCTGCGACGATCCAAGGAAGCTCGCGCGCAGCTTGCGCCGCCATGATCACTAAATCCGGGCCAATACCGGCGGGTTCGCCGGGTGTGATGACAAGCATGGGGGTCTAACCGAACGTCGGCAGAGTCACGGTATTACAAACGCACTTCCACAAACGCTTCATCACGAATCTCTTTGAGCCATTCCTGCTGCTCTTCTTCGAAGCGGCGTTTGTGCAATATTTCCACCGCCATGTTTTCCCGCGCCTCATCACTCATGTCTTGCTCGCGACGCTCCAACACCTGCAGGATGTGCCAGCCAAATTGGGTTAAAAACGGTTCGCTGACGTTACCCACTGCAGTGGCTTCCATCACCTCGCCAAACTGGCCCACAAAAGCATCCGGTGTGGACCAGCCGAGATCACCGCCGTTCAGCGCGCTGGCCGGATCTTCAGAATGCTCCTTTGCCAGTTCCGCAAAATCGGCACCTGCATCCAGCTGTTGCTTGATGTCGCTAATGAGTTCAGCCGTGGCTTCCGGACTGCGGATTTCCGAAGGCTGCACCAGAATATGGCGCAAGTTGGTTTCTTCTACCTTCTGCACACCGGCGCCACGGCGCTCCAGCAGTTTGATGATGTGCAGCGCACCGGAAGTGCGGATGGGCTCGGCGATGTCACCCACCTGCATGCTGAGTACATCTTCAGCAAATAGGCTGGGCAGTTCCCCAGCCTTCCGCCAGCCCAGGTCACCGCCTTCCAAGGCGCGTGACGATGAAGATTTGGCGATGGCCATTTGCGCAAAGTCGGCGCCTTCGCGCAGTTGCCGCACAATACCCGCCGCATCGGCTCGCGCAGCAGCGATCACCTCATCACTGGCACCCTCTTCTAAAGACAACAGGATGTGGCCAACCCGGTACTCGTCGGAGAAAAGCTCCTGATAAAAAGGCGAATTGAGCAAACCGTTTACTTCCTGCTCGGTGATGGAAATACGCCGGTTGATCAAACCGCGCTGCAGGCGATTGATCATCATTTCGTTGCGGATCTCTTCGCGGAAGGTGCGATAACTCATGCCATCCGCGGCCAACGCCTGTTGGAACTGCTCCAGCGTCATGTTGTTGTTCTGCGCAAACGACATCACCGCACGGGTCAGGGTTTCATCATCGATGGTGATGCCGCGACGCTCCGCCTGTTGGCGTTGAATACTCTCAAGAATCAAACGCTCCATAATCTGGCTAATCAGGATGTCGTCCGACGGCATACGTACGTTCTGCGCCTGCAGCTGCCGCTTCACCTGGTCATAGCGGTTTTTTAGCTCCGAGGCCAACACCACATCGTCGTCCACCACCGCAACAATGCCGTCCAGCTCTTGATACACGGCATACACGGGGCTGCTGAGCAGAAGCGCAACCAAACACACCCACTTATTCAACTGTCGAAAC
>JANQKS010000112.1 GCA_028281005.1 Pseudomonadales bacterium
TAACAATAGTGTCTTCCTGCCACGCTTGGGTTTTAGCCTCATCGATATGGCCGCCCCACAAGTCCACCACCATCTCCCCCTCTAGCGAGATGGCCACCGAGGCACCAACATCGCCTTTCGCAGCAAAGTTTTTGGCAAACGTGTCGCGCACGCCGGCAAACTTTTCATCACAGTAGCCGTGTATTTCCGTCATTTTTGTTTTTCCTTGTTTGCACGGCCGGGCATCCAAGGCAGATGCCCTTGCTGCATAAAATTTGAAGAAAGTTACAGCAGCCGCCAGTGCAGCAAACTGTACGCCGGCTCAGCGTCGACGTGATGCTCAAAGACACCTTCCACCGGCGCGCCGATGGGTACGTTCTGTTCCGGGTCACCTAAGAGGTTGCCAACCATACGCACATTCCCAGCGTCTGGAAGCTCTACCAGCACTACGATATAAGGCCCTTGCTCCGCTAGCGCCGGATGAACCGGATGCCAAACTCGTTCGTAGCTGTAAATCACCCCGCGGGGCTCCACTTCCGTGAAACCCACCTGATCACTGAGACAGTGGTGGCAAATCCATTCCGGACCCCACTGCCAACCACCGCAAGCGGCGCACTGTTGTACACGCAGCACCCCTTCCTGCAAACCCTGCCAGTACGGCTCGTCTAACGGCGTGGCGGCGGGCTGGGCCAAACCTGGGTTGAGGTAATAATCGCTCATAACGTCGCCTCACTGCCAAAAATACAAGAACTCACCGGCGTCACCATCGGCCCTGATATCACCATGGACACTTCGGCATCCGCTACCTGACTGGTGGACGCACCACGAATTTGGCGTACCGCCTCGATGTTGAGACCCAGACCATGCATATAACACTCAGCCAAATTGCCGCCACTGGTATTGAGCGGCAGATCACCACCCGGCGCCACAAAGCGCTCTTTAACAAAAAACTCGTTACATTCCTCGGGCGCGCAGAAACCATGTTCTACAATGCTCATCAGCACGCCGCCGGTAAAGTTTTCATAACTCTGCAGCACGTCCACGTCCGCGGGCCGCACGCCGGCCATGTCATACAAACGGGGTGCCAAGGTTTTGAAGGTAGACGTCGCATAGTCCGGCGTGTTGTGCACCGATGCCCCGGCGCGGTAGTGGCTGCCAGCGACCGCACCCAGCACGTAACAGGGTTTGTGGTCGAAATCTTTGGCGCGTTCCGCCGACACCAGCACCATGGCCGCGGCGCCGTCGTTTTCCATACAGCAGTCGTACAGATGGAAGGGCTCAACAATCCAGCGTGACGCATCGTACTTTTCCGCATCCAGGGGCCGCCCATACATCACCGCGCGCGGGTTGTGCTGCGCATGTTCGTAACAAGCCAACGAAATGGCGCGCAATGCCGCTTGCTCCACACCGTGATCGTGCATAAAACGCACCACCTTCATGGCAAACATTTGTGCGGGAGACATCAATCCGTAAGGCACGGTATAAGCCATTTCACCGCCGATGGTGTTGCGCCTCGGGCCTTGGCCGAAGCGGCCAAATTGGCCCTGAGCCAGGGCACGAAACACCACAACCGTATCAGCCAAGCCTGCGTGTATAGCAGCCGCCGCATTGGCTACCGCACCGGAGCCACCTCCGCCGCCGCCACCCCACTGCATATTAGCAAAACGCAATTCTTTACAACCTAACGCGGCTGCCAAATGCGAAGGATCGCTGCGGTCATTGCTGTAAGAAGCAAAACCATCGACGTCTTTTGGATTGATACCCGCATCGGCGCAGGCTTTGACGATGGCATCCAGCGCCAGCTTAAACTCAGCATCCGGCGCCTGGCCGCGTTTGTAGTACTCGGTTTCACCGACGCCGACCACAGCCGTACGCCCGCGCATGGTTGCGCTCATACCTCCCCCCGGAATCTATTTTTTTGCGCGTTTTACGCTATGGACATTAGCCGCTGAAATCAACCCGTTCTAACGTGGTTGGCTCACCAGGCTTTTATCCGCCGGATAAGAGATTTCATACTGGTGGTTGATTCCCCAGGTTTCCGCCGGGCCTAACGACTTACGCCACACAATCACGCCGGGTTTGTCGTCAAAGTCCGTTTCGGTAGGCGGGGTTGCTTCGCGCGGTAGCGTGACTTCGATATCGTCATCCACCGCAGTGGGATAGCGGTCAAACACCTCCACCAGGGTCGCGCTTTCGCGGCGGTTGGTGATTTCAAACAGGTTGGCGATGAGCTCCTGCTTGCGGCGCCCGATGAAGCCGCTTTCACCCGTTCGCCCTCCCTGATTGCGCACGCTAAATTCAACACGACGGTCCTGGCCCACCGGCAAGGTGATTTCATCTTGCGGCAACGCGGTGGGTAACCAGGTTTCACCCACAAACACCTGATCGACGTAGACCAGCATGTTGTTCGCATACAGCGGCAGATCT
Organism: Pseudomonadales bacterium; assembly: GCA_028281005.1. Classification (GTDB taxonomy): domain Bacteria; phylum Pseudomonadota; class Gammaproteobacteria; order Pseudomonadales; family Azotimanducaceae; genus UBA4421. Next base: position 2,407 of record JANQKS010000112.1, read on the forward strand.
TCGTCATAGATGAATTTCGCCACCAGGAAGGCTTGCGCGCTTTCACGCGGCACAATGCGCGTCACCAGCTCGGTCGTGAAGTTCATCTCCGCCAGGTCAAAGCTGGCCTCGTCGTCACGATCGTTGGCCACGTCCACGCGCCCTGGGACCTGGTAGGTGACGGTATAAGCGCCAACATCCACCTGTGCTGCGCCTTTCGGAGCCGCTTGTACCGCCACCTCTTCGAGGACGCTGGTGGCTGCCATTCTACGAATACCAGACGCTGCCATATCTTCGGCCATGGGGACCATGGGATCCCGTAAACGTAAAAACTCGCTGAACACTTCCGGCGCTTGCATCGCCCCGCTTGGCTCACTGGTGGTTAAGGTCAACGCCACGTTGTTCCAGTCTTCGTCGGTATTCTGTGTCACTTCCGCTTTTTGGGTGAGCTGAAGGCGGCGGCTATCGCTGTCCAGATTGGCCACATACTTAGGCGCCCAACCTGCGTTACGCTGGTAATAGTGCAGTTTTATCTGCGCATCTTGTGCCGTCGCAGCGGAGACAGTCACCAGCACATCGGTGGAGACTTTACGTTGACCGCGCAACTGCTGCATTTCACGCTGCAATTGCGATAGATCACGCTCCGCTGAACGTTTACGTTGGTTGTTTTCGCGTATGGCGGCCCGCGCCTCGGCCGAACCTTCATCAAGCACCTGCAGCGCACCACGCCAGGAGCTGATGTCCGCGCTACCGCGGGCACCTTCAAACCAGGACTCTTTGGCATAACCCTGGGCGATGCCATCCAGAAATTTGAGCTTCAACTCCGCAGTGCGGTTACTGTCGTTGATTTGCGCGATGTTGTCTTCCAGCGCTTCTATCTGTTGCTGCAGGTCCCGCACCTGGGTGTCGAACGCATCACGTTGTTGCACATCGCTGAATTTGATTTGGCCGAGCCTGACGCCGTCACCCAGCAACTCCACCTGCACACGTCTGCGATCCATTTCCGAGCTGAGGCCGGAGAACCGCAACACCGTTTCACCGGCGTTTAACGATACTGAGGTTGTGCGAGTAACCGTCGCGCCGGAGCTGTACACCGTCACAGCATCAATGCGGGAGTCCACTGCTTGCGGCGCGGCCAGTGCGCTTGCCGCCATCGACAGACCCAACAATAGACTAGGAAACGTTGCACTTAACAACACCTTTAACAAAGCAAGCGACGTGGCTGCATGAGACATACTGACCCCAATGAATACCCAAACTCTCTGGAGCTTAAGACTATCGCAATTGGGGTTCAGTTCCGTATTTTTGTGAGCGCGGAGACAAAGCCCACCGCGCCGCAACTTGTGCAGCACTGACGCTGCGTATCTGGAGGCTATTCAGGCCAGGGGAAATCTTCCGGTGCGTTGAGCGAGGTCTGGACAAAGTCATTCCACAGCGCAACCACCTCTTGAGCATTTTGCTGGTGGATGTCGGCGGCTTTCTGGTGCCATTCCATCTTGTGATTAACACAGGCGCGGAAGGCATCTATTTCTGTCATGAACTGCTGCCACAACACTTCGTTTTGATCATCTTCAGGCCGCTCGGGGGCAGTACACACATGATCCATGGGTTCATGGGCTTGAACCATTGCGGCGCCGGTCAGCAGTAGTACGGCAAGTATTTTGCGCATAATCATTACCTCTCTGGCCCTATTGTTCACCATTTCCCGCTATGATCTGTGCGTTATTCATCAAAGTGAGCGCCATGGCTGAGCAATTTGCGTCCTTATCTCAAGAACTGATCGATTGGATTGACCAACAGCACATCTATTTTGTTGCTACCGCAGCCCAGCGGGGGCGCGTCAATCTGTCTCCCAAAGGCCAGGACAGCTTGCGCGTAGTGGACGGCAATCAATTGATCTGGTTGAACCTGACCGGCAGCGGCAACGAGACCGCCGCACATTTGCTCGACACCAACCGCATGACGCTGATGTGGTGCGCTTTTGAGGGATTGCCGCGCATTCTGCGCATCTATGGCAGTGCCGATACCATTCACCCGCGCGACGCGGATTGGGCTGCCTGCGCGGCATTACTGCCGCCTCCCGTGGGCGCGCGCCAGTACTTCAAGCTCAATATCGATTTGGTGCAGACCTCTTGCGGCTACGCCGTTCCCTTCATGGACTATGTCGAAGACCGCGAAGTGCTCAGCAACTGGGCGGAAAAGCGCGGTGAACAAGGTATCCAAGACTACTGGCGGGAGAAAAACCAGGTCAGCATCGATGGTTTGCCGACCCAAATAGTGAATTAGGCGCACTAACGCTTATGCTGCAAGCGAAAGGAGTTCAGCGTTTAAAGCGCGCGAATGTGGGGGATGACTTCCGCGCCAAACATCTCGATGGTGGGATAGAGCTGTTGGTCCGGTATGCCGCCGAGATCAAACATAAAAATCATCCGATCCAAACCCAACACCTGGTTGAAGTGGCTCACCCGATCCACCGCTTGCTGCGGGCTGCCAACCACCGCGGGACCGGCCACCATGGCTTCGTAGTCGAACGGTAACTGCTGCGCGCCCGGGGTATAGGCGACGATCAGCTCTTGGACCCAAGCCCAATACCCGGCGTACCAGGGTTCAAACTGCGCCAGCGCCGTCTGTGAATCTGCTGCCACATGGCAGTGGCAGCATGCCCCCACCTGGGGAGGTTCAGCATGGCCGGCGAGCGCCCATTGTTGGTGGTAACGCTCCACCGCTTCAGCAAACGCATCCGGAGGCGCAAACACGCTGGGTAACATCAGCGGGCAACCTAGTGCGGCTGCAAGATCAATGCTGCTGTGTGAAGAACCACCGCCAACCCAAACCGGTAGTTTTCCGGCAGGGCGCGGCCGCGAAGTCTCTCCATGCAGGGGGCGCATGGGTCCGCTGTGTTCTACCTGTTCTTCGCGTAACAAACGCACCAATAGCGACACATGCTCATCAAACAAGGCCCGCGAATCAGCCGGATCTTGGCCGAATATTTCAAAGGTGCGCGCAAAAAAGCTGCCGCGCCCGGCCACAATTTCCGCGCGCCCTCCGGATAACACATCCACCGTGGCGTAATCTTCCGCCACCCGGAACGGATCCAGATTGGCCGCCAACGTCACGCCCGTCGATAGAGTGAGATTCGAGGTGCGCTCACCAATGGCAGCCAACACCACTGCCGGCGCGGACAACTGGTATGCGCTGCCGTGATGTTCACCCAGATGTACCGCATCAAACCCTACCTGCTCCGCCAGCACCGCTTGCTCCACCAGGGTACGGTGGCGTTCGGCTTCGGAGCGGCATTCCCCAGTCGCCGGGTCCGGCACCAGGTCCCCTAAAGATAAAAGTCCAATCTGCATGATGCTCAGTGTCCTTGGTAGTACCCTCGTTAGTATCCTAGGCGGGTGTTACACCGGCGGGTGCGGCATCGGCCCCAGCGCCTGCTCATGAGCGGCACCGGCACGCACCAACATTGCTTCACCCAAGCGCGGACCGATCAATTGGAAACTCAACGGCAAACCGGCGGCGTTTAATCCCGCTGGCAGGGTGATGGTGGGATGACCCGAGTAATCAAACGGCGCGGTAAAGGTGATGAACGCCGCGCGCCCTTCTTCACTGGCCACCGACTGATCCATTTCCGCCACCGTCGGCGCCACCGACGTCATACAGGGTGTCATCATCACATCCACCTGGCTCAGCAACTCATCCAATTTGCCGCGAAATACGGCACGCAGGGCTTCCAGTTCCGTATATTTTTCAGGCGGCACCGATAAACCCAAATCGAGCAGCCCGGCCAACACCGGTCCATACTCCGCCCGCCGCGCCGGGAAAAACTCCGCATGGGCGCGGGCACATTCAACCCCACAGGTGATCCCCCATTCATCTACCAGTTGCCGATATTCAAACGGCAACGTGACATCGACAATCTCGGCGCCCACCTCCCGGTAACGCTCACATGCGGCGCGCACTGCGCCGACCACATCATCGTCCACGCCGTTGGTGGCATACTGCCAGTCAACGCCGATGCGTAAGTTGGCCAAAGGTTCATTGGCGGCAGCCACATAGTTCGGCACCGCATCCGGCAGCGAAGTGTCGTCGTTGGGATCTTGGCCTGCAATCACTTCCAACATGCGCGCCGCATCCTCAACCGTACGGCACATCGGTCCGATATGATCCAGGCTGTCCGCCAGGGCAAACGCCCCATAGCGGCTGACGCGACCGTAGGTGGGTTTAATGCCAACCAGCCCACACGCAGCAGACGGAAAACGGATACTGCCGCCGGTGTCGGTACCCAACGCCCCAAATGCCAGCCCCGCAGCTACCGCAACACCAGAGCCGGAGGAAGACACACCCGGCCAGTGGTTCCGATTGTAGGGGTTCTTAGGCGGGTCAATGTCAGGGTGATGGGCGCCAAACGCGCCTTCCGTCAGCTGGGTTTTGCCGATAATCACAGCACCAGCCTCACGCAGGCGTCTCACCACAGTGGCATCAAATTCCGGTTTAAAGTCATGCATGACGCGCGTACCACTGGCGGTGGGTACCCCCTTGGTATACAGCAAGTCTTTGATGGCAATGGGAACACCATGCAACAATCCCAACGGCTGGCCCGAGGCGCGCAGCTCATCGAGTTGCGCCGCTTGTTGTGCAGCCGACTCGATCATCAACAATGCGTAACTTTTGAGTTGTTCGTCCTCGTCGACGATGCGGCTGACCATGTATTCGGTCAGCTCCGCTGAAGATAAGGCGCCGCTTTTCAGCTGGCGGCAAGTATCCGACAGCGATTGGTAATGCAGTTCAGCCATGCTTCTCCTCTAAAATCTTTCCTCTAAAGTGTCGATGTAGGCAGGGGCACCGCGGCGCAGAACTATGCATCAAATATCTTGCCCGGATTGAGTAACCCTTTGGGATCCAAAGCCTGTTTCAACGTGCGCATCACCGCAATTTCCGCGCTGGAGCGGCTCAGGTGCAGGTAAGGCTTCTTTTCCAACCCCACCCCATGCTCCGCCGACACGCTACCGCTGATTTCGGCCAACGGTTCGTAGATACTACGTTCAACCGTTTCACGAGCCGCATCCGAACCATCACCCACCGCCACCACAAAATGAAGATTGCCGTCACCCATGTGGCCGAGCGTAAAGTTCTTAAACTCACCAAACGCTTCACCCAGCCGCCGATCCACCTCGTTGACGTAGTCTTCCATCAGCGGAATACGTAAGGAGACATCGAACACAAAGGTAGGCGCGTGTTGGAAGGTTTGTTCTACATCGTCACGCAACGCCCACAGTTGCTGACGCTGCCCTTCAGAACTGGCCAACACTGCATCGGCTATCAGGCCCTCTTCCAAGGCTTGTGCCAACACCGCTTCCACCAAACTGTTATCGGCCCCTATCGCCTCGACCAACACATAGTAGGGATAGTCTTGTGGCAACGGCGGCTGATTACTGGCCGGCGGTGTACTCACCAGGCGGTAAAAATTGTTCCACATGACTTCAAAAGCCGACAGGCAGCCACGCAAACCCTGATCAACGTGGCGCAGGAACTGAACCAGGTTGTCAAAAGACTCCACTCCCACCAGCATGGTCGGCTGATCATCAACCTGGGCGCGGCAGCGCAGCACCGCTCTGGTGACTATCCCCAAGGTCCCTTCGGTGCCGATAAACAGCTGTTTGAGGTCGTAGCCGGCGTTGTTTTTGATCATCTGATTCATCGACGACACCACCGTGCCATCAGCTAGTACCGCCTCTAAGCCCAGCACCATATCCCGCGTCATACCGTAGCGGATCACGCGGTTACCCCCTGCGTTGGTGGAAATGTTACCGCCTATGGTGCAAGAACCCCGTCCGCCCAAATCCAGCGGAAAAATCAGCCCGTGTTCAGCCACCGCCTCTTGCAGGGTTTGTAACACCACCCCGCTTTGTACCACTGCGGTGCGCTCCAACGGATGGATCGCTTCAATCTGTTGCAGTCGTTCCAACGAAATCACCACATCTTCCGGCTGGGTATCAGCACTGTGGACAAGCCCCGTTAAACCGCCGTGGGCAATGACGGTAGCGTCATGGGCATGACAAATTTTCATGGCACGGCTCACTTCGTCCGTATTTCGCGGGCGAACCAGTACACACGCCTTGATGCCCTCTTTGCGCCAGATGCCCGCTGCGCGGTTGTGCACGTCCTCATCCAACAGCACCTGTTCGCCGCCCAGCTCGGCGATTAACGCCTGGCCAACCGCGCTCTGTGCGCCTAGATCCAATGCTTCAGACATAACCTCTCCTTTTAAGGGTACTCACAAGGCGTACTTACACGGGGCACTTACGCTTTGTTGGTTTTATCACCGGTCACCAAAAACTGCGGCAGGCAAAACAAAAAGCGATTGTTAGCCAAGGCCTGCTCAACTTGCCCAAGCAATTCATCCACTTCCTCGGCGGGCAACGTCGCAAACGTATTGATGTAGCTCGCCATGTTACGCAGCACGTGTAAACCGCGCCCGGACTGGTCGGCAAAAGGTGACATGCGCACCACAACGTCACCGAGGCCGGCATCCGCCATGCGCGCGGCTATGCGCCGGCCCACATACGGTTCATTAAAGGCAGGGGAAGCGGCTTCAAAAAAACGCGTGACTGTGTGCGGCGCCCAGGGTTCAACGATGACACAGCCCCAGTCACTATCGATCACCTGCAGGCGACCGCCGGGTTTGAGCACGCGGACAATTTCATCCAGGGTGGCGCTGATGTCCGGCACATACTCCAACACGTTTTTGCAAATCACACGATCAAAGGTCGCGTCGGCAAAAGGTAAGTGGTGGTCTGTGAGATGGTGAAACTGCAAGCGTTCGTCATCAGCAAAGCGTTGGTTGGCGTCGTCAACAAAACGTTGGTTGATGTCGACCCCGTGCACACGTCCACCCGGCGCCACCAGGCCCGCCACGCCGCTGGCAAAAAAGCCGGGCCCTGCGCCTACATCCAGTACCGTGTGGCCCGGCGCCAGGGCGCTGGGTTCCAACAGTTTGGCCTGGGCGTCTTGCCAGACAAACATCTGCTCATAACGCTCCACGCGTTCGTCTTCAATCTCACGCCAGTGGTCGGTGTAAAAAGTGTCGATGTCCATCTTTATGTCTCGTCCTGTCTAGTGCTGTCTCGTGCTTAAACCCAGCGCCCTGATTCGATCAGGTTTCTTTGCCGGCGACGCGCACCTCTATAAGATGCGGCTGACCACTGGCAAACCCCGCCGCCACCGCAGCCCGCAACTCATCCGGTGACCTGATGCGCGTAGCCGCCACACCCATGCCGGCGGCTAAGCTGACAAAGTCCAACTCCGGGCCAATGTCCATATAAGGGTAGGGTTCGTTGGACTGGGCATCAAAACGCTGACGATAGATATCCAGGTTGTGTTTCAAGACGCGGTATTCGTTGTTGTTGAGAATGACAAAAACAATGCCGAGGTCTAGGCGCGCAGCACTCCATAACGCTTGTATATGGTACATGGCCGAGCCGTCACCACTGATACACAGCACCGGCCGCTGAGGTTGCGCCACTTTCACCCCCAAAGCGCCGGCAATACCCTGGCCTATGCCACCGCCGCGTGGGCCGTAGTAATCTCCCGCGGTCTTGAAATCAAAAGCATGGGCAACATCACCCATCGCGGTGATGGATTCATCCACCACAATGGTTTGAGCAGGCACGGCGCTGGCAATTTCACGCATGGCATGGCCCGTAGACATCGGCAGCTGATCCTCGAGCGCATCAATGTGCTTGTCCATGCCATCACGCCGCTGCGCCATGGCTGCTGCCAATTCGGTATTCCGCGCTGCTACTGCGGCCTGATCCGCGGTGCTCGCAATCTGCGCGGATAAAGCGTCCAGCGCCGGTGTTAACTGGCCCACCACACCGAGCGCCACCTGGAAATTGCGCGCCATAGTGTCGTGGGTGGGGCTGAGTTGGAGCAGCTGGGCGCCGTCGGGAATGGCGCTGACCGCATCAAACCAGATTTCTTCAAAAAACGGCCCACCGATTAAGAGGATCACGTCAAACGGCGCCAAGGTGTTACGAATTCCCGACGCATCAAAACCTAGCGTGCCTCTGGAATTGGGGTGCCGATTCGGAATAGAAAGGTGTTGACGTAAACCCTCGTGATACACCGCGGCACCGGTCTGCTCCGCCAAACCAACCACCGACTCTACCGCGCCCGCCATACCTACTTCGTCTCCGCAAATAATGGCGGGGCGTTGCGCTGCAGCCAAGGCGTCCGCCATTTGTTGCAAACCTGCAGCGTCTGCCATGGTGTTGCTATACACCGCACCTGCGTGCCATGCGCCATTTTGGGTTTCCTGCTCCATGACGTTAATCGGCAAAGCGACAAAGACCGGGCCGCAAGGCGGCTCATGGGCAATCTTAAAAGCGCGCGCCATGACCGCCGCCATTTCGTCAGCGTGTTCCACCTGCGCGCTCCATTTCACCAGCGGTCGCGCCATGGCGGCCAGATCATGCCCCAGCATCGGCTCGCGCATACGCATGCGAGTGTCTTGAGCGCCGGCGGTGAGGATCACCGGTGAGCGCCCACGCAACGCGCCGTAAAGCGAGCCAAGGCCATTACCGAGCCCTGGCGCCACGTGTACGTTGGCTATACCGGTTTCACCACTGGCCTGGGCGTAATAGTGCGCGGCACTTACCGCCACCCCTTCGTGCAGTGCAGTTACATAACCGATATCGGGATAATCCCGTAGCGTATCGATCATGGGGCTTTCGGTCGTCCCGGGGTTACCGAAAATGTTGCTGACGCCGTGCAGGCGCAAGCTGTCTAAGAACACATGGCGAGCGCGCATAAATATCCTCCTCCCTTACCCATGACGGTACTGGCAGGATAGGTGCGGGTCAATCAGCCGCGCGCTGCACTTCTTGCCGCGGAAGGCCTACACTGTGGTGTTTTCGGCCATTCCGCAGCTCTATGTCAGCATCCGCAGATCAATTCGAC
>JANQKS010000016.1 GCA_028281005.1 Pseudomonadales bacterium
CCACAGGGCGGGTCTGTGGGGTCCTTGGGCGTTGTTGGCGCACCTTGATGGGGCCCAACCCCACCGGCGGTACGCCGTCTAGCCCAAAAACCCCACAAACTCGCTGATCCTAAGTTTTCAAGGGGTTTGGGCACTAGATCATCGTTGCGCACGATGAAACTGGCCGTCGTATTTCCTGGCGCGGCCTACAGCGAAGGGCGTCACGCCATTGCGAGATTTATCCAGGCGGTCGAGCGAATCGGGTTCGACCACCTGGATTTTCAGGAAAACCCTGGCGCGGTGGGTAAAGCCAGAACGCAACCGTCTCTGGACGTACTCGCCACCCTTGGGTTTGCAGCTGGAATCACTTCTACTCTGATCCTAAGTTATCAGGTGGTTTGAGCACTAGGGACAAAATCCTTAGTCCTCACTCAACGTGAAACGATGTTGGCAGCGGAGCAAATTGCTACGCTGAACTTCCTGTCGCGTGACTGCGTGGCCTGGGCCTAAGCCTCGGCGGGTCCAACACAGACGACAATCGCGGGGAACGGTTGGAACAAGCGGTTACTCTACTGCGGGGTTTATTGGCGTGGTGAAATGCAGAGCTTCAGCGGGGTGTATTACAGATCTGATGATTGGCGCCGTTCGCGTGTGAATCACGAGACGACTTTTTTAACGATCCTCAACGACTTACCGCGAGATTGGGTGAGCTCCAATCGATGGGTTTCAATTGGGCGTCCATTGATTTGGAGCCAGCATACCCAGGTAAAAAAGGGGATCGGTTCGTTGAATGTTTGGAGGACCTCTATGCAACACTACAGAGTGGACTCGAACCATAACCAGAAGCTGTGTTGGAAAACTGATCATTTGAAATAGTACGTGGAAGCTTATGACAGGGTAACGGGAGGGAATTTTGAAAACTGATGCACATTTAATAGGTAGTTGGGAAGGCATACCTTCACGAGTACGTGATCTTGAAGCCATGGGCTACGATGGATTGACCACCGTAGAAACGAATCATGATCCCTTCTTACCGCTGATGATCGCCGCTGAGCACTCTTCACAGATAGGTATCCGCACAGGCATTGCCGTGGCCTTTGCGCGGAATCCGATGAATCTCGCGAATATTGGTCATGATCTGAATGCCTATTCGAAGGGTCGTCTAACCATTGGGCTTGGCAGCCAGATTCGTGCTCATATCACCAAGCGATTCAACATGCCTTGGGGTGCACCGGCAAAACAAATGCGCGAATTGATTCTTGCCATGCGGGCAATTTGGGCCAGTTGGTATGACGACGAGCCATTGCGATTTGAGGGTGAGTATTACCGCCACACGCTGATGACACCCGGTTTTGTGCCGGAGAACCGCGAGTATGGCCCGCCTCGCATCACGCTCGCAGCTGTCGGGCCGGTGATGACTGAGGTTGCGGCTGAAGTGGCCGATGGATTGATCGTGCATCCGTTCAGTAACGAGAAGTACATCCGTGAAGTGACGCTACCCGCGGTTGAGCGTGGGCTTGCTAAATCTGGCCGTCAGCGCGCGGATTTCGAAATCAGTTACTCTCCGTTCATCATCTCCGGCGATGAAGCCCAGCGGGCGAAGATGGAAGAGAACGTGAGAACGCGGATATCGTTTTACGGATCTACACCAGCGTACAAAAACGTGCTTGGCGTGCATGGGTGGGGCGATCTGCAACCCAAGTTGAACCGCCTGTCTAAGCAAGGAAACTGGGACGATATGCCTAATCTGGTGACGGACGAAATGGTGCAGACGTTTGCAGTGGTCGCGGAGCCCGAAGATGTCGTTAGCAGCATCAAAGCGCGTTTCGGGGATTTGATTGATCGCACGGGTGCGGATTTTGAGTTTGTCGATGCTGATCAATGCAAGCGCATGATCGCCGAACTGCGAGCTTAGGAAAAGACCCATTCTATTGGTAAATGCTGCCCACGTTTGGCGAAAGTGCGGCACACCAAACGTATAGAGTTTGACATTCTCTACCTCATCAAAGCGATAACATGATGCTTTGATCCCTCTACATCGATGGTTACCTATGGAGTTTGAAACGCTGACTGTCGAGAGTGACGGAGGTGTTGCAACCCTCACTCTGAATCGACCGGCACAAAGAAATGCACTGAACCGACGCATGCGCGCGGAGCTAAGTTATTTCCTAAACGAGATAGCGCCTTCGTTTAAGGTGGTCGTAGTCTCCGGCGCGGGCGAAGTCTTCTGTGCGGGAATGGATTTAAAAGAACCGATCGGTCGTGGCGAAGGCGAGGATCAATGGGGGTTCTTCCAGCAGCTTTTTAACTCTTCAACCATTTTTATCGGTGCTCTGAATGGTCCCGTCGTCGGCGCGGGCCTTACGTTTTTAGCCGCCTTCGACCTGGCCATCGCCGACCCCAAAACGGTCTTTTCACTGCCGCAGGTAAAAGTTGGCATATTTGGAGGTGTCGCTGCGACCATGCTTCACTTGTATGTACCAAAAAAAGTAATCGCAGAAATGTCTCTCACAGGGATACCGCTGAGCGCGGAACGCGCAAAAGAAGTCGGCATGATCAATGCCATATCCGAACCCGGCGCCTGTGTCCAAGATGCAAAGACTCTTGCCGCCCACATTGCCCAGTTTGACCGCAACGTTCTGCACGTGGGTAAACATGTGATCCAAAACTTGCCAGTTGATCATGACCAACGAGACCGGGCAATTAGGGTTGTGCGTGAAGGCACAGAACGATACGTACCGCAAGTAGAAGACCGGATCTTAGATACACCCTACGGTGGTAATAGGTAGAGGGTATGTTAGCAATGGTGTGGAATCGCTTCTTGAGGTTCCATTCGATCGTTACTCATCAAATACTGACATGAAGCAAAAGCTTGTACTCGTCGAGATTTCAAATCGCGTGGCGGTCCTTACCCTCAATCGTCCACAGAGCATGAATGCGCTGATCCCGGAAATGCGCGTTGAGCTGCTCGAAGCAATAGATATTGTAGACTGCGACGACGAGATCCGTGCGGTCGTCATCACCGGTGCAGGCGAGAGTTTTTGTGCGGGTGGTGATGTGAATGCGATGCAGCAACAAGCGGAGTCTGGAAATCGCAGGGAGATCCAGGAGCTAGTCTCCCCGCTACGAAATCAGATTGTTTTGCGTCTGCAGCGGACCAAAAAACCTTTCATTGCGGCTGTTAACGGCGCTTGTGCGGGTGGCGGCCTTGGGTTGTCCCTTGCATGCGACATACGTGTGGCATCGGAAAATGCGACGTTTAGCTGCGCTTTCGGGCGTTTGGGGCTGCATCCGGAATGGGGTGTGTCCTACTTCCTGCCAAGACTGATTGGTTTGCAACAAGCGTACGAACTCATCTGGTCGGCATCTCGGTTTTCGGCTGCAGAGGCTCAAGACATGGGGTTGCTTCTTAGAGTGGTGAAGCCGGGTGCGGCGTTATCCGAAGGCATCAACCTTGCGGAGCGTATTGCTGCGGGTCCACCCGTAGCGATTCAACTCTCCAAGAAAGCGATGCGCACCTCCCTGAATAGCTCTTTAGAGGAAGCATTAGACTTTGAGTCGTTTGCGCAAGGGGTAGTCTTGGGTGGCGAGGATGTACGCGAAGGTCTCAAAGCGTTCCAGGAAAAACGAAATCCGGAGTTTACGGGGCGTTAAGCGCGGTCCAATCCAAATGTAGATCTAATCTCTGCAAAGTGGGCCTCATCGCTCAATTCGCGGCGTCTTTGCAAGCCCTCAACCGCATCGTTACCTGAGGGATATCGGAATTGCTTGGTCCCATCGGTGGCCGCGGTGAAAATCACCTCTGCTGGCACTTGAGGTTCTGTGCGATAGTGATCTTGTGTGGCTGAGGCCATCAGCGCTTGGATGACAGGCTGATACTCTGTTATGGCGGGGTCAACATTGATATCGACTGAACGACCGTTAAAGTCTGTCGCGACGCGCCCGGGTTGCACTACTTTTATGTTGATGCCCGCTGCTTCGAGCTCAAAAAGCAGCGCTTCGGACAAACCCTCAATCGCAAACTTGGACGCATGGTAAAGACTCCCTAAAGGCCATGCGGTCCGTCCGCCCAGAGACGATACATTGATAATGGTTCCCGTTCCGCGTTTGCGCAGATGTGGCAGGACGGCACGTGTGACATCGATGAGGCCCAGAAGGTTAGTTTTAAACAACCTTTCAATGCTTTCTGTTGGGGTTGACTCAAGCGGTCCATACGCCCCGTATCCCGCGTTGTTAACAAGGACATCAATCGGTTGGATGGCTTCTGCAGCCGTTATGGCTTGCCGCACAGTATTTGGATCGGTTACATCAAGCGCAAGAACATGTACGTTCTCAAGCGTGGCCAGGTCTTTGGCCGCATTCGGATTGCGCATCGTGGCAAAAACGGTCCATCCGTTTTTCTGAAACAGTAGCGCTGTTGCGTGACCGATACCGCTGGAACAGCCGGTGAGAAAGACAGCTTTCATCAGGGTTCCTGCTTAGCTGAGCCGAAGGGGTAAGCTGGTGAGTCGTTGACCGGTTTCAGCGAAGATAGCGTTTGCGACCGCAGGCGCTATTGGCGGTAATCCGACTTCACCAACGCCGGTGGGGTCTTCTTCGCTATCGACGATGATGACTTCCACCGCCGGATGTTCATTCATTTTAAGCAACGGGTAGTCGTGGAAGTTACTTTGCACGACACGACCATCCTTGATCTCTAAATCGCCGTGCAATGCTGCGGTTAGTCCAAACATGATGGCGCCTTCCATTTGTGCGCGGATGACATCCGGGTTGATGGCTCGACCGCAGTCAACCACGCAAAGCACCTTATTTACCGAGATGTCTGAACCGCGCACGCTGACGTCTGCCACCTGAGCGACGTAAGAGTGGAACGATCCATGCGCGGCAAAACCTAGGCTACCGACGCTTTCTGCCTGCATGGATTGCATTCTTTCAGCTGCCACCCGTATCACATTGT
>JANQKS010000036.1 GCA_028281005.1 Pseudomonadales bacterium
AGCTAAGCGCTTCACCTTCAGGATCAGTACCGATCGCGACGGCCATAACTGTCTGATTAACTACCGTTGTCTGATCTGCGATAGGTTCTAGAGAAGGTGGTTGGTCATCATTGCCGTTGTTTATCGTCAGAAGGTAAATCTGTCTAGCAGTCAATCCGGTAACATCGGTAACAAGCACATCAACATCCGTTGGCCCAGTCGTATCCGGGTCCCAAGAAATCAGTCCAGTCCCAGAATCTATGGCCATGCCATTCGGCGCAAGCTGAAGACTATATGTGAGCACATCACCCTGGTCGGCATCTGTTGCATCAACGTTGTAGGAATAGGCTTCGCCTATGCTCCCAGAACTGACTGGGGTGGAGGTGATCACCGGTGGGTTTTCGCCTGCGAAGATCGCTGTAATCAGCGCGCTATCTTGAGTGCTATTTTCACGACCGTCATTGACAATCAAAGATGCCGTATACTGACCTACAACATCTGCCACGAAGCTAGGGGTTGCGCTTGTGCTGTCTGACAGTGCAGCAGCGCTGCCTGGCGGTCTGGTCAAAGTCCAGGCGTACGTTATTGGATCATCATCGGCATCAGTTGAACCAAAGCCATCGAGTCCCACCGTTGCGCCTACGTTGACCTGTTGATCTGCACCCGCATCCGCGATAGGCGCTGTATTCACTTGCGGCTCGTCTGCCGTGAAACTCCAAGACAAATTGCTCGTTGAAAAACGGTATCGGCGGTTGTGTCGAATCGTGAAGGTATCTGCACCTACGGTTGCTCCAGCATCAACGGCACCAAAGGTCACCGCACCATCGACGACCTGCGTGGCAGGATTTGTCGACGCGACTGTGCCAACAACATTTTCCAGAGATTCTGCAGAGTTGCTCACCGTCGCGGTGAAAACGTACTCATTTACAGCTCGACCCACACGCGTGGCGCTGACCTGCGTAACATTGCTAATCGTGAGATCTTCGACACCAGCGATTGCAATACTGCTGGAGGTAAACATAGCCATTACCGCTAAAATCAGTCCGCCAACACGAGTTAAACGTTGAAAAGTCATGACCCCCCTTAGAGCACATCGTTTATCAGTCCATTGGGTAACTCACCTCGTTCAGAGGTGGCTCATTAGTGAAAGGCGGGGTAGTGTGGAAAAGAGGTTCAGCTAAAATTGCTGAATTACAACTTCTTTACATTTGGGGGTGGCTCAGCTCGCGCTGCAACCAAACACGCGCTGTACGCCAAGATCTTTTGACCGTCGACGTGGAGGTCTCCTGTACTGCAGCTACCTCCTCGTTGGTCAGGCCGCCAAAATATTTCAGTTCAACGACTTGAACAAGGTCGGACGAAATCTCACCCAGACGCGTGAGTGCTTGATCCAGTTCGTGGATGTCTAGCGTTGTGTCATCACCACCGATTTGATCAGTGGCAAATGTGACTTCTACGGCATCCCGTTTTGCCGCATTGCGACGGCGGGCTTCATCCACAAGCACCCGACGCATTGTGCTGCTTGCAACGCCAATAAAGTGCGCCCTGTCACGCCAATCCAGCTGATTGATCCCAAACATGCGTAGCACACATTCGTTAACGAGCTCTGTCGCCTGGACGACGTGACGCTGACGATCACTGCGCAGAATATTTCGTGCAATAGCATGCATGTTGTCATGGACGGCAGAGAAGAGTTGGTCGCGAGCCACATTGTCACCCGCCTGCCATGCACGTAGCATCTCTGTCAGATCTCCAATTTGCGACATCGTCAGCCTGTATTTCCTACGTTTGTTTCCCACGTTTGACGCACTCGATTGAACCCAAAATAGCACGCTATACGCCTATATGGGCATAGACCGATGTATCGCTTTGTTCGATCTTAGCCAACCATCGCCTTGTGCGACCCGATCTTGGCGAGCGCTAGCCTCCCGCATTCCGTTTCTGAGCCTCCGCAACCAATCGAGTGAGCTCAGATACGGGGACCGCAAAGCCGATCCCGCTCCCTAGACTTCCCCTTCCGGTAACCACGCCAAGTACGATGCCAGTCTCATCGACCAAAGGACCGCCTGAGTTTCCTGTGTTAATCGACGCGTCCGTCAGTAACCAAGGAATGTTCCCCACCGATCCAGGCAATGCGCTGACAATGCCTTGACTGACAGTGATCCCTGCGCCGAAGGGATTGCCTATCACATACACACGCTCGCCAAGATTGGCTGTACGGTCAGCGAGTGTTAACACGTTGTTTGATAAACGCTGTGAGGATAAGACGGCTAAGTCCATTGATTCATCCCCTACAACGAGCTCAGCAACAAAACGCCTGGACCCCACGATGAGATATAGGGGTGCCTGGCTGAGCACATGATGGTTCGTTACGATCAGATCTTGGCTCACGTAAAAACCGCTAGCTAACGAGTTGGTGTGATCACCGATTGCAACCACCGCGGGAACAAGCGCTGCTAGCGCCTGAGACCTACCCTCATCAACGCTCGCACAAGAACTTAAAAAAAGGCTCAGCAGCAGCAAGAGTTGTGCTCGTGCCACCTTGTTGTGTGCTCGGACTTTAAATGAAGTTCTCAACCCGCTCCCCAACGACCTGGTCAACGTCGCGATTGTCTTTGCCAAAAAAAGAGCTGTCCACCCCGCTCACTCAATCAGCCACAGGAAGTAAATGTAAGAGATTTGTAGGATTTGAACCTTTTTTAGAACGCTTTGCGCCTACTACCGATAGAACCAGAAATCTTTTGCTCAATTGCGCTAGCACCTTTTGTTCTGATCGCTACACATACTTGGGAGGTACCATGAAATTCCGACAACTATCGTGGGCGTTTTTCCTGACGACGCTATTCCACGGTTCAGCACTGGGCGCACCAATTTTTTTTACGGCTACAGACATAGCTGACGAGAACACCGGCGATGATCTTTGGCGATACGAGTACTTTGTAGCGAATGAAACCGGAATTGAAATTGATACCTTTGTAATCTATTTCGATTGGTTGAGCTACGATTTCAACATCGTCGATTTAGGTTTCGGTGATGAGGTTAGGCTATCCGACTACGGCACTCCAGCTGGCTGGGATGGTATTGCTGCCCCCGACATCGAAGATCCGCTGAATCCTCTTTTCGCGGAAGATGGATTTTTTGAGTTTAACTTACAAGCATTGGGCTTATTCGATCCCGCGCCGCCCATTGGTGAAATTTTGGCGGCAGATGCAATCGATGGCTTCTTTTTGGATTTTATCTGGCGCGGTGGTGGTACCCCAGGTGAGCAGTTCTTTGAATACTATTCCTCCGCTGATCCGTTTGGTCTTCCAGTCGGTGACGGTTTTACGATGTTGCTGACTGAAGAACGACCCGTTCCGGTTCCCGAACCCGGAACAGGCCTACTTTTAGGCTTGGGATTGTTTGCCTTGGCCGTGCAAAGAAGGCGAAGATTTTGGTCGCATCCTAGACCTAGAATGGTGCTGCAAAAATCCTAAGTTGGGTCTACGCGTGGGAGACCACCAACAGAGAGCTCTGTTGGGAACATCGTACTCGGCAATTAGCCTACTGCCAGCATTCACCGCACGGCTTGACGTAACAAATCCAAAAAACTTTGAACCCTTTTGCTGCCCACCGTGACCTATAGGCAAACAGCTAAAAGGTATCCCCATGAAACTGATCCGCTCCTGCACCGCCATTTTGGTCCTTGCCGCCACGGTATTCTCTCAATGCGTCTACGCAACCGAATGGAGCAACGTCGCCATCAACGGGCAACGGCTGACCGTTACCCAGTTGCAAGAGTTGCAGATGCAGATCGGATCCGCGATTACCCCAGGGTCCTACTTGGTCGACGCGCAGGGGTGTTGGATGAATCTGAACACCGGCCAAAGCGGCTGTCTGGGCAGTGGCGGTAGCGTAGAGTCCTATTCCTCCCGTTACGGCAGTGGCGAACGCACCAGCGATGGCAGCTGGAACCACTACAGCTGCATCTACACCACCACCGGTTGGTCCAACTGCTAGGACCTGCAGGCCTCACTCCCAATCCCCAACCGCACTGTCGGCCGCCCAGCCACTACGAGCGAGGGCGGTCGACCAAACCCATACGCATCGCTTCAAACACCGCTTCACTGCGGGAGTGTACGGAGAGTTTCTGATACAGGCGCCGAGTATAAGAACTGACGGTGCTGACCTTGACGTTTAGTAACTCGGCAATGTCCTGATAGCTGTAACCCTTGGCCGCCAATTGCAACACTTCCAGCTCCCGCTCACTCAGCAAGGTGGCCGCTTCGATGTTTTCTTCTGCCTGTTCTTCAGGCTTCGCGGGCTGCAGGCGCTTGATCAGATAGCTGGCTATGGGCGCCGAGATGGGTGCGCCGCCAGCAAGCAATTGGTTCAAACATTGCTCAATTTGCAAGCTGGTATCGGACTTCAGCAAATAGCCTTGCGCACCGGCTTCTATGGCTTTGATGACGCTGCGCTCATCTCCAAATACGGAGATCACCAAAATGGGCAGGTTGGGCAAGCGTTCGTTTTGCGCCGCTATGATCTCGAGCCCAGAGCCATCGGGCAGCCCCAAATCCACCAGAAGCAGATCAGGCGCCGCATCGTTTAGTGCGGCTTCGGCTTCCGCCACCGTGGCACAGGCCGCCAGCACCTTAAAGTCCGCCAGGGCTTCGATTTTCTCCGTGAGTTGCGCACGCGTGTGTGGGTCGTCTTCCACCAATGTTACGCCATGTACGGTTACGTCTGTCATACCTACCTCGGCCTACTTCGACTTACCCCGACCTACTTCGCTACGCTGCATCCAGCCACAGCACCACGCGTGTGCCGTTGCCGCCTTTGTCACCTTCATCGCCTTCATCGCGCTCACCTCCGGTAGCGCAGACAATCTCTAGTTCACCGCCGATCTGTGCAGCGCGTTCACGCATGTGGATTAAGCCACGGCCGCGGCCGTTGGTTCGCTCGCCGAAGCCGCAGCCGTCGTCGGCGATGGAAACAAATCTTCGATCCCCTTCTACGCCACTGGCGAGTGTGATGGTGTGTGCACCCGCATGTTTGATGACATTGGTGAGTGCCTCCTGCACGATGCGCAAAATGTGGCCGGCAGTTTCCGGCAGCAGATGGTCTGAATTCGGCACGTCATCTACCCGCCAGCGGAATTCAAGGCCTTGCCGGGTGAGGCGCGGCTCCACCCGCTCGCGGACCAAGGCGAGGATTTGCATCAGATCACTTTCTTCGCGGTCCAGGGAATGCACCATCATGCGCATGTCGTCGAGGCTGTCGCGCAGGGCCGCTTCCAGTTCTTCCGCAGCAAAGCGGCGGCTTTCCACCATGGCCAAGGTTGAGACCAATTGGTTGCCGAGGCCGTCGTGCATTTCCCGCACCATGCGCTCTCGTTCATTTAAGACCGCTTCGCGGCGTTCCGCTTGCGCAACACGCTCGTAGTTGTCCTCAAGCTCAGCATGTTTGGCGGCGACGCGGTCTTCCAGCTCCCGATTGAGGGTTTCCACAGTGCTAAGATGCATGCGTGCGCGGGAGATCAGCACCATCATCAACGCAAAGGCGTATAAAGGTGGGTTAAACAGGCTCAACACTTGATCTGCCCAGAAGTCTCCTCCTCTGACCACACCCGTTATGTCATGCAGCACGATCACCGGCACCAGACTAAGAGCCATCAATATCAACCAATGCCGCGGTGGACCTGCCGCCGCTTGGGCCACACGCACCAGCAACCATATGCCTAAGCTATAGGTGAGCAGCGACCACAGCACCGCAATTTGGTAGACGCGTATGTCGGGGACCAGCAACATCGCTGCCACCAGCGCAATACTCACCCATTTCACCGGGCTAGAGAGGCGGCTGCGTTGGCCGCGGATGTCGTTCAGCGCAAAAAAGAAAAACACAAAGGCCAAGTGGAAGGTCATCGGCCGCAATCGTTCCGCCAGCCCGGCCATGGGTTCCGGAAAAGACAGAAACATCCCGAGCACAGACCAGGAAGCTGCCACCAAACCGGCACTTAAGAAGCGTACACCTCGCGCAGAGGCATCCCGTCTAAAGGCGGCCAAAAAGATGAGTGCCGCTAGCACGCTGAAGCCCCCCAGCACCAACGGTAAATACACCAAGGTGAGCTTTTTCTGCGCAAACTCGGGCTGCAGATTAGCGAGGTAATCGATGCGCGGCGCGCGCACAAAGTGAATGGATGTTTGGGTACCCGTAAAGCGCATCTTGATGTTGTGAGAACCAGCGCTGGCCAAACTGCGCGGCAGGGTCAGCAGCAACGGCCCTGCGACCACCGGTACCCCCATCCCGGTGACCGCCATGGTGCCGCCTAGATACTCACCGTCCCAATAGACTTCAAGCAAGCCGGAGCTGTTGGGGATGAGCACACCCAGCGGAGAGGTGGAGGTGGTGTCCAACTGCGGCAATTGTACCGACATCTGATACCAACCGCTCACTGCTTCCGCGCGCCGCTCCACCCGCCAGTAATCTGAAAAAGTGATGGTGTTTGCGTCTGCAAAGTCCGGCGGCGTTTGCGCTTCGCCCAACTGCAGCACAGCTTGCGCCGGTTCTACGGGCAGCGCTGCCGCTTCGGACACCGCCATACACAGGCACACACACCACACCAGGATGTACCAGCGAGTGTTCATTAGCGGGCGGTTCTCGGCACCCAAGCGCGAGCCTGGGTAGCACCCCTAGAATCGGTACTTAGCCTCAAACACCACGCCATCGTTTTGTGCGTCAAAGTCATCGTTGTCTTCGTCAAAGTAACTTAAAGACAACGAAATCTTATCCGTGGGGAAATAATTGGTCCAAACTTCCCAACTGTCGGTATCTCCGCTGCTGTCGCGGTCAGCGGTCATGAAGTTGGCGCCCACGCCAAAGGCGTCGTTGAAGAACCAGCTGATGTTCACCGCAATGTCGGAGCCATCGTCATCCCCAAAATCGGCATCGCCGCGCACGTCTGCGTACAGCAGCTGCGCCTGCCAGGTCATGCCGTTTTCCAACTGCTGGACGTGGGTAACGTCGATACTCCAGGTGTCGTAATCGATGCCGTCAAAGTCTTCAGTATCAAACCCCACTCGCAGCTGGGTGTACTGGGCCAGGTAATAGGCCACCGCGGCACGATAGAGATCGACGTCTTCGTCAAAAATCCCGGCATCGATGTCGGTCTGACCAAAACCACCTTCCAGCACCCAGCCGCCGTTAATGACCACCCGGGTGAACAGCTGCCAGGTTTCCGTTTCGATGTCGGTGTCGTCGGTTTCGATGGTGCTGTAAGCACCGCCAACGCTGGAGGCCCGATCCATAAACGGCGCCAGCAATCTTGGCCCGAGTGAGGTATCGACGGGTTCGAAGAAAATTTCACCGGCAACCTGCCAGCCGCTGTAATCCTCATCCGAGGAGGAGCGATCGAATGAAGACGGCTCGACCGGTGGCGAACCCGTCGGCGGTGAGCTGGTGGGCGGCGGGTCCGGGTCCGAGGAAGGCGGGGGTGTGTAGTCCAACGAACTCTCCGAAACAGAGATGTCGCCCGTTATATAGCCAAAACTCACTTCGCCGCGGTAATCCGCCCAAGCGGCGGGGGGAGCAAAACACAACACAGTCATTAGAACCTTGCGCATCACAATATCTCCTTCTTCAATAAAGTTGCAAAAAAAGTTCCAAAAAGCTCAACAAATTTAGTTGCGGCCAACCAGGGCCAGCACTTCGTCGGAACTGCTCGCCAACGCTTTGCGTAACGCGCGCTTGGCGTAGTACATGCGCGTGCGTACGGTGGCAGTGGGTGCGCCCACAATCTCAGCAATCTCCGTATAAGAGCATTCGTGGAAAAACGTCAGTTCGAGCACATCCCTGTGCTCCGCACTGAGGCGCTTCAGCGCATCGCTCAACACCTGTCGCAGGCGCCTGCGGTCCGCGGCGACGGCCAGATGGTCAACTTGGATGCGCTCGTCTTCCGTTTCCACACCGGCATCTTCGTCATACACCAGGCGTTGTGTGCCGCGCATGGCGTTAAACGCTTTGAAGCGTGTGATGCCCAGCAACCAGGTTGAACATCGGGCTTCATAGCGAAAACGTGTCGCACTGCGCCACACTTCCAAAGCCACATCGTTGGCCAGTTCCTCTGCAAGCGCCGGGTCTTGGGTTAAGCGCAACGCGTACCGATAGACCCGTTCACCGTGGCGCAGCAACAGTTCACGTAACGCAGCTTGATCTCGCTGTGCGATCCGTTCGATCAATTCGACATCCGTGTCTTGCCCTTCGGCCACAGCGCTTACCTGTTCTCCGATGCTTACATGGCCAGGGTACGGCGATCGGCGCTTGAGGTTTGCCACCTGAATTGAGTACACGCCGCTTTGAACGTTTTTGCGAGTGGGTAACACCTAAGGGCAGACGCCAAATAAGGTGTCCAACATTTAATCTTTAGGAGAATCTAATGAACGCAAAAATCCTCTCTCTATACGTTGTCTGCAGCATGTTATTCACCCTGCTATTGACGCCGCTCACAGCCGCAGCAGCACCTTGTGAACTCACCAAGGACCGCTTCGGTAAATACTCTGGGAATTGCTACCTTCCATCCCGCTTCGGTGATGAGCTGCGCTTCGAAACCCTGGAATGGTCACCCGATTCATTCCGGATATTCCGGCTGAAGATGCCCGATCTATACTCCGATGACGGCGACTACAACGTGTTTGGCACCGCGGTGGAAGTAGAAGTGCGCACGGGTAACAGTGGCGACTACCGATCCGGGGACTTTGATGTCACCGCGGAAGTGCACATCAAATATCCCAACGGCACCATTTACGGCACCCAGATAATCACCGGCCGCGTGACCGGCATCGATCCTGGTCAACGGACAAGGACCGTACTTGGATATGTCACCGTGCCTGATCGTGTCAGCGACTGGGATCTACATGTCACCTTTTTCGTTGATTCCGACAATATGGCCAGCGGTGGCGAAATCTGGGAAGCCGACGAAACCAACAACGTCTTTGACGACGGCATCTGCCGTGTCTACGGGCAAGACCCTGATTTGACGGTGGGCGCTTGTGACTAGGTTTTGGTCCGTCCTCAACCTGTTCGCACTTCTTAGCATTCGCTACGCGCAGGCGGCTCCTTACGGGTCGCCTGCATTGTTTTAGCTTCGGCAGAACCGCGAACCAAACCTATTACTTTTGAACGCCCCGCAATTATTTTTGAACCTCCCCGCAACCAGGTGTGACTTATCTTGTAACGAAACACTTGGAAGCAAACAATGCGCCGCCAACTGACAGCTTTATCCATCGATTTAATCTTCTTCGCCTTGTTGTTCACCGTTTGCGTGACGAAGGTGTGGACGTAACGGAGTTTCTCTCTTCTTCTCTCTTCTTCTCTCTCCCTTATCCCTCCCCACTTCCTCTCTCAACTCCTCCTTAAATCCTCTCCCCCCACTCAAGCCCGTCACCAGACGGGCTCTTTTTTGTGGCACATTTACCTACCCTCAATCTAACGGTTGCAACATAGCGGCGATTGCGCAATATTTCTTGTTTCGGGGGGCATTTAGGCTGCGAAAACAAAAACATAGAGCAACCACCTGCCAAAAGTCATACGGTATGCGCCCAACCTAAGCAAACGGTTCGCTATTTATCGCGTCTACACAGCAGGAATAAATAGCCAAAAAAAGACAAAAAAACTTTGAACCGTTTGCCAGCTGACTGTTACTCAAGGACTGAGTCACATGCAATAAGAGGTCGTTGGGACCCATGCCAGTCGCACAGTTGAGCATCATGTCTGCTATATCTCATGCAGAACAGAGCAGCAGCGCCAGCGAAGACGCCGATCAAGGTCTCATCGCGCGCATTGCTGAAGGTGATAAACGCGCCTTCGAGCAGCTCTTCACAGCCTACGGCGAACGGGTATTCCGTTACGCTTACCGCCTGATCAGTGATCAGACGAAAGCCGAAGAAGTCACCAACGATGTCATGTTGGAAGTGTGGAAAACTGCCGCCAAGTTTGAACGGCGCTCCAAAGTGAGCACCTGGATCCTCGGCATCACCCGGCACCTGGCGTTAAACGCCGTGCGCCGCAAGCAGTTGGACACGGTGGATGTGGATGACGCGCCGGAAATCGCCGCGCCAGAAGACAACACCAGTGCCCGCGACCACGACCATCAAGTATTGCAGAAGACTCTACGCGAAGCCCTGAGCAAATTGTCGCCAGAGCATCGCGATGTCGTGGAGCTGACCTTTTTTCACGGCTGTTCTTACGCGGAGATTGCAGAAATTGTGCAATGTCCGGAAAACACCGTGAAAACCAGAATGTTTCACGCCCGTAAACAACTCCAAGGCCTGCTGGTGGAAGCCGGCCTGGACCCTGCAAATGTGGAGATGGCGTCATGAATCGACAAGAAGCACAAGAGCTGTTGCCTTGGTTTGTCGCTGGCACCTTGAACGAACAGGAAACCCGAGCCGTTCAAGCGTTTATCGACAGCGGCGAAATTACCAGCACGGAGCTGGATGAACTCAATATGTTTGCCACCGCGGTTAATGAACAGACCGCGGACGAACCCGAGTACAACCCGGCTATTCTGAATAAAGCCATGGCGCAGCTGGATGCCACGCCGCAGGACGCCATCGAGGAACCCCTGGTGGTCGGTGAAGCCGAACCCCAGCGCGGCGGATTTTTCGCCAATCTGCTGGACCGTTTGCAATGGTCACAAACCCCAAGCATGGCCAAACTGGCGCTCGGCGCTCAGTTTGCCGCAGTACTGGCGTTGGCCGTAGCGGTAGCGGTACCCGGCGGCCAGGACATGGGTGGTGCGTATTACGAAGTGGTCTCCGGCACCAATCCGGCGCTTGCCGCGGACTTCAACATTGCCTTTGCCCCGGACACCACAGAAACCGCGGTGCGCGAACTGCTGCTGGAACTGGATGCACAAATTGTTGCTGGGCCCAATAGTCTTGGTATGTACGGCATCGCCTTACCTGCCGAAACTGACTTGGCCCAACTGCAAGCCCAGCTAAACAGCAACGCGCTCGTCACCTACGTGCAACCGGCGGCCAACCCATGAGCGCACGTCTGGGCACCTGTCTCGCTACTCAGCGCGCCCGGGTAAAACTGCTCGTTGGGTGCATGCTGCTGGCCATCGGTGCCAGCAGTTATGCCGCCAGCCCGCCGAATGACCCGCACTACAACGCTGAAGGGTCATGGGGGCAGGATTTTGCCGACCAATGGGCGCTGCGCCAGCAGCGTGTGTACGCCGACATTGCGCCGAATGATGCCGATGAGGAGATCATCGTTGCGGTGATCGACACCGGTCTCGACTATACCCATACCGATCTCGCGGCAGAGAAGCTCTGGCAAAACCCCGCTGAGCGTAAAAACGGCCGTGACGATGACAATAACGGCTACGTAGACGATCTCATTGGCTGGAATTTTGTCGACAACAACAACAACCCCTGGGATTTGAGCGGTCACGGCACCCACATTGCGGGTGTCATTGCAGCCTGCACCAACAACGGCATAGGCATCGCCGGCGCCAATCCCCAGGCGCGTATCATGGCGTTGAAAGCCGCCAACTTCATTGGCCAAGCCCGCAGCAGCGCCGTGGCCGCGGCGATCTACTACGCGGTAGACCATGGCGCACGCATCATCAATCTAAGCCTCGGTGGTGAGCTCGTCACTGAATTGGAAATAGAAGCGGCCAAATATGCCCAACAACAGGATGTCCTCATCCTGGTGGCGGCGGGTAACCAAGGTGTGTCCGCCGAGCAACAAGGTTACTCCACGCTGCCCGGCGTGCTGGTGGTGGGCGCCAGCGACCAAGTGGGTCAGCGCGCTGGCTTCTCCAACTTCGGTAACAACGTGGCACTGCTCGCACCAGGCGTGGACGTGTTATCCCTACGTGCGGAAGACACCGACTTTATTGCGCTCACCAATCCGCTGGATTATCCCGACGAAAGTGCGGTGGTCGGCGAAGAAGGTGAGTACTACCGCGCCTCCGGTACATCATTTTCCACCGCGCTGGCAACAGGTATCGCCTCGCGGGTTCTAAGCCAGCGCCCGGAATTAACCAGCGGCGAGCTGCGTGAGGCACTGGTGCAAACCGCCACGGACGTAGAACCGCCGGGGGTTGACCAGCTGTCCGGTTATGGCCAACTGGACTACGTCGCCGCCCTGCAGGTCGAGCAAGGCGCCTTTGTGCACGCACGCTTGGCCAGTGCCGAACTCGAGCTAGCCGACACCCAGCTGTGGATCAAAATTCACGGCACCGCCGCGGCAGCGAACTTTGCCAGCGCTGAATTGCACCTGCGCGCGGTGGCAGGATCCATACCCGTAGAGGAAGAAGATCCGAAATCCAAGAAGAAAAAGCGTAAGGGAGACGAACTGCCTGAACCCACCCCTTACGACTGGCAGGTCATCAGCACCTTAAACACACCGGTGAAAGCTGAACAGCTCGGACGCTACAGCATCACCGAGCTGACCAAACTGGCCGGCGGCTCCACCGCCTGGGAAGTGCGGTTGCAAGTCACCGATGCCGATGGCAGCCAACGCGAAGCCTTTATGAGCCTTGGCTTACCCAGACCTGAAACACCCGCCGAGGAGGTTGCCCAAGATGGTTAAGCGCACCCTTATGCATGCCTCTAAGCACACGCTTAAGCACACCCTGGGCAGCCTGTGTTTGCTGCTGGCGATCAGCAGCGCCGCGGCCAGCACTAATAATGAGTATGCCCAGCAGTGGCAACAACCATTGCAGATCACGTTGCCTGAACCCACCCGCAGCGTATTGCTGTCCAGCATGGTGGAACCCGCGCAATGGTTAGCGGAACACAACATCACCGATGCCCAGCTGTTGCGCCAGGGGCGCAGCACTATGGTGCAGTTCCCCATGTCGGAAGAAAACTGGGCGATGCGCGAAGAGGCGCTGTGCGGCAGCCCAGGTGTCGCAGCGTGTGACGCCGGGGCCTGCAAAACCATTATGTTTCGTGCCCAGGCGGGTAACGCCTCCGACACGGAAAAAGTGAAAGCCCGCATCATCGAAACCCCGCCAGACATTGAAGAAACCGAAACGCTTGAAGAAAACGGCGGTGTTTGCCGCAGCATAGTGCCACCTCCGCTGTTACCGCCAGAAAGCGGCGCGGTGCCGAACTTAACTTTGGACTTCAGCCAGATGCCGCGGCGCGACGATGCACGTCGCCGAGCAACCTCACCGTCTTCCTCATCCACTTCCCCATCCACTTCGAGTGACGCGGCGTCCACGCAGACCGGCCCCGATCTGTCATTGCAAAAAGATGCTGCCACCAGCCCACAGGTGGCTGATAGCGCGGGTGCTACCGACAGTATCAGCCAGGGAGAGGGTGCTCAAACCCCTGACACAGTTGCACCAGACACGGCCAGCGCAGCTGCCGAAAGCAGCCCAACCGAAGTTGCCGGGTTCGATGATACCCAGACTACCGAAGCGGCCAGCGCCGATGGGGCCGCAACGGATCAGCCGGGCGCTACAGACAGTGGCTCATCTGTGGAGACCGAGGCGTCTGAGGTGGCAAGTGCAGAAACACCTGCTGCGGAACCTTTCGACCCGATGGATTTGTACAGCAATGCCGCTGCTGCGCTACGCGCCGTGGATTTTCAGCTGCAGGTGGCACCAAACTTCACCGACGGCGCCAATCTTTCCAGCAGCCAATTACCCGCCGACACCACCGATTACAGCCTCATGGTGGGTGAAGGCTGCCAAGCCGTTACCGTTCCGCTGTCCAGCGTAGCACCCGCTCGGGTGCCGAACTTGATAGTCGCGCTGGTCAACGGCGACCCCGCCACCGTAGGTGCGGTACATCGTCTTTCACCCATCAAGCAAAGCCAGCTCGCCAGCACCGGCGACACGCTGGTGGTTTACTACAGCGCGCGCCCGGTGCCGCAAGTGTTACCGCTGTTGCGCCTAGACAGTAACTTCCTGATGGTGGAACCGGAGCACATCTTCACCACCAGCGCGGCAGCGGCGAGTTATTCCGATCCGCTGGCCACCTTTACCTACGGCCCGGCACACACCGGTGCTTTGGCCCTGCACAGCGATTCCACCGGCCAGGGTGAGACCATCGCGGTGATTGATACCGGGGTGGCACTTGAACACCCAGATCTGCAAGGGCGGGTGAAACATGAAGACTTCACCGATCTTGGCTGGAGCGAAGATGCACACGGCACAGCCGTAGCCAGCATCATCGCGGCCGCGGCCAACAACGGTTTAGGCAGCTACGGGGTGGCCCCGGACGCTAACATTCTGGCGCTCAAAGCCTGCCAGCCAAAACAAGAGGGCGGACTGGCGGCACGCTGCTGGACAAGCTCTCTGGTAAAAGCGCTGGATGCCGCCATCAGCCAAGATGCACAAATCATCAACATGAGTTTGGCCGGTCCGCCGGATGAAATCTTAAGCAAATACGTTGAGTTGGCTGTCACCCAAAACCGCCTGGTGATTGCAGGTGCCGGCAACGGCGGACCGCAGGCTTTACCCGCTTTTCCCGCGGCGATCCCCGGTGTACTTGCAGTCACCGCCATCGACCGCAACAACCGGCCGTATCGTGACGCCAACCAGGGCGACTACATCGACATCGCCGCACCTGGCGTCGACATCATCACCGCATCTCCGGGTGAAGGTTTTCCCGCTTCTTCGGGCACCTCGTGGGCAGCGGCTCACGTTAGCGGTATCGCTGCGCTTTTAAAGCCGCTAATGCCTTTGGCCACACCCGCAGACATCGCCTTTTTACTGCGCAGTGAAACCACAGACCTGGGCGCACCCGGTAAAGACCAACAATTTGGCTACGGCGTGGTGGACGCGTGTGCCGCGGCTTCAGTTGCCACCGCCCAGGCCATCACCTGCGGTGAGGCTGATATCAGCTTAGAAAGGAGTATCGACAGTGCTGAGTAAAATCTTAACTCAAGGGCTTCTGAGCGCTGCGCTGCTGTGCAGCACCTCCGCCGAGGCCAGGGATTTCATCCCTGCATCGGACAAAGGCGACTTTCAGTATTCCGCCCCGAGCGCCTATCCGGACATCAATCTGGACACCACACCCATCGAGCAGCAAATTGCGAGCGATGCCGCGACACGCTGCGGCACACCGCTGGCCGCGGCGCCGCTGGACCTGGGTAACGCACAAAGTGTCATGGGCAAAATGGTCGGTGCCGCGGCCAATGCGGCCATCGGCCAGTTGGTGGGCGGTTTGCTTGGCGGCGGTGGCGGCGGCAGCAACAAGAAGCCGCGCATGGCCAAAGACCCCATCAAGAAGAAGTTTAAACAAAAGATTGAACACCCCGGCGGGGATGCAAGAATCCGCATTGGCGGCCAGGCCTACAGCGATGGTTTGTTGATCAGCGCCCGGGTAGATAAAGCCGCCGGTAAAGGCACTTTCCACACCATGTTCTTAGAGCAGCCGGATTGCCGCCGCATTTGGCCCGAAGCCTACGCGCAGTATGGTTTATGGGGCAGCTGGAGCCTCTCGGTTTCGGTCACTAAGACCAAAAGCACCTACCGCGACGGCCAGCTGGTGGACCGTTCGGTGTCCAGGTCCGGTTGGTCAAAATCCGGGGACTTTGATTTATCCCGCGGTTTTTCTCTGTGGGATCAGCTGCCCGGGGAAGACTTACGCATGATCTTGGACGCGGACGAAGCTTACTTAACCCAATTGCGGCGGGAGATCGACACGCCGGCCTGGCAGCAGATGGGTTACGCCAAACCCGTCGAAGGTATCCGCGCGGCGGGTGGTGTGTTTCGCTTGAACCCGCAAGAAATCACGTCGGACACGTTAGCTGTTGTGCACATTACGCACGTGGAGAAAGGACGCTATCGCACAGTGGGTTTTCCACTGCGCATGAGCCCGCAAGGCGACGGCTTGATGGCGTTTGACTTGCACCCGGGTTTTCAGACACTGTTGGCGAGCGAATAACGCGGCTGCAATTCACTTCGGCTGCGCCAGGACAACCAGATTGTTATCAGGGTCACGCATCAGCACCAGGTGAAAAGAAGTAGCCGGCTCAATCTCGCCCGGCTGCAAGCCTTCCCGGACTAAGCGCGCCCGCTCTTCGGCCAACCCCTGCACGACGATGGTCAGAGTCCCGTGGCCGGCGTTTGCAGCGTCTTCAAACAATTGCAAACCGGCGCAATCTTTGTGATGCCATTCCGCCAGGTCACTCATCGGCTCTTCGTCCGCAGTGCGGCCAAACAACTTTGCAAACCAGGCTGCGCTAACGCTTAGGCTGGAACAGGCCAGCTGGGCATAGATCCTCTGGATATTCATGCAAGCACCTTTAACAACGCCGGGCCACCTAACGAATGCGCGACGATGGTCGACGCGGGGCTCAGCTTTTGTAAGAACGTGTCCCCCGCCTCTGCCCAACGCGCAAAGTCCAAACTCTCTAATCCGCTGAAGCGGGGATACTCAACCGCGAAGTGTTGCGATAAAAACGTTTGCAGGTGTTGATCCTCAACGTATGAGCCTTCGCCACCGCCGTGAACCAAGAAAACTTCTTGTTGCATATTTCCCTCCCAGCTATACTAATTAGTGTTTTAAACCGGTTTAAAAATAGCATCGGATGAAGTCAGACGCAACTCTCCAAACCCGCTCCGGGTGCCCCATTAACCTAACCCTGGAACTGTTGGGCGACAAATGGAGCCTTATCGTGTTGCGCGACATCATCTTTGGGAATCGGCGTCACTTTCGAGAGTTGCTCAATCACTGCCAGGAGAAGATTCCCTCCAACATGTTGGCAAACCGTTTAAAACGGCTGGAACAAGCAGGCGTGTTAAGTCGCGCGCCGGACCCCAGTCACAAACAAAAGGTGCTGTACTCACTGACAGAGCAGGGCATTGAGCTTTTCCCTCTACTGGCACACGCCTCAAGCTGGGGGTTGAAATATCTGCCGGTTTCCGACGAGTTGGGCGCGCGCGCCCAGGTGCTGGCCGCTGGCGGCGAGCCGCTATGGCGGGACTTCATGGATGAGTTACGCGCGGAACACCTTGGCGCCAAACGGGACCAACGCCAAATCTCGGTGCGCGAACGGCTACAGCAGGCTTATCTAGACGCCGTTCAATAGGCGATTTCGCCCCTGTAAGCTTTCAGAAGATCAGAAGATCTGAGCAATTCAGCTGCTGGCATAACGTGCAATGTAAAAGCCATAACTGAAGTAATCCCGATACTGCTCATACAGGGCAATTTCTGCTTTTTCCTCCGCCACCAGCGCTGCCGCCGCATCTGCATGCTGATGACGGCTCAAAAGTTTGTCGAAGTGCAGCTGCAGCGGGCGATAGTAGTTTTCAAGCCAACACTGCTCAGGCAACACAAAGTAGCCGGTAGGCGTAAACCCCAATCGTTCGAGCACCGCCATTTTCGCGGCTGCGGTGTCGACTTCGGGGTAAGCTTTGCTCCAGTAGTTGTGCAATTCAGCGGGGCGAGTGGCGGTTAGCCATGTCAGTTCCGACACCGCGAGGATGCCATTGGGTTTGAGGTACGCTCGCCAGGCCTCAATCCCCGCGGCAAATCCCATATTGTAGATGGCTCCCTCGGACCAGATGGCATCCAAACACCCGGGGCCAAACGGCAGGGTATCCATTGACGCCCGGACGCTGCTCACGCGACTGCTCAACCCCGCTCGCTGAGCGTTATCTTCCAGCTTGCGTAAAAATTGGGGCGCAAGGTCAACCGCGGTGATGTGCGCATCCAGTGCTTTAGCCAGAACCAGCGTTGATGCGCCGCTGCCACAGCCAATGTCGGCGATCTGTAGACCCGCTCTGGCCTGCAGGCCGGAGAGCGCAAGCGCTAAGCGCGTGTGTTCATCACTGCCTGGGCCTTGGCGCTGACCCTGGGCATGTAACTCTATCAAGAGCCCTAAATCATCCATGCAGTGATGTTATCCAGGTCATCGCACACTTTTTTATACTTTTTCACTTTTTTCATTTTTTTTCTCTTTTTGATGAACCTCGAGCAAACAGCCCGTTACTCAATTGTCAAGGCAGACAGCAGTCGCCGAAATTTGAAAACCCCAGTAACGGAGATCGACATGAAAAAAGTATTTACCCCCACCTTAATCTTGGCTGGTTTGATGGCCGCAGGTACCGCAGTTGCGGATACGCCTTACGGCTCTTGGTCACAAGCCTCCAGCGCCGACCGCATCACTGAAGTTGCGATTGACGATTCATTTAACCGTTCCAGCAGATCATCTGTTGAACAAGACAATGACACGGACATTGATGTTCGCAAGTCCAGCTCACAAGACAACGATGTAAACATCAGCAAGTCTAATAAGGAAGACAACGATGTTCAGATCACCAAGTCTTTCGAGCAAGACAACGACATCACCAAGACGTGGACGCAAGACAACGACGTGCACAAAGACTTCCGCTACAGCAGCGACTATCGCAACGTAGAGGACAATGACGTCAACAAGGAATTCACCTACTCCTCTGACTACCGTCACAGCGAAGACAACGATGTTCATCAAGACAATGACGTCACCAAGTCTTGGCAGCAAAGCACAGACGTTGACTTCCAGATCGCCACGCCCACGCTGACGGGCTACAAGCACCAGGATCAGGACGCCGGCCACGCTGCCAGCCAGTCTGTTCTCGGCGCCGCTCGCGGTCACTCGGTTGCAGTTGAAGGTGGTCCCACCTCTGTAAGCGCCGGCAACGACGAAAATGTGTTCTTCGGTCCAACCATGCAGAACACCAACGTCAACATGCTGCCGCAGACCGACATCCTGGTAAATGGTGCCAACTACGCTCCGATCAGCGCGGTAAACACCATGGCAGGTCGCGACATGGGTGACAAAGGTGTGTTCGCCCCGGTTGGTAACACCTCAGCTCAGGTTTCTGGTGACACCTTGCAGCGCTCTTCCGCAGGACTGAGCCAGTCTGGTGACTCTGCCAACTCCATCGCTGACCAAATGAACGCCAGCATCCGCAACAAATAGGACCACCCGGTCTTGTAACCCACAAGGGGGCTTTATGCCCCCTTTCTCGGTAGGCGCTGCAGGTCAATTGAACAACCGCTTCGATGCCTACAGCAACACGCACAGCACAGGAGAATGTCATGCGACATCTACTACTCATCACCGCCGTTTTGCTCAGCAGCACCTTCAGCTTAGATACCCGCGCCGAGCAAAGCCAGCAACAAGCTGAGGCCAACGCCAAGCAACAGATGCTGCAGCGTATTTATCAGATGCGCATGCGCTTCGAGCAAGAGCGCGCTCAGGCAGACAATGAAGCCCGCGCTAACGTGCGCCTCATCACCGACAGCGGCCGTGGCCCGAGCCGCGGCATCGACAGCCCCACGGTAACCGGCTTGCGGCAACAAACCAATCAACAGTTGGCCCGCTTCGAAAGCAAGTTTGAGTGCTTGGACATCGAGGTCGAGGACAACAGCGGCAACACCGTGGTGATCTGCGGCGACAACAGCGGTGACATCAATGGCACCAACGTGTCGGCCCAACGCGACATCATCACCGTCAACGGCGGCGGCCAGAATTAGGTCGCCGTCGCATAGGAGAAATACCATGAAACGCACTTTCAGAAATTTATGCGCCAGCCTTGCCACCGCCAGTTGTTTGCTCGCGGCAAATGGCTCCAGCGCCAACCCGTTTGTATATCCCGGTAGCTTCCCCGGCTTCATCGTGCTCGCAGAGCAACGTTACGACCCTGCGATCCAACGTTTGATGGCAGAGCAGTCACTACGCGCCATGCCGCTGAGAAACGGCCAGCTGTATTACGTGTATCCGGTGGAAGCGTCCACCGCCTATATCGAGCAAATGCAAATTCGCTACCTGGAAGCGTTGCTGGATAAAAAAGCCAGATCCGCGCCCGCTGCAGTTGAACCTGCAGAGCAGTGAGCGTGACCCATAAGTAACCTAATTGAGACTATGACAAGGACCATCACCATGACCCGCATGACCAAGCTGCTCATCCTCGCCGTATGCGGTATCGCCCTGACTGTGGCCGCCGGTTTGGCAGAAGCGAAGAGCAAAAAGAAAGACGACCAACTTAAGCCTGAAGAAATGCAAGAGCGCCTGGAAAACCTCTCTTGCTCGGGCATCAAGCCTCGCGTTGCCATCTACAGTTTTTACGCCACAGGCAAAATGGCCTCGTTTGAAGGTTACAACGTGGGTGACGGTTTGGCTGCGCAGCTGGCGACCGAACTGACCCGCACCGACTGCTTTGTTGTCCTCGACCGCACCGGATTATCAAACTTGCTGCGCGAACAGGAATTGGGCTTGGCCGGCGTGGTGTCTGCTGAAACCGCACCCGGCGCCGGCCGCTTGGTGGGGGCAGAAGTCATCATCAAAGGCACCATCACCGAGTTTGATCCGAACAAGCGCGGCGGTGGCCTCACCCTGGGTGTGGCCCTACCCAACACACCGCTGGGCGTGCGCCTGGGCCGCAACGGCAGCAAAGCGCACGTAGGCCTGGACATCAGCGTGATTGATGCCACCAACGGGCAGACTAAGTTCTCACATCGAGTAGTAGCGGATTCCAAAACCGGCGGCTGGACCATTGGCCTCGACTACAAGCGTGCCAGCCTCGGCGGCGATACCTTCGCCAAGTCTCCGCTCGGCATCGCCTCGCGCAACGCCCTGGGCCAGGCTGTCTTAAAAATCGCCGAGGACCTCAGCCGCAACGTTGAGCGTCGTTTCCAGATTGCCAGCACCGACGCCAACGAGGTGTACCTCAACGCCAACCGTGCTTCGGGCATCCGCGAAGGTGACACCATGAAGGTCTCCACGGTAGTCCGCAAACTGGTGGACCCTGCCACGGGCTTGCTGCTCGACACGATTGAACGTGAAGTGGGCAAGGTACGCGTCGTCGAAGTGACCGAGCGGTACGCACGCGCCGAACTGATTGACGGTGAGCGTATCCGCCGCGGGGACTTTGTACACCTCTAGGCGTGCGCATCTGCTAACGCCTAACCCGGCTTAGCGCCGGGTTTGCCCTCGGATATCCCTTAGTGAGTCGCCCTGCCTGTGTAGGGCGACTTCGCTTAAACTGTTTAGATATACCTAGCGGGAGAGCCAAATATGCGAAAGCTGATCTTTCTCACCACCGTGTTGGTGGCAGCTTGTCAGACCCAAGCCGAAGTGGATACGCCAGATTACTCCGCGGTTCGCGGCGAACACATTTTTGCCAAACACTGCGCCACCTGCCACGGCGCCAGCGGCGAAGGCATCGAACCTTGGTACCCTTCACTACAACGCCTGGCGGCCCTGCGTGAACCCAACGACATGATCGAAACCGTCATTACCGGACGGTTTCGTCGTGGCGGCGAAATCAACGGCCATACCATCCCCATCATGCCGGCATGGGGTCAGCTTTCTGATGCAGACGTGGCTGGGATCGTTAACTACATCCAACAGAATTGGGGGGACGGCGGCGAGGTCAGCATTCAAGATGTCTCTGCCACTAGAGCCCAACTGTGGGAACTGGATTAAGTGGGAACATAAAAAAGGGTAGCTAAGCGCTACCCTTTTCAGTCCCCATATTCCGTAATTCGTTACTCTTCAAAATCTTCCGCGGTAGGCGAAAGTTCACCAAACTCTCCGCCCGTGGGTAACGCCAGTTTGAAGTCGATGTGGCAACCTTCGCAGATTTCGACGATGGCGTCGCCCACCGATGAAATAGCGCCAATGTCGCGGGCCTTGACCGCATCGACTGCTTCCGCGCCGACATCGCTCAGTTGCTGAGCCCACTTCTGCCAGTTGGCATCACTGGTCCAGTTATCGTCCAAGGGGCCGGTGCCCGGCACCGTCAGTAAAGTACCGCCAAGTTCCAGCTGCACCGCACGACGTTCCAACTCTCGCCAGTCCGCATCGGATTCGGGATTACGCCACGCGGCCACCCATATGGGATCCGCGGCTTGATTCACCATGGCCACCATCACCGAGTTCAGACTGACCGGCAAACGCATGACCCCCGCTGGCGCTGCTTCCACCGCCGGCGCGGGAGCCGGTGCCGCCGCAGGTGCGCTGGGCTGTTCAGCCTGCTCAGCGCAACCTGCGGTCATTGCAACGCTGGCCAATGCGGCGGTCAAAATCTTCGACTTGATCATCACTCTCCCCTATTCTCGATTTGGATGTTTGTTTTAAGTAGCTTGTTTTAAGAAAGACGATCCGCGCAATCAAAGCATAAGCTTGTTGCCGGTAACGCCTCTAAGCGCGCTGCCGCAATGTCCCCATGGCATTGTGTACAGATACCATAGGTGCCTTCTTCCAACCGTGCCAAGGCAAGACCTACCTGGCGTTCCTGTTCGCTCAGTTCATCTTCCAGCGCAATCATGGTTTCACTGTTTTCCATTTCCACCGCTTGCTCGGCAAAATCTTGCGGCAACGGTTCTTCGCGGTGGTGCACGTGCTTCGCCAAGCGTTCTCGCCGGTCGACGATGCTGGCCTGATACTCTTCCAAACGGGTTCGAATCTCCGCCGTGCGGTCGCTTGTGCTCATAATTCCCAAAGCACTCCATGAATTATTGAAACTCTATTTAGAGCATAGAAACGCCCTCATCGGGCCACCATCCGGGAATTGTGCAGAGCGTTAAGGGTAACTACGTACTAGAAAATCCGCACCCCGGCCCAAGTATCTATTTGCCAACAACGAGGCTTATCAGGCTTCACGCGAGCACAGACAACAGATCACTTAAGGAGATGCAAGATGAGTACAATCGACCGACCTTCCGGATTGTTAGACGACTTTTATCGCCCCTTTGGCAGCTTGTTTAGAGAGGGATTCCCGAGCCGGCTTGTCAGCGACAGCGAAGCTTGGCTGCCTGCGGTGGACATCAAACGCAATGACGGCGCCTATAGCATCGAAATGGAAGTGCCGGGTTTTAATCCCGAAGAGATCGATGTTGAAGCCCACGACGGGGTACTCACCATCCAAGGTGAGCGGCACTCAGAAAGTGACAAAAGTGAAGGCGACTTTATCCGCCGGGAACGACGCTACGGCAAGTTTGTGCGCCGCTTCAGCCTGCCCGCCGGGGCCAGCAGCGATGCGATCAACGCCCAGGTCAAAGAAGGTGTGCTGCACATCAGTGTGCCCAGCAGTAACGGCAATGACCCGAAGAAAATTGCAGTGGAATAATTGCAGCACAAAAAAAGAGGAGCATTTAGCATGGCGCACCCAACGACGCGGAATGACCACGAAACGTCCAAAACCTGGCAGTGGCTGGTGAACGGTTGGCACGCTTTACGCGATGCAGCGGTGAGCGCGGTGACCTATTTCACCCCGGCATCGGAACAGCAGCAGACTTCACAACGCTGGGGGGTCATCGCCACCGATGTCACCGAACAGCAAGACACCGTTCATGTGGAATTGGAAATCCCCGGCATGAACAAAGCGGATCTAAGCGTTGAAGTGCACGGCGATCATCTGGTGATCAGCGGCGAAAAGCGCACCAGCGCAACTCGCCACGAAGGTTCCCTGGTATTTACCGAACGCGCCTACGGGCGCTTTAAGCGAGTGTTGCCGCTGCCTTGTGAGGTGAGCAGCGAAGGCACACAGGCGAAGTATCGCGACGGCGTGTTAAGCGTGAGCATGCCGAAAGACCGCTCGGTGTCACCACGCGCCATACCTGTAGATCGTGGTTAAGTTTGGCTAGGGAGCCTCTGCATAAGTCTCAAAAGCTCAGAGGCTCCCTAGGACGTCGCTTCAGCAACAAACTCGTACAAGGAGGCAAACTTGCCTAAGTTCAACTCGAACATAGGGTCAGCCTGGGTAGCCGTTTGCGCAGCAATAGCCTGCCAATCTTCCTCGGCTAGCTGGCGTTCTGCCAGGGGGAAGAGGTGATGGATCTCGTTGCGCATATGCGCCCGCTGCAGCTCTAGATAACGTTTGAAATGGTCTTGCAGCTGATCCATAGGGACAATGATGTCGTTGAGTATCTGCCCAACATCTCTCTCCAACTGCACGGTGGCGCCTATGATTTCGGCGTGCTGGGCCAAATTGGTATGCACCAGCTCTCGTTCTGCCGGGGTCAGGCCTTTGTCCAGAACGCGGTCGAACAACTGATCTTCCACCGGATGGTGCACTGTATCCGGATATTCTTGTAAATAGCTAATGATGTCCGCCACTATCTCCCAATTCACATCTTCATCCGGCGGGACACTCAGGGCGCGTTCCAGCGCTTCCAGCACACGAGCGATGTGTAGGTGGTCATCTTCGAGGCGTACCATCACCTGATGTTGCGCCCCCTGCCGTTGCGGTGGTTCCACGCGACCTTAGCCGGTGAGGAAAGACAATAAAGGAGAGCGGTCGACCAGAGGTTTGGGCCAAACGTATTCGATACCCACGCGCTCGGCCATACGTACCGCATTCATGGAATTGCGGCTCACCAGCAACGCAAATGGAAAATGCAGGCCACGCTGTTTGAGCGTTTGAAACAACTCCACACCGCCACCATCCGGCAGCTGTGCTTCGCAAATCACGCACCGCGGGTGAACGTCATCTATAGTGCGCAGAAACGCGGCTTGGGTAGCAAAACCTAGGGCTTGATGGCCATTTGAGTCACACAAGTATTGCAGGCTGTCGCGAACTGCGGGGTCGCCGTCAACGACGCAAACCACAGCGTGCCTTTTGGGACTCTCATAGATTCCATTCATGGCGGCAGACTAGCGCGGCGTCAACCGGGTCCAAAATGCGGGAATCTACTTATGCTGAAGAGACTGGGGCTAAAGAGACTGGACTGAAATGGCGGGCGCTTGGCTTATGGCTGCTCGGATCGCCGTGTTTGGGATTGCTGGGACATTAACCGCATGTAGGCAATCCCCGGCGCCAGCGCCCAGCACCACGCCAGTTGGGTCGCTTCGTCCCATTGACTGTCAAACTCCTGGGCGGTCTCGATCAGCGCCTGCATCCACACCTCGAAGGCGTTGGGGTCAATACCGATGCGGTCATGCACCGCTGCCAGACGATCAAGTTCGGCATTGGGCTCGCCCACCACATAGTAGGTGACCAACTGAAACAGCGACTTTTTTAACATCACCACCTGCCGCTCGCGATCCGTGTTGGCGAACATGGCGGCGATCGAGTCGTCTTGCAGAAAACGATCATAAAAGGCGTTGAAAAACGCATCCGCTCGCCCGTCCATGCCAATGTCGCTACCGAAAATGCGCGCATAGCTGTCTTCAAATCGCGGATTCGCCAAGCTCATCGAGCCAACCTTCGAGCGTAAGGGTTATCCCTCATCATATGCTGGCTTCCACGCATTGGCGAGTTGAAGGCATATGCCTAATCTGCAAGCATTGCCCAAAATAACAGGGGAGCAGACCATCGTGGCCTACCAAAACATTCTCATCGCCGTTGACCTGACTGAAGAAGCCGAAGAGGTTTTTGCAGCAGCGCGCAATGCCGCCAACGAACAAAGCGCAACCACCGTTTCAGCCTGCACCATTGTGCGGCCACTGGCGCGTACCTACGGTGGCTTGGACATGGCCAACGTTGTGGCTGGCGCGCCGTTTGAAGAAGAGATGCGCACACAAGCCAAAGACAAACTGGTGGCGTTGGGTAACGAGTACGGTGTTGCGGATGCGGATACTTACGTGCGCATGGGGGCACCGGCCACCGAAATTCGCGCCCTAGCGGAAGAACTCAAGGCAGATCTGATTGTAATCGGCACCCATGGCCGCCACGGCCTGGGTTTGTTGCTCGGCTCTACCGCCAACGCGGTCCTGCACGGCGTGTCGTGCGACGTGTTAGTTGTAAAAATCCACCCCACACAAGATTAATCTCGCCACATTGTCGAACACGGCACGCCAAAGCGTGCTGATGTTCGGTATCTACTGATACACGGGCTCCTCAGAGGAGCCTACCATCGCCGCCACACCATGCTCCATTAAGGAAAAGTCTGTGACGGCAGAAGAGAATAACTACGACTATGGGGTCGTCCGCTATTTCGCCATCGCGACGGTTGTGTGGGGGATTGTCGGCATGGGAGTGGGTCTCCTACTCGCCGCTCAACTCGCATGGCCTGCGCTCAATTTTGATGTTCCCTGGCTAAGCTTCGGTCGCCTGCGACCGCTGCATACCAACGCGGTCATTTTTGCGTTTGGCGGGTGTGCGCTGATGGCCAGCGCGTTTTACGCCGTGCAACGCACCTGTCACACCCCCCTGTTTTCTAACGGGCTGGCGTGGTTTGTCTTTTGGGGTTGGCAATTGGTGATTTTGAGCGCCGCCATCACCTTACCCTTGGGTATTACCACCTCCAAGGAATACGCAGAGTTAGAATGGCCCATCGACATCCTTATCACGCTGGTGTGGGTGGCGTTTGCCATTGTGTTTTTCGGCACTATCGCCAAGCGCAAAGTGGAACACATTTATGTGGCCAACTGGTTCTTCGGCGCGCTCATTATCGGTGTTGCGATCCTACATATTTTCAACAGCCTGGCGCTGCCGGTGTCACTCACCAAAAGCTACTCCGTCTACTCCGGCTCCATCGACGCCATGGTGCAGTGGTGGTACGGACATAACGCGGTGGGCTTTTTCCTGACCGCCGGCTTCCTCGGCATCATGTATTACTTTGTCCCGAAACAAGCCGGCCGCCCGGTCTATTCCTATCGCTTGTCGATTGTGCATTTCTGGGCGCTGATCGCGATCTACGTGTGGGCAGGCCCACACCACCTGCACTACACCTCGCTACCGGATTGGGCGCAAAGTTTGGGCATGGTGATGTCCTTAGTGCTGTTGGCCCCCTCCTGGGGCGGCATGATCAACGGCATCATGACCCTATCCGGAGCGTGGGATAAGCTGCGCACGGATCCGATCATCAAGTTCCTCATCGTTTCCATTTCTTTCTACGGCATGTCGACTTTTGAAGGGCCGATGATGTCGATCAAAACCATCAACGCGCTGTCGCACAACACCGATTGGACCATTGGCCACGTGCACTCCGGCGCGCTGGGGTGGGTGGCCATGGTCAGCATGGGTGCCATGTATCACCTGATACCACTGATGTTTGGGCGTAAAGCCGGCGAGATGTACAGCGTTAAGCTGATTAACCTGCACTTCTGGTTGTCGACCCTGGGGACGGTGATCTACATCGCATCCATGTGGGTGAACGGATTGCTGCAAGGCCTGATGTGGCGCGCCACCAGCATCGACGGCACGCTCACCTATAGCTTCGCCGAAGCCGTTGAAGCGAGCTACCCCGGCTACTACGCACGCTTCGTGGGCGGCGCCATCTTCTTCGTCGGCATCTGCATCATGGCTTACAACGTGTACATGACCACCCAGGGTAAAACCCGGGAAGAACCTGCCGCACCGGCCACACCCATGCTTGAGCCCAGCAGCCAACAAGGAGTACCGGCATGAACCACAGCAGCATAGAAACCCGGGTGGGACTGTTGATTGGCTTAACGCTGTTTGCGGTCAGCATTGGCGGCATGGTGGAGATCTTTCCGTTGGTGTTTGACGAAGGCACCCAGCCGATTGAAACCGTTGAACCCTACGGCCCGCTGGCACTGGAAGGCAGGGACATCTACATCCGTGAAGGTTGTGTCGGCTGTCATACTCAGATGGTGCGAACCCTACATTCGGAAACCCAGCGCTACGGGCACTACTCGGTGGCCGGAGAAGATGTTTACGAACGTCCGTTCCTTTGGGGCTCAAAGCGCACCGGTCCGGACCTCGCCCGGGTTGGCGGCCGCTACAGCGATGATTGGCATGCCGCTCACTTGGCTGATCCACGTAGCGTCGTACCCGTCTCCAATATGCCCGCTTATCCGTGGCTGTTTGACAATGTGTTAGACGGCGAAGACGTCGCCGACAAAATGCGCACGCTGCAAACCCTGGGTACACCCTACACCGAAGCGGACATCGCCGGTGCCCAAGCCGCGGTGGCCGGACGCACTGAGGCTGAAGCGCTGATCACCTATTTACAAACATTGGGCTTGGATATGCGCAACTACGAAGCCCCCACCAGCGGCGCAGGAGAGTAGTTATGACCACTCAGATTTTTGCATTGATCCTGGTGGTGTTGAGTTTTGCGGTTTTGTTCACCTGGGCATTTTGGCCCGGTAACAAAGCCCGCTTTGAGGCACAGGGCCGCTCCGTGCTCGATCTCGACGATAGCCGACAAGCGCACCACAACAAACAGACAAACAAGCTGGAAGGAGAAGCATCATGAGCATGGGTTGGCACTGGTTTGTTGTGTTGGGCCTGTTGCTCAGCCTGGCCGCCATGTTTTGGTTGTTGTTCGCCAACCGCCAGCGCACCAGCAAAGGCACCACCGGCCACGAATGGGATGGTATTGAGGAACTCGATAACCCCTTACCCATGTGGTGGGTAGGTATGTTTGTGGTCAGCATGATATTTACACTGGGATACGTGGCTTATTACCCCGGTCTCGGCGATTTCAGCGGCGCCGGCAGTTGGAGTTCACAAGCGCAACACGATGCCGAAGCGGCTCGCCACGAAGCGCGCTTTGCACCCTTGTATGCAGAACTCGGCAGCATGGATGAAGAGGCCCTCGCGCAAGACAAGCGCGGCATGCAAGTGGGCCGTCGTCTGTATCTGAATCACTGCTCTACCTGCCACGGTGTCAACGCCGGCGGCGCATTTGGCTTCCCCAATCTCACCGACGATGAGTGGCAATGGGGTGACTCCTATGAGGACATCCGCTACACCTTAGTCAACGGGCGAGTTGCGCAGATGGTGCCATGGGGCGCTGCCTTAGGTGAAAAAGGTGTGGTTAACGTGGCGCATTACGTATTGCAAATGTCGGGGCAGGAACATGATGCCGAACGCGCCGCAGCCGGGGCGGAGCAATACAACACCTTGTGTGTGGCGTGCCACGGCATGGACGGTAAAGGCAATAAGTTGTTTGGCGCGCCAGATTTAACCAACGACATCTGGCTGTACGGCGGCAGCTTGGAACAAATTATGTTCACGCTTAATAACGGCCGCCAAGGCAACATGCCCGCTCAGTCGGACATCCTCAGCGACGACAAAATCCACATTCTGACGACTTATATACGGAGTCTGTAATCGAAGTGAACGCAGCCGGGCAGGTACCAGAAGAGCCGGTCAAGCTGGAGGGTTTTGCTCCTGCTGAAGCCACCGACCTGTACAAAAAACGCGAGAAGATTTTTACCCGCTACGTCGGTGGTGTGTACCAGAAGCTGCGTTTTTATACCGGTTGGCCGCTGCTGCTTGGCTATTTTGGCCTACCCTGGTTGATGTGGGGCGAGCGCCAGGCGGTGCTGTTTGATCTCCCGGCACGGCAATTTCATCTGCTGGGTCTCACCATTTGGCCGCAAGATTTATGGCTTTTGGGTTGGCTGCTGATGATCTCCGCATTTGGCTTATTTACTGTCACCACCCTGGTGGGCCGGCTGTGGTGCGGGTATACCTGCCCGCAGACGGTGTGGACTTCCATCTTCATGTGGGTGGAACAACTCACCGAAGGCCAACGCCACCAACGTGTACGCTTAGACAAGGCGCCCTGGACTTGGAACAAAATTTGGCGGCGCAGCGCCAAACACATCATGTGGCTGGGTTGGGCGTTTCTGACCGGTCTTACCTTTGTCGGCTATTTCACCCCGATCCGCGAACTCACGGTAGATGTGTTTACGCTGCAAGTGTGGGGATGGTCACCGCTGTGGATTTTGTTTTTTACTTGCGCTACCTACATCAACGCCGGCTGGATGCGTGAGCAGGTGTGCACGTACATGTGCCCATACGCACGATTTCAATCTGCCATGTTCGATAAAGACACCTTAATCGTGTCTTACAACCCGGAACGTGGTGAGCCGCGCGGTTCACGCAAACGCAACACCGGCGCCACCGAGCTAGGCGACTGCATTGACTGCCAGTTGTGTGTGCAGGTATGTCCAACCGGCATCGATATCCGCAACGGTCTGCAATACGAGTGTATCGGCTGTGCCCATTGCATTGATGCCTGTGACGCGGTGATGGCCAAGATGGGTTATGCCCCCGGGTTGGTCAGTTACACCACAGAAAACGCGTTGGCCGGGCAACCCTCGCGAGTGATACGCGGCCGCAGCATAGGATACGCCTTGATTTGCGCCGCTTTGATCGGCGCGTTCGTCTTTATGTTATTCGCGCGTGTGGGGTTTGGCTTTGACATCATCCGTGAGCGCGGGGAGCTGTATCAGGTGGTCTCCGGCGGCATAGTGCGCAACGACTACCAACTGAAAATCATGAATAAAACCCAGCGCCCCG
This sequence comes from Pseudomonadales bacterium, assembly GCA_028281005.1. Lineage (GTDB taxonomy): Bacteria > Pseudomonadota > Gammaproteobacteria > Pseudomonadales > Azotimanducaceae > UBA4421. Next base: position 30,140 of record JANQKS010000036.1, read on the forward strand.
CGGACTACACCATTGCAGTGACCGAGCCGGCGTGGATCTCGTTAGCCTCAACGCAGCGGACTCAGGTAGCTGCCGGTGAGATTGAAAACCTTTCGTTGCAACTATTGGCCGACGCGCCACAAGCGCCGAACGCGCCGAACGCGCCGAACGCGCCGGTCAAGATCGAAGTCTGCGAAGTGCAGACTGCAACCTGCATCCAAGAAAACACCACTTTTTTTGCGCCGATGTCATCGGCGACACAACAAACAGGAGTTCGCTAATGAAACGTCTCATGTTGGCTTTGGTCATCGGCATCCCCCTGGCCAGCGTGGCTTCAGGCGGTGTGTTGCTGTATTTCGCGCTGAACAGCAACGACGTGAACGTGTTCGAAGACGCCAAGGCGCTGTCTAAAACCAGCTGGCACGAAGAGGACAAGACGCAGCCGTGACGGTTACCACCATCAACGTCAATGACATGCATTGCGCATCTTGCAGCAACAAGATCCGCAACGCGCTGCAAAACTTCGCCGGCATACAGAGTTTGCAGTTTAATCCGGTGCGAAGACAGGTTTTTGTCACCCATGACGATGCGGTGTCCAGTGCAAATCTGTTGGAGAGTATTGAGCTCGCCGGTTTTCACCCGCATTTGGAAAGCGATTCTCGTTTTGTCTGGCAAGCCAGCCGCGACCTGCTGAAACGGCTAGGGGTTGCAGGCCTGGCCATGATGCAGGTGATGATGGTGCAAATTGCGCTCTATGCCGGCGCTTTTCAGGGTATCGAAGACAGCATCAGGCGCCTGTTGGAATTCACCGCTCTGCTGTTTTGTATTCCCGTTGTGGTGTACGCCGCGGTGCCGTTTTTTCGCAGTGCCCTGACCTCGATTCGCCACGGACTCAACATGGATGCGCCAATCGCCTTGGCCGTGTCGATTGCTTTTGGCATCAGCCTGGCAAACACCCTACGCGGCAGTGGCGAGGTCTACTACGACTCGGTGGTGATGTTCACTTTCCTGATGCTCGGTGCACGGTATCTGGAACAACGGCTACGCCACCGCTTGGGCGTGGAAGACTCTCTACAGGCGTCCATGCCACGCTTCGCCAATGTGGTTGAAGCAGAGCGGATCGAGCAGCGACCCCTACAACAAGTGGGGGTAGGCGCCCAGCTGTGGATCGCCGAAGGGGAACAAATCCCCTTAGATGGCGTGTTGGACAGCGACACCGCCATTGTCGAAGAAGCCCTGCTGACCGGAGAAAGCGATTGGCAACAGCGCCATCACGGCGCGCGTTTGTTTGCCGGGACGTTCAACCGCGGCCACGGCTTCTACCTCAAATCCACCGCCGTGTTAGAAGATTCTCGGGTGGCTGAAATCGACAAGCTGGCTAACACCGCTTTGGATGCCAAGCACCACCTTGCGCGGCTGGCGGACAAAGTCGCCAGGGTATTTGTACCTGCCATCTTATGCATCGCGGCGGCGACCTACTTCCTGTGGTCGTGGTTTGCACCTGAACAAGCCATTCCCGCAGCCCTGGCGGTGCTGGTGGTGAGTTGCCCGTGTGCTTTGTCTCTGGCCACACCGGCCGCACTCACAGCCGCGCTCACACGCTTGCGTCAGGCTGGGGTGTTGGTGAAAAACTCCCGCGCCTTGGAAGTCACCAACGATTTAGGCCACGTATTTTTCGACAAAACCGGCACCCTCACGGATCCTCGTACTCAAATCAGTGCCGTGCATCGATTGGGCAGCCTAAGCGAAGATGAGTGCTTGCGCTACGCCGCCGCCTTACAGGCGCACGCCTCGCACCCATTGGCAGAGGCGTTTAAAAACGCACAGGTAAAACCCGCACTGCAAGCTGAAGTAGTCACTGGGCAGGGGGTGCAGGGTACGGTCGAAAACCACCAGGTACGCATCGGGAGCGCCGCATTCTGCGGCTGCAGCGGGCAAACTCAGGCTACCGCCGAGGCTTCCGGCAAACAAGTGTTTCTCAGCATCGATGACAAACCGGCTGCGGTATTTACAATCGATAACCCACTGCGCTCTGATGCTCAACAGACCGTCAAGGCGCTGCAGTCCGACGGCCTCACGGTGAACATGCTAAGCGGCGACAACCAGGCCAATTGCGCGCCGCTGGCGGCGCAAATTGGGATCCAGTACATTGCCGCCAGCCTGCCGGAAGCCAAACCACAAGTACTGCAACAAGCACGCAATAACAACCAGGACAGCAACAGCCCTCACCACGGTGTGCTTTACGTCGGTGACGGCGTTAACGACCTACCGGCGCTTGCCACCGCGGATGTGTCGGTTGCTACGTTGGAGACCTCCGACCTAGTGAAATCTAAAGCAGACGTGGTGCTGCTCACTCGACGCTTAGGCGCGCTGCGCGACTTTTTACGCATCGGCGGCCGCAGCCGTCAAATCATGCGCCAAAACCTAATGTGGGCGCTGTTGTACAACGTATTGGCGATACCGCTGGCTGCGTTTGGCTATGCCCCGCCTTGGGCTGCCGCTTTGGGTATGTCGATCAGTTCATTGATTGTCATGGCCAACGCCACACGCATTCTCAATACACCGCTGGAGACAGACTGATCATGGAAATTTTGGTGCTGCTCATACCACTGTCGATCATCTTGTTAGGGTTGGCGGCGTGGGCATTTATCTGGGCGGTGAATAACCGCCAGTTTGATGATCTAGACAAACACGCAATGGATATTCTTAGTGACGAACCGGGGAGTAACGACCGATGAACACCTTAACAAACGGCCTGCTGCTGATGTTTGCACCCAGCAAAGCCTGGCAAGCCATCGCCGATGACGCACCCAGCGTGGGCAAAGTGCTGTCGCTGCACACTGTGCTGTTGGCGTTGATTCCGGCGGTGAGCTGGTACATCGGCGTCACACAGTACGGCTGGGACGTCGCCGGAGAAACCATGCGTTTAACCGCAGCGAGCGCTCTGCCGATGTGTGTCATGTTCTATTTCGCCTGTGTGGGCGGCGTCGTTTTTCTCGGCTACATGGTGCAATGGATGTCGACCACGTACGGGGATCAAGCCAGCTTGTCCCAAGGGATCGCGTTGATCAGTTATACCGCGACGCCGTTTTTTGTGGCCGGCGTATTGGGTTTGTACCCGGTACTGTGGCTGGACATAGCCCTTGGCATGGCGGTGGCTTGTTACTGCATCTACTTATTGTACGCCGGTGTAGCGCCCGTCATGCGTGTGGCGCAAGAACGCGGGTTCCTATATGCCAGCGCGGTATTTGCCGTGGCATTGGTTTCTTTTGTGGGTCTATTGACGGTGACCGTACTTGTGTGGGACTTTGGGCCTGCGCCTGAATACACCTATTAAGAGGCGGCATCAAAAGGCGAACTAGGAGTACAAGTGCCATGGCGGACAGCAACGAAAATGCAGGTTGGGAGGTGTTTGACATCGCTGAACTGGTCGCACGCGGCTCCGAAGAACCGGTCAGCTATCAGGAGTTTTTAAGGGTGCCCGCCATGTCTTGCGGATTGTACCGATTGAGCAAAGATTCCAAAGACATGCAAACGCCCCACGATGAAGACGAGTTGTACTACGTGGTGGAAGGCAGAGCGCGTTTACGTATCGGTGATGAGGAACGCGAGGTTGGCCCAGGCTCTGTCATGTACGTGCGAGCCACTGAGCAACACTCCTTCTTCGAGATCTACGAAGACATGGTGTTACTGGTGGTTTTTCCCACCACTGCTACGGCTGGTCAAGCTGCGCAAGGCTAAAGACCCAGGTGTCCACCGGGACGCCGTGCAGAACACTAGAGGCTTTGGAGCCTAACACCCGCTGCCAACCCGAGTGGCCGTGGGAGCCCAGCATACAAGCATCAAACTCGCCTTCCCGCAGCAAGGCATGAATCTCGTGAGCAACACGCCCATAACGCACATGCAGTTGATCGTCGCTAAATCCAAGCGGTCCACACAGTTCTATGAGCCGCCCCTTGGCGTTGGCCACCGTCTGTTCATACATTTGTTGGTATACCTGGCCGGTCATGGTCGGATCGATGCTGTAGCTCACCGACGCGGGATCGACGACGTGTACCACTTCCAAACGAGTGTCATCGCCGGCTGCACCCAAGGCTTTTTGCAGCACAAATTTGGCCGCCTCGTCAGAGAGCTCGATGGCTACCAGCGCTTTTTTCATCGTCAACGTCTCTTGTGTCCGCCTGTATTTTTTGAGCGTACCACATGACACAGCCCACTGCGCTAAAACGTAGCCTGTCGCTGACCCAGATGGTGCTTTACGGACTGGGCACTACCGTGGGCGCGGGTATTTATGCGCTCATCGGCGAAATTGCCGGCCAATCGGGATACTTAGCTCCCTGGGCTTTTTTAATGGCGGCCGGGTTAGCGGCTTTCACCGCCTTGTCGTTCGCACAATTGTCCGCGCGATTTCCGCGTGCAGCCGGGGCAGCCTTGTATGTACAAGAGGGTTTTGGCTTAGCTCGGCTGGGGCAACTGGTCGGACTGATGGTGATCCTCGCCGGTGTCGTCTCTTCTGCTGCCTTGCTCAACGGTTTTGTCGGTTATCTGCAAGAATTCACGGACGGTGGTCGTGTCACCATTATCTTAATTGCCGGCGTTGTGCTGTGTAGCGTAGCGGTGTGGGGCATCACGGAATCGGTGTGGCTGGCGGGCATTGTCAGTGTCATCGAGGTCCTCGGCTTGGTGTGGATCACCGCGTTGGCCAGCCAGTCCATCGATTTCGCAACCATTGACGCCGCGCGTTTCACCCCAGATTTTAATGTCGGCGACTGGTCTATGGTTTTTGGCGGCGCGGTACTGGCGTTTTACGCCTACATCGGTTTTGAAGACATGGTTGAGGTGGCGGAGGAAGTCATACGGGTAAAAAAGAACCTACCGCGCGCCATTATCCTCACCTTGGTGTTATCTACGCTCATTTATATCGCACTGGTGACCAGCACCGTGTTGGCGGTGGGTCCTGAACGGCTTGCAGCATCCGACGCACCTCTGGCAGATGTCTACCGGCAATTGACCGGCGCCCAACCGACTGTGATCTCGTTCATCGGTTTGTTTGCGATCATCAACGGCGCGCTGATCCAAATTATCATGGCATCCCGCGTGTTGTATGGCCTTGCCTCGCGCAATCAGTTGCCGCAACGCTTCGCACAAGTTAACCCGCGCACGCGCACGCCTCTATTTGCCACACTTTGTGTGGCAGTTGGCGTCATTTTGCTTGCGCTGGTAGGCACCCTGGCAGGCTTAGCAGAACTTACTTCGGTGACGATGCTGAGCGTGTTTGCGTTGGTGAACTTTTCGCTGTGCCGATTACTATGGCATGACAAGCGCTTAAACGCAGTTGTGGGTTTGTTGGGGGGCATCATCTGCACAGGCGTTGCCGCCCGTGCGGTGTGGATGTGGCTGGCCTAGCCGCAGCCCAGCCAAGAGTTCTCTAAGGCGGAAACGACTCAAACAACGCCGGTATCGATTCGCGAATCACCGCATCGGACTGATCACGGTCCTTCGGAAATAAATTGCGCTCCACCCAGCCCCGCCATATAGGCTCACCCGCGTAGTAAACATCCGCCGCCAAGAAACCGATGGTGCGCATATCCATGCGCGTAGTGGCACCCGGGTCAACACGTTCCCAGCAATCCGTGTCTACACAGGGGGATTCGTTCACCGTCATGGAGACCAGCTCACGGCGCGTCCGCAAAATGAGGGCAACTTCGATGTCGGCAATTTGTTCTGTGGTCGGCGTCTCCTCAGTCACCCGCTCGACAAAGGCAAAACCTTTGTTCTTCAGCTCAGCGGTGACCGCTTGCGTAAGGCCTTTTGCCACCAGGGGGCTGACGTAGCCGGTTTGATCATCCAGATCTAGGGGTTGGTCGGAACGCCAAGTAAAGGTGGATGCCTCACTCAAGAATCCTGCCGCCACCACACACTGGCTCCCGGTTTGCATCGGCGCCTGACACCCTGCCACGCATAGCGCGGCCATAAGAATCCAGATTTTGCGCATGTGTTTGCCTCCAATTTGCATCACGGTGCCGTCCAAACGCGTTAGAATATTTAACCCGTACAAGTGAACCAAACAGGCTCGCGCAGGTTTATGCGCAATTGTACGTACTAGAGGAGTGTCAGCCATGACGATGGGTGTTAGAGCAGCGTACAGATGTATTACCGGTGTAAAGGCGCATGTCGGCGTCGGAGCCAATGACTGCAATCAACCAACCGCGGCAATGGGTCTCACCAGACCCTTCAAGCACTGGGTCACGCTTGTTGCCGTCACCCTATTGGCCAGTGCTTGTGGGAGGCCGGAGTTTGTTTTGCCACCCGGAAACGTCGAAGCCGGTAAAGCCACCTTCGAGGAGCTACGCTGCAACAGCTGCCATAGCGTGCAAGGCCACGTGGCCCATGCCCCTGCGGAAGAAGGCGCCATACACGTAGAGTTAGGCGGCACCGTTAGCCGTGTGAAAACTTACGCTGACCTGGTGACCTCCATCATCAACCCGTCACACAAATTGTCTCGCGGCCTCAACACCATGACCACCACAGAAGATGGGGCCTCACGCATGCCGGTGTACAACGAGGTGATGACCGTACAACAGCTGGTGGATCTAACCGCCTTTCTCGAGACAACCTACGAAGTCTGGGTGCCGCCTTACAACGTCTATCAATACCCCTAAGGCCACAAACAGATTCACAATTTCGTTAAGGGTGCACGGCCAATACATCACACACCGCCTTGGTCAAAATCCTTTCCGCGGTATTGCCTAACCCCAGGACATTTTTTGCTCGGTGTGCGTAGGAGCCGATCACCAGTTGATCCGCCTTAAGTTTGCGCGCCAATTGCGCTAAAGTCCGGCCCGCTTTACCTACCGGCATGTGTACGCGGCTCTTGGGAATGGCATAAGGTTTTAACAAGCGTTCTAACTCCGGCGTCACCTTTTCCATAATCTTCCGTTTCGAAACCGACTCTTTGATGATGTCGAGGTCACGCAGAACCTGGGACACTTCGATGGCAAATACCACATGCACTTTCCCTCCCTGCAGCGCCGCCATTTGATGCGCCGCTTCCAATACCCGACAGTTCAGATGGCGATGTTTAGTATCGACGTGACTCAAGTCCAACGTCGCCAGAACCACGCCGCTGCCCTTACCGCGCCGTTTTGAGGTCAATAGCAGGGGTACCGAGCAGCTGCTGAGTAATTCCCAATCTGTCGGCGTGTGCACCAGCGAACCGCTTTTGTGTACCGTTTTGATGATGAGATCCGGGCGCTTGTTGCGCGCTGCCGGTTGATTTAGCTCGTCCACTACCCACTGAGCAATGTCCGGGCTCCAGACGGTACGCGCCTTCACGTCTGGCTGCTGGCTTACCAATTCCGCTAGCCACCGTTTACGCTCCTCCACCAATCCATGCCGCAGTTTTTTGCGGTCTGCGGCAGACAGCGCCGAGCTGTGCTCGCACATCGCGTTCCATAAAAACGACACTGCCTGTACCCGGGCACCGCTGTTGGCCTGTAGCTCCAGCGCACGACGCCAGGCAATTTGTTCGTGTTTGGGTTTATCTAAAACGACGGTAACGTTGTTGAGGTCCATAATGCATCCTCTAGTTGCTTGCCAAGTGTTAGCGTAGCGTCACGTTTACCCGCCCACCATGGGGGTTAGTACCTACACCTTGAGCGCTGCATTTAGGCAGCCACTGCCACTTCTTCCTCAGCGAGAAACAGCAACACACTGCCGGGTTCCGCAAAACGCTGGGCGTCGCTAGATTGGTCTTCAACCATCTGACGAGATGACATGGCCGTCCGCGCTGCCGCGACGTTGGGCCAATGTAACTCTGTGATGCCGTCGTAGGGTGGGCGACCGCGCGCATATGTTTCGGCCAACGGGTGGCATTGTAAGTAATAGACGGCTTGTTCGGTTAAGGCAGCGATGGGTCCGTGGTTAAGCCACCAGTAGCGTTGAAAATCTTCCACACTTAGATGGTCTTGGCGCCGAAAAGGAAAAACGCCCTTAATGAAGCCACCCTGGTGGTGTTGCGGCAGCCGCATGACGGTCCTCGCCATACCGGTAACAATTGGGCCAACACGCGTTGACGCGCTCAGCAGATCACCAAGCGCCGCGGCCTGGGTGGTGCTGTCCAACGCCGCTGCCTGTTCTGCAAACCACAGCTCAGCCACGCCGATAAACGGCGGTGTGGCTTGTGGGTCCACTTGATCGGCCAAGGTGCGGGTTTGCGTATAACCTATCGCCTGCGGCAGCACCTGCCGAAAAAGCGCCTGCGCTTGGTCTGCGGTGGCGTGAAATGGATCACTCCCCGGCGCGCCTTCTAGAAAAAAGTACGTCTTGAACACGTGTTTCGTTTCCTTCTGCCCAGGCTTCTGCCTGGGACCCTGATGGTTGTTGTAACCCTTGCGATCCCTCGGACTTTACCTCCAGTTCGGCGCTGCGCCATCCGCGCAACGCGTTGATGAGATGCCATGCTTCCACTTTAGCGGTTTCCCCCAGCGGCAGCGACCGTTCTCTAATCACACCCTGCTGTATAAGCTCCGCCCGTAATGTCCCGGGTAACAAGCCATCTGCGACGGGTGGCGTGAAATGCTCACCGCCCAGTTGATAAACCACATTGGCGATGCTGGTCTCAGTCACATAACCCTGACGGTTAAACAACAGCGGCTCAAATCCGGCCGGTACCTCGTCGGCTGCGTTGGCGTACACATCTCGCAAGGTAGTTTTGTGATAAAGAAAGACGTTGTCCGTGTCCACTGCGGTAGTGGCCAGCTGCAATGGTTGCGCGGGTGTCTGCCCACCCTCTCCCACATCCGCCAACGCGGTCGTTGCAATCTCGCAACGGCCATCTCTAGCCAGCAGCAAGCGCACTTTCTGCGGGGGCGGGGGCTGGGATGGATGTTGTTGAAGTCCGTCGAGGGCGGCGTCGAGCTGCTGCTCCACATCCGCGATGGCAACATCAAACTGAAAATATTTCGCGCTGGCCGCCAGCCGCGCCAGATGCCGCTGCCGCAAATAAATACCTAACCCCGGTTGCCAGCGCATGGTTTCCAACAGTTGGAAACACCGTGGTTGTGTGTACAGGACCTGGGTTTTGGCCAACAACTCCGCGTATTCATCATCCGCGTCCGAATCCCATACGATGCCGCCGCCGGCGCCATAAAACGTGGTATTCGAACGCTTTTCCGTCCAAGCCGTGCGAATCGCGATGTTAAAACGTCGCAAGCCGGTGGGTTCCATGACACCGATGCTGCCGGTATAGATATCCCGCGGCTGTTTCTCCTGACGGTTGATGATCTGCATCGCCGCACGCTTGGGAGCACCGGTAATAGAGGCACCCGGAAACAAGGCGCTAAACACAGCAGCGGTATCGGTGTTTGCAACGGCCTCAACAGTCGACGTCATTTGCCAAACGGTTGGGTACTGTTCGACATCAAACAACGCCGAAGTCTGCACGGACCCTGGCTGCGCGATACGGCCTAGGTCGTTGCGCACCATGTCGGTGATCATTAGGTTTTCCGCGCGGTTTTTTGGCGACGCCCGCAACCAAGCGGCGGCTTGCTCATCGGTGGCACTGTCTAACCCGCGGCGCACGGTACCTTTCATCGGACGACAACGCAGCCGCTGTCCGTTTTGCTCAAAAAAGAGCTCAGGTGATGCGGAGACAATGGTGAACTGTTCACCATCGAGATAGGCCCCATACGGCGCGTCTGCAGCGATGCGCACAAAATCTGCCGCACTCAAGCAGCCCGGTGATTGCAGACGGTCGGTTAAATTGACCTGGTATGTATCCCCTCGAGCGATATGACGGCGCAGCTGTTGCACCTTTGCTCGATACTCATCCGCAGAAACTGCGAGACGCCACTGCCAACTGGCCTGGTCACTCGCTGCCTGCTCAGCTACACGTTCCAATGTGTCCAGGCGTTTGCGCTCGGCAAACAGACCAAAACACAGGAGTGGCAGCCCCGCACTGGTTTGCTCGGGCAACGCTGCATCGAAGCCAGAGGCCGCCGCATAACTGACAAAACCGGCGGCATAGATTTGCTCCGCTTGCACGCGGTGTTCCACTTCGGCTAAGGCGGTGCTGACCTCGGTGTGCACATCCGTGGCGATCACCGCCAGCGGATCGGTGTATGTAAACCAGCAGCGCCTGTCGGGATCACGCAATACAACCGTTGAGAGCATGAAGTGTGTCAATGGGGAGGTAGGGAGTTGGCTGCAGGTTAAGCGCCTCGCGGCATGATGGCCGGATCGCCCGGTCGCCATAACTCGTGAGCGCGACGCCAACCGGCAAATGCGTTGAGAATGTGCGGTGGATCATCGTGGATTTCGGTAAAACCACCGCTGACGCTGCGTGTGTCGATGTAGCAGGCGTCCACGTCATCCGCGTGCAGCTCACAAGCCAATTCAAACCCCATATCGAGGATGCGCTGTTTCTCTTCTTCGTAGTTGTTGACCAACAGACCCACGTGGTGGAAACCCTCTTCTCCGGGCGCATACATGTCGCGGTAAATCGAAGGGGTGTCGTCGTGCTGCTGAATAAACTGGATCATCATGTCGCCTAAGTACCCAAAGGCATAGCTGACATCAGCTTCTTGGTCTGTCCCGCGATACATGAAGGTATCGGTTTTGTGATGGTGGGTCACCACGAAGGGCCCGGCCCGATACAAACGATTCCACTTCTCGCAAGCCTCCTCTACATCGTTCACCAAATAGGCTTCCTGGAAAAACTCATATCTGTCTAACATCGGCATGTGAGGTGCCCCCTGGCTTTGTTTGATATCCAAGTTGGATAGCGAAAGTACCCAATTGCGGCCGACATATGCAAGCGTATAGAGTGCGGGTCACTAGCAACCACTTGGGAGAGTGTGTGCGTTATCTCATCTCACTCAGCTTACTGATCATCAGCTTGGCCGGATTACAGTCGGTACAAGCCAACCCACACAGCCTGCCGGTAGATGATCGCTTTCAAGCTTATCTCGACGGTTTAGTGGCGGCTCAATTCAGCGACTACAAGCTGGCGGGCCTAACCCTGGTGATGGTGAAAGACGGTAAGGTGGTGTTGAAAAAAGGTTACGGCTTTGCCGACCTGGAAACGGCCACACCCGTAGACCCTGAGCGGCATCTGTTCCGGCCGGGTTCGGTCTCTAAATTGTTCACATGGACCGCGGTCATGCAGTTAGTGGAACAAGGTAAGCTGGATCTCAATGCGGATGTCGCCACTTATGTGCCGCAGTTTACTATTCCCAACGAATTTGATCAGCCGATGACATTAACCCACATCCTCACCCATACGCCGGGGCTGGAGGACGGGGCCGCCGGCTACCTGTTTGGCGACAGTGAAGATGACCTGATCCCCTTAGCGGAAGCACTGGCCAAATACACCCCCGCCCAAGTACGCCCGCCCGGCACCTATTCGTCTTATTCCAACTGGGCAACCGCGTTGGCGGGTTTAATTATCGCCAATGTCAGTGGCATGAGCTTTGAGGACTATGTGCAACAGCACATCTTTACCCCTCTAGGTATGCAACAGGCCACTTTCGACGAACCTCTGCCGGCCGACATCGCCGCGGACATGAGTGTAGGTTATATCACTCAACAAGGGGGGCTTGACCCATTGGGGTTTGAGTACATCAAGAACTTTGGACCAGCGGGTGCGATGTCGGCGAGCGCCAGCGCCATGGCGCCGTTTATGATCGCGCACCTCAATCAAGGGCAGTTTGAAGACGTGGAGTTACTGCAACCGGAAACCACGGCGCTCATGCACAGCAACCTGTTCACCCACCATCCCAGCGCCATCGCATGGGCACACGGCTTCTACGAATACCATCGCAACGGTCAGCGCTTCATCGGCCACGCTGGCGATACCATCGCGTTTCATTCGCAGATGGTGTTGGATCTACAGCACAACTTCGGGTTTTACCTGTCCTTTAACGCCGGTGAAGGCGCCCGCGCACGCACCGCCATCGTTGACGGCATTATCGACTACTTCTATCCACCCACCCCCATTGGCTATGCCTATGAACCTTTGGCCGGCAGCGCTGAGCGGATTGCCGAAGTGGCCGGCGCCTACCGCAGCAATCGGCGTTCGTTTACCAAGCTTGAAGGTGTTGTCGGTCTGGCCGCGGATCTGCCGATCGTGCCCGCGGGAGAAGGCGCCATTAGCATTCCCGTCCCCATGATCGGCGGCCGCTTTATCGAAACCGAACCTTATGTGTTCACCGAACAGAGTGGGCAAGGCGTGATTAGCTTTGGGAGGAACGCAGACGGCCAGGTAACTCACGCCTTTATGGGTTTGTTGGCGGCAGATAAAGTACCCGCCACTCAGCAAGCTGGCAATCATCAGCTGATTGTTCTACTGGCTTTGCTGGCATCGCTGTTTGTGGTCATCAACGGCATTCGCAATCGAGCCACGCAGCTTACCGGCCCGGCGCTGTGGGGCAATCGCAGCGTGGTGGGAGCCGCCGCCTGTAATTTGCTGCTGGTGGTGGGTTTGCTAGCGGTCAGCACCAGCTTTGACATGAACCGTGCGGTATTTGATTTCCCGCCGCCGGGCACAGGGGCTGTGCTGGTGTTTCCCATCTTCAGCCTAGTGTTTACCATCGCTGCGCTGGTCCTGTTGGTGCCGGTGTGGATGTCGCCCCAATGCGGCGTGTGGGCACGGTTGCGATACACCTATGTCACCCTGGTTTTTACGGCGCTATGCTTGGTGTTCAACTATTGGAACATGATCGGCTGGAAGTACTATTGATGCGCATAGCAACCTGGAACATCAACGGCCTGCGGGCTCGTCTGGATTACATCAAATTGTGGCTCGAAGCCCGCCAACCCAACGTGGTCGGATTTCAGGAGCTTAAAACCCCAACCGACAACTTTCCCCATGAGTTTTTTGCGGATCTGGGTTACACCGCTTTGGTGCATGGACAAAAAAGCTGGAACGGTGTCGCTATCCTCACCAACGTGGATGCCGAGCACCGCCAATCCGGCCTGCCCGGTGAAGACGATTGGGGTGCGCGCCTGATCACAGCGGAGATCGAAGGTGGGCTTGAATTCACCACGGTGTATTGCCCTAACGGTAAATCCGTAGAGCACGACGACTACCCTAACAAGCTGCGCTGGTACGACAGCCTGCACAGCCACTGGCAGCAAAGCGGTCACGACAAGCGTATTCTGTGTGGCGATTTCAACATTGTGCCCACGCCACTGGACAGCTGGCTGGGGACCGAAGGAGACGGCGGCATATTCCACACCGTGGAAGAGCGCCAGCGTTTCACCGCGCTCATGGACACCGGCTTAACCGACTTATACCGCCATCTTTATCCCGAAGAACAAGCCTTTTCCTGGTGGGATTACCGTGGCGGCGCCTTCCACCGCAAACACGGCTTGCGCATCGATTTTCTACTCGGCACCGACGCCGCTGTGGCTGCCACCCAAGAGGTCGTCATCGACCGGGATTTTCGCAAGAAACAAGAAGGCCTGACCGCGTCTGATCATGCGCCGGTCTACGCGGATCTAAACTAGCCCAGGTAGCCACACATATTTCACTTAAGCTTTACCCCGGCATCTGGTAAGGTACGCGCTCCAGAATCTAGCCCTATAATATTTTCCTTATTTTTCAATAAGTTACGTTGTTGAGGCTATTCATTTACAGGCTTTTCGAGAACCAACATGACTGACCTAACGCTCTATCGGAACATTGGCATCTTCGCCCACGTAGATGCGGGTAAGACCACCACCACCGAACGTATTCTGAAACTCACCGGTAAAATCCACAAAATCGGTGAAGTTCACGATGGAGCAGCCACCACCGACTTCATGGAGCAAGAGCAAGAGCGCGGTATCACCATTCAGTCCGCGGCCACCTCCTGCGAGTGGAACGGCCATCGACTCAACATCATCGACACACCCGGACACGTCGATTTCACCATTGAAGTGTATCGCTCGTTGAAAGTCCTCGACGGTGGCGTGGGTGTATTTTGCGGCTCCGGTGGTGTGGAACCACAGTCCGAGACGAACTGGCGTTACGCCAACGAATCCGAAGTCTCCCGCCTGATCTTCGTCAACAAACTCGATCGCCTTGGCGCCGATTTCTACCGTGTCGTTGAGCAGATCAAAGATGTCTTGGGCGCGGTGCCGTTGGTAATGACGTTACCCATCGGCATCGAAGACGACTTTGTCGGTGTCATCGACCTGCTCACGCGTGAAGCCTGGGTGTGGGACGACACCGGTAACCCCGAGGCTTACGAAATCCAGGAAGTACCCGCGGACATGGCCGACCAGGTTGAGGAGTACCGCGAGCAATTGGTCGAAACCGCCCTGGAACAAGACGACGACCTGATGGAAGCCTACCTGGAAGGTGAAGAACCTTCGGTGGAAGACTTAAAGAAGTGTATCCGCAAAGGCGCCATAGCATTGGACTTTTTTCCGACCTTCTGCGGCTCTGCCTTTAAGAACAAAGGTGTGCAAAACGTGCTCAACGCCGTGGTTGATTACCTGCCTAACCCAACCGAAGTAGATCCACAGCCCGAGGTGGACTTGGAAGGTAATGAAACCGGCGGCAAAGCGTTGGTGGATCCAGAGTACCCGCTGCGCGCATTGGCGTTCAAAATTATGGACGACCGCTATGGTGCCCTCACCTTCACCCGCATCTATTCCGGTACGCTGAACAAAGGCGACAACGTACTGAATACCTACACCGGCAAAACCGAACGTATCGGCCGGATTGTTGAGATGCATGCCGACTCCCGCGAGGAGCTTGATACCGCGCAAGCCGGTGACATTGTTGCGTTGTTGGGCATGAAAAACACCCAAACGGGCCACACGCTGTGCGACCCCAACAACCCAGCCACCCTGGAACCGATGGTATTCCCAGATCCGGTGATATCAGTGGCCATCGCACCGCGCGACAAAGCTGGCGCAGAGAAGATGGGTATCGCCCTGTCCAAAATGGTGGCGGAAGACCCCTCTTTCTATGTGGAAACCGACGAAGAGTCCGGTGAGACCATCATGAAGGGCATGGGAGAGCTGCACCTGGATATTAAGGTCGATATTCTCAAGCGTACCCATGGGATTGATGTGGATGTCGGTAAACCTCAAGTGGCTTACCGCGAAACCATCACCCAACTTGTGGAAGACACTTATACGCACAAGAAACAAACCGGTGGTGCGGGTCAGTTTGCCAAGATCGACTACATCATTGAACCGGGTGAAGTTGGCAGCGGCTACGAGTTTGAATCGAAAGTCACCGGCGGCAACGTACCGCGGGAATTCTGGCCGGCGGTGGAGAAAGCGTTTGGCCAATCCATGGATGAAGGCACCCTCGCCGGCTTCCCACTCCTCGACGTCAAAGTGACTTTGACCGACGGCGGCTACCACCCGGTAGACTCCTCGGCCATTGCCTACGAATTGGCGGCCAAAGCGGCGTATCGTCAAACTGTGCCGAAAGCCAGCCCACAAATGCTGGAGCCGATCATGAAGGTGGACGTATTTACCCCTGACGATCACGTCGGTGACGTTATCGGCGACCTCAACCGCCGCCGCGGCATGATCAAATCCCAGGAAGCTGGGGCTACCGGGGTACGTGTGAAAGCGGATTGTCCGTTGGCTGAAATGTTTGGCTACATCGGCGATCTGCGCACCATGACCTCTGGTCGCGGCCAGTTCTCCATGGAGTTTTCACACTACGCGCCGTGCCCCGCCAATGTCGCGGAAGCGGTCATCGCTGAGGTGAAAGAGCGCAAAGCCGCGATGTCGTAAAGACACCGCGCATCGATCGAAGCCGTCCGGGTTCTACCCTGACGGCTTTTTTTTGCGTGTCATTTTTCCAGGTTAGTTGTTGAGGGCGGCAGCAAAATGGGCCGCTTGTTCACCCGCTAACTTGCCGAATACGATGCACGGTCCAAAGGACCCACCCCCACCGACATAACGATCGCCATGCAGATTCCCCACAGTTTCCCCCGCCGCATACAACCCCGCGATGGGTTTCTCGTCCTCCCCCAGCACCCGGGTGTCGGCATCTATACGCAGACCCGTCCCAGTCCAGCAGACGATGGCCGGACGCACTTCCACTGCATAAAACGGCGGTTCGCTGATGCTCTGTAGGCCACCGGATTTGAAAAACGCGCTGTCTGCACCGTTTTGCGCATCGAAATTGTAGCGCGCCACGGTACCCTGCAATCCGCGTGGGTCTACGCCGGCTGAAGCCGCCAGATCAGCCAGGGTGTTGGCTCGATGAATAACGCCTTCTTCTGCCTTGCGTGCAAGCACATCTGCTACCCAATAGGCCTGGGACATGGAATTTGGTTTCGCGTCGCGCCGCGCTTGTTCATCAAACACAGCAAACACTGCACTCTGCTGATGGGTGATCAGCCCACCCAGCACGGTATAAGGCGCAGATTCATCGGCAAAACGCCGGCCTGCCTGGTTCACCAAAATTAACCAATTGGGCAGCAAAACTTCGAGGTCTCGGCTAAATCCGGGGGTCACCAGCAACAAGCCACGGTTATGGCCTGCCAGGGTGGCGCCTACACGCTGACCCAACGCAATGCCGTCACCTTGGGCGCCTGCGCTGCCAATGTACCAACCCCAGTCACCGCTGGCCGCGGCGTCCGGATAGTAGGTTTTGAGCATGTCCGCGTTTGCGCCGAAGCCACCGGTGGCCATGATGACCGCAGCACAGTTGGCGCTGTCTTCCCCAATTTGAAGGCCCGTCACTTGCCCATCTGCATCCGTGATGAGACCGGTCACCCGAGACTGCAGCACCAAATCCACACCTTTGTGGCTGCGGTGACCGTCCAACACCTGCACCACTGCCTCACCAGATCCTTCCGGTTGATGGCCGCGTGGGATCGAACCCACCCCGGAGGGGTACACACCCTGGGCGGGAAACTTCACCCCCAAAGCTTGCAACCACTCAAACGTGGGGGCGCTAAGGTCGCAATAACGACGCACCACGGCCGGATCCACCAACCACTGGTTTAATGTCATGTAGTGTTCGAACATGGCGTCTGCGGTGTCGCCATATACCCCAGCTTGTGCCTGTACCGAAGTACCGGCGGCATAAAAGTGGCCGCCGCTAAGGCGCGAAGAGCCGCCCACTTGGGTATCCCCTTCCACCACCAACACGCGCGCGCCGGTATCAGCCGCAGCAACCGCGGCGGACAATCCGGCAGCACCCGCTCCGATGACAATGACATCGTAGTCTCTAGGCATGTTTGAAGTTTAGAGAGTGTGTAAAACCGAGTAAATCGGGGGTTGGCGTGAGGCCACTGCCGGTTAGTGCGAGGATAGATTCACACGTTAAACCGAAAGTGTACTACGTCACCATCCGACAGCTCGTAGTCTTTGCCTTCAAGGCGCCAACGACCGGCATCCTTGGCACCCTGCTCACCACCATGTGTTACATAGTCTTCGTAGGAGATGACCTCAGCGCGGATAAACCCTTTTTCGAAGTCCGTGTGGATGACACCCGCACCCTGAGGCGCTTTGGCGCCAACGGGCACGGTCCAGGCACGCACCTCTTTAGGCCCAGCGGTGAAGTACTGCTGCAGGCCTAACAATTTATAACCGGCGCGGATCACGCGATTTAAACCCGGCTCTTCAATGCCAAGATCCGCAAGAAACTCCTCACGCTCTTCGTCTTCCAGCTCTGCCACCTCAGCTTCGATCTGATTGCTCACCACCACCACTTCGGCAGCTTCGGATTGCGCGATGGCTCGAACCTCATCCACCAAGGGGTTGTCCGTTAAACCGTCTTCAGCAACATTAGCGATGTACAGCACTGGCTTGGAAGTTATGAAGTGGAATTCCCGGGTCGCTAATTGTTCTTCTTGGCTTAGCTCCGCCGAACGAGCAGGTAAACCGGCCTCCAGTTTTTCTTTGACCTTTTCGAGAATATCCAGCAGGGCTTTGGCTTCTTTGTCTCCGGAATTTGCCACCCGCCGATTACGGTCGTAGACCCGCTCCAAGGTATCCAAGTCTGCCAACGCCAGCTCGGTGTTGATGATTTCAATATCGTCTTTAGGAGATACCCGGCCGGCCACGTGCACCACATTGTCATCGTCAAAACAACGCACAACGTGGGCAATGGCATCGGTTTCTCTTATGTGCGCCAGAAACTGGTTACCCAAACCTTCACCCTGGGAGGCACCGGCCACTAGGCCAGCGATGTCGACAAACTCCATGGTGGCCGGGATGACCTTTTGTGGCTGTACCAGTTCCGCCAGCTTCTGCAGGCGCGGGTCGGGCACCGGGACAACGCCGGTGTTTGGGTCAATGGTGCAAAAGGGAAAGTTCTCGGCATCAATACCGGCCTTGGTCAGCGCATTAAACAGCGTCGACTTACCCACATTGGGCATGCCTACAATTCCACATTTAAATCCCACGTTTGCTTCTCACGCTTACTTCTTATTCCGTTCGTTTTCGCAACACCGTCGCACGTCTCGCCACGTTAACACCTGTGACCTTTAGTATTGCGTCTATGCTGGTTTGTCGGTGTTGCCTTGTTGTTTTGCTTTCGCGTTCGCATCTTTGTTTGGAGAGCTGGGATGGCTTGCATGCATCACATTCATCGCTTGCTGCCATTGTCCTTGCATCATGGCTTGCAACAACGCCGTATCAAAATCGGTAGCCTGCTCGATCAACGTCCGCTCTCCCGCAGGCATGGCACGCTGGGTGAGATAAGCGGTCACCAAATTCTTGTCGTTAGGATGGCCAACGCCAATACGCAAGCGGTAGAAGCCGCCGTCATTGCCACAGCCGGCGCGCACACTCTTAACGCCGTTGTGGCCGTTGTCACCGCCACCTTGCTTGAGCCGCACAACGCCGGGGGCAAATGCCATCTCGTCGTAAGCCACTAACATTTCGCCCACCTTGAGCTTAAAGAAACGTTGCACCGCGCCGACGGACTCACCACTGACGTTCATATAGGTGCTGGGTACCAACAGACGGCAGTCCGCTCCTGCGATTAAACCGCGGCCAATTTCACCTTTGAATTTACTGTCGGCGCTTAACGGCACGGCATAGCGGCGCGATAGTTCCCGCACCCAAAGGGCACCCACATTGTGGCGGGTATGATCGTACTGTGGGCTGGGATTACCTAAACCAACGATTAGCTTGAGGGCTGTCATGCGTGTGCTCGGACCGGCAGCAATGTACCGGCCCGATATACGGCATTATTCGTCGTCACCGCCGTCTGCATCGTCGGCAGCTTCAGCGTCGCCTTCCGTAGGCGGTGCTTCGGTATCCGCTTCGGCAGCCAACTCTTCTTCCTCTTCCAGACCACCACGCTTAGCGTTGACACTCACCACAGTGATGTCGTGATCTTCGCCATAGGTGAGGGCAACAACGGTGACTCCCGGCGGCAGCGCTAATCCACTTAGGTGTATCGCGTAACCTATATCGAGGTCTTGCATGTCCACTTCAATGTACTCGGGTAAGTCTGCCGGTAGACAGCTAATTTCCACTTCGTTGAGGTTGTGGGAAATGATACCGCCGCCAATCTTCACACCGACGCACTGCTCTTCGTTGATGAAGTGCAGCGGTACGCTCACGTTGATGGGTTTATTTGCACTGACTCGTTGGAAATCGATGTGCAGCACTTTGCCGCTGGCGGGGTTGCGTTGCAGATCACGCACCACTGCCTGATTTGATTTGCCATCTACCAATACATCCAGGATCTGCGAAAAGAACGCTTCCTGTTGCATGGCTTTGGCCAGCTCGTTAGTGGCCAGGGTGAGGTTTTGCGGTGCGTCTTCGGCACCATAAATAATGGCCGGGATCTTTTCTCCGGATCGACGCAGGCGGCGGCTCGCACCTTTCCCTACATCGGTTCGGATCTCGGCTGTCAGGGCTATTTTATCTGACATGGCTGTCTCCACTTGTTGGTTTAACCCGTTGTAGCCAGCTTGCGACCAGCCGGCTCCAGGGCGGTTCGATCATCGCTCTGTTTCTATCGAAACATCATGTTCCTAGCGGAACGATGGCGTAGCGCTATGTTCCTATCGCAACGATAACGTAGCGCCATGTTTCTATCGAAACATGGCGCTGATCGATTCTTCATTGCTTACTCGCCGAATTGATTCAGCCAGTAAACGGTCGAGGCTCAGCTGGGTGATCTTGCCACACTGCTTGGCCTCATCGGTGAGCGGTATGGTGTCAGTCACCACCATCTCATCCATTTCGGACGCGGCGATACGCTCGAGCGCCGGCCCTGAAAATACAGGGTGGGTCACGTAAGACACCACCTTGATGGCACCCTCGTCTTTGAGCGCCTGTGCCGCAGCACACAAGGTACCCGCGGTATCTGCTATATCATCCACCAAGATGCAGGTTTTTCCCGCCACATCACCGATGACATTCATCACCCGGCTCTCGTTCGCCTGGGGTCGACGCTTGTCGATGATCGCCAAATCCAGATCATTGATCTGTTTGGCGATCGCTCGTGCCCGCACCACACCGCCAACATCCGGCGACACCACAATCGGGTTTTCGTAACCCGCGGCGCTGATGTGGTCTACCAGCACCGGTGAACCGTACACATTGTCCACCGCAATATTGAAAAAACCCTGGATCTGATCGGCGTGTAAATCCACCGTCAAAATCCGGTTCACCCCCACCGCGCTGATCATGTCAGCCACCACCTTGGCGCTGATCGAGACCCGCGCCGATCGTGGGCGTCGGTCCTGGCGGGCATACCCGTAATACGGAATCACCGCTGTCACCCGAATGGCAGAAGCGCGCTTTATGGCGTCTGCCATGATTAACAGTTCCATCAAGCTGTCGTTGGTCGGCGCGCAAGTGGACTGCAACAAAAACACATCGGACCCACGGACATTTTCATGGATCTCCACCATGACTTCGCCGTCGCTAAATCGCCCGACGTCTGCCCTTCCCAAGTCCACACCAAGCTTCCCTGCTACACGCCGTGCAAGCCCCGGGTTGGAACCGCCGGCAAACAGCATCAAATTGGCCAAGCCATCGTCCTCTTTTCTTTCGAGATTTGTCTCTAAGAGCGGGTGGTGAAATGGCTGGGGTGGCAGGATTCGAACCTGCGCATGCCGGGATCAAAACCCGGTGCCTTACCGCTTGGCGACACCCCAATTTTTCGAGCGCGCTATTGTGCGGATCAGGTCACCCTGTGTCAAACCTAGATCGCTTTGGAATCAACGGCTTAACCGCCGTTGCGCTGGGTATACTCGCGCACCACAACAGTCACTTTACGGCTGCCGCTGGTGGCGACTATGCGCGCCGGTGTGGTGTGCTCAAATGGGGCCGCAGGGCGGGATGTATAACGCTGCAAGGAGACCCGCCAGCCCGCTTGATCAAAGGCTGTATAACGGCCGAGATCGTCCAGCACGGCACCCGCATGCGGCAGTGTCGTAGACGGAAACCCTTGGATCCAAGCGGGCAACACCGCAATCGGCACACTCCACCCCAGATTCGCCGCCATGACCTGCTCCGGCGCACCTTGGGCCAAAATTTCATCGCCGCGGCGCACCTGCATACGCTCCACATCGCCGCGCAGTAGGGTTCTACCTTGCCCCAGCGGACCCCATACCTCTATGTCGTAGCCGTCTTGATAGTGGCGCCAGCTGAACCGTGCTGAATAGCCGTTTTCGTCATCTTTTATGCCAAATTTGCCGTCTGCGGCAAACGCCATATCGGTGTCTGTGCGGGTGGGTTGGACCGCACAACCGCCTAAAAACAGTGCGATGAGAATACCGTTGGAAATTAGAGACTTAACTACAGCCTTTAGGCACCAATCTGCTATCATTCTCTACCCGCGGGAGCATTGTTCGTATCAATGAGCATATTGGCATACGGCTTAAACTATCGCACGGCCTCAGTCGAGCTGCGCGAGCGCGTGGCCTTCCCGGAAGACCACGTACAAGATGCCCTGCACCAAGTACAAAGGGATGTGGAGGGGGTACGTGAAGCGGCCATCATCTCCACTTGCAATCGCACCGAATTATATTGCGCCATTCACCCAGAGGCGGAGGAAGAACTCACCGCTTGGGTGAGCCGTCACCGCGCGGTGGACAGCGCTGAACTCGACAACGCCGTCTACAAGCATTGGGATCAAGAAGCGGCGCGCCATCAAATACGCGTGGCGTCGGGCCTAGATAGCCAAGTGCTCGGCGAGCCTCAGATCATGGGGCAAGTTAAGACCGCTTACGAAATTGCGCGCGAGTGCGGCACGCTAGGCCCTGAGCTCAACCTGCTGTCACAGATCAGCCTACGCACCGCCAAACAAGTTCGCACGCAAAC
The DNA here is from genome assembly GCA_028281005.1 of Pseudomonadales bacterium. Classification (GTDB taxonomy): domain Bacteria; phylum Pseudomonadota; class Gammaproteobacteria; order Pseudomonadales; family Azotimanducaceae; genus UBA4421. The sequence continues at coordinate 52,373 of JANQKS010000036.1, forward strand.
TGAAATTGGCCGCAATCCCATTTCGGTGGCCTACGCTGCGGTGAGCTTAGCGCAACAAATCTTCACCGACCTTGGCACCAAAAAGGCCTTGCTGCTGGGCGCCGGTGAAACCATCAGCCTGGTGGCCGACCACTTGGCCGCGCAAGGCATCGGCAAGATGGCCATCGCCAACCGTACCTTGGTGAATGCTGAATTGTTGGCGGCCAAATACGACGCCGAGTACATGCAACTGACCGACGTGGCTGAGCGTCTGGCGGACTTCGATGTTGTCATCGCCTCCACCGGTAGCTCGCTGCCCATCATCGGTAAAGGTGCTGTTGAGGCCGCCATCAAGCACCGTCGGCGCCGCCCGGTGTTTATGGTCGACATTGCCGTTCCAAGGGACATTGAACCGGAGGTGGGTGAACTACCAGACGTATACCTGTACTCCGTCGACGACTTATCGCAAATTGTAGAAGGCAACATCCAACAACGCCGCGAGGCTGCGGAGACCGCGGAGTCATTTGTGTTGGAGGGTGCCCGGCTTTATCTGCGCGAAAGCAGGGTGCAGAAAGACAAAGACCTATTGCGTGCATTTCGCGACCAAGCCAAGGCCATCCAAGCAGAATCCCTCGCCCGGGCCAAAAAAGATCTAGCGCGGGGTACAGATCCCCAACGTGTGCTGGAGCGGCTCTCAAACGATCTCACCAACAAGCTGATCCACGCGCCGACCATGGCGATACGTGATGCCAGCGCAGATGGGCGTACCGACTTACTCGACTATATGCGAACGTTGTACGACGTTACCGAAGCTGAAGACGACGCTGCCGAGACGAACTCCGTCTCCGGCAAACAAGATAGTTAACCCAAATGGCGCTGTCTCAATCCATGGCCATCAAAATGGCCGGCCTCAACGATCGCTTTGAAGAAGTGGGTGCGCTGCTGTCCGACCCCGATGTGATGGGCGATCGGGAGAAATTTACCAGCTTGTCCAGAGAGTTTGCCGAGCTGGAACCGGTGGTGATGTGTTACCGCGACGTGCAGAAGCTTGAACAAGCACTGGAGGAGGCAAAGTCTCTGCTCGACGAGGACGACGCCGACATGCGCGCGCTGGCGGAAGAAGATATCCAGGAGACCAGCGCGGCTTTAGAGACCCTCAGCGCTCAATTGCAAACGCTGCTGCTGCCGAAAGACCCAAACGATCATTCCAACGTTTTCTTAGAAATCCGTGCCGGAACCGGCGGTGATGAAGCAGCCATTTTCTCCGGCGACCTGTTTCGCATGTATACCAAGTTTGCCGAGTCGAAGGGCTGGAAAATCGAAGTGATGAACGAGCGGCCCGGCGAACACGGCGGCTTCAAAGAAGTGATTTCCCGCATCGAAGGCAAAGACGTCTACAGCCAGCTGAAGTTTGAATCCGGCGCGCATCGCGTGCAGCGTGTCCCGGAAACGGAATCCCAGGGACGTATACACACCTCTGCATGCACCGTGGCAATCATGCCGGAAGTCGACGAAATCGATTCCATCGACATCGACAAAAAAGACATCCGGGAAGACACTTTCCGCGCATCCGGCGCCGGCGGGCAGCACGTCAACAAAACCGACTCGGCCATCCGCCTCACCCACATCCCCACGGGTACGGTGGTGGAGTGTCAGGACGAACGCTCCCAACACAAAAACCGCGCCCGCGCCATGTCGCTGTTGCAGGCTAAATTGCTGGACGCCGCGCGCAGCGCCCAAGAGTCCGAACAAGCGGAAAACCGCCGCCAGTTGGTGGGCTCAGGCGATCGATCGGAGCGCATCCGCACCTACAACTTCCCCCAGGGGCGGGTCACCGATCACCGCATCAACCTGACGCTGTACAAACTCGATGAGGTGATGGAAGGGTCTTTAGGCAACGTCATCGCACCGTTGATACAAGAACACCAAGCAGACCTGCTGCAAGAGCTTGGCCAAGAATAAGGCGCAGCTACCAAGCCCGACCACCGTAGGCCAATGGCTGGCCGCGGTTGCCGACCTGCCGCGCCGCGATTGTGAGTATTTGCTCTGCCAGGCCCTCGGCCTATCCAACGCGCAGATTTTGGCGTTCCCGGACACACCCATTTGCGCCGCAGAACAGGCGCGCTTGCAACAGGCGACCCAACAGTTACGTGCTGGTATACCGGTGGCTTACGTGCTTGGCTACGAAGAGTTTTGGTCGCTGCGTTTCGAAGTCAGCCCGGATGTGCTGATTCCTCGCCCCGAAACTGAATTGTTAGTCCAATTGGCATTGGAACTCACCCCCGCCGGCGGCAGCGTGTTGGACCTGGGCACCGGCAGCGGCGCCATTGCCGTAGCAATCGCCCATACCCGCCCCGACGTAGAAGTGAGCGCGGTTGATCGATCCACCGCCGCGTTGGCCGTGGCGGCACGCAACGCCGCACGCCATCGGGTAAAAGTTAATTTCTGTGCGAGCAACTGGTTGCAAGCGCTGCGCGGTGGTTGGCATACCATCGTGTGCAACCCACCCTATATCGCCGCTGGTGATCCACACTTACCCGCATTGTCCCATGAGCCGCAGCACGCGCTGGTGGCGGCCGCACAAGGTTTACAGGACCTGCAAGCAGTGATCACGCAAAGCCCGCCATACCTCAACCCCGGCGGATATCTGATACTTGAGCATGGCTACAATCAAGCGGAAAAGGTTCGCCACATGATGGAGCAGGGCGGGTATAGCAACGTGCACACGCGCAGAGACCTTGCGCACATTGAACGCGCAACGTTAGGCTGTTGGGGCACTTGAGACCACACCGGATGGAAGACGAAGAGCTATTGCGCTACAGCCGGCAGATTATGTTGCCGGACTTTGATGTTGCGGGTCAGGAAGCGCTTAACCAAGCTTGCGTGCTTATTGTGGGGATTGGTGGTCTTGGTTCTCCAGCGGCCTTATATCTCGGGGCGGCCGGCATCGGGCAACTGATATTGTGCGACGACGACCAGGTAGAACTCACCAACCTGCAGCGCCAGATTGCTCACACCACGGCCGGCTTGGGAGAAAACAAGGCACGCTCCGCCAAAGCCACCATCGCCGCCATTAACCCGCACGTCGACGTGCACGTCATCGACCACCGCCTCGACCATACAGAGTTCAATGACGTTTTGCACAACGTCGACGTGGTGCTCGATTGCACGGACAATTTTGACACACGCTATCTCATCAACGACCTGTGCTGGAAGGCTGGCGTACCGGTGGTGTCAGGCGCGGCGATTCGCTGGGAAGGGCAGATCAGCGTGTTTGATCCGCAGACGCCAAACGCACCCTGCTATCGCTGCCTCTACCCCAGCGGTGACAACACCGCCTTAAACTGTGCGGACAATGGCGTCATCTCGCCACTGGTGGGCATCATCGGCACGTGCCAGGCAATAGAAACCATTAAATACATCGCCCAGGTGGGCGAGACGTTGGTAGGTTACGTATTGTACTTTGACAGCAAGTATATGGACTGGCGCAAGCTTAAGCTGGCGCGCCGGGAACAATGTCCGGTGTGTGGGCAGTGAGCTTGAAGTAATTCAGCAGCTTGCTGATCAGCTGATCCTGCACTGTCTTTAATTGTACCGGCGCAAAATCTGCCATCTGTGTCACCTGCACCCCAAATAAACCGCACGGATTGATGCGTGAAAACGGTTCTAGGTCCATATCGACGTTTAAACTCAGCCCGTGGTAGGAGCAGCCGCGACGCACACGTAACCCCAGCGAACCTATTTTGTCGCCACCCACGTAGACGCCCGGTGCATCTGCACGGGGTTCACCCTGAATGCCGTAACCGGCGACGGTCTGCACCATACAGTGCTCTATACCGGTGACAAGGTCACGCACGCCAAGCTGCAGGCGCCGCAGATCAAAAAGCAGATAAGCGGTAATCTGCCCAGGGCCGTGGTAAGTCACCTGTCCACCGCGGTCCGACTGCACCACTGGAATATCTCCCGGCGCAAGCAAGTGCTCAGCCTTACCCGCCTGACCTTGGGTAAACACCGGCTGATGTTCGGTTAACCAGATTTCATCGATAGTGCCAGCGTCCCTGGATTCGGTAAATGCTTGCATATCGGCAAACACCGGCTCGTAGGCGGTGACGCCTAAATTGCGCACAATCACGGGGCGCGCAGAACTCACAACACCATCCTCACCCCAGGCAGGGCAATCAATTCCTGATGCATCGCCTGTAACTGAGGTTCACCGGTTGCGATGATGGTGACCCGCACGGATTGAAAGTTACCTTTGCTGCTCTGACGAGTGCTCACTTCGTCCGGGGTGACCTCCGGCGCATGACGGCGCACGACGTTGATGATATCCGCCACGGACTCACTCACATCCCCGATGATTTTAATCGGGTAGCGACAAGGAAATTCAATACGCGGCGCGTCGGTATCACTCATCGCTAAACAGTTGACTGAAAAACAGCGAGATAAAATCACTCAGTTGGCTGAACATGCCGGATTCCTCTACATCCGCCAGCGCCACTAAGGGTGCTTGGTAGATGGTTTCATCGTGCAGCCTAAGCTTAAGCTCCCCCACCTCTTGACCTACCACCAAGGGTGCTTCCAGGAGCTTAGGCACCACCAGTTCCGCTTCGATGTCTTTGTAGTAGCCGCGCGGAAAAGTGACAACAACATCCTCAGCAACACCTAAACTCACGGCGTCCACTTCGCCGTAGTAAAGCTGTTGTTCCTTCAGCGACACGTCGGCTTCATAAAGTGACTGGGTTTCGAAATAACGAAACCCATAAGACAACAGCTTTTGGCTCTCACGCATGCGGGCTTGGTCACTGTCGGTACCCATCACCACAGAAATCAAACGCATGCCTTGACGCACGGCTGACGCCACCAGGCAGTAGCCGGCCTCGCGGGTATATCCGGTTTTCACACCATCCACCGTACGGTCACGCCAGAGCAACTTGTTGCGATTGGGCTGATCGATGTTGTTGAACTCGTAACTGCGCTGGGAATACACGGCGTAATGGTCAGGGAAGCGCTGGATAAGATCCCGGGTCAGCAACGCCATATCCCACGCAGAGCTGTAATGTTCCGAGTCGGGTAGGCCGGTGGAGTTTGTGAAGTGAGTATTGCGCATGCCCAACACCGCTGCCTGCTGATTCATCATGTTGGCAAAGGCCAGCTCACTGCCGCCAATATGCTCCGCTAAAGCAACGCTGGCATCGTTTCCGGATTGGATGATGATGCCTTTCAACAGATCATCCACGCTGACTTGGGTGCCCTCACGGATAAACGTTTTTGAACCGCCGGTGCGCCAAGCGTTGACGCTGACCAGCACCTGGTCCTGAGGCGACAGACGACCGGCAACAATCTCCTGTTCGGCGATATAACTGGTCATAATTTTCGTCAAACTGGCAGGTGGGTTCTGTTCGTGCGCGTTGTGTTCCACCAGCACTTCTTGAGAGGTCGCGTCGATCAACAAATAGGAGGTAGCGGCAATGTCCGGCGGCGGCGGTATGATCGGTGCAGCGGCGTAAGCCGCACCTACGCTGTGCAGCAGCAGTACGAGCGCAAGCATGACGGTGCCATTACGGCCTGGAAGGCAATCTGTCATTAAGTAACCAATGAAATCCAAATAAGCGCGCAGTTTACCATCGAGTGTCCCCCGGCGGTGACACCTCAGGGTCGCGGTATAATCTTAGGTTTGCCGTAGTCTGCGGCCTGCAGCAAGGCCTGCAGCCGTGGGATCTGTTCCTTGGTTACGGGACCAAGGCGCACCCGGTAAAAACCGTCCGTGGGGATTTTTACCACCACCCCGCGAAACCCCGTGAGTTCCTGCAATTCCCGGTGACTGCGATCAGCCCGTTCAAACTCACTAAATGCCCCAGCCTGGACCATAAACGTCTCTGCCTGCTGCAGAGGAGTGAGCGACTCTGGCGACACAACCTCGATACGCACCCGACTGGTGCCTTGTTCATGGAAACCCAGTTTCACCGCTGCTGCGTAAGACAAATCTATGATGCGGTCACCCGCAAACGGTCCGCGGTCATTAACTTTAACAATGGTCTGTTTGTTGTTGGCCAGATTGGTGACGCGTATATAGGTGGGTAGCGGTAGGTGTTTATGCGCAGCGGTGAGTTTGTAAACATCAAATTTTTCACCGCTGGAAGTTTCCCGGCCGTGGAACTTGGTGCCGTACCATGACGCTGTGCCTTCCTGCCAAAACCCCTCCGCGGAATCCATCACACGATAGGACTTACCCCAGACGGTATACACCGGTCCGTTGCCGCGCTTACTCAGCGGTTCGTCACGCACAACCGGGTCCGGCAGGCGCTTAAGCCGCTGGATCAAATCAGGCGCGTGTCGGGGGGCCGCATCTTGGCGCGGTTTCGGCGGCGGCGGGTGGCCGCCCCCCGAGATGGCGCAGCCGCTTAACACTAAGACAACTGCCATCCCCAACGTGCCCATGTGCAAGCGCATCATCGCTGGGCCACCGCTTCTGCGCGCTGCCGCTGGATGCGTTCGGCCAGTTGATGCACCGCCATGGCATACATATGGCTGCGGTTATAGCGCGTAATGACGTAAAAATCGTGCAACCCTAACCAGTACTCATCCCCGTCAGCGGCATCCAGCTTGTATAAAGCTGCTTTGGCGGACGGCTGAAGCTGCACAGAGTCTGGGATTTGCACGCCACGCGCCTGCAGCTCAGCCACCGTATGACGCAATTCAAGCGAAGCATTGGCCATACTGGCAAGGGTCGCATCCGCGAGGGTAACCGGCACGGCAACCGGTCCATTCCCGCGCCAGCGGTGGCGAGCAAAATAGTTGGCCACACTGCCAATGGCATCTACCGGGTTCCGCCAGATATCGCGCACGCCATCTGCGTCAAAGTCCACCGCATAGTGGCGATAGCTTGACGGAATGAACTGCCCGTAACCCATCGCACCCGCGTATGAGCCGGTCAGCTGGCGCGGGTCTTTGCCTTCCTCACGCGCCAACAGCAAAAACTCCGTAAGCTCTTTGCGGAAAAATTTAGCGCGCGGCGGATAGTCAAAACCCAAGGTAGTGAGCGCATCCAGGACGGGAAAGGAGCCGGTGACCTGCCCGTAGCGAGTCTCAATGCCTAGAATGGCAACAATGTAGTGCGGGGCAACACCGTAAGCCTGCGCCGCCCGCTCTAGCGTTGCCTGATGCGCCGCCCAAAAGGCCACACCTTGCTCTACGCGGGGTTCATCAACCAGGTGATTACGGTAGCGCGCCCAGGTCCACACCCGCTCAGCAGGTTTAGAGATGCGCTCGATGATATCTTGACGCTGTCGCACCTCAGCAAACATCTGCTGCAACGCTGCGTGCTGAAAACCATGCTGCTCACTCAACTGTGCGATGTACTCGGCAATGTCGGCGCGCTGCGCATAAGGTGTGGGGTGCACGGCAGGGTCGGTTTGCGCCAGTGATGGCGCCGCTAAGCTGCCGAACACAAGCACGGCCCAGCTAAGGTGGTGTAGGCGCTTCAGCAACCGCTCCACCATTTGCCGCATTGCGACGGTTCGACGCTCAAATGGGGAAACCGTCATGGTCAAACTACATCTAGCCATCCACTTGCCCAATACTGCTAATTTACCTAACCCTTGTAATCCCTCGTAACCCTCGTTACCAAGCCTTATGTGAACGAATGGCCATGAGGATGCCAAAACTTGCCATCAAGGTAATGGCGGAGGTACCGCCGTAACTCACCAGCGGCAGAGGCACACCCACCACCGGCAGCAAACCGCTGACCATGGCGATGTTCACAAACACGTAGACAAAAAATGTCAGGATTAGTGCCCCGGACAACAGGCGGCCAAACGTGCTCTGGGCACTGGCCGCCATAAACAAACCGCGACCTATGACCAACACATACAACACCAACAGCAACAGCACGCCGAGCAAACCAAGCTCCTCGCCAACCACCGCAATGATAAAGTCCGTGCGGGCTTCAGGTAGAAAGTCTAAGTGACTCTGGGTGCCTTGCAACAGGCCTTTACCCAACACTCCGCCTGAGCCGATGGCCGTGGTGGATTGCATGATGTTCCACCCCGCGCCGAGCGGGTCACTTTCCGGGTCAAACAGCGTCAATATGCGCTGCCGCTGGTAATCCTGCAGGGTGTACCACAAACCCGGCGCTGCCGCGGCAAAGGCGAGTGCAGCGTAGAACATCCAGCGCCACGGCAATCCGGCGAGCACCACCACTGCCAGACCAGCCCCGGCGACCAGGATGCCCGTACCTAAATCGGGCTGCGCAATGATGGCGCCCGCAGGAACAGCCACAATCGCCAGCGCCACGCAGACGTCTTTAAATGAAGGCGGCAACGGCCGGCCATGGAAGTACCAGGCAACCGCCATGGGTGCCGCAATTTTCATGAGCTCCGAGGGTTGGAAGCGAATTATACCGGGTATGTCGAGCCAGCGCTGGGAACCTTTTACCGTGACGCCGAACAGCAACACCATGATCAGCAGGAAAACGCCAAACAAGTACACAAACGGCGCCCAGCGCATATAGATCTGCGGCGGCAGCTGCGCGGCAATGACCAGAGCCACAAAGGCCAAACCAATGCGCACCAACTGCGCTTGAAAGAGCACTTCACTGCGGTTCACCGCGCTGTACAACACCACCAAACCAAACCCAATCACCATGCTCAGCAACAACAGCATCACGGGATCGATATGAATCGCATGCAGCCAACGCCCATGCAACTCGCGTTCGTGTTGGGGGAGACTGCGAATAAAGTCGTTGGCCACTGCTTAAACGACCTCGAGCCTACCTGAGCGCCAGCTGCGGCAGCAGATAAGCATCCATCACCTCTCTTGCCACGGGTGCCGCCACCGAGCTGCCCCCACCGCCATTTTCCACCAGCACGGAGAGCGCGATGAGCGGTTTGTCCGCGGGTGCAAAGGCAATAAACCAGGCGTGTTTACGCTGAAACTCAGCCAGCTCTTCTTCGTTGTATTCCTCACCCTGAGGGATCTCTACGACCTGAGCGGTACCCGACTTACCCGCCATGCGATAAGCGATGTCGCGACCTATATAGGCCCACGCGGTGCCATTCCCACGAAACCCTTGATTGCCGCGATGAATGACGTCCTCCATGGCATCCACCATATTTTCCCAATCGTCGGCGCTTGGCCCCACCACTTCCGGCCAGGGTGGGGGTGGGTCCGCCTCGGGCAGGGGTGCATCGCTGGACAACAACATGCGCGGCCGCACCAGGCGCCCGCGATTGGCTATGGTCGCCGCCACCGTCGCCATTTGCAGCGGGGTCACCAACATGTCCCCTTGGCCAATGCTCATGTTAACGGAATCCCCGGGATACCAGATTTCCCCTTTATAACCACGTTTCCACACAGGATCCGGCAACAACCCCCGGCTGGCATCCGCGACATCGATAGACGTGGCTTCGCCGAAGCCAAACTGCGCGGAAAAATCCACCAGCCGTTCCACCGGCATACGGGTTGCTAGGTCATAAAAGAACACGTTGGAGGAGCGGTAAATGGCGCGTCGCAAATCAACCGTACCTTGGCCGCCGGCGTTGTTGCGCGTCCAGCTCCAGTCACGGAAGATCCGCTGTTGACCCGGTAGCTTAAAATAACCGCGGTCTTCCACGGTTTCGTCCCAGGTCACCACCTCCTCGACTATGCCGGCCAGACCAACAATGGGTTTGAAGGTCGAACCCGGCGCATACTGGCCGTTTACCGCGCGGTTAAACAACGGTTTGTAGACTGCATGGCTGAGTTCGGAGAACTGTTCGGTGCTCATACCGGAAATAAACAGGTTGGGGTCGTAACCCGGATTGCTGACCATGGCCAACACCCCACCTGAGCGCGGATCCAACGCCACGACGCTGCCGCGCCGCTCACCTAACGCAGCGCTGGCCGCAATCTGCAGGCGGCTGTCTAAGTGTAAGCTGATGTTCTGACCAGCAACCGGTCGCTGAATATCTAACACCTGACGTATGCGGCCGTGAGCATCGGTCTCCACCTGCTGGTAGCCGACGTCCCCATGCAGGGAGCGCTCATAGTATTTTTCTACACCACGGCGACCAACAAATTTGGTGGCGCTGTAGGTAACTTCGTCAAGCCGCTGCAAATCCTCTTCGGTGACCCGGCGCACGGAGCCGATGGCGTGGGCTAACAAAGACCCGTACGGATAGTTGCGGATTTGTTCCGAAGTGATTTCTACGCCGCGAAAGCGATGACGATTTACCGCCAGCACGGCAATCTCTTCTTCGCTCAGCGCTTGACGCAAGGCCACCGGTTCTAATGGACGGCGTTTGCGCCGCAGGCGGGTTTCGAAGTCTGATATGTCCGCGGGTGTGACACTGACCAAACGACCCAGGCGCTCTATGGTGCTGGCGAGATTATCAATGCGTTCAGTGACCAAGGTCAGGTTAGAGGTGACCCGATTATCCGCCAGCAACTCACCGTGCCGATCGAAGATGAGGCCGCGCGGCGGTGCCAGCGGCTGCACTTGGATGCGGTTCTGATCAGATCGGGTCACATAAGTTTCGTGCTCCCAAACCTGCAGCTGCACAAAACGTAATGCCAGCAAACCGACCAGCAGCAGAACGCCTAAAAACAAAACCACCGTTCGCGAGCCAAACATCTGTTGCTCACGTATGGGATCTTTAATGGATAAGCCAACCATGATTAACGTTAGGCTCGATGGTACGGGTGCCCCGCCCCGATACTCCAGGCACGATAGAGTGCTTCGGCCGCCACCACGCGCACGAGGTAGTGGGGAAATGTTAAAGATGATAGTGACATCAGTTCATCGGCGCGCTTGAGCGCTGCTTTGCTCAAGCCGTCGGAGCCACCGATCAGAAAGGCGACATTGCGGCCCGCCATACGCCACTGTTCCATTTTATCCGCCAATTGCACACTACTGACCGGTCGCCCACTTTCCGTCAACGCCACTACCCAATCGTCATCACTCAATTGCGCCGTCATCTTGGCGCCTTCAGCCTGCACAAACTGCGCAACATCACCGTGGTGTTTAGGGGCGGTGATTTCCACCAATTCTAACGGCATTTCCCTGGGCATGCGCTTTGCGTATTCCGCAAAACCCTCACGCACCCAGGCAGGGGATTTCACGCCTACAGACAGCAATCGAAATTTCATGGCTGCGTAGTTTCCTGCTTTGCGTGGCAGGACGCTAGTGCTCAGAAGCACCCTATATCTACAGCGTGGATTCGTTGTCAGCCGGTAATTCCGACCACAACCTCTCCAGATCGTAAAACTCGCGGGCGTCTTTCTGCATGACATGCACGATGACATCGCCTACATCCAACAACACCCATTCGTACGTCTCCCTGCCTTCGACGCCCCGAGGCGCCTCACCAAACTGTTTGGCAGCCTCAACGGCGCGATCAACCAGCGCTTTGACATGTCGATTCGACGTGCCGCTGACCAACAGCATGTAGTCCGTTATGGGGGTGAGTTTAGAAACTTCTAAAGCGAGGATGTCTTGCCCTTTGCCATCTTCAAGGGCATTTACGAGGTGATCACGCAGTTTTGTTGCGCTCAAATAGCGTTCTCCGTATTAACGTAGAGCCGATGTTGCCTAATATAGGCATAGACGGGGGGCGCAAGCAAATGCTCTACGGCCTTGCCGGCGGCTATGTCTGACCGAATGGCAGTGGCGGACACTTCTTTCATGGCGATGTTCAAACGGTATATTTGTCCAACACGGCCTGGATCAAAAGTTTGTACCTCATGGGTATGACACAAAGATTGCACGGCTTCAGGTTCTTGCCGAGTATCACCTGGGCGTTCCACAACAATCAGGTTGCAAAAATCCAGCAGCGATTGCCAGCGATACCAGATGGGCAGCGTGGCGAAGGCATCTTGTCCAAGGATCCAGCAAGGCACTACAGCGTTGGCGCTTTCCCGCACCGCCATGACCGTGTCGATCGTAAATGAAGTGCCCGACCGCTGCAGTTCCATGTCATCAGCCACCAAGCCAGGGTGTTGATCACACGCCAGGCACAACATTTGCCAGCGATGCGCGGTGTTTTCCGCCGGGGCTCCGCGATGCCCGGGTCTGGCAGCCAACACCATGCGCACCTCAGCAAGCTCAAGCGCACGCTTAACCGCAAGTGCGGCATGGGTATGCCCGGTGTGCACAGGATCGAAGGTACCGCCATACAAGCCAACTAACACCGGGTCTACCTACTCTTGGAATTTCCTGACGATGCGGGACAGTTCCATCAAACGCTCCTTAGGCCAACGCAACTGCAGCAGCGCTTGTTTGATTTCCGGTTCAATCGGCAGCAGATCCGCCAAACGAAAACTCACCGAACGCGCCTGGTCGAAGTCCACCTCCAAATCAAGCTTTTGCACCAACGGGTGCTGGGTGAGCTGCTTCAGCACTTCAACGAGATTGGCATGCTCGGGTTGCAGCTCCCCGGCCACCTCTTCGGCCAAAAACTCCACTTCTCCGAGCAACAAATGATCTTTTTGCTGGTGCGCACGGCGCACACGAAACTTCCGCTCGCCGCGAGCGACAATGCCTAACAAACCGTTATCCGCCTGATTAAAGTCAACGATGCGGGCTTCGGTGCCGATGTCGAAAATATCGGGTGCTTGCTCTTGGTCGCTCAGGCGTGCCTCGTTGCCTTCCCGAATCAATACCACCCCAAAACCACTGTCCGTACGCAGGCAGTGACGCACCATGTCCACATAGCGCGGCTCGAAAATGCGCAACGGCAACACGCCCCCGGGAAACAGCACCGTGCGCAAAGGGAACAGCGGGATCTCGGCTTGGTTATCGCTCATCTATGTTGTTAGAAGCGGCGCCCGTTTGTCTGCCCAGGGTTGCGCTTCCTCGAGTTGATAGGCGAGCTCCAGCAACAGTTTTTCTTGCCCGTACTTGGCCATGAACATGCTACCGATGGGTAATCCCGCTGTATTCCAGCTCAACGGCAAAGAAATGGCCGGCGTGCCAATGGCATTGGCCAACGGTGTATAGCCGACGTAGTCAAAGGTACGCTGTTTCAGGACCGCCGGCGGTTGATCCGGCGCCTGCACGCCAATTCGCGGCGGCGCGGAGGTGAGTACCGGGGTGAGCCACACATCGTAATCCTGCATAAATGTCGCCACCGTGGCTTGCACTTCGGTGAACAGCGCCACCACTCGGGCCAAGCCAGCTTCCCCGACCCCTTCAAAATGTTCGGCCAAGTACAGCGTCCATGGTTCTAACAAGTTTTCCAACTGAGCTGCCGGTACACCACCGTTCAGCAATTGCTCACGCACCCCCCAGGCCATCTGTGACCATAAATCGAGGAAAGCGTCTTCAAAAGCTTGACCGTCGTACTGCGGCGCCGCCTCTACCACCTCATGACCCAAATCGGCACACAATTGGGCCACCTGCTGCTGTGCGGCCAACACATCAGCATCGGGCTGGGTGCCTTTAGCCGTGTCGGTGGAGAACGCAATTTTCAGCTTGCCCTTAGTGGGCGCGGCAACAAATCCAACCGGAGACAAACCCAGACCGCCGCTACCGGCTTCACCCATGGCCAGCAGCACCGCGTTGTCCCGCACGCTGCGGCTCACGGCGTGACGCACACCGATCTGCGTCACCTGGGTGTCGTTTTGTTCACCCACCATGCGCCCACGGCTGGTTTTGAGGCCAACCAGACCGCAACACGATGCGGGGATGCGAATGGAACCGCCACCATCACTGGCTTGGGCAGCCGGCACAATACCCGCCGCCACCGCGGCGGCAGCGCCACCGGATGATCCCCCCGGAGAATGGTCCAAGTTCCAAGGATTACGGCACACCCCCAACGCTAACGATTCCGTGGTGCCAATCAGTCCAAACTCCGGCGTGTTGGATTTACCCATGATGTTCACACCACCGGCCTTCACCGCCTGCACCAGGGGTGCATCCTGTTGCGCAATGTTGTCCATGAAGGCACGGCATGCGTAGCTGGTGCGCACGCCCACCACGTCACTGAGGTCTTTGATGAGATACGGCACCCCTTGTAGCGGCCCGCTGAACATCCCGGCTGCCGCCTTTTGTTGGGCCGCTTCATACATCGGCGTGACGATGGCATTAACCTGATCGTTGACTGCGGCAGCGCGATCCAAGGCAACCCGCAGGAGCTCTTGCGCAGACACATCACCCTTAGACAGCAACATTGCCTGGCCTAACCCGTCGGCTTGGGTAGGGTCCGTCACCGCAGACACATCCGATCCGGGCATGCCGCATCCAGCGGCAGCCAACGCCGCCAATCCGGCAGAGCCGTGTTGTACAAACTTGCGACGGTTTAACTTCATCAGATTCGCCTCTTAACTGTCCTAACTGCCATCACTGTTACAACGCCCAACACTCGCATCACGCTGATCCCTTGAATCGTTGACCCCGCAGCGAGGACCTCTATTTACTTACGCGCGGGATTACTTCAGTGTGTCGCCCACCTTGAGTCAGGATGGGAAGATGCTGGAGTCTTTTCAAATTCGCAATTTCACCGCACCCCTCGCCGATGGCACCCCTGTCAGCCATGACGTGTATAGCAAAGGTGACGGCGGTGCATGCGTGGTCATCATACAGGAACTACCGGGTATTGGACCGGAGACCATCAGCTTGGCAAATACCTTTGTTGAGCGGGGTTTTCGCGTGGTGTTACCTCATCTATTTGGCCCGCTCGGCAAAATCTCCCTCGGTGGCAACACGCTGCGGGTATTTTGTATGCGCAAAGAATTTACGTTGTTTACCAGCCACAAAAGTAGCCCCATCGTCGACTGGTTACGCGCGCTGTGCCAGGACCTGAAAGCCAACCATGACGCCAGTGGCGTTGGTGTGATTGGCATGTGTTTGACGGGCAACTTCGCCATCTCTCTGATGGCCGATGACAGCGTGTTGGCGGGGGTCGCGTCACAGCCTTCGATGCCGCTGATGAAACAGGACGACTTACACATGTCCAGCGAGGAGGTGGCCGCCGCACGCGAAGGGATTGATCAAAAGGGCAGAATGATGGCGTTGCGCTTCAGCGGCGATCCGCTGTGTACCGGCAGAAAGTTTGCCGCCATCGCCAAAGCGTTCAACGACGACAAAGAACGCATCAAGCTAGTGGAGTTGCCGGGCAAAGGCCATTCGGTGTTAACCCTGGACCTCATCAAAGGGGGTGAATCTGCCCAACACGCACTCAACGAGGTGCTGGACTATTTCACGGAGCAATTGAAGGCTTAACGGCTTGGATTGGCTGCAGCTTATCTTCCTCAGCCTGGTTCAAGGGCTGACAGAATTTTTACCCATTTCCAGCTCCGCCCACCTGGTGCTGCCTGCGCAGCTCACCGATTGGCCGGATCAGGGTTTGGCCTTCGACGTGGGTGTACATTTCGGCACGCTGCTGGCCGTGGTGGCCTACTTTCGGTCTGAACTGTGGGGCATGGCCAATGGCGCTTTGCGGTATCCCCTACATCGAGAGTACAACGCAGACCTCGACCTGATGTTGAAATTGGCGCTGGCTACGTTGCCTGTTGTCATTGTCGGTTTTCTCGCCAAAGACTGGGTCGAAACACACCTGCGTACCGTGCCGGTCATCGCCTGCACCACGATACTGTTTGCCTTGGCACTGTGGTTCGCCGACCGTCAGCCGGGAAACAGTGAACAACCACGCTGGTCAGACGCGGGTCTCATCGGCTTAGCGCAAGTGTTGGCGCTGGTACCCGGCACTTCTCGTTCCGGCATCACCATTACCGCGGCGTTGCTGTTGGGTATGAGTCGCACGGGGGCCGCACGGTTTTCATTCCTGCTGGCCATACCCACCATTGCCGGTGCGCAGCTGCTGCTGACCTTAGATCTCGTAGAAGCCGGTACCCAACAGGGGATACGTGATTTACTGGCGGGTGCGGTGATCGCGGGTATCTCAGCCTACCTGTGCATCCACTACTTTATCGCCTTGGTGGAACGCACAGGCATGCTACCCTATGTGGTCTACCGCCTCCTGTTGGGTGGCTTTTTGCTGCTGATCTACTACGGGTAGTGCAAGCAACAGCCTGACCAAGTAACGGCCTGGCCAAGTAAGAGACTGCCAAAGTTCGGACTTTAAACGCGCTGGCGCCTAAAAAGGTATATCGTCTTCGAAATCCGTGTCGTCGGATAACGTTGGCGCATTGTCGGCCATGGGTGGCGAATTAGACTCAAACCCTGTTGGCGCACCTTGAGGCGCACCTTGAGGCGCACCCTGCGGCGCCCCCATGCCACCGCCGCCACGGCTGTCTAACATCTGCAGTTCCCGGGCCATGATTTCGGTGCGATAGCGCTTCTGGCCGTCCTGCTCCCAGCTGGTGGTACGTAAGCTACCTTCGATGTAGACCTTGGAGCCCTTGCGCAAATACTCACCGGCAATCTCCGCCAAGCGCTGGAAACACACCACGTTGTGCCACTCGGTGCGCTCCTGCTGCTCGCCGCTGGCACGATCACGCCAGCTTTCGGACGTGGCCACACTAAAGTTGGTCACCGCGCTGCCGTTTTGCGCGTATCGGGTTTCCGGATCTCTGCCCAGATTGCCGATGAGAATGACTTTGTTGATTCCCCTAGCCATTGTTTCACCTATCAAGAGTTATGGTCGACAGTTTAATTCATCCAAGCTTTTTCGACACCGTTAAGTTCGCTTTTGGGTGTGGGAGTTTTGGGTTTGACGCCGCTAGCCGGGGATGGGGGGTGGTGTTCAGGACCGCATGAATACGTCCGTGTAGCTGCGCGCGCACATCCCTGTGCGCGACGCTCCTGAACACCACCCCCCATCCCCGACTAGCTTGCATTGACCAAGGCTCCACGGTGAGCGAACTTGGCGTTGTTGATAACTTGGTGGATTGATCGCGACCGCACTCTTGCGGCTTAAGGGCCGGGACCAAGATTCGGGGCCATCGAGCGAACTGGGGGCGGCCAACTCTTGGTTTGAGTGCTCAATGGGCGTGTCCGTGCCACAGCACATTGGGAGCGTTTAGGCCGAAGCGTCGAGATGGGGACCCGCGCAGCGGGTGCGAGGATTGTCCGAGTCCCAATTTTCGCGCAGCGAAAATGGTCGAGTTCCGCAGCACCATCTCGACGCTTCGGCCTGCGGACTGTGCTGTGGCACGGACACGCCCATTGAGCACGGAGGACCGAGTTTTTATTCACACAAGAGCTTGCCCCGAATTTACGTTCACGCTAATTTGGTTAGTTTCCGTTTGAGGTTCCGACAGTGGACACAATCTCCGTTCGCGGCGCCCGTACCCACAATCTTCGCAACATCGATCTAGAGATCCCGCGGGATAAGCTGGTGATCGTGACCGGGCTGTCGGGTTCAGGTAAATCATCGTTGGCTTTCGACACGTTGTATGCCGAGGGCCAACGCCGCTATGTCGAGTCGCTGTCGGCGTACGCCAGACAGTTTCTGTCGATGATGGAGAAGCCTGACGTTGACCACATCGAAGGGCTGTCGCCGGCCATCTCCATCGAACAAAAGTCCACCTCGCACAATCCGCGCTCCACGGTGGGCACCATTACCGAAATCTACGACTACTTGCGGTTGTTGTTTGCCCGGGTCGGCGAGCCGCGCTGCCCGGATCACAATTTGCCGCTGGCGGCACAGACGGTGAGTCAGATGGTGGACCAGGTGATGGCCAAGGAAGAGGGTGAGCGGATCATGATCACCGCGCCGGTGGTGACCGAACGCAAGGGTGAACACCTGCACGTGTTTCAGGATCTACGGAGCAATGGTTTTGTGCGCGCGCGCATTGACGGCATTGTTGTGGACTTAGACGCCACCCCTGATTTGGACAAAAACAAGAAGCACACCATCGAGGCGGTCATCGACCGGGTGCGCGTCCGCGACGATATTCAGCAGCGCCTGGCGGAAAGTTTTGAAACTGCACTCCAGCTCACCGATGGGGTGGCGCTGGTGCGCAGTATGGATGATGAAGACGCTGAACCGCTGATCTTCTCAGCGCGTTTTGCGTGCCCCACTTGCGGCTACAGCATCTCCGAGCTCGAACCCCGCATGTTTTCATTTAACAACCCCGCGGGTGCGTGCGAAGTGTGTGACGGTTTGGGGGTGACCAATTTCTTTGATCCGGATCTGGTGGTGGCCGACCCCGACCTGACTTTGGCGGAGGGCGCCATTCGCGGTTGGGACAGACGCAACGTCTACTACTTTCACATGTTGTCTTCGCTGGCGGAGCACTATGGCTTCGACGTGGAGGTGCCGTTTAAGAAGCTCAGTAAAAAACATCAGCAGGCGATTCTGTACGGCAGTGGGCAAACGCGCATCGATTTCAGCTATGCCAACGATCGTGGTGACATCATCCGCCGCCGCCATCGTTTTGAAGGGGTCATTCCAAACATGGAACGCCGCTACCACGAAACCGACTCCAACATGGTGCGCGAAAACTTACAGAAGTTTTTGCGCGTGGCGGACTGTCCTGCGTGTTTGGGCACCCGTCTGCGCAAAGAGTCGCGCCATGTCTTCATCAATGACGCGACGTTGCCGGAAATCACCCATGGCTCCGTGGAAGACACGCTCAACCACTTCAAAAAGCTCAAGCTGAAAGGGCAGCGCGCAGCCATCGCCGACAAGATTCTTAAGGAGATCATTGCGCGCCTGCAGTTTTTGGTCGACGTGGGCTTAAACTATTTAACCTTGGATCGCAGCGCAGAAACGCTGTCCGGCGGCGAAGCCCAACGGATCCGCCTGGCGAGTCAGATCGGCGCTGGATTGGTTGGTGTGATGTATATCCTCGACGAACCCTCAATTGGATTACATCAGCGCGATAATGAACGCCTCTTGCGGACGCTAGAACACCTACGCGACCTGGGCAATACGGTGTTGGTGGTTGAACACGATGAAGAAGCCATCCGCGCCGCGGACTTTCTGATCGACATTGGCCCCGGCGCCGGCGTACACGGCGGCAAAATTGTCGCCGCGGGTAGTATCGACGACATCGTAGACACCAAAAATTCCATTACCGGGCAATATCTGTCTGGTAAAAAAGCCATCGCAATCCCTAAAACGCGCCACGCGTTTGACGAGGATAAAGTGCTGCGTCTAGTCGGCGCGCGCGGCAACAATCTGCAGGAAGTGAGCATTGCAATACCCTGCGGTTTGCTGACCTGCGTGACCGGTGTGTCCGGGTCGGGTAAATCGACGCTCATCAATCAAACCCTTTACCCGATCGCGGCAACTCGCTTGAACAAAGCCGAAAGTTTAAGCCCCGCGGAGCATGAAAACATTGAAGGCATGCAACACCTGGATAAGGTGGTGGACATCGATCAAAGCCCAATTGGGCGAACGCCGCGCTCCAATCCCGCCACCTACACGGGTTTGTTCACCCCCATCAGAGAACTGTTCGCCCAGGTTCCGGAAGCCCGCGCACGGGGCTACAAACCCGGCCGCTTCAGCTTCAACGTTAAGGGTGGGCGCTGTGAGGCTTGCCAGGGGGACGGCGTGCTAAAGGTAGAGATGCATTTTCTGCCGGACGTTTATGTACCCTGCGACGAATGTAAAGGCAAACGCTATAACCGCGAGACCCTCGACATTCGTTATAAAGGTAAAAACATCCATGAAGTGCTGGATATGACGGTGGAGGATGCACGCGAGTTTTTTGACGCCGTGCCGATGTTGTCCCGCAAGTTGCAGACGTTAATGGATGTCGGCTTGTCCTATGTTCGCCTGGGTCAATCTGCTACAACGTTGTCTGGAGGCGAAGCACAGCGGGTGAAGTTATCGCGGGAATTGTCCAAACGCGATACCGGTCAGACTTTATACATCCTCGATGAACCCACTACCGGCCTGCATTTTCACGACATAGCCCAGCTGTTGGACGTTTTGCACAGACTACGCGATCATGGTAATACCGTAGTGGTGATTGAACACAACCTCGATGTCATCAAAACCGCTGACTGGATCATCGACCTAGGACCGGAGGGCGGCTCCGGAGGTGGCACCATCGTTGCCACGGGTACACCCGAACAAGTGGCGAAAAACAAAAAATCCCATACCGGACGGTTCTTGAAACAAGTGCTGGGCTAGGCATGACCAGGCGCGGCGCGTACAACACCGCCAAAAAACGGAGAAGCTAGGAAGCTAGGAAAATAGCTAGGCGGTGCGTTTAGCCGGGTAAACTGTTGCGCAGCGCGTTTACGCACAACAGTACATTTTCTTGTCTTGCGGAATAACCCATCAGGCCAATCCGCCAGACTTTGCCCGCAAAGGCGCCCAAACCGGCACCAATTTCCAGGTTATAGCGGGACAGCAGTTGTTTACGTACGTCCGCTTCGCTCACGCCGTCCGGGACAGACACTAGATTGAGTTGCGGCAATCGATAGCCGGCGTCCACGACGAGGTCGAGGCCTAAACTCTGCAACCCCTCCGCCAGCAATGTATGCATCTCACGATGCCGCTGCCAGGCTCCTTGTAAGCCTTCTTCATGCAACATTAGCAAGGCTTCGTGCAAGCCGTACATGGCGTTGACCGGGGCGGTGTGGTGATAGGTACGTGCGCCCTCCCCTTCCCAATACGCCATCAACAATGACAAATCCAGGAACCAGCTTTGCACCGGCGTGTTGCGGGCTTTCACTCGTGCAGCGGCTGCATCACTGTAGGTGATGAGGCTTATTCCAGGTGGACAGGACAAACACTTTTGCGTGCCGGAGTAGGCGACGTCGACGTGCCAATCGTCAACATGCAGTTCGATGCCGCCGAGGCCAGTGACCGTGTCTACGATGGTCAAACATCCGGCGTCCTTGGCAATGCCACATAAAGTGGCCACATCTGAGCAGACGCCGGTGGAGGTTTCCGCGTGCACAAAGGCGACTACCTTTGCGTCACCGTGTTGTTTGAGCGTAGCTCGTAGTTTTTCCGGATCGACCTGGCTACCCCACTCATCTTCGACGGTGACCAACTCGCCGCCCATACGGCGCACGTTTTCACACATACGCATGCCGAAAACACCGTTTACGCAGACGATAACTTTGTCGCCCGGCTCCAACAAGTTGGCGAACGCTGCTTCCATACCGGCCGAACCCGGCGCGGACAACGGCAGCGTTAAGCTGTTGCTGGTGTTGAAGGCATAACGCATCAAGGCTTTGATGTCGTCCATCAAGCCTATAAATTGGGGGTCGAGGTGACCTATGGTCGGCTGCGCGGTAGCAGCCAACACGCGGGGATGAACGTCGGACGGGCCAGGGCCCATCAACGTTCGGGGTGTGGGGGTAAAACGTGCGTAAGCTGACACTAGCTCTTGTCTTTGGGGTCGGCTTGTTCGGCGTCAGCCTCCGCAGTGGTCTCTTCAGCCGATGATTCTTCGACTATCTCCGCATCTTCGACATCGTCAGCAGCTTCGGCTGTATCTTCATCTGTACCTTCAGCCGTTTCTTCGGTGCCCTCTTCTGCACCCTCAAACTCGTCGTCATCATACTCGTCGAACAGCTCTACCGGCCGGTCTACCAGTTCAATAAAGGCCATGGGTGCTGCGTCACCGGTGCGAAAGCCACACTTCAATATGCGGGTGTAACCCCCGGGGCGATCCTGGTACCGCGGCCCCAACTCGGTGAACAACTTACCGACTGCTGCCTTATCGCGGGTACGAGAAAAAGCCAAGCGACGGTTAGCCACGGAATCTTCTTTGGCCAGCGTAATCAGCGGCTCCGCTATGCGACGCAGTTCCTTCGCCTTAGGCACAGTGGTTTTAATCACTTCATGCTCGATCAACGACGCCGCCATGTTGCGGAACATCGCCTGACGATGAGAGCTGTTGCGGTTTAACTGTCTGCCACTCTTACGATGACGCATTGTTCTTTCCTATCAGTACACCAGTGCTTCACAGCACTATTCAATCCCGGTCCGCGTAGAGCGAGTATTCAAGCCTGCTTGAATACTCGCCGGTCGCCTAATTCAAAATTAGGCGACCCGACCACCTTGTAAATTCGCAGGCGGCCAATTCTCCAAGCGCATGCCCAACGACAGGCCGCGGGATGCCAATACATCTTTAATTTCAGTCAGAGACTTTTTACCCAGATTGGGCGTCTTCAGCAGCTCCACTTCGGTGCGCTGGATCAGATCACCAATGTAGTAGATGTTCTCAGCTTTTAAGCAGTTGGCTGAACGTACAGTAAGCTCCAAGTCATCTACCGGGCGGATGAGGATCGGGTCAATCTCATCTTCCTTCTCTTCCACAACCTGCTCGCTTTCGCTCTCTAGGTCGACAAACACGGCTAGCTGGTGCTGCAAAATGGTGGCAGCGCGGCGAATGGCTTCTTCCGGGTCGATGGTGCCGTTGGTTTCCAAATCCAGAATCAGCTTGTCCAGGTCGGTGCGCTGTTCTACACGGGTGCTCTCGACGCTGTAGGCCACACGTTTCATAGGGCTATACGATGCGTCTAGACGCAGCACTCCGATTGGACGGCTGTCTTCTTCCTCGTTCAAAGAATCCACCGGCACATAGCCACGACCACGCGAAACGCGCGCTTCGATCCGGATGGCTCCGTTGTCGTTCAACGTGCAGATGACATGGTCAGGGTTGGCCACTTCCACATCTTGGGTCAACTGGAAGTCGCCCGCAGTGACTTCACCGCCACCTTCTTTGCTGAGGGAGATGATGGCTTCATCCTGGTTGTGCAACACCACCGCAATCCCTTTCAAGTTGAGCAGGATATCGATGACATCTTCCTGCACACCCTCCAAGGTGCTGTACTCGTGTTGTACACCATCAATTTGAACTTCAGTGATGGCGCAACCCGGCATCGAGGACAGCAGAATTCTTCTGAGCGTATTGCCGAGGGTGTGACCAAAACCGCGCTCTAACGGTTCCAAGGTGACTTTGGCCCGAGTGGGGCTGTCCGCCTGGATATCGATGTTCCGCGGGGTCAAAAACTCGTTCGCCAACTGTGACATATATTTTGTCTCCTAACGCGCTCGTGCGCTTTAAGTTCTCTTACTTGGAGTAAAGCTCAACAATGAGGTTTTCATTGATTTCCGACGGCAGCTCTTCGCGGTCGGGAAGGCGCTTAAACACACCTTCAAATTTTTCTGCGTCTACGTCGACCCATTCGATGGGGCTGCGTTGCGCGGACAGCTGCATGGCGGCCTGGATGCGCAATTGGTCGCGAGCTTTCTCGGCCACCGCCACAACATCTTCAGGACGTACTTGATAAGAAGCGATGTTGACGACGGAGCCGTTCACCGTGATGGCTTTGTGTGACACCAACTGGCGGGATTCAGCGCGGGTAGAGCCATATCCCATGCGGTAGACCACGTTATCCAAGCGGCTTTCCAACAACTGTAGTAGGTTGGTGCCGGTGGCGCCTTTGCGGCGATCCGCTTTCTTGTAGTAATTACGAAATTGCTTCTCCAGCACGCCATAGGTGCGGCGTACTTTCTGCTTTTCGCGCAACTGCACCGCGTAGTCCGACATGCGTCCACGACGCACACCATGCTGACCTGGCGCATGATCGATCTTGCATTTGGAGTCGATGGGGCGCACACCGCTCTTCAAGAACAGATCCGTGCCTTCTCGGCGGCTCAACTTGAGTTTTGGACCTAAATATCGGGCCATAACCTACCTCTTTTAATCCTTTATGCGCTTAAACGCGTCGTTTCTTCGGCGGACGACAACCGTTATGGGGAATGGGTGTCACATCCGAAATGCTGTTGATCTTCAAACCTGCCGCGTTCAACGCGCGCACTGCCGATTCACGGCCGGGACCGGGACCCTTAACAAACACGTCTACGCTTTTCATGCCAAACTCCAGCGCGGTATTGCTGGCCCGTTCCGCCGCTACCTGGGCCGCAAACGGGGTACTTTTGCGTGAACCACGGAAACCGGATCCACCTGCCGTTGCCCAACACAGGGCATTACCCTGCCGATCGCTGATGGTAATGATGGTGTTGTTAAAGGAAGCGTGAATGTGCGCCACTCCATCAATCACCACTCGTTTGGCTTTCTTACGTTCTGCCATGAATCTATTTCCTGTTACTTACGAATCGGACGACGCGGACCTTTGCGCGTACGCGCGTTGGTGCGAGTGCGTTGCCCGTGTACCGGCAAATGCCTACGGTGGCGCATGCCGCGATAACATCCCAAGTCCATCAAACGTTTGATGTTCATGGAGGTTTCCCGACGCAAATCACCTTCGACAGACAGTTTCGCCACTTCGTTACGAATGGCGTCCAAATTGGCTTCGTCCAGCTCACCAATTTTTGCAGTTGGATCTACGCCTGCGCCGTCACAGATCTTTTCCGCCGTGGTGCGCCCAATCCCGAAGATGTAGGTCAACGAGATTCGTGCGTGTTTGTTATCTGGGATGTTGATACCGGCAATACGTGCCATTTATACGCTCCGTTGTTTTCTTTACCGCACGCCCAGGGTTAACCCTGGCGCTGCTTATGCCGCGGTTCTGCGCTGCAAATGACGCGGACCACGCCTTTGCGCTTGACAATTTTGCAGTTCCTGCAGATCTTTTTGACTGATGCTCTAACTTTCATAATTCATATCGCTTTTCAAAAGAGTGCCGCACTTAGCCTAGCCGCCTCGATTACGCCCATACCCTTGTAGGTTGGATTTCTCCATCAACTTGGCGTACTGACTCGACATCAAGTGCGACTGCACCTGGGACATAAAATCCATCGCCACCACCACCACAATCAGCAACGCCGTGCCGCCGAGTTGGAAAGTGATATCAAACGCCACAATCATGAATTCCGGCAGCAAACACACCAGCGTCACATAGAGCGCGCCAAATACGGTGAGGCGCGTGATCACGTCATCGATGTATTTTGCGGTCTGCTGACCGGGACGTATCCCAGGCACATAGGCGCCTTGGCGCTTTAAGTTGTCCGCCACGTCCTTCGGATCAAACATGATGGCGGTGTAGAAGAAGCTGAAAAACACAATCCCCGCAGCAAACATCATGATGTACAGCGGCTGACCGGGCGATAACACCAAGGAGATTTCCTGCAACCATCCCATGCCTTCGTTGGTACCAAACCAACTCGCCATAGACGCCGGCGCTAACAACAGGCTCGAGGCAAAGATGGCCGGAATGACGCCTGCCATGTTGATCTTCAGCGGCAAATGACTGCTTTGCGCCTGATACATGCGGCGGCCCTGCTGCCGTTTTGCGTAGTTCACGGTGATACGCCGCTGACCCCGCTCTACCCGAACAATAAACCAGATCACACCGATCGCGATGGCGGTCATGAACAACAAGGCAATGATGTTGATCTGATCTTGCCGCGCGGCTTCGAACACTTGCCCAAGCGCGGCCGGAAAACCCGACACAATGCCGGCGAAGATCAACAGGGAAATGCCGTTCCCCACACCCCGCTCCGTGATCTGCTCACCCAGCCACATCATAAAGATAGATCCCGTGATCAGACTGATCGAGGACACGAAGTAAAAGGTAAAACCCGGGTCAAACGCCAACCCTTGGTTGGCTAAGGTGACGGTCAGAGATACGCCCTGAATGGTGGCAATACCCAGCGTGAGGTAGCGTGTCGCCTTGGTGATACGACGGCGACCGGCCTCACCTTCTTTGCGCCACTGCTGAAACTGCGGGTACATCATGGTCATCAGATTCATGATGATACTGGCAGTAATGTAGGGGATAACCCCAAGCGCAAGGATACTCATGCGCTCCCATGCACCACCGGAGAACATATTAAACAGCTCAAGGATGCCGCCTTGGTTTTGATTGAACAGCGCCTGCAACTGACTGGGGTCGATACCCGGCACCGGTATGTGGGTGCCTACCCGATACACTAACAGGGCAAACAATACGAACAGCAAGCGGCTGCGGAGTTCGGCGACCCCCGCTTGATTTCCCGCTAACTGGTTAGCTATTTCGCTGGCATTGCGTGACATTGTTTGTCCCGTTAATTAGTACCGTTAGTTAGTAAGAGGCTCAGGCGACCGAGCCACCTGCTGCTTCAATTGCTGCCTTGGCGCCTTTCGTGACCACAACATTGTCGTCTTTCACATTAAGCGCACGTTGCACATCACCGCTGAGCATGATGCGTGCACGTCGCATGTCACGACGCACAACTTTGGCGGCTTTCAAACTGTCCAAAGTGATCTCATCACCCTCTACACCATGCAACTCACTGGTACGCACTTCCGCGGTGGACAAGCCTATTCGTGAGCGAAAGCCAAACTTTGGTATGCGCATCTGCAGCGGCAATTGGCCACCCTCAAATCCTGGGCGCACACCGCCACCGGAACGTGCCTTCTGGCCTTTTTGACCGCGGCCGGCAGTTTTACCCCAGCCGGAACCCGGACCCCGACCTATACGGCGTTTGCCGCGCTTGCTGCCGGCGCCTGGGGCTATTTCATTCAGCCGCATTACGCTTCTCCTTCCACCTGCACCATGTAATAGATGCGGTTAATCATGCCGCGCACCGAAGGGGTGTCTTCGAGTTCTACGGTGTGCCCTATGCGACGCAACCCTAACCCGGCAACACAGGCCTTGTGCTTCTTCAATCGCCCGTTGGGGCTTTTGGTCAGCGTCACTTTCAATGTTTTGTCACTCATAACTTCAGACCTGACTGTGTGCTTTACGCGACGATGTCTTCTACCGGCTTACCACGCTTCTCAGCCACTTGTTCCGGGGAACGCATCTCTTGTAACGCCTTAAACGTCGCCTGGATGACGTTTACCGGATTGGTTGAGCCGTAGCACTTTGCCAACACGTTGTGTACTCCCACCGCTTCCAACATAGCGCGCATGGTGCCACCCGCAATCACGCCGGTACCTTCCGAGGCCGGTTGCATGTAGACCTTTGACGACGCGTGTTGCCCGGTCAGCGGGTACCAAAGGGTGTCGCCATTCAGCTGCACATCAATCATGTTGCGGCGCGCGGCTTCCATGGCTTTTTGGATGGCTAATGGCACTTCACGCGCCTTGCCGCGGCCAAAACCCACACGGCCATTGCCGTCACCGACAACGGTAAGGGCGGTGAAACCAAAAATGCGGCCACCTTTGACTACTTTGGCAACACGGTTTACCTGGACCAGTTTCTCAACCAGACCTTCTTCACGACTTTCTTCGGTATATGCCATCTAGAACTCCAAACCGCCTTCGCGGGCCGCTTCGGCCAACGCTTTTACACGGCCGTGGTATTTGTATCCTGAGCGATCGAACGCAACCGTACTGACGCCAGCATCTTTGGCGCGTTGTGCCAGCAAGCTGCCAACTTTCGCGGCGGCATCGACGTTACCGGTAGTGCCTTCACGCAGATCTTTGTCCAGGGTGGAGGCCTGGGCCAACACAGTGCTGCCATCCGCAGACAGAACCTGGGCATAGATATGACGCGGCGTGCGGGTCACGCTCAAGCGAGTAGAGCCCTGTTCGCGCATCTTCATACGACCGCGACGTGCTCGACGATGTCTGCTGCGTTTCTTATCGTTCATCTGTAAATTCTCTGGTGCTAGTCTCTAGTCTTACTCAACTTGTTGGCGCTTTTCTTTACGCGTTTCTATTGCGCTTTTCTTTCGCGCTTTTCTTTCGCGCTGGGCGCTTACTTCTTCTTCGCTTCCTTACGGCGCACATATTCACCCTGGTAGCGAACGCCTTTCCCTTTATAGGGCTCCGGAGGGCGGAAATCGCGAATCTCGGCGCACACTTGACCCAGCTTTTGCTTGTCAATGCCGGTCAAAATAATTTCCGTCTGGCTCGGCGTCTGCGCTTCTATGCCGTCAGGCAACTCATACTCCACCGGATGTGAGAAGCCTAACTGCAGTGTTAATTTCTTACCCTGAGCCTGGGCACGATAACCAACGCCTTGCAGTTCCAAGCGACGCTCAAAACCGTCGGACACACCGGTCACCATGTTCTGCACTAAGGCGCGCATGGTACCGGCCATGGCGCGTCCGCCATTGCCGCGTGGACTGAACTTCAGCACGTTGTCTTCCTGCACCACTTCTACATCGTTGTGCACGCCAAACTTCATTTCACCTTTACTGCCTTTAACAGACAGGTCCTGGCCGTCCAGTTTGACCTCGACACCAGTAGGAATGGCGATGGGGGCGTTTGCGATTCGAGACATGCTTTACTCCTAAAACACCGTGCACAGCACTTCGCCGCCGATGCCCGCGGAACGTGCCTTTTTGTCCGTCATGACACCTTTGTCGGTGCTGATGATGGCCACCCCAAGGCCGCCGCGTACTTCCGGCAGCTCTGCGCTCTCTTTATAGATCCGCAAACCAGGGCGGCTGATGCGATCAATCTCTTCAATCACCGGCACCCCATTGTGATACTTCAGATCTACATGCAGCTGGGACTTCACTTCATCCGTGGCGGTGAACCCTTGAATGAAACCTTCGTCTTCCAACACCTTTAAAATGCCGCGCTTAATCTTTGAATTTGGAATCGCAACACTGTCATGACCTGCCATCTGCGCATTGCGAATGCGGGTCAACAGATCAGAGATTGGGTCTTGCATCGTCATCGTTTTCTACCTTTGTCTTCGGCTGCCTGCGCCCGACCTACCAGCTGGCCTTAACCAATCCCGGAACGTCACCGCGCATGGCGGCTTCACGCAGCTTGTTGCGGGACAGACCAAACTTCCTGTAAACCGCATGCGGTCGACCGGTCAAACCACAGCGCCGCTGCCGGCGTACCGGGCTTGCGTCCCGCGGCAGCGCCTGCAGCTTCAGTTGCGCTTCCCAGCGCTCTTCGTCGGATTTGTTGCGATCCGCAATAATTGCTTTCAGGGCCGCACGCTTAACTGCGTACTTCGCGCGCATCTTGGCACGCTTCTTTTCCCGTTCGATCATTGATGTCTTAGCCATAAAACTCTCTTTCGTCTGCCCTGCAGTTAGCCCCGGAAGGGGAACTTAAACGCCTTCAACAAGGCTAATGCCTGCTCGTTATCCGGTGCGCTGGTGGTCACACAGATGTCCAAGCCGCGAATTTTGTCGATCTTGTCGTAGTCAATTTCCGGAAACACAATCTGTTCCGTGATGCCCATGCTGAAATTGCCGCGGCCGTCGAATGAACGAGGATTTAGGCCACGAAAATCGCGCATACGCGGAATTGCAATACTTACCAAGCGCTCAACGAAGTCGTACATCCGCTGGCGGCGCAGAGTCACTTTGCAGCCAATCGGCCATCCTTCACGAATTTTGAATCCCGCCTCGGACTTGCGTGCGTTACACACCACCGGGTGTTGACCGGCAATGGCAGTCATATCAGCAACAGCCGCCTCCATGACCTTACGATCCGCAACTGCATCGCCAACACCCATGTTGAGGGTAACTTTCTCGATACGCGGAACCGCCATAACATTAGCCAAACCCAGCTCCTCTTTGAGCTGTGGGCGGATTTCGTTGACGTAGGTCTGATACAAATTAGACATGTTAGTCCTCGATTACCTTACCGTTGGACTTAAAGACGCGAACCTTGGAGCCGTCTTCCTCCAGCTTGAATCCCACCCGATCAGCGCGGCTGTCTTCGTCATTCCAGATCGCCACGTTGGATGCCTGAATCGGCGCTTCTTTGTCGACCAGACCGCCACGTTCACCAATATTTGGATTGGCGCGAGTGGCCTTCGTCACCATGTTGATACCGGACACCAACAAGCGGCCGTCTTTCATGACGCGCAACACCTCGCCGCGGCGACCCTTGTCACGCCCGCTCAGCACTATCACTTCGTCGTTTTTCTTAATCTTTAACATCTGTTTCTTTAACGTCTATTTCATTAACGTCTGCTTCGCACCATCACATTTCGGCAGCGAACTAAATCACCTCAGGAGCCAGGGAGACGATGCGCATAAAGTTCTCCGTGCGTAACTCCCGTGTTACTGGACCGAAAATGCGCGTGCCAACCGGCTGGTTCTGTTGGTTCAGCAGCACCGCCGCGTTCTGATCAAATTTAATCAGCGAACCGTCCGGGCGACGCACACCTTTGCGCGTACGCACCACTACCGCATTCATCACTTGCCCTTTACGCACCCGACCGCGCGGAATGGCTTCTTTGACCGTCACCTTGATGATGTCTCCGATGCCCGCATAACGCCGCTTTGAGCCGCCCAGCACCTTGATGCACTGCACCTTGCGGGCGCCGCTGTTGTCGGCGATTTCCAACATGCTTTCCGTCTGAATCATGGCCTTTAGACTCCGCCTGCTCGCTCGTCAATGCTCTGCAGCATCCAAGTTTTGGTTTTTGACAGAGGCCGACATTCAACAACCGTTACGACATCACCCACATTGCAACTGTTGTCTTCGTCGTGGGCATGCAGTTTGGACGACTTGCGCACAAACTTGCCGTACACAGGATGCTTAACACGACGTTCAACGCGTACCGTGATGCTCTTGTGCATCTTGTCGCTGACCACCACGCCAGACACCGTCCGGGGATTTTTTGCACGCGCTGTCTGCTCAACTTCAGACATCGGCCTTCTCCTTCATCACCGTTTTCACGCGCGCGATATCGCGACGCATTTCTTTCATCAAATGGGTCTGACCAAGTTGGCCGCTGGCAAATTGCATACGCAGGGAAAATTCTTCCTTGCGCAGGCGTAGCAGCTCGTCGTAGAGCTCAGATGCTGATTTTTCTCGTAGTTCGGCCGCTTTCATTACATCGCCGTCCGTTTAACAAATACCGTCTTGAAAGGCAGCTTGGCCGCGGCCAGGGCGAATGCCTCACGCGCCACGTCTTCCGGCACACCTTCCATCTCATACAACACGCGGCCGGGCTGAATCTGCGCTACCCAGTACTCAACACTGCCTTTACCTTTACCCTGACGAACTTCCAAAGGCTTTTTGGTGATCGGCTTATCAGGGAACACACGGATCCAAGTCTTACCGCCACGCTTGATGTGGCGCACCATGGCACGGCGGCCGGCTTCAATTTGCCGTGCCGTCATACGGCCGCGGCCCACGGCTTTCAGGCCGTACTCGCCGAAGCTGACTTTGCTGCCACGATCAGCTAAGCCGCGGTTACGACCCTTGTGCATCTTTCTAAATTTTGTTCTTTTCGGCTGTAACATGTTCTTTGCCTATTTGCCTGACCTAGCTGTCTGACTGCTCTCGTTGCTAATGCCCCGCCTCGGACTTAGCTTGCCTGTTGGGGTGCCGCGGCCGCCTCTTCAGCCTGCCCAATCACCTCACCTTTGAAAATCCAAACTTTGATGCCGAGAATGCCATAAGTGGTTAACGCTTCTGCTGTGGCGTAATCAATGTCTGCACGCAGGGTGTGCAACGGCACGCGCCCTTCGTGGTACACCTCTGAGCGGGCAATCTCCGCACCACCTAAACGACCCGCTACGCGAACCTTGATGCCTTCCGCACCCAAGCGCATGGCGTTCTGGATGACGCGGCGCATGGCGCGGCGAAATTGCACGCGGCGCTCCAGCTGTTGTGCAACGTTTTGCGCCACCAGCTGTGCGTCCAGTTCCGGCTTACGCACTTCTTCAATATTGACGTGCACAGGCATACCCATACGCTTGGACAGTTCTGCGCGTAAGCGCTCAACATCTTCACCCTTTTTGCCAATCACAATGCCGGGTCGCGCAGTGTGAATGGTGATGCGGGCAGTCTGCGCCGGACGCTCTATGTCGATACGGCTGACGGAGGCGTCGGCCAAGCGCTTGCGCAGATAATCGCGCACTTCCAAATCATTGAGCAGGTAATCCGCATAACTCTTTTTGTCGGCATACCACACAGAGGTATGGTCTTTAACAATGCCTAAGCGGATGCCGGTTGGATGTACTTTTTGACCCATACTTAAATCAACCCTTGCTTATACGTCGGACACAGTCACGGTAATGTGGCTGGTTCGCTTAAAAATCCTGTCCGCACGGCCTTTGGCACGCGGACGAATACGTTTCATGGTGAGACCTTCGTTGACAAAAACCTCTGCTACCTTCAGCTCGTCAATGTCTGCACCTTCGTTGTTTTCAGCGTTGGCGATGGCAGATTCCAAAGTTTTACGAACCAATACCGCACCTTTTTTTGTGCTGAAATTGAGGATGTCGAGAGCTTCAGCCACAGGCTTGCCGCGTACCTGATCAGCCACGAGGCGAGCTTTTTGCGCTGAAATTCTGAGCCGCTTAGCGGTGGCACTGACTTCCATCATTGTTCCTATGTTCTCTTAACTCTTTTAACTCTCTGCCAACTCTTAACGCTTGGCTTTTTTGTCTGCCGCATGGCCACGGTAGGTGCGCGTCGGCGCAAATTCGCCGAGCTTGTGCCCTACCATATCTTCGTTGATCAGCACGGGGACATGCTGGCGGCCGTTGTGGATGGCTATGGTCAAACCCACCATCTCCGGCACAATCATCGAACGGCGCGACCACGTTTTGATCGGACGGCGTTCGTTGTTGGCAGCTGCAGTCTCCACTTTTTTCATCAAGTGGGTGTCCACAAATGGGCCTTTAAATAACGATCTTGGCACTTGTCTAATCTCCTACTCGCGCCTAGCGCTTACCGCGGCGCCGTACAATAAGTTTGTCCGTGCGCTTGTTTTTACGCGTCTTGTGACCTTTCGTCGGCATACCCCAAGGTGACACCGGGTGACGCCCGCCGGAGGTTTTACCTTCACCACCGCCGTGGGGGTGATCAACCGGGTTCATGGCCACGCCGCGTACGGTCGGACGGCGGCCGCGCCAACGCGTGGCGCCAGCTTTGCCTAAAGAACGCAGGTTGTGTTCGCTGTTGCCCACTTCACCCAAGGTGGCGCGGCACTCGGTCAACACGCGACGCATTTCACCGGAACGCATACGCAACGTTGCATAACTGCCCTCGCGCGCGACCAGCTGACAGGAACCACCGGCGCTGCGCACCATTTGTGCCCCTTTACCAGGCTTCAACTCCACGCAATGAATAACCGAACCTACCGGTATGTTGCGCAAGGCCATGGCGTTACCGGCACGAATCGGTGAGGAACTGCCGCTCATCAGCTCATCACCCGCCTGTACACCTTTCGGCGCGATGATGTAACGACGCTCACCGTCTTTGTACTTCAGCAGCGCAATGTTTGCGGTGCGGTTCGGGTCGTATTCGATGTGCTCTACTACCGCCGGAATACCGTCTTTGTTGCGCTTCCAATCGATCAGACGATAGTGCTGCTTGTGACCACCGCCACGATGGCGCGTGGTAATGCGCCCCGCGTTGTTGCGGCCACCCGTTTTGCTCTGCCGATCCAGCAGCGGCTTGTGCGGCTTGCCTTTGTGCAGGCTTTTGTCTACCACCTGCACTACAAAGCGGCGCCCTGGCGAAGTTGGTTTTGCTTTTACAACAGCCATTTAAGTTTCCTAAACCTCTCGACGCTTAATCCGTCACCATGTAGTCGATTTCCTGACCCTCGACTACGGTCACGTAAGCTTTCTTCCAATTCTTCTTGCGAGTGATGCCACGCACATTGCGTTTTACCTTGCCTTTGACGTTCGCCGTGGTGACCTTTTTAACTTCCACGTTGAACAAGGTTTCCACCGCCTCGCGGATCTCCGCCTTGGTGGCATCCACCGCCACCTTAAAAGCGTACTGATTAGCGCTGTCGCCTAAGATGGAGACTTTTTCTGAAATGTGCGGCTCACGCAGCACGGTAAAAACTCGCTCCGGGTTCACGCCAGGGCCTCCTCTAAAGCTTTAAGCGCACCTACCGTCAGCAGCACTTTGTCATGGCTGATCAAACTCACTGGGTTGACCGCTTGCACATCACATACGTCCACACCTTTCAGGTTGCGCGCCGCCAGGTATAAGTTCTGGTCCACTTCTTCGGTGACAATGAGGACGCTGGAAAGATCGAGGGACTTAAGTTGGTTGAGGAGGGCTTTGGTTTTGGGCGCGTCGACGTTGAAAGATTCAACTGCGACCAGGCGG
>JANQKS010000038.1 GCA_028281005.1 Pseudomonadales bacterium
AATCGCCAATAACCGCGTTGTGTCCCTTGCTAATGTTACAACATGAGCTGCGGAACCCGCCTTGTTCTTGACGATTCTGGGCTCATCATAGTTCAACGAGTTAACCAAACAGGACACTAAGCGTCTATCGTTCGCTCGATGAAGCGTTTGCTAAAACGACAGCGCGTGAATTGGCGCAACAATTCACGCGTTTCGGTTTGCGATTTACACACATAGGACTCTTCGACGGCAATCCAAAGGCGTTGTACCTCGGTCCATCGTATTCCAATACCCTGCTCGCAATGCATCGGACGCTGCACCGCAAATTCGAAGACCGGCCGGAAGAGTGCTGGGAACTATACACTCCGACAAACTGGGTACCCCATTGTGGATTGCTCATCGATACCGACCCAAACAATCTCCTCGCAGGCGCGGCGCGATTGTTTGGATACTTCCCGTACGAGCTGCGAATCGTGTCACTAGGGGTGACAGGATTCGGCCAGATGCACGAGTATTTACTGGCTAACGACCAGGCTGAGACACACGCTCGCCATCGCGCACATCCATAAAATCCAGATTCACCCCGTTGTTGGATACCGTGCCGTGGTGGTTAAGGTCCGCTGCGCGCATCACGGTGTTCTTGCCGAAACGTTCAATGAGTTGATCAATAGTGGTTTCCAGCCGCCGCGGGTTAGCGGATTCAAACAGGTCCATCTGCAGAGGCTGCTGGCGCCAATCTAAATCAAATGCTGCCATACCCACCAATCGAAAGGGACCGCGGTGGTCAAAATGCTCGAGCAGCTTGCAGGCGGTTTCGAAGAAAGCGCTGGCGGTATCGGCCGGCTTGGGCAAGTGTTGCTGGCGCGTGAGCAGCTCAAACTGGGTGGTTTTGAGCTTCACACGGATGCCGCCGGCCACGTAACTTTTTGCACGTACGCGACGCGCGATGCGCTCAGCGGCACGGCGCAGGTGCACTTTAATATCCGCAGGGTTGGAGACATCTGCTGAGAGGGTGCGGTCTGAACCGATGCTTTTTGATGTGCGGCCGCGCGCCACTCGCCGTGGGTCTTTGCCTTGGGAAAGCTGGTAAAAATGACGGCCAGCAGCACCCAGGTGCTCATCCATCTGGCGCTCCCCAAATGCGGCCACATCACCAATGGTGTGTAACCCCAAGGCGTGCAGGCGCGGCACGGTTTTTTTACCGGCGCCCCATAAACGGCTGACAGCCAACGGCGCCAACCAGTCCACCGCGTGTTGCGGCGGCACCACCATCAGGCCATTGGGTTTGTCGAACGCGCTGGCGACCTTGGCGACGTATTTAGTACCGGAAATACCCACTGATATGTTGAGGCCGGTGGCCTCCAGCACGGCTTGTTTGATGCGTTTACCCATTTCCCGCGGGGGTCCAAAAAAGTGCTCTGCCCCGGACATGTCGAGAAAAGCTTCGTCTAACGAGATTGCTTCAACGGAGGGCGAAAAATCCGCGAAGATATTCATGATCTGTTCGGATATTTGCTGATAACGCTCGAAGCGCGGCGGCACCATAATGGCTTGCGGGCAGCGGCGGCGGGCTTCCGCCACCGGCATGGCGCTGCCTACACCAAACGGGCGAGCCTCGTAGCTTGCGGTGAGCACCACGCCGCGATGGCTGCGCGGCCCAATCAGCACCGGCTTGCCGCGCAGTTCCGGTTGGTCAAGTTGCTCAACAGCGGCATAAAACGCATCCATGTCCGCGTGCACGATGATGTGGGGCCAGGAGCGGTGCATCGCGCTAGCCTAGCCAAAAACTGTATATATGTACAGTTCTCAATAGGGTGGCGTTTCGCTTTACTCAAGCTTCATTAACGCGGGAGGGAACCATGACTTACGAAGCTTTGTTGTATGAGGAGGCCGACCATGTGGCCACCATTACCATCAATCGCCCGGAAAAGATGAACACGTGGAATGCCACGGTTGCAGCTGAATTGAGCGAAGCCTTGCAGCAGGCGAATGCCGACAACGACGTGCGCGCCGTTGTGTTGACCGGGGCGGGCCGCGCGTTTTGCGCGGGTGCCGACTTGGAGCGCGGAGGGGATACCTTTGCCGGCCGCGAACGCGGTGACACCGAAGACGAAACTCAACGAGGGCGCAACGTGCGCCATGTGCATCCGCATGAAATCGACAAGCCGGTGATTGCTGCCATTAATGGCGCGGCGGTCGGGGTGGGTATGACTTATCCAATGTTGTGCGATATTCGTCTGGTGGCTGAGGGTGCCAAAATGGGTTTTGTGTTTACCCGCCGCGGCATGATGCCGGAATTGGCGGCGCATCTGTTGGTGCAAAGGGTAGCGGGCCTGTCCAATGCGGCGGACGTGTTGATGTCAGGCCGTATTTTCACGGCTGCAGAAGCGCACACCATGGGTATCGTTTCGAAGGTGCTGCCAAAAGATGAACTGTTGTCCGCGGCGCACGACATGGCGAAAGACTATGCCAACACCGCACCCGCTTCCGTGGCGATCACCAAACGGCTGTTGTGGAAAGGGCTAGAGTCAAATCCGGTGGATATGATGCGGGCGGAAGGTCCGGCGTTTGCCTGGCTGGGTAACCAGCCGGATGCCAAGGAAGGGGTGATGTCGTTTTTGGAGAAACGCCCGCCGCAGTGGTCCATGTCGCCGTCGGATATTCCGGATGATTTCCGTTAGTAGCTAACTTTTGGCAGCTGGGCCGCTATAGTCGCGCAGTAGTTCGTACCAGCCGGAACCACCAATCTTCATCGGCATGCCGCCGAGTCGCTCAGCGGTCTGCCAGTGGTGTTTGCGCCCGGGCCAGGCGTTGGCATCGGCCTGCCATTCGTTGAGGATACGTTCAGCTTCCTCATAACTTTCGGCTTCCACCTCATATAGGGAGATGTACTTCGACACATAGTTGATATCGAGGTGTGGGCCTTTCAGTTCAAATACACGTCCGCGTACGAAGCCCGGGCAGTGAGTTGTGTCTTCGATGTGTTGATTGATGAACCATTCTTCGAAAGCGGCTTGGCCTTCTTCGTTTTCCGGCTCACATAAGCCAATCAACACAAATTGCGGCATGTCAGTCCTCTGCGGATTGTTTGGACGCCACCATGGAAGGGCGGCCCGGGCGGCCGGTGGCATTGGGATCCGGCACGTTGCCAATCCACACACACAGCTGTGGATCGGCTTGTTTTAGGTCTCCGGAGAGGTGCACCCCTTCATTGGTGAACACGCCATAACTGTTGCCGCGAGTGACACGGATGTTGCCGTCCTCGTCGAGCACGTACAGTGCTTCCGGATCGAATGGGTGGGTCATGCTGGGCATGCTGTTCTCCTCTTACTTCACTGCGTCGGCTTTCTCGACTTTCTCAACTACTCGCCGACCCATTCGCTGAGCTTGTGATGTAACCAACGTACCTTAGATTCCTGGTAAGCGGACAGCACCACGCCGGTTTGATAGGTGGATTCCAATCCCGCCTGAACCTTGGGCATGTTAAATGCGTCCTGATCAAACACTTTGCCTAAGTAGCCGAGGGCGCTGGACCACTTTTCATCTTCCTCCAGCCAGCGGACCTTAGCCGGTTCGGGGCGCTCGCCTTCAAACGGGGACAACATGATGCACTCCATGATCGCCGTACGGTGGTCGTCGCCGTTGGGACGGAAGCGGTAGCAGATACCGTTGAACGCTCCCCACGGGTGGAAATTGGGGAACAGTGTGTAGTCGATGCTGTCCAGAATCTCGGCATCACAATAGAGATCCACCCGGTCACCCGCCATGGGGCGCAAATTTTCACGGCTGATGTTGGCCATAAATTCGCGCGGACGCATACCTTCGGGTATGGGTGGTGTGTCGGCGTCGTGTTCCAAGTCCATCATGGCTCGCAGCATGTCCTCGTTGCTCACTTCGTATTCCAACAACGGACTGTGGGTCACGCCGGGGGTGACTACCCTGGCGCAGTTCTCCCATATGTCTATCTGGCTATTTACATCGCCGAGGCTGCGCAGAATCTGCGGGTGAGTGCCGTTGACGTGATATGCCTCGCAAAAGGCTTCCTGGGCAATTTTCCAGTTACATGGCATTACCTTCGCGGTGTGGCTGGAGATGTACAGGTTTTCCAGCGACCAACGTTCGAATTGAGGGGCGATGTCTTTGACGTGCTCTGCAAACGGCGCACAGTTTTGGTCAGGGTTGATGAACACAAACCCGGCCCAGGTGGCGACCGGAATTTCCGGCAGATTAAAATTGTCTTTGTCGATCTGGGGGAAATCCCAGTCTGCGGGTATGTCGTGCAGCGAACCGTCGAGATTCCAGCAGAAACCGTGAAACGGGCAGCGCAACTCAGTGGCATTGCCGTCAAACTCTTTCAGCATGCGGCCGCGGTGCAGGCAAGCGTTTGGATAGGCTTTGATGTCGCCGGCGTCGGTACGCACGACAATAAATGACATACCGGCGATGT
Organism: Pseudomonadales bacterium; assembly: GCA_028281005.1. Taxonomy (GTDB): domain Bacteria; phylum Pseudomonadota; class Gammaproteobacteria; order Pseudomonadales; family Azotimanducaceae; genus UBA4421. The sequence continues at coordinate 4,427 of JANQKS010000038.1, forward strand.
CGTAACGCATGTGGTCGCCGGGCAGGGGGATTTGCTCTTCCCGGCAAGCCATCTGCCAGACCTTTTTCCACAGATGTTCCACTTCTTTGTCGTGCCACTCCTTGGAGGTGTAGCGACTGACCGGGTATTCCACCACGCCCATGTCTTTCGGCGACTCCAAGCGGAGGACCTCAGGCACCTCATGGGAATCCTGGTCGAGCAATTGCTGATAGGTGATGCCAGGTGAGCGCGGCATGGTCTGCGGGTCCAGGTCTTTAAATGCTTCAGCCATGGGGTACTCCGTGAAGTTAGCGAAAGTTAGCGAAAGTTTGCGAATAGGTCTCTTTGGTGAGTGTCTGTTAGTGCGCGTTGATGTCTGTGGCGCCGGACGCGGCATCTAAGGTGCTCGGGTCGATACGCTTAGCTTCGGGTTTCGCGACAAAGTTGATGTGTAGTTCCTGCAGCGCGCGTAACGCAAAATTCGGCGCTTGTTCAAAGGTGTTGGCGTCAGGCATAAAGCTCATCTCGTCGATGCGGTCACACAGCGCGCGGAACGACCAATACAATTCACGCCGTGCCAAAGGTGCGCCTACACAGTGATGCACACCGGAGCCAAACCCCAGGTGGCGCCCCGGTTTTTCCCGCTCCAGATCCACATCCGCCGGGCATTCAAACTCGCGTTCGTCGCGATTGGCGGCCGCATAACGCACGTTGATCATGGCGCCGGCGGGGATGTGCACGCCGTGCAACTCGATGTCCTTGGCGGCATAGCGGAATAAACCTTGCACCGGTCCTTCCAGCCGCACCACTTCTTCACAGAAGGTGCGCAGGTATTTCTCCGGGTCAGACTTTAAGGTTTGCCAAACGTGGGGGTTTTCGATCAGCAGCTTGACCCCATAAGCGATGGCATTGGTGGTGGTCTCCGAGCCGCCAACAAAGGTGTCGGCCATCATTTCTGCGTGCAGTTCATTGTCTGTGAGCGTGCGCCCCCACTCAGGGATTTCGCGATTCACCAGTTCCGATAGTAGGGTGCCGTTCGGCTCTTGGCGTAAACGTTCAAAAATCGGTTGGAAGTAGTGCTGGGCTTCGATTTCCATGTCGACGGACCAAGCTTCTTCTTCCTCGGTCTGCATCATGCCAAGGCGCTGCACCCATGCATCTGTCCAGGCCTTAATTTTCCAAATGTCTTCTTCGGGGACACCCATTTGCTGGCCAATGACAATCAACGGCAACGGCACGGCCATCTGTTTGACCCAATCGCAGTGTCCATCATCGATAAACGCATCGATTAATTTGTAGGCGGTGTCGCGCACAAAAGGGTCCATGGCGTTGATGACCTTGGGGCGAAACGCTTCGTTAAACATGGCGCGCATTTGTTTGTGATTCGGGTCATCCCGGCCGGCCAACGTAGGGGCCGGTACCCAGCCGTTTTCTTGATAACGCTGGTGCATACGCATGGCGCGCTCCGCGTCCAAACGACCCCGGCTGCCGCCTTGTCCACCCTGCATGCTGTTGCTGTACTGTTCGGTGTCCAGCAGCACGGCGCGCAGGTCCTCAAACCGTGTGATGACAAAAAAACCGGTAATCGGATCTTTCCATACAGGTGCGTCATCACGCAGCAACTGATAGGCGTGGTACGGGCAGTTTTGAATCCCCTGATCGAGGAAATTGATTTCGCCCGGCTGTTGCGGAACCACCGGTTGGTACGGCTGTTTACTCATTGGGATGCTCCCATTCTCCCGTTGGGATCAGTAAATGAGACCTAACGGTTGTACATCTACGACAGGCTCAGTAGTCTACTTAAAAATTGTGAACCATGATACAAAATTCAAATCACTGCGACAGTCACCGGGTTCAACGGGACCACAACGGAGAGAAAAACATGCCTGGCACCATGACCATGGAAGAACTGCTGGAAAAAGAAACCATCAAAGAATTGCGCATTGCCTACAGCCACTGTTTTGACGGGCGCGACCTCGACGGCCTGGTAGATTTGTTCACCGACGACGCCGTGTGCGAATTTGGCCCGGAGTTTGGCGGCGATTGGGTAGGTAAGGAGCAGATACGCACCAATTTCAGCGGCTATCTCAACAGTGACGATACGCTCTACACCGTGTTGCACGCGGTGACCAATCCCTGGATTCGTTTGATCAACGAATCCACCGCTAATGGCCGTTGGTACCTGCAAGACATCTATACCAGCGCGGAGCAATCGCAACCGGTTGGCCTGCTGGGGATTTATGACGATGTGTATAAGAAGATGGATGGCGTTTGGAAGATTCACCGTACGCGCATTGACTTTCTGTGGCCGAATCGCCACTTTACCGGCACCCGGGATTTGCAAGAACTAGAGAGTTACTAGCTCGGCGTAACGCGCTTGTAGCTGCTTGCGGGTTTTACCCCGGCTGATAGGTATCAGCAACGAGATAAACGAGCGGTTTAAGGTCGCCTCCAACTGCGCTAACGCGAGCTCTTCTTTGCTCAACATCAGGTGTGTGCCCCAGAACGCGCTGGTCATACTTTGCGCCACTGCAGTGAGGTTCGCTGTTTTTTGGAGTTCACCGCGCTCGGCCATGACTTGTAACCCCACCAGCAGCCCCCGCTGCACATTCAGCATTAAATAATTGACCATCGGATCCCCTGGATTAGCGCGCATCAGGGCTTGGGTGATGGCGTGTGCATAGGCGGGGGATTCATGTGTTTGCCGCACCGAGTTCTTCAGTTGCGCGGCAAAATAGTCATAGCCGGATGCAAACGTTTCCGGCGCTGCTACGGTTAAGCTTTCTGCCAGCTTGTCTCGCAGCGCCGCCAGCAACAGCTCATCTTTGGTGTTGTAGAGGTTGTAGAGTGTGGTGGGTGAGACGTTCGCCAGGGTGGCGACATCTCTCATGATCATACCGTCATAACCGTGCTGGGCTACCAATTCCCGGGTGGCCGCCAAAATGCGGTCGCGGCGGTCTTGCTGGTTGGGGGTTAGTGGTCGCGACCGGGCGAGTTCAGGCATGTTGATGATAGTGGTCGGTTGGTGAAGTTCTTGGTGGTGTTCTTGTAATGCCCCAGGGGAACGATTACGCTGCCAAAACTGTATCGTACTACACATTTTAACAAGGCACAGGGGGAATCATGGCTAAGGTACTCATTGTTGGCGCCACTCGCGGCATCGGTCTGGAGCTGGCAAAACAGTATGCGGATGCCGGTGACGAAGTGATTGCATGCGCGCGCGACCAGGGCGCCGCTGAGCAGCTCACCGCGCTGGCCGATGGCAGCGATAACATTTCCATTGAGGCGCTGGATATTGCGGACCCTGCCTCTATTGACGCTGCCGCTGCGAGTATCGGAGATGGCGCCATTGACACACTCATCATCGTCGCGGGAGCGGTAGGTGGCGCACACCAGTCTTTGGACGATGTGGATCTAGCCGAATGGCACAAAACGTTAGATATCAACACCATTGGCCCAACCTTGGTGGCGCGGGCGTTCAAAGCCAATCTGGCGGCGTCCGGCAACGGCAACTTAATGATCCTGACCAGCCAACTTGCGGCGTCAACCTGGCCCATGGGTGGCATGTTGATTTACTCCACCACCAAGGCGGCAGTTAGCAAAGTTGGGCAAATTTTAGCTTTGGATTGGAAAGACGATCCGATCACCGTGTCGCTGATGCATCCCGGTTGGGTGCAAACCGACATGGGTGGCCCGCAGGCGGAGATTACCGCGGAAGAAAGTGCCTCGGGCATCCGCCAGGTGATCGCCGGGTTGAGCAAAGAAGACTCCGGTAGCTTCTACAAATGGAACGGGGAAATTCACCCCTGGTAGGTCTGGTAGTCCTGTTAGGAATGAACTAACCGCAATAGGTTGCACCGGGGAGGGGCGGCATGACGGTTTCATTACAGGCTAAAAGCGCCATCGTCACCGGCGCCGCGGTTGGCATCGGCCCGGCGTTTGCCAAAGCGCTGGCGCAACACGGTGTCAACGTGGCAGTGTGCGATATACGCGAGGAAATCATGGCGCTGCCGGCCGAGCTGCAGGCTTTCGGCGTGCAAGCGAAAGCTTGGGTGGCGGATGTCTCCCAGCCGGATGACGTGCGCAGGGTAGTGGGTGGCGCCGTGGCTGAATTTGGCGGGCTGGATATTCTTATCAACAACGCCGGCAAATGTTGGGCCAGTAAACCCGACGACGATCTCGACAAAACCTTAGCCGACTACGAAGGCATGATTGGTACCAATCTAAAAGGTGAATACCTGATGGGGCGGGCCGTCATAGCGCAGTTGCTTGAGCAAGGCCGCGGCGGAGAGATTGTCAATGTGGCTACCGATCATATGGTGACGTGCGGCGCCCCGCATGAACTCTGCCCTGGCCTCGACACCTGCCCCTGGAAAGACGCGCCGCGCCCCACCGGCACGGACGCGATGGACATCTATGATGCCTCAAAGTGGGGCCTAAACGGCTTTTTGTACGGTTGGGCCAAGGCGCTTAAACCGCACAACATACGGGTCAACGCCATGTGTATGGGCGCCACCGATTCTTGGATGATTCGGGATTTCTTCGGCTTTCCTCAAACTCGAGAGGAAGAAACCGCGGCACAGAAAGCCGAAGTTGACACTTGGATGGCGAAGGAAGATACCGCGCGGGTGGTCATAGAGCTGCTCGAAGAAGGCCCAAATGGGCGTAATGCACAAAACATCAATCTGTGCGTTGGGCGGCCTGTCAAACTCGAGGCGCCGTTACCCCATGTCTACATCACGCAGGAGAGCCTCGATGGCGACCACTGATCAACTTAAGGGTAAGGTTGCCATCGTCAGCGGCGCGGCGCAGGGTTTGGGGGAGGCTTTTGCCCAGGCGTTGAGCGCAGCCGGCGCCAATGTGCTGGCATTTGATGTGCAGGACAAAATGGTCGAGGTCGGTGCGGCGATCCAGCAGAGCACCGGCAATTCGGTATACGCCATGGTGGCAGATGTCTCTTCACGTGCAGATGTGGAGCGCGTGGCACAAGCTGCGCAAGATCAGTTTGGCGGGCTGGATGTGCTGGTGAATAATGCAGGAACCTGGCGGCGCACCCCGGTGGATAGCAGCTGGGAGCAGGCCTTGGCGGATTGGGATTTCATCATGGATACCAATCTCAAAGGGGTGCTGATGTTATCGCGGGTCTGTGTGCCGCTGCTGCAGGCACGAGGCGGCGGCGACATTGTCAATATCAGCACCTACTATGTGTTACCGGCTAAGTCGCCGGGCACCAATCAACCGGACACTGACCTGTATAACGCGAGTAAATGGGCGCTGAATGCATTTACGGATGACTGGTCGAAGGCGTTGGCCAAACACAACATTCGAATCAACGGGTTGTGTATGGGGGCTACCGACACGCCCATGCTACGTGGCTTATTCCCGAGTGGTGAGCTGCCGCCGGACATGGCGGCAGAGGTCATGCAACCTGAGCAGATTGCCCAACAGATGTTGGACTTGCTGGCAGATGGCCGCAGTGGTGAAAACATCGGCGCCTGGGTGGGCGAGCCGGTGCAGATCCCAGCACCGGCTGCGGCACATCGTAAAGTAACGGGTTAGGCGTTCTCTAACCGTTACTCAGCGGTGACGCCACTGGCGACTTTGTCGCCTAACAAAGCGGCAACCTCAGCGTCGCTAAAACCCAATTCAGCGAGGATTTCTTCGGTGTGCTGACCATGCGCGGCGGTGTGTGCTGCCGGTGCTAATCGCTCGCCACCAAACTGCGCCGGTGGTTTTACCCGACGCATGCTGCCCATGACGGGATGTTCAATCGTGTCGAGGCTGTCGTTGGCGGCGTATTGCGGGTGCGCAAGCACATCATCGTAGCCCAGGCATTCAGCAGCCGGGACATCGTTAGCGGCAAGTTTCTTGAGCAGCTCCGCGTTGGTGAACTTGGCCATTTCGTCGCGCATAATGGACCGCAGCTCATCGATATTGGCGATGATTTTCTCCATGCTGTTAAAGCGCTCGTCGGCAAACAGGTGGAGTTGGTCGATGGCAGTGAGCAGACCCACCTGTTGTGCTTCGTTGGCGGCAGAGACAGTCACACCACCGTCTTTGGTGAGCGTCATTTCATACAACAACTGGCTTAACGGGGGGACATGTTCGACGTCGTCGTCCAATAAGGTTTGGTGCATAAAGCCGTCGGGAAATAGAAAATACAATCCCGCATCCATCATGGACAGGTCAATGTGTTGGCCCTCGCCGGTCTTTTCGCGCATGTATAGCGCGGCCGTAACAGCCTGACAGGCGGTATAAGCGGTGATCTTGTCGCACACCAGGTTCCGCACAAACTCAGGGCCTTCGCCCCCTTCTCCTTGTACGGCGGCAAAGCCGGCTTGGGCTTGTATAACCGGGTCGTAGGCTGGTTTGTCGCTGTCGGGGCCGGCGTTGCCGAAGCCGTTGATGGCAGCGTAGATTAATCGCGGGTTAATCTCCCGCAGGGTGTTGCTGCCTAACCCTAACCCGTCCATGACGCCGGGGCGAAAATTGCACAACACCACGTCGGTCTCGGCTGCCAGCTGTTTGATGATATTGCGGCCGGCTTCGGTTTTTACGTCTAAACGTAACGAACGTTTGCCGCGGTTACAGTTGGCGAACAGGCCTGATATGCCGCCTTTGCTAGAACCCAAGTGGCGCATGGGGTCACCGAGCTCCACCGGTTCCACTTTGATCACGTGAGCGCCTTGTTCAGCCATCATCATGGCCGCAAACGAGGCGGTGATCATGGTCGAAAACTCCATTACTTTGATGCCTTCTAACGGTTTCATGTCTCTCCTTATTCGGGGTCAGGGTTCTGAATTACAGCAGGAATAAATTGTTACGTGAGGATGCCGTCCAGATCGTCGGCGCGCTTTGGGAATAATCTCCGCCACTAAGGCGCGATGTTCAGGTGCTCAGCGAGCAATTCGCCAAAGTTTGGAATGTCGACCTCAGCCATGGTGATGGGGCCTGCACATTTGGTGGCCGCATATGCTAGGGAGCCTCTGAATAAGTGTCAAAAGCTCAGAGGCTCCCTAGCACCGGTTTTCCGCCTTGGCTGCCTTTGCTGTCGGACAAAACCGGCTGATGTCCGGAAACGGATATATGTCGATTCCGTTAGACTGACTGTTCGATCAATGAGTGGCGTTCAATAACAAAGAGAAAGACATGGGGCAAATGGCATGATTCGTATGGTTGCGCTAGACATAGACGGCACCTTGCTCGCACCCGGCGTCGATGTCACGGCGTTACCTGACGCCGCCATGACCGCAGCGGTGCATGACTTGCATGAAGCGGGGGTGGTGGTCGCATTGGCCACCGGGCGCATGTATCCAGGCACGGCGCACATCGCACGCCACCTTGGCATCAATCAGCCGCTCATTTGTCAGCAGGGTGCATCGGTACATGAGTTTAACGGCACTTTACGCCACGGTTGCGCCATTGACGAATCGGTGGCGTTGGAGTTATACGACTATGCCGTCAGCCACAACTGGCCATTGGCTTGGTTTGATCACGAACGTTATCTGGTGACGCAGGACAATCCGCAAGCCAAGTATTTTGCGGCTGTTTCCCAGGTAGAGATCGAAATCCATCCGCAGCCTCACACCAGCGGTATACGTGCCACCGGCATCGATATTATCAGCACCATTGATGACTCTCCGGACGTACACGTGCTTTTAGAAGCGCGCTACGGCGGGCGCATTACCTTGCTTGATTTTCCGTCCGTCACCGCGGTACACGCGCCAGAGGCCAGCAAAGGTAATGCGGTACAAACCTTGGCCGAAGAGCTCGGGATTGCACGGCATGAGGTGCTGGCCATAGGTGACAGTGTGAACGATGTGTCGATGTTAAGCTGGGCCGGACACAGCGCCGCCCCCGAACATTGTGACCTATACGCGCGCGAGTCAGCAAAGGAGATATTGCACGGTAAAGGCGTGGATGGTGTGGAAGCGAAACTACGCTCGATACTGGCGTAAGACTTATCAGTGGCGATATCTTTGTTTAAGCCCGGCGAGTTTATACTGTTGGGGCGATTTCAAAGTGAACATCAAAATTCGAGGGAGAAACATGGCTCACGATCTCATTATTTCCGGCGGCTCCGTCGTGGATGGGACCGGGGCTGCACCTTTTACCGCAGACGTCGCCATTGACGACGATAAGATTGCGCGGATTGGTGATTTAAAAGGCGTGCAGGCGGCGCGCCGGATCGACGCCACCGGCAAAATTGTGACGCCGGGTTTTGTTGATCTGCACACCCATCTAGTGGTTTGAGCACTAGATGCCCAAGTGGGCTGGGATCCGGAGATGAAGTCGAGTTCTTATCATGGCGTCACCACCGCGCTGATTGGAAATTGCGGGGTGACCTTTGCGCCGGTCAGCAAACCCAATCATCGCTTGCTTGCTGAACTCATGGAAGCGGTAGAGGACATCGAAGCGGATGCCATCATGGACGGTTTACCCTGGAATTGGCAAAGCTACGGTGAATATCTGGATGCGGTACAGGCGCTGCGTCCGGCCTTAAATATTGTTGGGTTGGCCGGGCATTCCTCCATCCGCTTTGAAGCCATGGGTGACAAATCCATGGATGAAGGGGTGCAGGCCAGCGATGCTGAGCTGGAGCACATTTGCCGCATGGTGCGGGAGTCGGTTGAACAAGGGGCGGTGGGGTTTTCTACCTCGCGTTTTCTCGGTCACTTTGTGCCGGACGGTCGTTTAACACCTGGGACCTGGGCGGATTTACGCGAGATGCAGGCGATACAACAAGCGGTTGTGGATGCCGGCGGCGTTGGCTTCATGCAGGAATTCCTGGCGCGCAACAATGAAGGTGGCAAACGCATCACGAATATCTGCCACACGCGCCCCAGCGGCGCCATGTATGGTTTGTATCAAGCCGCGCCGTTCCGCAACTCCGCTTGGAAAGCGTTGATGGCGCTGCCTACCTTAGAAGATCGGTTGGCTGCCTTGCGTGATCCCGCCACTAAGGCGGCGCTGCTGAAACGTTCAAAGGAGACCGGTTTTGCCGCGGATCCGGCCAAGCTGCACCCAATGGGTGTGGGAGAAGTGCCGGACTACGACATGGCGCGGCGCAACAGCCTGCAGCAAATCGCCGATGCGCAAGGGGCTGATCCGGTAGACGTTTATGTTGATCGCTTAATCGAGTCGGAAGGCCGGGAGCTGTGGAACTACTGGGCATTTGGCGGCGCCTTGGAAAACCAGTGGGCCTATATGCAAATGGAGCACTGTGTGCCGATGCTGGCGGACGCCGGCGCCCACGTGGGAATCTTCACAGATACCGATTCCCCCACGTTTCTGTTGGCGGAGCTGACCCGTCGTCAGGGTGTTTACAGTCTTGAAGAAGCAGTACACCGCATTACCCAAGCGTCAGCGGACGTGATTGGGTTGAAAGACCGCGGTAGTGTGAAAGAAGGCTGGATTGCCGACCTAAATGTCATCGACTACGACAATCTGGAAACCGGCTACCCCTACTATGTCAACGATTTCCCCCACAACGGTGGGCGTTACATCGTGGAGAGCAGCGGCTACGCAGCCACATTGGTGGCCGGTAAACCCATGATCGAGAACGGCAAACACACCGGCCACCGCGCAGGCGAAGTCATCCGCGACTTTAAGCGCGGCTAATTGCGCGCGGCGATAGCGTTCGGTGTTAGAAGGAACTTTAAGGCATCAACGCAGCGCGCTGTGCGGCGATCGCTTGCAGGGTTGGGGCATGATCACCGACGAGGCGCATGACCAGATGTTCAGCACCGGCCGCCACGTAACTACGTACAAACGCCAGCACATCTTCTAAGCGCCCGCCTTTACACGCCTGTATGTTGCGCATGGTTGCTGCGGGCACCCCATAATATTGCGCCAGGTAGCGATCGATGGCCGCATCCGCTTGCTCGGCATCGTCCATGACGCACAGCGTCAAATACAGCGCGGTGGTCAACTGCGCCGGATCACGCTGATGCGCAACGGCAGTGTCGATAAAGTGTTGGCGCCGGGCTTGGAAAGTTTCGACATCGGGCCCAATGGGAAACCAGCCGTCGTAGTGTTTGGCGCAGCGTTCGATACCCGGCAGGGCGCCGGTACCGATCCATATGGGCGGGCCTCCAGGGCGATGAGGTTCCGGGCCGAGCACGGCGTCTTGCACCTGCCAGCGACCATCCCATTGCACCGCTTCGCCACGCCACAACGCACGGCACAGGCGAAAACCTTCCATCATTCGCCCCACCCGCTTATCGAAAGGTACCCCCGCGGCGGTAAATTCAGCGTGTATGGCTGGCATGTTCGCGGCGATCCCCGCGCCCACAATTAAACGACCGGCGCTGATCTGATCGATGGTCGCCAGTTGTTGGGCCAGCACCACGGGGTTACGCAATACCGGCAACAATACCGCAGTACCCACCTCAACTTGGGGCACCGCACCCGCTACCGCTGCCAAGAGCGTGAGCGGGTCGTGGCGTGGTCGAGCCAGTAATGAATCGCCCGCCCAGATAGAGTCAAAGCCCAGGTCGGCGGCGTATTTTGCGGCGTCTAACAGCGGCCCCGCCGCGGGTCGGTTCTGCATGACATTTTCCCGCGTTGGCAGCAGGTAACCGATCTTGATGCTCATTGGCTCTCCTAATTCTCCCAGTCTGCTATTTGCCTGACCTGGCGGCTGCTGATCCACCGAGACCAGGCAGCAGGGCGGGTACACGCGCGTAATAGTCGGCAAAGCCCGGGTAGCGGCTTAACATGTGTTTGTCCTTCATGGGAATGGTGGCAAACAAGAACATCACCATCATCGCCAGCGCACCCAACAACACCCACCAGGCACCCCCGGCGCCGACACCACACAGCGCCACTCCCCACCAGAACAGCATTTCGCCCAGGTAATTCGGGTAGCGCATCACCCCCCACAAGCCACTTTGTAATAAGTCGGCCGCTTGCGGGTTGGGACGCTGGCGAAACGCGTGCAGCTGGTTGTCAGCCACGTACTCAAGTGCAATCCCTACGCTGCCGATCAAGAGGCCAGTGACCATCATCCACGGCGCAGTGACTGCGGCAGCGGCAACGTTAAACAAGCCAAGACACGCAACAAAAACAATGGCGGTGGGAAACAGGTGGATGCCAAAAAAGTTGGTTAACTGAAAAAGCTGACCGTGCTGGCTGCGAAAATTGACGTAGCGCCAATCTTCATGATGCCACCCCGGCCAGCCGCGCGCCCAATTGAGGGTCAAGCGCCACGACCAGGCAGCCACCATAAACATGGTGGCCCACTGCCAGATCTGCCAGGCGCTGCCGTTCAGTTCAAAGAATAACCACACAACAAGCAGGAAAGGCACCACGCTCCAGTACGCGTCGTAGGTGCTGCTGTTGGACTTATACACCGATACCGCAAAGATCAGCGCAGTCATCACCAAGTCCGCCACCGCAGCGCGCAGGATCACGTGGGCGTCAAACAGTTGGGTACTCCACCAGCCGATGGCTGCGGTAACGGTGTAGATGATAACCACCTGCAGCAGGTGGCTTTGTTTGTTGCTGTGCTGGTTTGTTTGATGGTCTGTCTGCATGATTTTTACAAGCGCATCACAGCATAGTCGGTGACGGCTTTGAAGCGGCCGTTGAGGTAAGGGTGCAGGGGTGCATCCGCGTGATCAAAGGCATCCACACGCGCCAGCCGTGAGATTAAACCGCTGGCGTGTTTCAGTTCATCGTGCGTCTGCAGCACATGTTGCGGATTGAGCTGCTGCACGAGATCCGCAAGCTTGTGTATGCCGGGGGATACATCACCGCCAAAAATCAAGGGCAGACGATAGTGGTTGAACGGGCTCAACAGTAGGTGCACGGGTAGTTTGGTAAGCTCAGCGATCTCGTGGGGATGCAGATCGTAGCCATGATTTGCCAACATGACGCTGCGCTCACCGTCATCTAATAGATAAGCATGATAGAAAGGGGGTAGGTGTCGCTTGCTTGGCAACTGGCGTATCCCCACGCCGCCGATTTGAACATGCCTGGTGTGCTGGTCAAACAGACGGATTTCGGCGCGGGGTAGGGTGCGTTCTAATCTCTTGGCCACGGCACGGGGCGCGACGACCAGTTTAGGTTGCAGACGTTGGAGCGTTTGCAGATGGCAATGGTCGGGGTACTGTTGGGTGATCAGCACCGCATCGTAGGCGGGCAATTTGGCATAGCTGAGGGGTGCTGTGCGGTGCCATTGGCTGTTGAACCAGGGGGCCAGGTCAACCTCTTTACCTTCCAACCACGGGTCGATGAGGAATTTGCTGCCTGCCAACTCCAGCAACCAGGAGTTGTCCATATTGAGGCGCTGGATCTGCAATCTCTGCAATATCTGCGATAGAAGAAACGTGTGGGTTAGGTGATGGACAAGCCGCCGTCAGCCACGGCGTCTACCCGTGCCCGGGCAGCTTCTTTGTCGCTAAACCACAAGGCGTTGATCTCGGTGAAGTCCTGCGCTTCGCTGGGCACCTCACGTTCGGGGAAGATGGCGCCGACCGGGCAAGCCGGTTCACACACCCCACAATCGATACAGTCATTCGGCTCGATGAAACACATGCGGTCTTCGTCTTCCACCAGAATACAATCCACCGGACACACCTCGATACAAGATTTGTCCATGACATCGATACACGCGCTGGCAATTACGTAGGTCATGTGCTGCTGGTCATGTGTTGATACAGGTTGGTTGCTACCCGGTAGAACTCGGTTTAGTCTACTTAAAGTTTTTGTACCTCGCTACAATTATGCGGTGAGGGGATGGCAAGCGGAGCGAGTGGAGAAAGGGGGAACAATGAGTCTAGACAGTGTATTGGCAGACCTGGCCGCGGCGGCAGAAGACCCGCAACTGGCGCCGCGAGAGTTTCCGCTGATGCCGGAAGGGGAAGCCGTCGACATGGGGCATGCGGAGGACGGCACACCGTTGATCGATCCGCGCATCTTCGATTCACCCGAGTTTTTCCGCAATCCCTACCCGTATTACCGGATTTTGCGCGACCATTACCCGGTCTATCACGACAAACTGCACAACTGTTATTGGGTCACACGCTACGACGATATCACTGAGTGTTACTTCGATGACGAAGGTTTTAACACCATCCCGAAGGGTTCATCCAGCGGTGTGCTGGGCAATACCCAGCTGGAGTTGAGTGGCATAGAACATCGCCGCCGGCGTAACCTCTATGGCCAACATTTGGTCGGTAAATCCCTGGAAAACCGCATCCCCGCGATTGAACGTCTGGCGGAGGAGATGATTGGCGATTGGACCCGCGCCGCGCAGCAGGGCGCGCCGTATATTGTGGATGAGGACGGCGTGCGCAGTGTTGAGCTGGGGGCCGCTTTTGCCAATGAATTCCCGATCCGCGTGGTGTGTGAGGTCCTGGGGTTCCCCAACGAAGCCCAGGACGACTTTTTCTATTGGTATAACTCCATGATGAGTGGTCTGGGTGGCTCCGATACCCACAAACAAGGTGTGGAGGCGCGCCAACATCTCGAAGACTACGTCGCCGGGATTGTCGAAGCCCGCCGCAAACAGCCGACTTACCTGTACGACTTAGACGGCAACCCGATCAGCAAAGACATCATCAGTAAACTCTGTGAAACCAAGGTGGATGGCGACTATCTTTCCACGGAGGAGATCACGTCGAACATAGCATTGATTGTTGGCGGCGGCGGCGAAACCACCCGCGGCGCCATTCTCAACATGTGGCGCCTGCTGTTGTCCCATCCGGATCAGTTTGAAGCGGTCGCCGCGGATCCCGACCACTGGGATCGCGCCTTCCATGAGACCTTAAGGCACTCGTCTTCCATCGGCGGACAGCCGCGGCACAATACCTACGACATTGAAATGCATGGGGTCACCATACCGGCGGGTTCATTGATGCAGATGGTCGATTTTTCCGCCAATCATGACGAGCGCATCTTTAAGGACCCTGAAAAGTTCGACATCTTCCGCGAGGATTTGTACTCCGGAAAGCTACTGCGCAGCGGCTACCGCAAAGAGGGGCGCTGTAGTCACATGGCGTTTGGCGTGGGCCCTCACCTCTGTCCCGGCGCGTGGATCTCTCACCAGGAATCGGTGGTGGGTTCAAAAATCCTGCTGAAACACATGTCCAACCCCCGTTTAAACACCTCGCGTATGCCCAAGGACGTTGACGGCGTCAGTCCAGCACCCATGGGTATTGTCTCCACCCGCGAACTTTGGGTGGACTATGACTTACGCTGACGGAGAAGCGAAGTGAATCCCCCAGCGGACAAGAGCCAAGCGGCGGTGGGTGTTGCCGGGAGAAACGGCGTTGTCATCCCCCAACAGAGTGCGGACCGTACCGGCAGCGACTACCGTACCTACGAGGTTTACCAACGCGAACGTGTCGGGCAAAGCACGGAGAAGATCAAACCGATCCAACTGGTGTCCGATGCGTACCGCGTTGATCCATACCCGTTGCTCGATATCCTGCGTGAGAACTACCCCTGCTATCGCGATTGGCTGGGAAACTGCTTCTGGATTACACGCTATGACGATGTCACGTCGGTGTTCACCGACGAGGGTAATTTCGAGACTCGCCCGAAGGCCTGGTATTACGGCTTAAGTCATTTTGGTCGTGATTTAGGTGAAGCGTTGCCGGTGTTGGAAGCTCAAGCCGCCTGCATGGACAATCGCAGCGAAGACATTGCCGCGCGTTTGGCCGATGGTCTGAAAGACGCGGGCGGCGGCAATTTGGCGACCCAGTTTGCCGCGGGATTTGCCGTGGAGCTATTGCTGGTGACATGGGGTATACCGGTGGCGGATACGGACCAGTTTGTCAGCCGCTACTTCGCCATGCAGCGGGGTACGTCGTGGCGGCCCAGCTTGCAACAAGCGGGCAAACAGGCCCTGGATGAGCTGGTCCACTACTTTGAAGAATTGCTGGCGGCACGCCGCGCCGACCCCGGAGATGACATGGTGTCGGTGCTCGCCCAACTTGAATTGGATGACGGTCCCGTCACCGCTGAAGATGTGGTGCGCACTTTGTTGGAAGGTGACCATCAAACCCTGCATGGGGCGCTGGCGAATCTGTGGTATCTGTTGTTAACCCACCCGCAGGAGTTTGAAAAGGCCCGCGCAGAGCGCCGGTTGATGAAACTCGCTTATCTGGAAACGCTGCGCCACTCAACGCCGGTGCTGTCCGCGCAACGTTTCACGCGTCACGAAGTAGAACGGTTTGGGCGGTTGCTGCCGGCGGGTGCGTTGGTGGTCTGTTCAGCCGCGGCGGCCAATCGCGACCCACGGGTATTTGATCAGCCGGAGCGCTACATAGCGGATCGCGCCGACATGTGTCATCGCGAACCCCGTGGCCAATATCGCGCTGACGGGCTTGCTTCAGGGATTGCCTTTGCCCTGGGTCCGCCGTCGAAACATCCTGCTGTGCCGGAAGACCGGCCGCGCTCTGCTTATGCATTGACGCGCGACGCGGCGGTGACTGCCTCGCAAACGCTGTTGGCGACGGTGGGTGACCTTCGTCTGGCGGATGCCAGTCAACCGCAATTGGCGGCCTTGAGCGTGGGTGAGATGCACACCTGTTGGAATCTGCCGGTGGAGGTGCCCCGTGGCTGAAGCCATCCCTGATCTGGGCCCGGATTTGGACCCCCGTGTGTTCGATTCCGAAACGTTTCAAAAAGACCCGTTCCCGGTCTACAAACAGCTGCGCGACCCTTTTGAGACTTATTCAGAGGCTCCCTAGATCTTAGCGTTCCGCCAGCCAGTGAATGGCGTTTTCCAGCAAACGACGATAATTAGGATCATCGTACGCCAGTGGACTGTCACCTACTTCGCTGACAAACACCTGTGAATTGCGGCAGTGATGGGTCCAAACAATCAAATCGCTGCCGGGCGGGTGATCCCACGATGCCTGTTCCTCCGCGGGCGCCAGCGGAGGTGGTGTAAAGTTCTCCGCCACAAAGGCGTAATCGCCGCGAAACAGCGGTGTAACGTTGGCTTCAAAGTCTTTGGTTTTTAAGTACAGCTCGTCGGTGATTTCAAAACCGCCTGCAAGTCCTTGTAACACCGGATGGTCTTGTTGCGGCACCAATTGGATGGTTGCACTCGGTAGTGGTCCGTGGCCGCCGCGATAGCCGGAGCCCGGTACGTGTTGGCCGTTCAGTTCGCCGGCACTTAACATATAGGAGGAGCCGCTGATTTCCCGCCATAGTGGCCACAAAGGCCAGCTGACAGTGGCATGGTTAACCAGAATCAGGCCAATACCTGTTTCCAACAATCCCTCTATGGCGCGGACGTAGGCGGCTGGTGGCTCGCCGGTGTTGTTGGCGCCATCATGTAGCAGACCAATCCCGGGGATGCCGCTCATGTCGTAGAAAAACACCACGTCGTAGGCGCCGACATGCTCGGGTTGCAACACCACCTGGGCGGCGGGTAACTCCACCAAGGTCATGGTGACGTTGGCCATGGCGTCGAACATGGCTTTAAACGAGTTGTGGTCGTAGGCGTGGCCTTTGCTGACCACCAGGACGTTGACGGTTTCAGGCATGTGAATCCTTGTTGTTTGGTCGGATAGGGCAGGCGCCTTTAGTTTGGCTGGCCACCCGCCACATCGATAAATTGACCGGTGATCCAGCGTGCCGCGGGAGAGGCGAAAAACACCGCCGCGGCGGCACAATCTTCTGGTGTACCGGTACGGCCCAGTGGGATTTGCTGGTTAAAAATAGCCTCGGCTTGCTCTTCGGTGACATGCATGGTTTCTTTCAGCATATCGGTGACAATGACACCAGGGGCTAAACAGTTCACCGTGATGCCCCGATCCGCAAGCTCCACCGCCAGGGTGCGAGTCATGCTGATCATGCCTAAGTTGGCGGCGGAGTAGACGCCAAACCCGGGTGATGGTTTGTGTGCCGCTATAGAGATGATATTGATGATGGAGCCGCCGTCGTTCATGCGTTTAGCGGCTTGTTGCGCGCCCCAGAACTTGGTTTTCATGTTGAGGTGCAGCTGTTCATCAAATTTTTCGATAGAAATGTCGGGGAGGCTGTACATTTTCCGATCGAGATTACCGCCGGCGTTATTGACCATGATGTCGAGCCGACCAAATTTGTCGACCACTTGGTCAAGAGCGGCGGGGATCTGCTTCCACTCCATCACGTCGGCGGAAATCCCCAGTCCGCGTTGGCTGCGTGCTTCAATTTCTTCTGCTACCGCGTCCACGTCGGCTTGGCGTCGGGCGATCACCACGACGTCTGCGCCGCACTCGGCGAGACCCAGGGCAATTCCTCTGCCGATGCCGCGGCCGCCGCCGGTGACCACCGCCACCTGTCCGTCAAGGCGGAAATTTTCGTAAAGTCCCATATTATATTTCCCCCATAACTAATTGATTATATTAGCTATTGTTTGTGCTTTGCTGGCACATGATCCATGGCAAGTCGAGAAAAGTTTGAATCCCGGGGGCCGCTTCGACCACATATGGGATGGCGTTGATGGCGTGCATGGCAGTACCCAAATTACCGTCACTCATGAAGGCAAAGTTTGATTCAAACTCCAGGTGCATGTTGGGTGATCCTTTAAAAGTAATGGCGTTTTTACCTTGGGGCCAATCTGCTGCCACCGAACCATGCATGCGCCAAATGGTCTCGTGGGCGATACGTTCTTCACCATCGGCAAGACCAGCCCAGCGCCAGCGCTGACCGGCAACCGTGCCTTTACGCACCACACCGGCGGCGGTGTTGAGGTCGGCTTCCGCCAGCGCCAACTGGCGTGTGCTGGAGACTTCATTTACACCGAGGTTCATACCGTCCGCGACCATTTGCACACTTTCGCTAAACAAACCGTTCAGCCATTCGGTGCGCCGGGCGCTGTTTTGTTCGAAGACATCGGGTGGGCTGTTGAAACCCATGGATTCAAACATGATTTCCGGGCTGGGGTAGTGCTCGAAGCTGGATATCTCCAGAACGTTTGCGTGATCTACGCGTTCACACAAGGCGCTCATGGTCAGCGGGATAAGATCCCCCAGCCAGCCGGGGTTTAAACCGGTGGAATGAAACGAGCTTTGGCCGGCTTTACAGGCGGCCTGCAGTTTGTCGACCACCGCTGCGCCATACACCTTGGGGTACATGTAGCCAACCACGGTAATGACGTTTTTCCCGGCTGCGAGCAGGGTGCAGATGTCATCGAGATCTTGATCGGGGTTAGCGCCATACACTTTGGAAGCCAAGGGCGCATGAATAACAACGTCGGCATCCGCGTCGACCACCGCCTGCATGTCATTGGTGGCGGGCACTCCCAGTGGTGCTAACCCCAGAAGCTCCCCGGCATCTTTACCGGCTTTGTCGTCGGAGTAGACGTGTAAGCCAACTAGATCCAGAGAATCCCGTTCGGCGGCGACGCGGCCAGTTTGACGACCAACGCCGCCGCCGGCCCACTGAAACACTTTATAAGTCACGGCTAAAAATCGCGGTGTTTAAGTCTCGGTTAATTTTTGTACCCTGGTACAAAGATTTCTCAGCATAGTACAATTTGGGAAATTCGCGCAATGGCGGGCCCGGACCGGACTCGCCGCAATAGGGAGCAGAGGGTTATGCCGGATGAAACCTCCAATCAAGAAACGGGTCGAGCGCAATGTCCCCACAGCCTGGGTGATGTTGATCTGTTTGCGCCGGGGGCGCCGGAATACTGGTACGAAGCTTATGACATTCTGCACGCTGAAAGTCCTGTGCACCGCCTGCCCGGTGAAGGTTTTGCGCCGGGCACGGATGGCTTCATCCTCTGTAAACATGAAGACATAGCCGCTGTAGTGCGCGACCAAGATCGCTTTCCGCTGCCGGGTGCAATGATGGTAGAGCAGCTTAAACAGCGTGGTGGAGATCCGTTTGAGATTGAAGGCGCCAACATGATGATGGCGGCGATGACAACCCTGCGTCCAAATCCGGAAATGTGGCGCACCCATCGCCAGGAATTGACCGACCCTTGGGTTGGCCCCGGCGCGACGCGTAACCAAGCCATGGTCACGGCGGTGGCAAACGAGCTGGTGGACCGCTGGATCGAGCGCGGCAGCGTAGAGTTTGTCGGTGAGTTTGCCCAGCCTCTGCCACAGATGGTGATGGCCAACATCCTCGGCTGGCCTCTGCAAGACCTGAAGCTGCTCAAGTATTTTGGCGACGGTACCGTTAAACCCTTTGTTTACGGCAGCGGTCACCGCAGCATCCTGCCGGAAGAGGAAGTGCGTAGTCAGATTGAGGTGTTAAACGAGTTCCGCGAGTACACCGATAACTTGATAAAAGAAAAGCGCCGTACCCCAGCAGATGACATGATCACCTTCTTAACCGAAGTGGAGTATTCGCCCATCGAGCGGAAACTCACGGACAACGAGATTAACGGCATTGTTTACGCCATGGTGATAGGTGGCTTGGAAACCACTCAGTATGCCTTGGCGGAACAGGTGCAACTATTCATCGAGCGCGCCGGGGTGTGGGATGAGGTGCGTAATGATCGTTCCAAACTGCGAGCGTTTACCGAAGAGGCCATGCGCCTGCGCGCCCCCACTCAGGGATTGTCGACCCGTATCACCAGCCAGGATGAAGTGTTTCATGGTGTGGAAGTACCCGCGGGTTCTTTTCTGCACTTACGTTGGGCGGCGGCAAACATTGATCCGGACGAATGGGACGAAGCGCAGGCGTTAAGACTGGATCGCAAAGCGGGCACGCGGCATCTGACCTTTTCCCAGGGTGCACGTGTATGCCCTGGGGCGACGCTGTCCCGTGTCGAACAGATGGCGGCGTGGACTGTTTTGTTAGATAAAGTAGCGGCGTTCCGCTACGCTGAAGGGAATACCTTCAAACATCAGCCGGGTATCATGCTGGCGGTAGAAGAACTGCACCTGGAATTCGACAAAGCATAAGCAGCCTCACCAGAACGGAGTTGCCGTCAGTCCACTGCGGCCACCTGGCCGCCGTCCGCCGCGATGTGGGTGGCGTTTAACCATAAACCTGCCGGGCTTGCGGTGAATACGATGATACGCGCGATCTCTTCGCCGCTGCCCAAGCGGCCCAAGGGGATGCCACGTTCTACCGCGGCGTAAAACTTAGGGTTTTCCTGTTTGCGCTGATCCCAACTGCCGCCTGGGAACCAGACTGCTCCAGGTGAGATGACGTTGGCCCGTACGCCGGTGTTGCCGTAATTCTGCGCCAATTCATTGGCATAAGTTCGCATGGCAGCTTTGGCCGGGCCGTAGGCAGAGGGTGGGCGGCCAAAGCATCTTGGACACCTTCTTCACCACGGGCGCACAACGCCACAGCCGCACCTTCCTGTTTTAACAAGGCCGCCGTATACCAACCGATGCCACGGCTGCCGCCCAAAACGATGGCGCGTTTGCCTGCCAGTCCTAAATCCATAACTCCTCCGCAAAAGCCAATCTAGCGACCGGCTAAGATTTCTTGTTAAAACGATCCCGCGCGCCGCGCGCATCGTCGGTCATGGCGGTCAGCCAACTTTGATCTGCATCGGCAAAACTGCTGGTGCGATGTAACGCGGTTGCGGTGGCGTTGACCGCTTCTTTCACCATCTGGGTGGCTACCTGGGGCATCTCACATACCGTGGCCGCCATTTCCAGGGCACGCGCCACGGTGGCGCCGTCGGTCGTCACTTCATCTGCCAACCCCCATTCCAAGGCGGTTTGCGCATCCATTTTTTCGCACAACAGACAGATGCGTTTGGCGCGTGCCGGGCCAACTAAGCTGATCAGGCGCGGCAAAGCACCCCATTGCAAATTTAGGCCAATTTTCACTTCAGGCACGTAGAGGTAACAACTTTCCCCGAGCACGCGCCAATCACAGGCCAACGGCAACGCCACGCCGGCGCCAACCGCCAGTTTTTCCATACAAGCAATGGTAATTTGCGGCATGGCTTCCCACGCTTCACACAAGCGTACGCCGCGAAAGTAGGTTTGGCGTTTTTCGATATCGGAGCCTGCGCTGCGCGACGCCAGATCTTCTATGTCTGCACCGGCGGAAAAGTAGTCTTTACTGCCGGTGAGAATAACCACGCGGGTTTCCAGGTCGTCGTGGAAAGAGCGCGCCACCTCGGTCAGTTCGAGGATGAGTTTGCCGTCAAATGCGTTCAGGTTTTTGTGCCGGTCGAAAGTGACGGTGGCGACCGGGCCGTCTTTGACAATGCTGTAATAGGGTTCGTTCATGTTGTGCTCTTTTCAGACGTTGCGGACTTTGCGTCAGCGTAGCAGCCCTTGGAACGTTGTCCAGAACGTCATACAGTGCTGTTCTTAAGTGAGACTACGCTCGGGGTTTAGCTTTGGAGAGGCTTATGGCGGCACACGCCTACCAACACATAACCGTAGATCCAATCACGCCCAAACTGGGTGCGGAGGTGGGCAACGTGGATCTTGCCAACCTGGACGAGGCTTGTATTGCGGAGATCCGGCAGGCTTTTCGCCAACACTTTGTGCTGGTGTTCCGCGATCAACAGCTTAACCGTGAACAACACAAAACGTTTGGCCGTTTGTTTGGCGAGTTACATCTGCACCCGGCCAAAACCCAGCTGGGTCTGCCGGGGGATCCGGAAATTTTTGGCATCAACATTACTGAGAAGACCAAGGTGGCCAACGGTGAGGCTTGGCACTCTGACCTCTCCTGTGAATTGGTGCCGCCGATCGCGTCTGCCTTGTATATCACCGACGTGCCGCCCAGTGGCGGCGGCGACACGATGTTCGCCAACATGCACGAGATTTATGCGTCGCTGTCGGATTCGGTGCAGTTGTTGTTGCGAGGTTTAACCGCGTATCACAGCGGCTACAAAGACTTAAAGGCGTACGGCTATGAACCGAAACCCGGTCAAACCTATCCGTGTGCGAGCCACCCGATGGTCATCCGACACCGGGATACCGGTGACCCGGTCTTATTTATCAACGAACCGTTTACGGAAAAGATTAACGAGCTGTCGCGGCACGAAAGTGCAGCCATCCTTGAGATGCTGTACCGGCACATTGAAAGTAACACCCGCTGTCACTGCCGGGTGAAATGGCGGCCAAACACGCTGGTGTTGTGGGACAACCAAGCGGTACATCACCATGCCGTGTGGGATTACTACCCTGAATCCCGCCGCGGCGAGCGTGTCACCATCAAAGCAAGCGCCGCGCCGGCGGCTTTCTAGAACAACCCACGCAACAGGAGTAGATATGAGCGATGTAAGCGAACGCGAAGTGTTGATAGAAGATGTGGATCATGTGCGTTGGATAACGCTGAACCGGCCCGAAGTGATGAACTCCATCACCGGTGAAATGCTCGGTGAGTTGAATGAGACTTTCAAAGCCGCGGATGATGACCCTGCTGTGCGCGTAGTGGTGTTGACCGGGGCCGGGCGCGGCTTCTGTGCCGGGCTTGACCTAAAACAAGCGGCACAAGGTGAAGGCATCGGCGGGGAAGGGTTGGCGTCTGCCGGAGCGCGGCACTATTCCACCCGCGAAATTTGTACGGTCACCCTGCAACGCATGGACACGCCGGTCATTGCCGCGGTGAATGGCGTGGCGGCGGGTTATGGTTTGGATCTGGCGCTGGGCTGCGATATGCGCATCATGTCGGATAAAGCCATCCTGATGCCGGGTTTCGCCAAAATGGGTGTGGTACCGGAGAGCGGCGGTACCTGGTACCTGCCACGTTTGCTGGGGTGGGCCAAAGCCTGCGAGGTGGCTATGTTGGGTGACACGTTGAATGCGCAGCAATCCGCAGACTATGGCCTGGTTAATGCGGTGGCGCCTGCCGCAGAGTTGGGCGCGGTAGCGACCGAATGGTCTAACAAGATAGCCAACAACGCACCGCTGGCCATTACCGAGTTGAAACGTTTATTCCGCCACGGCTTGACCCAGGATTTTGAAAGCCATTCCCATCACGTGCTGATGTCGGTGCTGAATCTGTTCCGCTCCGAAGATTTCCGTGAAGGGGTGCGGTCATTTGCGGAGAAGCGCGCGCCGGAATTTCGCGGAAAGTAGTTACGGTGGCAGCCGCAGATAGTGATCGATGCGCTGTCTGATTTGGTGCAAACACTGCGTCAGTGACTCGTTAGACGCCGTACGCTACCCCATCCAAACCGGGATCGGCCGCGCCGCGCAGTTCACCGTTGACGCGCTCAATGGCGTGTACTCCGGCGATGCCATAAGACGCCGGAGAGCGAATTACTTCATAACCTTGCTGGCGTAATGGTGCGACCACGTACTCCGGAATACGGTTCATGATATCGATGACGTTGCTCGTGGCGGAAAATCGCGGCGCAGCCACGGCATCGGTCACGCTCATGTTGTGGTCGATGATGTTCAGCAAAGTCTGTAGCACACCCATGGCAATCTGGGTGCCGCCGGGCGCACCCAAAATGACGCGTGGTGCGCCGTGCTCAAAAACCATCGTGGGGCACAAGGATGAAAAGCGGCTTTTGCCGGGTGCTACCGAACCCGCGCGGCCCGGTCGCGGGTCAAACACACCCATACAGCCGTTGTACATAAAGCCGAGCCCCTCGGTGATGACGCCGGACGGCATTCCTAACGAGTGAGTCATGGTGACGCAGTTGCCGTCGGCGTCGATGACGGCAACGTGGGTGGTGTCTTTGGCTTCCGGTAACAGACGATCCACGTTGATGTGCTCACCGTTGCGGATGCGGGTGGCGATGGAGGCGGCGTAGTCTTTGCTGGTGAGTTTTTGCAGGGGAACGTCTACAAAAGCAGGGTCCCCGACAAAAGCTTCTTTATCGGCGGTGGCTGCTTTCATGGCTTCACACACTACGCGCAGGTAGTCGGTGGTGTTGTGTCCCAGCTCTGCCAGATCAAATTGCTCAAGCACGTTGAGCATTTGCAGCAGCATGACACCGCCCCCCGGGGGATGATTGGTGGCAACTTCCAAGCCACGATAGCTCCCGGTTAACGGATCGGTGCGCGTGGTGCTGTAGCTGGCGAGATCTTCGGCCGAGAGCAAACCGTCGTGGGCTTGCATGTCGGCGGCAATTTCTTCGGCTATCTCGCCGTGGTAAAAAATGTCGGTGCCGTGCTGGGCGATACGCGCCAGCGTGCGGCCGAGGTCGGGGTTTTCAAAATGATCACCCATCATTTTCAGGGTGCCGTCTTTGCGGAAATACAACCTGCGGCCCGCTGCGGTCAAACCGAGGCGGGCGCTGACATCGGTACGGCCCAGGCTGGCGCCGTTCACCCACCAGTTATACATGGCCGGGCGCACCGCAAAACCATTGTTGGCGTAGTTGATGGCGGGTTGGCAGATATCGCGCCATTCCCAGGTGCCAAACTCGGCAGCTGCCTCGCCGTAGGCTTTGAGACTGCCCGGCGTGGTGATGGCTTGGTAACCCAAGTCGTTGACGTTGCCTTGCAGGACAAAGCCAAATCCGTCGCGGGTTTCTGAGATGAGTAAGTGTTCCCACATCTGCGGCGTTGCCGCCAGCGGTGTTTTGCCGTGAAAATCGATGCAGGTGTGTACACCCTTGTTGGGCATATAAATCTGGCAGTTGCCAAAACCGGCGATACCGGTCATTTGCGGATCGACCACACCCTGTACCAAGGCGGCGGTCATGGCGGCGTCGATGGCGTTGCCGCCGCGCATGAGCACCTCCGCACCTGCTTCGGAGGCCTCCGGCTGTGCCGAGACGATCATTGCTTTTGGCATCTGTGTTCCTCTTTTCTCATTTGCCCCATTTATCCCATTTACCCTATTTGCCCATATGTGTTAAAGCATACACGCATCACTTGCGCGTACCCGCAGATAGTGGAAAAATAAATCGTGTTTCAATATTTTGCGACGCCCCGGAGCGAGGAGAGAGTCCATGGCTGACAGTGCATTGAAGCTGGAAGAGGTGAAAATTTTTGAGATCGATACCTTGATCGATCCCTATGCGGCGTATCAGACCTTACGTGATGAAGCGCCGGTGTTTCATGTGCCGGAGCTCAACGTGCACTATGTGACGCGCTACGATCTCATCCGCGAAGCGATCAAAGACACGCAAACCTATTCCAGTAAATACGATGGTTTCTTAAACCTTTCACGCGAAGCGGCTTTTGCCGCCATGCCGGAAGATGTGCGTGAACAGCTGCTGGCGGCGGAAAAACAGATGATCCCGATACCGCCCACCATGCTAACGCTGGACGAACCGGAACATACCAAATACCGCTCCTTGGTCAGTCAATTGTTCACCGGCAGCCAGGTAAAAAAAGCCGAAGAGCAGGTGCAAGCGGTGGTTGATGAGACCGCGGATGCTTTTATGGCCAAGGCACAAAATGCCGAAGATGTCGATTTTATGGTGGAGTTTGCCTTTCCAGTGCCTTTACGCATCATTGCCGACCGCCTGGGTATTCCTGAAGCAGACCGGCCGTTGTTTGACGACGGTGCCACCGCGGCCGCTTCCGGCTTGCGCTTAAGCCCGCTGCCTCCGGAAGAAATGGTGCGCCGGGCGCGTCTGGCGGTGGACCTGCAGCAATTGTTGGTCGGTCTGTTGGAAGCGCGCCGCAGTGACCCCCGTGACGATATGATTACCATTTTGGCGGGCGCCAAACTGGAAGACGAAGACCGCCACCTGACCCACGGTGAAGCGCTGTCCATCCTCAATCAGTTTCTGGTGGCGGGTCACGAAACCACCACCAGCACATTTGGTTGGGGGATGTTGGCGTTGTGCAAACAACCCGAACTGCAGGATCAAATACGCGATGACGCCAAATTAACCCGCACTTTCGTGGAAGAAGCCCTGCGTATCGAATCACCGGTGCAGGGTTTGCCGCGTGTGGTGACCCGCGATACGGAACTGGGCGGTTACCCGATCAAGGCGGGTGAGATGGTGATGTTGCGTTACGGCGCGGCCAATCGGGATGAGCGCCAATTTGAAAACCCGGATCTGGTGGATGTACACCGGGAGAAAGCAGGTATGCAACTGGCGTTTGGCTCCGGCGTACACCATTGTATCGGCGCCCCGTTGGCTCGCCAGGAGTTGAACCTAGGTTTCCCGGCGTTGCTGAAGCGGATGCAGAACATCCGTTTGTCACCCAACCGGGATGCGCCGAAGGCGGAACCTAGCTTTATCTTGCGTAACTTGCCGGAGCTGTATATCCAGTTCGACGCGCGTTAGATTTCTATTTCCGCGCCGGTGACTTCCTCAATTTTTTTGGCGTGGCGCAACCATAGACCACCACCCAGGTGCGGCCGCGGGTCGTAGGAGCGGTGCCCGAGGACCCGTTGCACACGTGGTGATTGCCCCATGAGATCAGCGTCGCTGTAGTCGATGGGGCTCGATTCTTCCGGCGTTAACCATCCCACCAAAAAGCTTAAGTGCATGGCTTCGCGCACCTGGTCCGCGGTGCGGTTGGCGCCGCCGCCGTGCATGACCATACCCGAGTAAATGAGCGCGTCGCCAGGTTGCATCTCCGCAGGCACGGTCTGCTCATGGCTGCCGCGCTGTTCAATGTCAGTCCACTTGTGACTGCCGGGAATCACCCGCGTCGCGCCGAGTTTTTCGGTGACTTCGCTGAGTGCAATCATTGCGCTGACGGTAATTTCCGGACAACGTGGCCACAGTCCCCCGATGAGTTGCGGCCAGTTTTCCGCGTCGCGGTGCAACATTTGCGCGGGTTCGCCAGGGCCAATCAACATGGCTTGGCCGGTGTTGACCCAATAGGAGCCGCAGTTTGGCAGCAGCAGCGCATCCGCCACGGCCGCGTACACCGGGTTGTCGAGCATCTCAAAAAACGCCGGTGAAAGTTTCCCCAGGCTGGAGAAGCGCGTGGTGTTGGCGCCCACAAAGGTTTTACCGTCTTTGCCCAGGCCTTGATTGGCGCTGCCGGGCTGGAAGTTTTCGGCCGCGTGAATAACCGCTTCGCGCATCTCGGTAATAACGGTTAAAGGAAACAGCCCTTCTACGATAAGCCCGCCGTCACGGTGGTAGGCGGCCAACAGATCATCAAGCGGTGCGCTTGCTGGCAAGCGCACCAGCGCGTTAGCGTGGCTCATGTCAGTCTCCCCTTTGTCCTTTGTCCCTAGTAGTCTACCTTCTCGCTGTACATTTGGTGCCAGTGGCGCAGTTTCAATTCGTTATAGTCGCCTACCCGCAAGTGCTCGCGGGCGGTTGCTTTCATACCCGCGTAAACGTGTTGCAAGTTGCGCACATCCTGATTGAAGACCTTGGTCAGCGTGCCGAGCTCCGGGGCTTCGGTCCAGTCGTCATCCGCACCCAACCAATGAATCTCCCGGGCCGGTTCGTACTCGCCAGTCTCCGGGATGGGCGCGAGGTACATACACTCCATGATGCACTCTTCATGGTTGTCGCCGTTTGGGCGAAAGCGGTAGTTGATGAGGTTAAACGAACCCCACGGGTGCCAATTGGGGAACACTGTAAAAAAGATTGAGGAGGTCAGCTCGACGTCCGGGATACCTTCAGCCACAGACGGGATTACCCCTTTGAGCACCTGGCGCTGCAGCTGTGCACCCACCTGGCGCGGACTAGCGCCTGCACCGATACGCTCCAAGGCATCTTCTTCACTTTCGTTTTGCACCTGGTCTTTCATGCGCATGGTTGGGTTGGCTTCGGGCAACTGCCGGCCGCCGGCCCAATTCAGCATGTGTACGTTCACGTCGGTGAGTTCACCGTCGATGTACTCACCTTCCGCGGTAAACGTGCCGCTTTTGCCCTTGGGTGTGGTGACGCGGACCACGCCGTCTTCGACCCGCTCATACAGCCAGCCGTTTAAGGGATGGCGCAGACTCGTCATGCCGTTTAAACCTTCCACCTCGTCCCACTCGGGCATGGGGCTGGCCTCCAGCGCGCCGCAGCGGATGGCGCGGGAGTAATTGCCAAAGGCGTCGTACTTGGTACACAGATCGTTGGCGCCGCCGGTGAGGATTTGCGGGTGGGTCATCAGCACATGGTAGGACTCCATGAAAGCTTCCTGCACCACTTTCCAATTGGCGCGAATGACCTTGGCGACGTGGGCTTGCTTGAAGCGCTTTTCGTAGGGGAAAAACTCAAAATTGCTGGAAAGATCGCCGAGGAAATCTTCTAACGGTTCTGCATCGGGGTCTGGGTTGATGAAAATGTACCGACCCCAACGGCCCACTTGTACTTCCGGCAGGGATTCTTCCTCGCGATTTAATCCGGCAAAGTCATAGGCGCAAGGGACTTGTTTGAGGGTGCCGTCCAGGTTCCACGCCCAGCCGTGAAAGGGGCAGCGTAGTTCGTTCAGCTGCTTGGCTCGATCTTCGCGCAGTTTGCGCCCGCGGTGTAAACAAGCGTTGTAATAGGCTTTGTATTCGTCTTCCCCGCTACGCACGACAATAAATGACATGGTAGTGATGTCGTATGGCACAACGTCGCCGACGTGTTCAAAGTCGTCCTCGTGACAGGCCACCTGCCAACTCTTCGCCCATAGGCGTTGTTTCTCCAACTCGTGGTATTTACGGTCGGTGTAACGCGCCACGGGGATCAGCGAGGGGCCCGGCGGCATTGGACTGTTACGGCGAAAGGCATCGATGATGTTGTCCGCACGAGTGTCCGCATTGAGCATTTCCTCAAACGCGCTGTCCATGGTGCGAACGCCGTTGTCGGCGACAGCTGCAGCCATTGTTGCTCCCTTTCTTCATGCACTCGAATGGCAAAAAGAATAGCACCGCTAGAACACGTTTCAAAAATGGCCTGAGTGCTTCGCTGACGTTAACCGCGTCATGCCCGCCATCGTGTCAGACTGTGTCAAATGGTGTTAAAACCCAAGGCTTGCGGTTTCGGCAGTGCTGGCGAGGGTCACTTCACCTTTGCCGGTGCTGATGGTGAGCTGCAATCCCGGTTCGCCTTGATTGACCGGCAAGTCAATCTCCAGCTGCGACAAAATGTGTTGCAGCTCCTGTGGCTCGGGTAAGGTCAGGCTCAGCTGTTTAAACGCCCCGCCAAGCGGATTGGTTTGCGACGGATGAGGGCAATCTAGCCAATCGATGAAAAATGGCATACGCGGGCCGAACTGTGGAGTGGATGGAAACAGCAGTTCCCACACCAACAGATCACCTTCGGCGGTTTTCCGTTCTGTACGTGAAGGACCGCGGCATTCTATATTGCCGGCCTGCAATTGCGCGGCAATGACGGCCAGGTTGCCGCGTGCTGCCCAAGTGACCAAGCCGCCGCCTTGCATGGCCGCAAACTGCTCACCCATGGTATTGCCGAGTTCCTGAGCCGGGTCTGGAGCGATGATCTCTAAGTAGGTGTCACCCAAGGACAGTAGGGCGTTGCGAGTGCCTAACCCGACGTGCTCGCCGCCGTACGCCGGTGCGGCGTCAAAGGTTTCCGTGGCCCAGGCGATGCCTTCGTCCAACGATGGCACCGCGTACATAAAATGGTCTACAGCCGTCACTTGAGTTCCCCCCGGTTTGTTGTGTTGAGGGCATCATACCTGTGACGGCAAGTTTCAGGCAGTTTTTGGTATTAACCGTACCGGCAATTCGGAATAGCCGCGTACAAAGTTGGATTTCACCCGTTTTGGTTCACCGACCACTTCAACTTTTTCAAACCTTTGGAGGATTTCCTCCCACACGATGCGCAACTGCATCTCTGCCAGCCGGTTACCCATGCATCTGTGAATGCCGTAGCCGAAAGACACGTGCTGACGCGCATTGGGACGGTCGATCACCAATCGGTCGGCGTTTTTAAAAATGTCCTCGTCACGGTTGCCGGAGACGTACCACATGACCACTTTGTCGCCCTGTTTGATGGTTTTGCCTTGCAGTTCGACGTCCCCGGTGGCGGTGCGGCGCATGAACGCCAAGGGCGTTTGCCAGCGGATGATTTCAGCCACCATGTTGGGAATTAGCGATGGGTCGGCGCGTAGCTTGTCGTACTCTTCCGGAAATTGATTCAGTGCCAACACCCCACCGGAAATTGAATTGCGAGTGGTGTCGTTGCCGCCGACGATGAGCAGGAACAGGTTACCCAGGAACTCATTAGGGCGTTGGATCATGTCCTTGGTCTCTTCACCCTGCTGCAGCAGAGAGATCAGATCAAAACCCGGCTCCCTTCCGGCGCGCTCATGCCACAGCTGGGTAAAACGCGCCAGACATTCCAGCATCTCCTGCTGGGCTTCTTCACGGGTTTCGACATAGCCGCTGTGGCGGCCGCCGGTGGCGATGTCCGACCAGCGCGGCAGCTTGTGGCGCTCTTCAAACGGAAAGCCAAATAACGTGGCCAGCATTTGGGTAGTGAGCTCAATGGACACTTTTTCCACCCAGTTGAAGGTTTCACCGATGGGCAAACTATCCAGGATGGTAGACACGCGGGAGCGGATCAGTGGTTCTAGCTCGGCAAGGTTGCGCGGCGCCACCACCGGTGTCACGGCTTTGCGCTGCACATCATGCCGTGGGGGATCCATGGCAATAAAGCTGGAGGTATCAAAGTCCCCGGTCTGATCATTGATGCCGATACTGCCTTCGGAGGAAAACAGTTTGTGGTTGGTATCCACCCATTTGATGTCGTGGAAGCGGGTGATCGACCAGAACGGGCCATAGCGGGACTCTGCGGTGTAGTGCACTGGGTCTTCTTTGCGCAGGCGCGCCATGTAAGGCCATATGGCGTCGTTCTGCATGATGAACCAGTTGCTGATGTCGTAATCCGAGGTGGGTAGTTCCGCAGCTTGGCGGAGAAAAAAATCGCGATCAATCACTGTGGTGTTCATAGAAGCCCCTAGAAGATCCAATCAGTACAGTTCCACACTCTGCCTGGTGTCTGATATTCTGTCCAATCAATTATATTCAGATAGACATTCCTTGAAAGAATACCTAAGCAGACCAAACCCAACCGCGCGACGTTGGGGGAGCGCCACATGATCACGGACCTACGCAAACTGCGCCACGTGGTGGGGGTGGCGGAAGCCGAAAGCTTCACCCGTGCCGGGGCGATGTTGGGGGTCACTCAATCCGCCTTAACCAAAAGTGTTGCGGATGTAGAGCACCAATTGGACATCAGCTTGTTCCAACGCCTGTCGCGGGGGGTGCGTCTGACCGAAGCGGGTGAGTTGTTTGTGCAGCGGGCGCGCAAAATTCTGGCGGATACCGAAGATCTGATGAGCGGCATGGAGAAGCTGCGCGATCTGCGGGCTGGGCGCCTGCGCCTCGGTGTGGCCCCGGCTGCATTTCTGCCGCTCATTGATGATGCCTTGGGCGCCTTCGCCAAAGTCTACCCCGCGATACAAATTGAGGTGACTGCAGCGGACGTCGAACGACATGCGCGCGCGTTAGCCGCGGGTGAGCTGGATTTGGTGGTGGGGCCGGCCAACTTGTTGGCCCAGTGGCCAAACATTGACGCCCGGGCAGTGTACCCCTTGTACAACTATTTTATTGCGCGGCCCGATCACCCAGCGCGAAGGCGTAAAAATTTGACCGCCAAAGACTTGCTGCACTATCCCATAGTGGTGCCTTCGGATCGGCTGCCCACTGATGAGGAATTGGCCCATCTCTACGTTGCTGCCGGTCTGCCGCCTAAACCACCGCAGTACCGTTGCGACGGGATCAACTTAATCCGTAAGTGGGTGCTCAACACCGACGCCATAGCGCCGATGGCGGCGTTTGCCCCCCCGGGTGCTGCCACGCGGCAAGCGTTTTGGGTCATCGAAGACCTCATCACGCTGCGCAGCAATGTGTTTGGCGTGGCCGTTAACCGCACGCAGGTACCAAGCCCCACGGTGCGTGCCTTTCAGGATATTTTCGGCAGCTTTCGCGGCGGCGATTTGCTGTAGATTTGCGCGGGTGTTGGCGGCCGCAATATTGCGTCCGCGTGTACATTGTTCGGCGGGAAAGGTAGATTGTGCAGCGCTTTGAGCATTTGCGCAGCTTGCAGAGCAGTTTGCAGAATAGAAGGATCACATGAACACCCTAAGCCACGAAGAACGCACCGCGTTGAGAGATTCGGTGCAGCGTCTATTGCGCGATGCCAGCGATGAACAGGCGGTGCGCGCCACCATGGAAACAGACAGCGGGTATGACCCCGGCCTTTGGCAGCAGCTTGCTGATATGGGCGTGGTTGGCCTGATCATTGACGAAGCGTTTGGCGGCTCCGGGGTTGGGCCGTTAGAACTGGAGGCGGTGATGGAAGAGGTGGGTGCGGCTTTGTTGTGTTCACCCTTGCTCGGCAGCGGCGTGTTAAGCGCGGGTTTGTTACAAGCGCTAGGCGACGATGAGGCCAATACCCGCCTGTTGCCAGGGATCGCCAGTGGCGAACGTATTGCCGCTGCGGTGTTGACCGGCGACGGTGGCTGCTGGACTCAAGCCGGGGTGAGCGTCATCGCTGTGGCGGTGGACGATGGCTGGCAGTTGCAAGGTGATGGCAGTTTTGTCCTGCACGGGCAAAACGCGGACGTGTTACTGGTGGCGGCAAATGTAGAGGGAGAGCTGGGTGTGTTTGAGGTGGCGGCGGACGCGGACGGTGTGTCCAACACCAGCTTACCAACCTTTGATCATACGCTCCGCCTGGCCAAGGTGGGATTTAGTGCTGCACCTGCGCGGCGTTTGCAGGCCACTCAACCCGTTTGGCAGGCGGTGCGCGAAGCGTTGGACCTCACCTTGGTGGCATTGGCCGGTGAGCAGGCGGGGGCTGCACAACACTGCCTCAACTTCACCGTAGAATACGCCAAAACCCGTATTCAATTTGGTCGCGCCATCGGCAGCTTCCAAGCCATTAAACACATGGCGGCGGATCTCTTGCTGGAGACAGAATCTGCGGTGTCGGCGGCACGCCATGCCGCGGCGCGGCTCGCCGCGGGGGGCGACCAAGTGGACGAAGCCGTAAGCTTGGCGGCGTTTGCTTGCGCAGATGCCTTTGTCACCACCACCGCCACCAGTATTCAAATGCACGGCGGCATCGCCTTCACCTGGGAACATCTGGCGCATCTGTATTTGCGGAGGGCGCGGGCGGATGCCCAGCTGTTTGGCAATTCCGATCAACATCGCGAGCGCTACCTCAGCGCTATGGGGGTTTAACATGAGTCGTGCAAGCAACCTATCGGATACAGACCTGCGCGCAGAGGTGCGCGCTTGGCTTGCAGCCAACTGGACCCAGGACAAGGCCCAAGCCATTAAACAAAGCCAAGCGGTTTGGGGCGCCTCCGATGCGCTCAAAGCCTGGTTAGGCGAAGTGGTGGAAGCGCGCTGGGCGGCGCCGCGTTGGCCGGAACAGTGGTTTGGCCGCGGTTTAAGTAACGACCAAGGCAAAATTGTTGAGCGGGAGTTTGCCGCCGCGGGCGCACCCGGGACCGGTCAGTGTCGGACTAACATGTGGGCCAACACGTTGTTGGCGCGTGGCCAACCCGCGCTGCAAGAGAAGCTCATCGGCCCGCTCCTGCGTAACGAGGTCAACATGTGTTTGCTTTACAGCGAACCCGGCGCCGGCTCTGATTTGGCCGGTATCCGTACGCGTGCGGACCGCGACGGCGACCACTATGTCGTCAACGGGCAGAAGGTGTGGACCTCGGGTGCTGCCATTGCCGACTACGGCATGCTGATTGCGCGCACCGATTGGGATGTGCCGAAACATCTGGGTATCAGCTTTTTCTTCTGCCCGATGAAACAGGACGGAATCGAAGTCCGCCCGTTGCGTCAGGTCACCAATGAAAGCCACTTCAATGAAGTGTTTATCACGGACGCGGTGGTACCGGCGGAGAATCTGCTCGGTGATCTCAACACCGGCTGGAAGGTGCTGCAAACCGCTTTGGCTTACGAGCGCTCTATCATGGGAGAAGGCGCGCGTGGCGCACGCAGCGGTGCGCAAGAATCTAAAACGGAAGAAGTTTTGATTCAGCTGGCGCGGGAGGCGGGAGTGCTTGATGACTCGGTATTGCGCCAGGACATTGCTCAAGCCATTGCGTATAAGAAACTAAACGCGTTAAACACCGCCAGGGCCAAGGCGGACATGGCCCAAGGCACGTCTTCGTCAGTGATGAGTCTCGGCAAACTGGCCATGTCCCGCATCCTGCATGAAGAGGCGCGTGTGCGCACGGCCATCCTGGGCGCAGACAGCCTGTTGGAGGGGGGCGACTACCCCCGTGCGGAGGATGCCAATTTCCTCACCCTGAATGCCTACTTCACCTCCATCGGCGGCGGTACCGATCAAATCCAGCGCAACATCATCGGTGAGCGGGTGTTGGGATTGCCGAAGGAGCCTGAGGTGGACAAAACCATTGCCTTTCGGGATGTGCGTACGAATGTTCAACCCACTTAGGCTCAAGTCGCTTGAACACTCGTTAAGGCCGCCAGCGTCCCTGCTTAGCGGCGCGAAACTTGTTGTTGTGTGGTCCGCGTGCGGTTAACGCACCGCGGGGCGCAAGCGTCGCCGGGTTAATCCGAGGCTGAGCAACCCGAGCGCTAACAAAGACAGGCTACCGGGTTCCGGTACCGCGACACTGCCGACAATGTCTTCCACGAGAATCGAAAAGCTCCCCAGATTCACGCTGTTGGCAAACGACAAGGCGAACGCGCTGCCGGGAAACGACACCAGCGTACCCAGGTTTTTCTCGTTGTATTTGAAGCCTGACAACGTCAGGTGTTCTTCAAATATGACCAGGTCCAACCCAAAAGATGACGAATATGCGTTGTTGAGCACGGGATCTGACATCAGCATAAAATCCCAAAAGCCGGCTTCAGCCAGGTTGAAATCAAGATTGATGCCGCTGTCGGTCATGGAGAACGGGGTGGTGGAAACCACACCGCTGCCGCGTTTGCTGTAACCCAAGATACCGGACAACGAGTTGATGTTCAGCGTACTGGTTAAATTGGGCCGTAGTTCTGCACCGGCTTCGGCGATGAAAATGTCGATGCTGGCTGAGGCGCCCGACGTACTGTCGGTGCCGGACAGGGTATCCGGTATATCGGGACGCTCACGCGTGTTGATGTCCACCGCGTAATCCACATCGAGGATGTCAAATGCCCCCAACGCGGTGACGTTGGCATAAACTCCGAGATCTGTGTTGAGGCGGCCCCCGGTGAATCCACCAAAAGGTGAGCGCGCGTCATCCGGTATCCAATCCAAGTTAATGGTCGTGTTGCCGGGTGCGCTGAGAAGATCGTCGTAGGTGGCGTGTAAAGCTCCGTCGTAGCTGGCGCTGACGGTGCCGCTGTCGACGCCGATGTTGTACTCAAACAGATCCACTATGCCCACGCTGGCGCTACCGCTGGCTTCGAAACTGAAGCTGTTGCCGCCCGGTCCCCACAGACTGTCGCTGGCATCGTACTCAAGTTCCTGCACAAACAACGCCGCTTGTGCCGGAGTCAGTGCAAGTAGACCGATGGTTGCGACGGTGGCCACGACCTGTCGCGGCTTGATGATGGTGAATAACATGTTCCCTCCATTAATTACTGCTTAGAGCGACAGCCTAGGAAAGAGGGGGTGGCGCAGGTATGGGGTGAATCCCCCATATTGCTGGGGTCAGCCGGTGGCGTTGGCGTGTAAAACCGTCTCCACCACGCGTGCAAAAAAACTGGCACCGTATACCGCAGCACGATCGTTGAAGTCATAACCGGGGTTGTGCACCGGCTGCTGATGTTCAGCGTCGGTATTTCCTAACAATACGTAACAGCCCGGGACTTGTTCCAACATAAAGCTGAAGTCTTCAGAACCGGTGCCCGGCGGCAACTTGCGGTACACGTTGCCTTCACCCACCAACTCGGCGGCCACGTCCGCGGCGACCTCGGCAGCAGCCCGGTCGTTGACCACGGGATGAAAAATGATGCGAAAGTCCACCCTGGCCTCGCCGCCGTGGGCCTGGGCAATGCCAGACACCAGTGCTTGCATGCGTGCCTCCACCAGCTTCATGGTGTCCACCGAAAACGTGCGCACCGTGCCTGCCAGGCTGGCGGTGCCGGGAATGACGTTGTAAGCGTCCCCGGCATGGATCTGGGTAATGGAGACCACCGCGGTTTCGGTCGGACGTACGTTGCGCGACACCACCGTTTGCAACGCGGACACGGTTTCAGCGGCGATAATGACGGGATCAACCGCGTCATTGGGAAACGCGCCGTGGGCGCCGGTGCCGTTGATGTGAACGTCGAAGAATGCCCCGGCTGCAGTGGCCGTACCCGGACTGGCGCCAATTTTGCCCAACGCCATGCCCGGTGCGTTGTGCATACCAAACAATTGATCGCAGGGGAATTGTTCAAACAGGCCGTCTTCGATCATCGCCTTGGCACCGCCGATGCCTTCCTCAGCAGGTTGGAAAATGAAGTTGACTTGGCCGTGAAAGCGGCGTGTGGCGGCAAGGTACTTGGCGGCGCCCAGCAGCATCGTGGTGTGGCCGTCGTGACCACAGGCGTGCATGGTGCCGTCGTGAGTTGAACGGTGGTCGAAGGTATTTTCTTCGTGGATGGGCAACGCATCCATATCGGCACGCAACCCTACGGAACGGGTTTCGTTGCCTTCACGTAGCACACCCACCACGCCGGTTTTGCCGATGCCACGATGGACCTGGACCCCAAACGACTCCAGCTGGGCCGCAACAAAATCTGCGGTGCGTGTTTCTTCAAAACCCAGCTCGGGATGGGCATGTATGTCCCGGCGCCAAGCTTTAAGCTCATCTTGCATGGCGACTACTTCATCAATCAGCGGCATGATGAATCCTTAACTTTGTGGCACGGCTGATGTGCTGCGCAGGTCTTGCCAGGCACCGTTGAATACCCGCTGTGCGGAGCGCATAAACAAGATTAATAGTGCACTGGCGATGATCAGGTCCGGCCAGCCGGAGTCGAACCACCATACCGCCCCGGCGGCGGCAATGACCGCAAAACCTTCCATGACATCGTTGCGTGAACATTCGTAGACCGATGCCATGTTAACGTCCTGACGCCTATAAGGGGTGAGCAAAGCAAGACAGAGGGTATTGGCCACCAGATTAAGCAGTGCGGCCATACCCATAGCGCCAAACAGCGGTACCTCAGGATTAAAAAACCGCCACACGATCTGCACACCCACAGCAAGCGCGGCACCGGCAATCAACACCGCTTTAAACAAGGCTACTTTGGCTTTGGCCGCAAGCGATGCGCCCACCACGGCAAAACTCAGCGCGTAGGTGAGGGCGTCGCCGAGATTGTCCAATGCGCTGGAAAGCAACGCTGAGGACCCACTCCACACTGCCGCCGCAACCATCATCACAAACGTCAGTGTGTTAATCACCAACACCGTCAGCAGCACGCGACGTTGCTTCATTTCTAAGGCGGCTGTGTCGATGCCGCTGCCGCAATCGCAATCGCTCATGCGCCGAATTTAGCCGGATTTCTTCTTCGATTGGAAATTACGCATAAACTGCGTATCGATAAAGGAACCGTCCTGGTGCAGCCGATAGTGGGTATGGGCCAAATGGTGCGCGTTGAAAGCGCTGCGCTGCACGTTTTCAAAACCCTGGGCGTGAAAGGCCGCGTTGATGGCATCTTTGCCTAGCTTCAGCGCAAACGACGGCTTGTCCGCTAGGGTGCGGGCAAATGCCAACGTCGCTGCCTCCAACTCTTCGCGTGGCACTACTTTGTTAACCATGCCGGCGGCTTCAGCTTCGCCGGCGGTGATCGGCTGCCCGGTCAACAAAAATTCCTTAGCCTTGCGGATACCCAGCTCCCATACGTGGGCAAAGTATTCAACCCCGGGTATACCCATGTACATCGTATTGTCCTGGAAGGTGGCATCGTCGCTGGCGATGACAAAGTCACAGGGCCAGATGAGCATTAAGCCACCGGCGATGGACTTACCGTGTACCGAGGCGATGGTGGGTTTGGCCAGGTCCCGCCAGCGGCGGCAAAACCCTTCATAAATCTCTTTCTCTCTGCAGTAGTAAGCCTCAGAGCCTTCCCATTTGTCATCGCTCCAAGTGCCAACCCGCTTGTGTTCACCACCACGATTGTTGATTTCCTGCAGATCATGACCGGCGGAAAAATGTGGGCCTTTACCCGCCAGGATCACCACTTTTACCTCGTGGTCACCCATGGCCACGTCAAAAGCGTCGTTTAGTTCATACAGCAGGTGGGTGTCCTGCGCGTTTCTTGCTTCAGGGCGATTGAGCCAGATGCGGGCAATGCCGCTTTCTGGTTTTTCATAAATCAACGTATCAAATTCAGGCATGACAGTATTCCTCCGGTTACGGCAACGGTACTACAATCGTCGAGCGGGGACTAATTGACCAAACCACCAGAGGCCACCAGAGACGTTAAGGGGAGAAACATGCTGAATCTGTCGATACCGGACCATATTGTTCCGCTGCGTATGAAGGTGCTCGATTTCATCGAGCAAGAAGTTTATCCGGTAGAGAAAGAACTGACCGAAGACAAGGTCGGTTGGCGCCGCGGTGACGTGATGAAAAGCCTCATGGACAAGGCCAAAGCCTAAGGTTTATGGGCGCTGGGGCACCCTGTAGAAATTGGCGGTGGCGGCTTACCGTTTATGGATTACGTGTTTATCAATGAGGTGGTAGGCAGAAGTGAAATTGCGATGGTGGCGCTGGGTACCCACTCGTTGCAGGACTCCATCATGCTGCATCGTTATGCCAATGCCGAATGGCGCGATAAGCACCTCGCACCGCTGGTGGCCGGTGAAGTGTTCCCCAGCTTTGGCATGACGGAGCCGGACGTGGCGAGCTCAGACCCCACGCAGCTGCAGACCCGTGCTGTGCTTGAAGGGGATGAGTGGGTGATTAACGGGCGCAAGTGGTTTACTTCAGGAGCGGGGAATGCTGTATAACGTCATCGACCGGGCCATCCAAGTCCATGGCGCGTTGGGTGTGACAGAAGATACGCCGCTGGAGCGTATGTATCGGCACGCACGCTTTGCGCGCATCTATGACGGGGCTGACGAAGTGCACATCCAGAACACGGGTGGTCGTATCCTTCGCCGTTATGCAAACGGCGAAGGATTTGACATTGGCATGCGCTAGCGCGGCGCCATACGTATGGCGCCGTCCAGGCGCACGTCTTCGCCGTTGAAGTAGGGGTTGCGGCACATTTCCAGTGCCAGGGACGCATACTCTTCCGGCGAACCCAGACGAGACGGATTTGGCACCTGGGCACCCAGGGCTTGTTTCACTTTCTCCGGCGCACCTTGCAGCAGCGGGGTATCGAAAATACCCGGCAGGATGGTGTTGACGCGGATGAATTCCTGGGCGAGGTCACGCGCGATGGGTAGGGTCATACCCACCACACCGCCTTTGGATGCGGAGTAAGACGCCTGGCCAATCTGACCGTCTTCTGCCGCTACCGAGGCGGTGTTGATGATGGCGCCGCGTTCACCGTCGATGGGATCAAGCGAGGCCATGCCTGCGGCGGACTTGGCGATACAGCGGAAGGTGCCTACCAGGTTAATCTGGATGATGAGGTTAAACGCATCCAGCGGAAAATGACTGATCTCGCCGGTTTCTTTGTTGCGGCTGACGGTTTTGATGGCGTTACCGGTGCCAGCGCAGTTGACGAGGATACGTTCCTGGCCGATCGCTTCCCGGGATTTGGCAAAGCCTGCTTCAACGGAAGCGTCGTCCGTGACATTGACGTTGCAGAATACACCGCCCAGTTCCTGGGCCAGGGCTTCCCCTTTTTCTTCGTTGAGATCAAACAACGCGACTTTTACGCCGTGGGCCGCCAGGGCACGTGCGGTAGCAGCACCGAGACCAGAGGCGCCGCCGGTGATGACGGCAGAAATGCTGGAGTCGAGTTTCATGGTAGGGTTTTATCCTCTTGTTGTGTGAAAAGTTGTGTGAAAAACAGCGGCGCATTCTATGCAAGGGGATGAAAGATGACCATACGCAATTTGCTCGCCCAACAAGCACCGGTGTTTTCAACCCTGTGCTTGGATGCGCTCGCCGCGCGCGTCGCTGAGCAGGCCGGCTTCCAATGCGGCTATGTCAGCGGCGGTGCGTTGGGTTATGCCCATGCTGTGAGCGAAGCGCTGCTCAGCGTAGATGAACTGGCCGACGTAGTGCGCCACGTGCACGCGCGCAGCAATCTACACGTCGTGGTGGATGCCGGTGTCGGCTTCGGGGACGCGGTACACCTCACGCGCGCCATCAAGACGTTTGAGCAAGCCGGGGCGGCGGCCATTGAAATTGAAGACCAGGTCGCCCCCAAACGCGTCAGTCATCATCGTGGTATAGAACACCTGGTGTCGCTGCAGGACATGGTTGCCAAAGTGAAGTATGCCGTGGACGCGCGTAGCAACGCTGAGACGCTAATTATTGCCCGCACTGGTGCGGTGAAAAACGAATCGTTTGCGCACGCTTGTGAACGCGCCAAC
This sequence comes from Pseudomonadales bacterium, assembly GCA_028281005.1. Classification (GTDB taxonomy): domain Bacteria; phylum Pseudomonadota; class Gammaproteobacteria; order Pseudomonadales; family Azotimanducaceae; genus UBA4421. The sequence goes on from JANQKS010000038.1 coordinate 44,637, forward strand.
GCTTACGCCGAAGCGGGCGCCGATGCCATTCTTATCATGCCGGAAACCGCCGAGCAGTGGGCTAGGGTAGCCGCTGAAATCAACGCGCCGATCGTTTGCTTTGGCGCCTTGGGTGGCCGCACACCGGCGCAGTGGACCGCATTGGGCGTGTCGCTGGTGATTGATCCATTCACTGTACAAGTCATGCAGGTGCGGGCGATGCAACAAGCATATGCGGATTTTTTTGCGGGGCGTGATGCGCCGCTTGAGATGGCGGAGCTGTTCGCCACCTACAACCAGTTGGATGAGGTGGCCGGTTTTGCGGAGTTATATGCCGTGGAAGATGCCACTACGCTGGCTGCACACTCAAGCGCGGGTTCAGAAGCGTTGGATTAGCTTCCCGACCAGTTGGGTTTGCGCTTCTCGGCGAAGGCTTTAGGCCCTTCTTTCGCGTCTTCGGAACGCCGCCAGCGATAGAAAGTAGGGTAGTTTTCTTGCGCGGTCATGGCGGCGGCCAGGCTGTCTTCGTCCAAGCCTTTTAACATGGCCTCTTTGGATGCTTGGATGGCCAACGGGGCACCGGCCAGAATCTTGCCGCACCAGCGTTCCACCGCGGCCTCTAACTCATGGTGGTCTACCAGCTCGGTGACAAAACCCAGCCGGTAACCTTCGGCGGCGCTGACGCGCTCGGCGGAGAGCACCAAACCCATGGCCTGTTTAAGGCCAATTTGTCGGGCCAGGCGATGCACGCCGCCGCCCAAGGCGACGGCACCTACCAGAGGTTCCGGTAGGCCAAAAGACGATCGCTCGGTGGCGATGATGATGTCGCAGGCCAACGCAATCTCAAAACCGCCACCCAGCGCAAATCCATCCACCGCGGCGATGATGGGTTTACTCAAATCGAAACGCTCGATCAGACCGGCATAGCCGTGTTCCGGATAACCCACGTGCCTGCCGGCGCTGGCGATGGCTTTAAGATCGCTGCCGGCGCAGAAGGCTTTCTCTCCGGCACCGTTGATCACACAAAGATATTGTTGGTCATCAGCAGCAAACTGATTAAAGGCGGCTTCGAGCTCTTCATGCATGGGCGGATGCAGCGCATTCATCACCTCGGGCCGGTTCAGCGTGATACGGGTGATGTGGTCTGCATCGTCGACGCTGACAAACTGATAACTCAAAACTGCCTCCCGGTGGGAATGTATGGGTGCGGTTAGGCCGCCGCGCCCATCAGCATATCAGCCAGTTTAGCGCGCTGATACTTAGCATCGCCGAACAGCACTTGGTTATGCATTTGGCGCTTGAAGAACAAGTGCACGTAACATTCCCAGGTAAACCCAATACCGCCGTGGAACTGTACCGCGCGGCTGGCGGAAAACACCGCCATGTCGCTGGCGGCAGCCTTGGCCATACGCGCGTATTGCTCCGCCTTGTCGGGCTCTTCTTCGAACGCGCAGGCGGCGTTGTAGGTGAGTGATTTAGCGGCGTCAATGTCCAGCATGACATTAACCAAAGGGTGTTTAACCGCCTGGAAAAAACCCAGTGGCCGATCAAACTGCACGCGGGTGGTGGCGTATTCGGTGGTGGTCTGCAGCAGCCACTCACCGGCGCCCACCATGTCGGCAGCGGTGATGCACAGCAAAGCAGGCAACGCATGTTGCAAAGCCGCTGCGCCGGCGCCGGGTGCGGCCACTTCAACCGCATCAGCCTGGTCAAATTGGATGTGGGCTTGATCCCGGGTGAGATCAATGATGCCGTCAGGGGTGATGGTTACACCGGCGGCGTCCGCGGCGACGGTGTATAAACCGATGCCGTTGTTGTCCCGGGCGGAGACCACATAGAAGTCCGCTTTTTTAGCGTCTTGCACAAAATAGGCGGTGCCCGAGAGTTTGCCGTCGGCGACGGTGACGTCGGTGTCCCCGGCTTCCCAAGAGCCTTTTTCGTTGGTGATGGCGAGACTCGCGGCGTTACCCTCTGCAATGTGTCCAAGTGCGGTAACGGCGGCTTCCGTGTTGCAAGCCTTCAGTACAAAGGTGCTGTTGAAGGTGGCAATTAAGGGCGATGGGAAGGCGGCTTTGCCGGCCTCTTCAGCCAACGCGATAGCGGCAACCAAGGGCATGCCGATGCCGCCGGCTGCTTCCGGTACACAGGCTGCGGTCCAGCCCAGCTCGCAGATCTGACGCCACAGGTCTTGATCCCAGATGCACTCAATCTCACGATGGATGTTGTAGTCATCAGCCACCTGGCGGTGGATTTTGTCCGCGCTGGCATTGTCGGCAAAAAATTTGCGTGCCGAATCGCGCAGCATGGTTTCGTCTTCACCGAAACCGAAGTTTTTCTGTTGGGTCATATTTCTTCCTTCTCTTCCTTCTCTTCCGTCTCTTTCTTATTTGCTGCTTGCTGCGAGTTTACTGCCGCGAGCACTATTTGGATTTGGGTAAACCAAGCACACGCTCACCGAGGATGTTGCGTTGTACTTCGTTGGCCCCGGCGGCGATGGTGACGCCAAAGCTGTTCATGTAAGCGAGCTGCCATTGGCCACCTGCTGGGGCGTTGTTGTCATTCACGTATAAGCTACTGCTGGGCCCCTCTATCTCGTAAGCCAGCTGCGCAATGTCCTGACTCATTTCCGTGGCCACCAACTTGTACTGCAGGGGGATGCGCATAGGGTGGTCATTTAGCGCCTGCACGCCGATGCGCCGCTGGTTTTGACGAAACCCTTCTTGGCGAATCATGAGTTGCATGATGGCGTCGCGGATCACCGGGTCGTCAGCGGCGGCGTTGCCGTTGCGATGGCTTTGTTTGGCCAGCTCAATCAAGGCACCGGCGTTGCCCACCGCGGCGGATGCGTCTGCCTCGGTGACCATGCCGCCGGCCGCGGGTGTGGTGAGGGGACCGGCGCCACGTTCATGGGCCAAAGTAGTCATGGCGACTTTCCAACCGGCGCCCACGTCATCCAGACGATAGCGGTCTTCCACCACCAGGTCTTCGAAGATGACTTCGTTAAAGCCGGTTTCACCGGTTATCTTAATTAACGGACGCACCGTGACGCCGTTGCCTAAGGCGCTTTTGATGGGCACCACAAAGTAAGACAGGCCGTTGTATTTGTCTTCTTTACTGGTGCGGCACAGCAGGATCATCCATTCGGCAAAATGTGCCAGCGACGTCCACACTTTATGGCCGTTGATCACCCAGCTGTCGCCTTTCTTTTCGGCGAAGGTTTGTTGATTGGCCAAGTCCGAACCCGCGCCCGGTTCGCTAAACCCTTGGCACCAAATCTCTTCGCCGGACAGCAGTTTGGGCAACAGTTCCGCCTTGACGTCGTCGCGGCCGTGAAAGTACACCGTGGGCGCGGCCATCCCTAAGCCGATGATGTTGGGGAAGAAAGGGGTTTTTGCCCGCGACATCTCTTGATTGGCAATCGCTTGGCAGTTGGACATGCCGCCGCCACCTACTTCTTTGCTGTAGTCACAGCCAACCAAGCCAGCTTCATAAGCCGATTTTTGCCAACCTTGCAGCCACTCCAAGGCGGCCGGGTCGCTTAATTCAAGTGCGCCTTGGGGAATGTGCACCGGCGGTTGGCCGGGGTGGTTGTCCTGCAGCCATTGTTGGCAGTAGGCGCGGAATTCAGCCTGTTCGGGGGTGTCTTTGCTTTCGGTTGCTGCCGTAGACATGTTCCTTAAACTCCTCTTTGTTCAGGTCTCTTCATTTATTGCGGCATTTATCGCGGCGGTGTTGTACAGCAAATACCGCGTTTGCGACAGGTCAATAGTGGACAGTCTGACAAAAGCTGATGGCGCCCAAATTTGCGGGGTATCCCGTGGGGTCGGGTGTTATAGTTCATCAATGCCGAACCGTCGCCTTTCACAACCCACCATGCTTGCCTTTGGCGTGGGTCAAGCCGCGGAAGGGATCAAAAACCAGGCGTTCAACGTATTTCTGCTGTTTTACTACCAACAATTGGTTGGGGTGTCGGGGACGATGACCGGCTTGGCGCTGGGTATTGCACTGGCGTTTGACGCGGTCACCGACCCGCTAGCCGGCTTTGTCAGTGACCGCTTTCGCAGCCGCTGGGGTCGGCGCCACCCGTTTATGTTCATCAGCGTGTTTCCATTGGCGATCGCCTTTATAGCGCTATTTAATCCGCCGGCAGGCATGTCTGAGTTTGCGAGCTTTTTGTGGTTGCTGGTGTTTGCGGTGTTGGTGCGGGCTTCGCTGACGTTTTATTACGTCCCCCACCTTGCCTTGGGTGCTGAGATGGCGCACGACTACCACCAACGCTCGACGGTGTTTGCCTACAGCACGGTGGCTTCAATTACCGCCATGGCGTTGGTTACCTTTCTTGGCTACCGCTACTTCTTTCCCACCACGCCGGAATACTCCCCGGGAACGTTGAACCCAGAAGGTTATGTCAACTTTTCCATGTTTTTTGCCGCTGGCATGGTGGGAGTCATCTTGCTGTGTGTGTTTGGTACCGCCAAGGAAATTCCACACCTGCGCCAGAGTGAAGCCAGCGCGGGATTTCACCCCAAAATGTTTTTTGGCGATTTTCTCGACGTGTTCCGGAACCGTTCCTTTCGTCTGATTTTTATCGGCATGATGATGACCACCTTTGCCATTGCGGTGGAAGCCGTCTTCAATCCCTTCATGGGGGTACATTTCTGGGGCTTGCCTACGGAGCGGCTGGCGCTGATCTCCATTGCCACGCTCATCGGACTGTGGATTGGTTTACCGCTGGCGCCGATTCTGACCCGCCGCTTTGACAAACGTTGGGCGCTGGTGGGCCCCGCCGTGTTTGTGGCGGTCAACGCCAACGCGGCCCTGATCATGCGTTTGGCGGACGTGTCCTGGTTCCCGGACAATTCGTCGCCCTGGGTGTTCTGGATCTATTTCGCCCGCTATCTGTTGCAGGGCATCTTTTTGCCGGTGATTCTGGCCAGCTTTAACTCCATGTTTGCGGACATTGCCGATGAAGTGGAACTGGAGACCGGCAAACGCTGCGAGGGGGTCATCTACTCCGCACGCTCTTTTTCCGGCAAAGCCACTGCAGCCCTTGGCGCCATCGTGGGCGGCGTGTTGTTGGATGTGATCTCTTTTCCTCGCGGTGCGGTGGCCGGTACGGTGGATCCGGACATTGTTTGGTACCTTGGCTTTGTGGAAGGTCCGGCCACCTCCATCATTTCTTTTTGCGGCGTGTTGTTTTATCTGCGTTATCGCATTGATCGCAAGCGGCACGCGGAGATCCGTGCGGCCATTGACGCCAGGCAAGCCGCAACAGGGGGTTAGCTGGCTCGTGCTAGCCCGCGGCGATAGGCTGAAGGCGTAAGCTGGTGCCAGCGGCGGAAGGCGCGGCGGAAATTGGCGGCATCGTGGTAACCCAAAATGGCGGCAATGGCTTCCACGCTTAAGGTGTCGTCGCGCAAATATTGAGCCGCCAGATCACGCAGCAGCGCCTCACGCAGCTGCCGATAAGTCAACCCATGCACCGCCAAACGCCGTGCTAAGGTGCGTTTGGAGATGAATAAAGCCCGCGCCACATCCTCTTCGGTGAGCGCGCCCACCGAGTGGGTTAACAAAAGGTGGCGTACCCGATCTACGATATCTAACGACGCGTCCGGAATTTGCTCCAGTAATTCCACGCAGAAGTTGTGTGCAATGACGTAGGCGTTGGGATCACTGCCCGACTTAGCGCGGCGCGCAAACTCAGCGGGAATCAGCAGCACATTGTTTGCGTGGGCAAAGGTCACCGGCGAGTGGAAGTATTCGCCGTATTCCTCGGCGTAGGCAGGTGTATCGAAAGCAAACAAGAAGCGCCCCTGGTTAAACCGCCCGCCAATGAAGCTTTCGATGTTGGTCTGCATGGCCAAAGTCACCGCCTCCAGCACCACGCGCTGCACCGGAGTGGAAATACCCGCGTCGAAATCGAGTTCGCAGCGTAACCAACGTTCGTCGAAGTCCAGCTTAAAGTTGATAAAGGGCGGCTTGAGGCGGCCAAATTCTTCCAACATGCTCAGCGCGGAGTACAGATCGGGCGCGTTGTTGGTGAGAAAACCTACCGGCCCGTGGGTTGACGGCCGCAGATGGGCTGCACAGCGTAAACCCACTGTGGGGTCGTCATTCATTTGCAGCGCGTTTTCGATGACTTGGATGAGTTGCGGCCCGTCCATATGCAGATCACTGCCGGAATACAGCACTTCCTTGGGCAGCCCTGTGCCAGCCAGCAGTTGTGCCAGTTCACCCTCTTTTAAAGCCAACTGGTGCGCGATGACCTGAGCGTAAGCGTTGCAATTGACTCGACCATTGACAGGTGTGTGCGGGTAGTGGCTGGCAGGCATGGCAAGCAGTGGAATTGGTTCACAGGTGATGCATTTTGGCATGAAATGACCCCTACCTGTCAATTAATGACCCCCCAAAGGAGGCTCTTTTGCGGCAGACTGCGCGCGTTAACACAACGGACAACACCCATGCCTCCAGCAGAAGCTTTAGAAAATACCCAAGCGCCGGGACAATCTGCCGCGGACAGCCAAGCAGACAAGGAAGTGATCCAGCTGCCAACGTTGGAAGACCTGGATATGCACACGCCGATACCGGATCCGTATGACTTGCCGTTGGCGGAAATAAACCCGGCCAACGGGCGCTTGTTTGCGGAAGACAAGTACGAGGGCTATTTCAAACGCCTGCGCGAAGAAGACCCGGTGCATTTGAGCGAAACCGAATTTACCGGTCGTTTCTGGAACTTGACTCGCTACGAAGACATCAAGGCGGTGGATCAGAATGACGCGCAGTTTTCTTCCGCCAAAGGTTTTGTACTGGGGCCGCGTTTGGATGCGCGCTTACCCGAAGACAGCCTCAGCGCGTTAAATTTGCCGATGTTCATCGGCATGGACAATCCGCAACACAATGACCAACGCAAAACCGTATCACCCATCGTGGGCCCTTCGAGCCTGGCGCGTATGCAGCCGATCATACGCGAGCGGGTGCAGCAGATTCTCGATGGCCTGCCGGTGGGCGAAGAATTTGACTGGGTGCAGCGGGTCTCGATCGAGCTCACCACACAAATGTTGGCGACCTTGTTTGATTTCCCCTTTGCGGAACGCGGCAAATTGACTTACTGGTCCGACGTAGCCACGGCGCAGCCTGGGACAGGTGTCATCGACTCTGAAGAAGAGCGTAACCAGGTGATGATCGAGTGTGTCACCTACTTTGCGGAACTGTTTGCCGAACGTAAGGCCAATCCGGGTCATGACCTCATCTCCATGTTGGCCCACGGTGAACACACCCGGCACATGAACCCCATGGAGCACCTGGGTAACTTATTGCTGTTGATTGTAGGTGGCAACGACACCACACGGAATTCATTAAGCGGCGGTGTCTACGCGCTCAATCGATACCCTGAAGAGTACGCTAAGCTGCGCGCTGACCACGGACTCGTTACAAACCTGGTACCCGAGATCATCCGTTGGCAGACGCCTTTGGCACACATGCGCCGCACCGCCAACGAAGACTGTGAAATTCGCGGTCAAAACATTAAGGCCGGCGAGCAGGTGGTGATGTGGTACGTCTCCGGCAATCGCGACGAAAGCGTGTTTGAACGCGGTGATCAACTTGTCATCGACCGCCCTAACGCACGTCAGCACCTGTCCTTTGGCTTTGGCGTGCACCGTTGTATGGGAAACCGGTTGGCGGAAATGCAGCTGCGTATTGCCTGGGAAGAGATTATGCAGCGGTTCAGCCACGTAGAGGTGGTGGGTGAGCCGCAACGGCACATCTCTTCCTTTGTGAAGGGGTATACCCATCTGCCGGTGGTGGTGCACCGCAAATAACACCGCGGAACCTGGTAGGATCTCCCCTGACACATAGAAGTATCTGGGGAGATCTACATGAAGTCACCAATTTGCGACCTGCTGGGCATTGAATTTCCGCTGATCGCCTTTACCCATTGCCGCGATGTGGTGGTAGAGGTGTCCAAGGCCGGTGGTATGGGTGTGTTGGGCGCCGCCGGTTACGATGCGGACACCCTCGAAATTGAGCTGAATTGGATTGATGAGCACATCGAAGGGAAACCCTACGGCGTTGATCTGATTGCGCCGACTTCAATGGCCACCAGCGACGACGACACACGTGAGAGTATGGTCGCAAGAGTGCCGGATGAGCATCGCAATTTTGCCCTGAATATTTTGGCCCAGCACGGCATCGACGGCGCCGACGTTTACGAAAAAACCCGCGCCGGCATTGCCGGCGGCTTCCTCACTGAAAGCAAGGCAACCAACATCATAGACGTTGCGTTTGCGCACCCTATTAAGCTGATTGCCAATGCCCTCGGTGTGCCACCCAAGTATATGCTGGAAATGGGTAAGCAACGCGGCGTGGCGGTGGCCGCCTTGGTCGGTGCCAAAGAACACGCCATCAAACAGGTGGAGGCCGGCGTAGACGTTCTGGTGGTGGCGGGCACCGAAGCCGGCGGGCATTGCGGGGAAGTCAGCACCATGGTGTTGGTGCCCGAAGTGGTGCAAGCCGTGCAGGGTCATGACGTTGGCATTTTGGCCGCGGGCGGTATTGTCACTGGTCGGCAAATGGCGGCCTGTATGGCCATGGGTGCGCATGGCGCTTGGACGGGGTCGATGTGGTTGACTACCACGGAAGCGGAGACGTCACCGGTGGTGAAAGAAAAATACACCCGGGCTTCGTCGCGGCAAACCGTCCGCTCAAAATACCGTACCGGTAAATACTCACGCCAGCTCCGGTCTGCATGGACGGACGCTTGGGAGGAGGAAGACTCGCCACAGCCGCTGCCGATGCCACTGATGTCGCTGGTCAGTGAACCGGCCTTGTCGCGGGTGGCAAAGCTGGCCGAAGGCGGCCACTCAGGGGCACGCAACCTGGCAACCTACTTTGTTGGCCAAGGGGTTGGGTTGATGAACGAAATACAAGATACCCGCACCGTCATGCGCGAATTTATGGAAGATTACCTGCTCGCCACGGAACGCTTAAGCGCCACGTTAGAGGATTAGAGTGATGTCGCAGCAGCAGGACGAGCCGCAACAGCACGAACCGCAACAGCACGAAGTCATTATCATTGGCGCCGGGGTATGCGGTATCTACATACTCCACCGCATGTTGGAGCTTGGCGTGGACGCCACGGTGTTAGAAGCCGGCGGCGGGCTCGGCGGCACGTGGTACTGGAATCGCTACCCGGGGGCGCGCTTCGATTCGGAAAGTTACTCCTACGGCTACTCCTTCAATCAAGAGATTTTGGATGAGTGGAATTGGAGTGAACACTTCGCCGCGCAACCGGAGACCTTAAGTTATTTGAACTATGTGGCGGACAAGCTGGATGTGCGCCGTCACATGCAGTTTAACTGCCGTGTCAACGCGGCCGCCTTTGACGAAGACAGTGACACCTGGACAGTGGCGTTGGCGGACGGGCGGCACTTGCGCTGTAACCTGTTATTGACCGCCATCGGCATGTTGTCCGCGGCCACGCTGCCAAACATAGAGGGCGTGGAAGACTTCCAGGGGCAAGCCTTCCATACCTATTACTGGCCCCAGGATCCCGTCGACTTGGCGGACAAAAAGGTAGCGGTGATTGGCACCGGCGCCACCGGCGTGCAGGTGATTGGGGAAATTGCCGACAAGGTAGGAGAACTGGTGGTGTATCAGCGCCGCCCCAATTGGTGTGCGCCGCTGCATAATGCCGCCATCGACGCGGACACCATGGCGCAGATCAAAGACTCCTACGATGACATCTTCGCCAAATGTGCGGAAACCCCCGGCGGATTCTTGCACGGTCCGGACCGGCGTAGTTTTGCGGAAGTCCCCGAGGCGGAGCGTCTGGCGTTTTGGGAAGAATTGTACGCCTCGCCTGGATTTGGCATTTGGCTGGGGAATTTCCGCGATGTATTGATCGACTTTGAAGTGAACGCGGAGTTCTCCGCGTTTATTGCGGACAAGATCCGCCAGCGGGTTGATGACCCGGCGGTGGCGGACAAACTCATCCCCAAAGACCATGGCTTCGGCAGCCGCCGGGTGCCCATGGAAACCCGCTACTACGAAGCGTACAACCGGCCCAATGTCACCTTGGTGGATTTGAACGATACGCCGATCGAGCGCATCACCTCCGAGGGTGTAAAAACCAGTGATCAGCAGCGGGCGTTTGACATCATTGTTTACGCCACCGGCTTTGACGCCATTACCGGTGCTTTTGATCGGATTGACATCACCGGTGTTGGTGGCGAGAAACTGGCTGACAAGTGGCGCGACGGGCCCATCACGTACCTCGGGGTGGCAGTGGCGGGGTTTCCTAACCTATTAACCCTGGCTGGCCCCCAAGGTGCTTCTGTATCGTCTAATTTCCCGCCGAACATTGAGTACGCGGTGAATTGGGCCACCACTTTGATTGCCCAACTGCGTGCGCGTGGGTGTCAACGCATAGAAACCACGGAAGCCGCGGAGGCGATGTGGATAGAAGAGATTAAGTCCGGCTACGAAGGTTCGCTTTTGGCCACGGCCAAATCGTGGTTTACCGGCTACAACTCGAACGTAGAGGGGCACGACAAGATGCGTTATCTCATGTATCTGCTCGGTTCACCCAAATACCGCCAACGGTTAGACACCGTGGCAGAACAAGGTTATGAAGGATTTACCATTCAATGAATATTGTTGCTGAAGGTCTGCAGTTTCCCGAAGGGCCTATCGCCATGGAAGATGGCAGCGTGGTGCTGGTAGAGATCGCCCGCGGCACCCTGTCCCGGGTGCAACCGGACGGTACGGTAGAGGTGGTCGCTGAGCTGGGTGGTGGTCCCAACGGCGCCGCGATTGGGCCGGATGGCGCCTGTTATGTATGTAACAACGGCGGGATGATGTTTCACCGCAGCGGCCAGGGTTTGCTGTTTCCCGGCGCGCAGCCCGAGGACTATATCGGTGGGCGTATCCAACGTGTCGATTTGGCCACCGGCGCTTTTGAAACGGTCTACGATGCGTGTCATGGCATTGGCTTACGAGGCCCCAACGACATCGTGTTTGATGTCCAAGGCGGGTTTTGGTTTACCGATCACGGCAAGCACCGCGCCCGGGAGCGTGATATTACCGGGGTGTTTTACGCCAAAGCTGACGGCAGCTACATCGAAGAAGCGATCTTCCCGCTGGAAGGGCCCAACGGGATTGGCTTAAGTCCCGATGAAAAGACGCTGTATGTGGCGGAAACGGTGCCGGGCCGCCTGTGGGCGTTTGACATACCGAGCCCCGGCAGCGTTGATCTGGTCAGCAAACGTATGCTGGCGCTGTTGCCTGACTACCACATGTTTGATTCCCTGGCGGTAGATGCCGAAGGTAATGTCTGTGTGGCCACCATCATTACCGGTGGGGTCACCATTCATTCTCCCGATGGTGAACGGGCCAAGCTGGTGCCCATGCCGGATCGCGTGACCACAAACATCTGTTTCGGTGGTGAGAGTTTGCAAACCGCCTATGTCACCCTTTCTACCACTGGGAAATTGGCGGCGGTGGAATGGGAAACACCCGGGTTGCCGCTTAACTTTTTAAACAAGTAGATGGTGTGATGTAAGGCAGCGGTCAGCGTCGTGACCAAACAGATTTTACTCAACGCGTTTGCCATGAATTGCATGGCGCATCAATCCGCCGGCTTATGGCGCCATCCGCGGGACCGTTCGCGGGAATACTACAGACTCGACTATTGGCTGGACCTGGCGCGTACCCTTGAGCGCGGCTTGTTTGACGGTTTGTTTCTCGCTGATGTCACCGGAGTATATGACGTCTATAAGGGTTCACCGGCGGCGGCGCTGCGCAGCGGCATGCAGGTGCCGACCAACGATCCTTTTTCCATTGTTCCAGCCATGGCTACGGTGACCGAGCACCTTTCCTTTGGTATTACTGGCTCTATCCCCTACGAACCGCCTTATGCCTTTGCTCGCCGCATGTCGACTTTGGATCACTTGACGCAAGGTCGCGTGGCGTGGAATGTAGTGACGGGTTATTTGGACTCGGCGGCCAAGGGGTTAGGGCAAACCCAGCAGACGGCGCACGATACCCGCTACGACATTGCCGATGAATACATGCAGGTGATGTACAAGCTGTGGGAGGGCAGCTGGCAGGATGACGCGGTGGTATACGACAAAGACCAAGGCGTGTTTGCCGATCCAGACAAAGTGCATGAAGTCACTCACGACGGCGACTATTTCCAGCTGCAAGCGCTACATTTGTGTGAACCGTCGCCGCAACGATCTCCGGTCATTTTCCAGGCCGGCAGTTCAGTCAAGGGGCAGGCGTTTGCCGCGCGTCATGCAGAATGCGTGTTTATCGCTTCAAACCAAGTGAGCGGCGCCGCCGGCATGGTGCAAAGCTTACGCCAGCAGGCCAAAGCCGCAGGCCGCCAGCCTGAAGATTTAAAAATTTTTGCTTTGCTGGGGGTGGTGTTGGATGACACGGATGCATTGGCCGCGGCGAAATTTGCCGATTATCAACAATATGGTCTGGTGGACGGTGCGTTGGCGCTCATGTCGGGCTGGAGTGGCATCGATCTTGGCCAGTTTGGTTTGCAAGACAAAGCGGAAGACTTAAGCAGCCAAGCCTTACAGTCCGCGTTAAAAGGATTGGGTCGCCGCAGTGTGGGTGAATGGGCTGAGTTTCTGATGGTCGGCGGCGGCGCCACGGTGTTAACCGGCGCACCCGCCACGGTAGCCGACGAGATGCAGCGCTGGATCACCGAAGCCGATGTAGATGGCTTTAATGTGGCCTACACGGTGATGCCCGAGTGTTTTGAAGATTTTGTGCGGCTTTTGGTGCCGGAGCTGCAGAACCGAGGGTTGTACAAAAGCAGTTATAGCGCCGGATCCATGCGGCAGAAGTTGTTTGGGCGCGGCGACCGCCTTGGCCCCACCCACCCAGCGGCGAGTTTTCGTCGCCTCTGATAGACGAGACTGATCGTCGAGAAAGATGGCTGAGACAGACGAACGGGACAGATGAACGAGACGGACGATAAGCTGCGGGATCAGCTAAAAACATCCGGTGGGCTGGATGTGCTTAATGATCTGGCACCGGTTATCGATTTAAGCGGTGAGCGCGTGGGCGACTACGTGGTGGGTGAGTTGCTTGGCGAAGGCGGCATGGCTCGAGTGTTTCGCGGCCGCCGGGCGGATGGTCAATTTGACAAGGAAGTCGCCATCAAGTTGGTGCTGCATGATTCCGGCGAAGACAAATTCAGCGAATTAGTGCGTCGTGAGCGCCAGATATTGGCCGGTTTAAATCATCCCGGTATTGCCCAGCTGTTTGATTCCGGCGTCACCGACGGTGGATTTCCGTACATGGTGATGGAGCTGGTGGAAGGCACGCCGGCGGATCAATACTGTCGCGACCATATACTCAACACCGCCGCCCGTGTGGCGCTGGCCATACAAATAGCCGAAGCCGTAGGGCACGCCCACAGCCATCTGGTGGTGCACCGGGATATCAAACCCTCCAACGTTCTGGTGACGGTGGACGGCCAGCCCAAACTGCTGGACTTTGGCATTGCCAAATGGCTGCAAAGCGAAGACGAAGCCGCCACCCGCACTCAGGCGCTGACCCCAGGCTTTGCCAGTCCAGAGTTGATGCTGGGCCACGCCATCAGCATTCGCAGCGATGTTTACCAACTGGGATTGTTGCTGTTGCACATGCTTGCCGATCATCCCCTGGAACAGGAAAGTTGGGCGGATGCCGTGGTGCGGGTGTCCAGAGGTGGGGCGCTGCGCTTTAACCGCGCCGTGGTGGCTGAACTGCCCGGTGATTTATGGATGGTGATCGAAAAGTGCCTGCGTCAGGATGTTGAGCAGCGCTACCCGGACGTTAATGCCCTGTGTGCAGATTTGCGCCGCTATCTCCAAGGTTACCCGGTAGAAGCCCGAGCCCCATCGCCGTTATATCACGTGGGGAAATTTGTACGACGAAATAGGATGCCGGTGTCTTTGGTCAGCAGTGCGCTATTGGCCTTAGCAGCGGCCACTGTGTGGTATGTGTTGGAAGTGACCAGTGCGCGCGAGTTGGCCGAGCGCCGGGCGGAAACCGCCAGCCGTGTAACAAGTACACTCACCCGATTTATCAACGACACCTTTACGCAGTTGATTCGCGAAAGCGCGGCGGTGAATCGTGACGGACCGTCACAGTTTATACGCGCCTCCTTAGCCAACACCGCCAAGGTATTGGAAGCTGATCTGGCCTTAGAACCCGAGGCGCAAGCCCAGGCCCTCGGTGTACAAGGTTCGTTGGAGCAACTGCTTGGCGATGTGGAGGCGGCTGAACGCACCCATCTTCGCAGGCTGGAGTTGCTCGATGCGACGCAGCCTAGTCTGCTTCTGGAGACCCACTTGGATTTGGTCCACCTCTACAGCCAAGCGAATGATATACAGGTGGCGCGGCAAGAGCTTGCGGCAGCCGAGCAGCAAGCCGCATCGTTTGTGCTCAATGATACGGAGCGTCTGGATTTGTTGAGTGCGCAAGCGGCGTTTGCTGCCCAAAATGGTGATTTTGAGCGGGCCAATGTGCATTACGGTGAGGTTGCCACGCTGTTGGAAAGCACCGACGAGGTGGCCGTGTTGCCGCGGCTGCGCAGCTACGCAACCTTAGCCAGCCACAATAGCGCACAGAGCAACTTTGAAGAGACGCTGAATTGGTCGGCGCGTGCCATTGAGCTGGCGGAAGATGCGCTGTCGCCGGATTCTTATGAATTAATACAACCTCTGCAGGCTGCAGGATGGGCGCATCGCATGGCGGGGGAGTTTGATCAGGCACTTAGTTACCAGCAACGCGCACTGGATTTGGCCCTTGCCAACTTTGGTCCGGTGCACCCGGAGGTTGCCGATCTGCACAATGCCATGGGCGCCATTCGATACAGTTTGCAAGAGATGGATGTAGCAGTTGATCACTTCCTGGCCAGTCTGGACGTCAGCCGGCAACTGTTCGGCGAGCGCCACCTTAACGTTGCCGGTAATCACTCTAACGTTGGGCTTGTGCTGCTGTACGGCGGCCGAGTGGCGGAAGCTGTAGAACACTACCAAACCAGCATTGGTATCGCCCGTGAATTGGGCAGTCAGGGTGAACGCGCGTTGGCCACGGTGTTGCGCAACATGGCATATGTCCGCAGCCTGATGGGTGAATGGCAACAGGCTGAGGCGACTTATGAAGAAGCGTTGGCAGTACGCCAACGTGTGTTCGGTGACGATAGCAGCCTGGCACGGGAGGCGATGATCTACTTCTCCGAGTTCTTAAGCGACCGTGGCCAGCATGTGCGCGCCGCGGCTTTGTTCGAGCAAGGCATCAGCGGCATGCGGGCCGAATCGCCGGCTGATGATGTGGGCCTAAAATCTTGGGAAGTGATGGCTTGGAAGATTGTCCTGGCGCAAGGTGATGAACAGCGTGCACGGCAGATGTTGGAAGAAAAAGTGGTCTACTCCGGCGAGCAGATAGAGTACCGCTCGATTTTCAGCACCTTCGAACTGACGGAACTCGCGCAATTGTGTTTGCGCTTAAACGACCTCATTTGCGCCGAGCAGAAGTTAACCCAGGCCGAAGCAGGGGTTGAGATTGCGCCGCAGCATGCGCACGCCCTTTTTCATGCAGCGGTGCGTGCGCAGCTGCTCAAGCGGCAAGGGCAGACCCAAGCCGCGGCCCAGTTGGCGGCGGCTACGCGGGCTAAGGTGCTGGCGCACTATCCCTTGCGCAATGATCTGTTGGCGTTGTTGAAATGAACCTAAGAAAGCAAGATAAAATAGCCGCTACCACTAATCAGGAGGATTTCCCCGATGGCACTGAACGAAAAGTTTGAGCTGCGTGGCATTAACCACTTAGCCCTAGTGTGCAAAGACATGAAACGCACCGTGGATTTCTACGAAGGTGTGTTGGGCATGCCGCTCATCAAAACCATCAACTTGCCGCACAACTCCGGTCAGCACTTCTTTTTTGACGCCGGCAACGGTGATTCGCTGGCGTTTTTCTGGTTTCCGGATGCGCCGGACAGCCAGCCTGGCGTAACCCACCCGGCGCACATGATTGGCGAAGGTTCGCTCACCACGGCGCATGCCTCTATGAATCACGTGGCCTTTGATGTGAGCGTAGACAAAATAGATGAGTATCAGCAGAAACTAGAAGCCGCTGGCATCAAGGTGACGCCGGTGGTGAATCACGATGACTCCGAAACCCAAGCCAGCATGACCTTGACGGATTCCACCTTTGTGCGCTCGATTTACTTTTTAGACCCCGATGGCATCATGTTGGAGTTTGCCGCCTGGACACGCGAGCTGGACGAACGTGATGTCAACGCTGAACCCATGGCGGCGGTGTAGCCAACCAGCGACTAGGGTGACTCTGAGCTTTTGAGACTTATTCAGAGTAGTCACCCTAGTACATGTCGTTGAGGCCGTAGGCTTCCATCTGGGCGGCAAACGCTTCTACATCGTGGCTTAAGATTACGATGTCGTGTTTGGCGCCTTGTTGGTCTTGGACGTGGTCTTTAAGCAGCGCTTCCGCGGTGAAACCCATTTCTTCAAACACCGCGATGGCGGCGGTTTGATCCGGCGTCATCTGGGCTGTGAGTTTCTGTAAACCGAGGCCTAACGCCAACAGAAAACTCTCTTGTATCAGCACACGGCCTAAGCCACGCTCTTTGCCTGCCGGTCCTACCAACACGCGCAGCTCACCCACGTGAGGTGACCAACTGTGTTTGTCGACCACCACCGCGCTGCAACCCAGCATATCGTCACCATCGCGGGCAATGAGGCTGGTGATTTCACCGCTTTCGATCTGCGCCGCCCAGGCGGACAACACCTTGGGTTGGGTGATGTCCCGGCGTAAAAACAACAAATCATGGCCGGGCAGCCTATTGGCAAATGCCAACACCTCTTCTTCCATGCCAGCACCCATCAAATCAAGGGTGGCATTGCCGTCCCTGATCTCCACCGTACGCGGATAGCGTGTGGATTCACTCATACTGACCTCTCTCCTAACCACACCGCCAATCTAGGCCACATGCGGCGGGCGGCGTTGGGCCCCGCGATGAGGCTGACGTGGCCACCTTTGAGCACAATTTCTTCTTTATCTTCTGAGCCGACCAGTTGCATCAGCGGTTTGCTGGCTTCGTAGGCGACGATGTGGTCGTGTTCGGCTTGAGCCGCCATAATGGGCACCGTAATATCCGATAGTTTGGCGGTTTTGCCGTTGATTACCAACGTACCGTTGTAGAGTTTATTTCCCCACATCAGCTCCTTGGTGGTGTCGCGAAAGTACTCGCCGGCCAACGGTAAGGTTTCTGCGCCCCAACGATCAAACGCGCGAAACGATTTAACAAAGTCATCGTTCCACATTTGTTCCCACACGCGCATCTGTCCGGCCGTGCGCTGGGCCGGGCGTAACATTTCAAAAGAAGCGCGTACAAAATCCTGTGGGATGATGCCGAGGGTGTCCACCAGGCGGTCGACGTCGAAGTGCTCTTTGTCCGACCATATGGCGGTTAGCCCCATTTCTTCCCAATTCACCGGTGTGGTGAGGCAGACCAAATTTTTTAACGGACCGTCGGTGTGGGTGGCGGCGTAAATGAGCGACAGTACGCCTCCCATGCAGTAGGCGACGATGGAGATGTCCGGTTCGCTGGAATCCTCTAGCACCAGATCCACACAGGTGGGGATAAAGTCTTGGGTGTAGTCGGCAAGGTTAAGGCCACGCTCCTCCGGTAGCGGGGGTTCCCAATCGATGACGTAAACGTCAAATCCCTGCTTAAGTAAGTACTCGACCATGCTCTGACCGGGGGCAAGATCAAAGACGTAAGCCTTGTTGGTGGTGGCCATCACCATCAAGATTGGTACCCGGTAGATTTCGTCGGATTGCGGCAGGTAGTGGTACAAGCGCAGCGTGCCGCGCTCGTAGAGCACCTCTTTGGGGGTTAAGCCAACGGGTACCGGCGGGGTGGTGAGGAAATCAAGTCCTTTGATGTTGCGTTGGATGGTACGGTCCACGATCGTACGCGCACGTTCCAAGATTTGCGGCGACATGCCGTTGAAGCCAGGGTTGCTCATGATGCGTTCTCGTTTTGCATGCTTGGGGGCAGTTTGGTGCGCGGCGGCCCTTTACGTTTGTTCTTTTTGTCTTTGTCCTTTTTGTCCTTTTTGCCCTTTTTCGCCAACTGTAGCTCGATCGCGGCCAGGCGTTTTTCGATGCCGCGAATGGACTCACCCAAACGCAGGATGTCGTCGCGGCTGGGCATATTGAAGTTGGATAAGTTGTGCGCCATCAGATCGTTGAAACGCTTCTGCATCTCCAACTGCATATTCTGAAACTGGTTCATCGCTTTGCTGTACTCGGAGGTGCCCATGAAGCGGTTGGCCATGGCGTCAAAGTTGCGCTCCCAGTCTGTGATCAGGTTGCGAAAAGCCTCGCCTGGATCGGTTGGTTGCTCGCGTTGTTGCTTTTTTTGCTGGTCGGCCACGTGCGCTCCCTACGTCCTACAATTCAATAAAGCAATATGGCATACAAAGTGTTGCCATACAAAGTAGGAGCGTACCAAGGGGGAGCGCAGAGAAGGCGCTTACAAAGCGGGTGTTACTAAGCGGGTGTAAGGGTACCCATGCTGAAGTTGAAGAACTCTTCCACTAAAAGATGTTCGCCGCTGCGCTGATCTAGCCACACACAGGCGCGTCCAAACAGCACTGGCTCGGTGCGCAACGCCAACGGCGCTCCTACACGCTGCCACAGAGCATCTTCAAACAAGACGCGTGCCAGCGGGGTGGTTTGCAGCTGTGAGAGCAGCGGTTCTACGTGGCCACCCTGCAGGGTCACGGAGCGGGCCAACAACACCGGTTGTGCGTTGATGTTCAGGGAGATATGCCGCGCATAACCCGCGAGTTCCGCGGCGCAGTTAAGTAACTGAGTTTCCCACTTGACCAGCGGATCGGCACCACTGAAGTGCACCTCTACGGCGGGCTCCTGACCGAAACGCTGCGCCAACGCTGCGGTCATGGAATCCTCCAGCTGCAGCCACGGGACAAGCTCTGGGGGAAAATGCTCTGGGTCTATGGGCGTGGCAGACAGACCGCGCATGTGCGGGGCCGAGCCAAGTGCGGACCTTTGTTGTTGGGGCTGCGATTGCATGGCGGCGCGATCATAGCGCCCCCCCGTCTAGGCTGCCAGCAGATTTGGTCGCTCGGTCTTAATGTAGGGCAACAGTTCGCTGACGCTGGCCTCAAGTGCCGCCACCGCCCGATCAACTTCTGCATCTCCCATGGCAGTACTGATGCAATACATCAAGCGGGTGGCGCTCATCACGCCATGACGCAGCATGGTGAGGTGCAGCAAGGGGCCAATGTGCCCGGCGTCGATCATCGCTTGCATCGACTGGCGCGCGTTGCCGGTGGCCGCGCTGCTGAACAATATGTTGGTTAAGCTGCCTTGTCCCTGGGCCTGGGCGTTCACACCTGCGTTGGCAAACACTTGGTTAAATCCCTCGCGCAGACGCTCGCCGAGTTGGTTGAGGCGCTCGCTGTCGGCTTGGTTGTAGTTGCGCATGGCGGCCAATCCCGCAGCCATGGTCAGCGCGTTACCGCTGAATGTACTGGCGTGCATCACCGGGCGCTCTTGATTGGGGCTGAACAATTGCATGAGGTCTGCGCGCCCCCCTACAGCACCCACGGGCAAGCCACCCCCAATAATTTTGCCCATGCAAGTCAGATCCGGCGTGATGTTGTGCAGGGCCTGCGCCCCGCCTTCGTGCAATCGCAGGGTGATGACTTCGTCGAAGATCAACACGATGTCCCGCTGCTGGGTTTCTTCGCGCAAAGCGGCCAGAAATTCTGGGCTGGCGGGCACCATACCCATGGAGCCCAGCATGGGTTCCACAATCACTGCGGCGATGTCGGCGCCGTGTTCTTGCAACAAAGCTCGCGCAATGTCCGGTTCGTTATAGGGGCAGATAATGGTGTCGGCCAGCACACTGTCTGGAAAACTCGCGTCCACTGCTGTGGAGGTGGGGTGGTTTAAAGGCCCACACTCGTTTGGCAAAGGTACCAAGGAGACCTCCGCCAGCTCGTAGCTGCCATGGTAGCCGCCTTCCATTTTCATGATTTTTTGCCGGCCGGTGGCCGCGCGGGCGCAGCGCACGGCCATTTGTGTCCCTTCGGTGCCGCTGCTGGTAAAGCGCATGAGTTCAATGCTGGGTACACGGTCGCGCAGTAACTCGCCCAACTCGATCTGCTCCGCAGAAGGTGCCGCGTAGGCGGAACCAAGCGCTACCTGATGCTGTACCGCCTCCACTACCGGTGTATAGGCATGGCCGTGAATTAGGGAGGTGAAATTGTTCATGAAATCCAACACGCGATTGCCATCGGCGTCCGTCATGACACAGCCATCCGCACTTTCCATGACCAGCGGGTAAGGACCGTAATGCGCGCTGGAACGTGTATCGCCGCCGGGAAAAACGGCTTGGGCATGTTCTGCGCGGGCCGCGGAAGCGGGGCTGAAGGTACGGTAGGCTTCAACAAGCGGGTGTTCTGATCGACTCATTAGGAATCTCCGGTTGGTGGGTCCGTTGTAACAAACCTAGGCACACCGCCATGCCGATGGCGGTGCCGGTGGCTAAGGCGCTGATACCCCAATGGTTAACAATCAAGCCGGCGCAGATTGCCGCCCAAGCGAAACCGCTGCAGGTGACAAGCAGCACTCCCATTGTCACCACGCTGCCTTCGAGCCGCGGCACATCAATCCACTGCTGCTGTTTATCCATCTTATCCATCACCTGCAAACCGCCGACCTGATCCTGGAACAGCAGCGTCAACAAGCCATAGTCTGTATGCGCACCGGCGCGGAGCTGCCCCGGGGCTATGCGATCCACCCCTTCTGCTGGGTAATACAGTAGGCGCAGGGTGGCATTTTCACCGCTGTGCACTTGTTTAAAGCACCTCGAACCCCCTTGCCAACCTGCAATATACCACTGAATGCTCTATGCTTTTGGGGTCCTCAATTTCTGCAGAACCAATGCTCAACGCGTTAATTTGTTTGGTCGGCATGGCGGTGTTGGTAGCGGTGGCATTTGCCTTTTCTCTGGACCGCCAGTCCATCAACTGGCGGACCGTGGGGTTAGCCCTATTGTTGCAGCTCGTCTTCGGCGCAGTGGTGTTGTACATCCCGGCCGGGCAGGTGGTGTTGGAAACCATGTCAGCCGGTATCGCCGCCATCCTCGATTACGCCAAAGATGGCATTGTGTTTGTTTTTGGTGATGTGGGGTCCGGCAAGTTGGGGTTTGTGTTTGCCTTTCAAGTCTTGCCGGCCATCGTGTTTTTCTCGTCTTTGATTGCGGTGCTTTACCACACGGGCGCCATGCAATGGGTGGTCCGCATCATCGGCGGCTTGTTTCGTAGCGTATTGAAAACCAGTGCGCCGGAGAGTTTAGCCGCGGCCACCAATATATTTATTGGACAAACCGAGGCACCCATTGCGATCCGTCCGTTCCTGGTGCAGATGACCCGTTCGGAATTGTTTGCGGTCATGGTGGGTGGCTTGGCCACGGTGGCAGGCGCCACTATGGCGGGTTATGTCACCTTGGGCGTGGAGCTGAAGTATCTCATTGCCGCCAGCTTTATGGCGGCGCCCGGTGCATTGGCCATGGCAAAAATTCTGGTGCCGGAAAAACAAGACGCCAAACTCATCAACAACGTCGAAGATTTAATCACGGCGGCTGAAGATCAACCGGTCAATATTTTTGATGCAGCTGCCAAGGGTGCAACCAGCGGGCTTATGCTGGCGGCCAACGTGGGTGCCATGTTAATCGCCTTTATTGCCCTGATAGCGCTGGCCAACGGTGCATTGGGTTGGCTGGGTGGATTGGTCGGATTTGAAGCGCTCAGCATCCAGTTGGTGCTCGGTTATCTGTTTGCGCCGATCGCATTTCTTATTGGTGTGCCTTGGGTAGAGGCGGTTGAAGCCGGCAGCTACATCGGCCAAAAGCTCGTGTTAAATGAGTTTGTCGCCTACGTGGATCTAGTCAACAACGGCGGTGCGTTGACCGAACATACTCGTGCCGTGGTGATTTTTGCGCTATGTGGCTTTGCCAATTTCTCCTCCATTGCTATTTTGTTAGGCGGGCTAGGCTCGATGGCGCCGGAACGTCGTCCGGAAATTGCCACCTTGGGGGTGCGGGCGTTGTTGGCGGCTTCGTTGGCAAATTTGATGAGTGCCGCCATTGCCAGCTTTTTCTTGTTGCTGGGAGCAAACTAAATGAGCAGTGCGGGTATCCCGATCATCGATATTTCCGCTTTTCCACCGGATGACAACTTTGTGGAAGCGCTCGGCCAAGGCTACGAAGAGTACGGTTTTTGCGGCATTGTCGGCCACGGTATCCCGGATACGCTCATCGAAGATGCCTACGGCGCCATGCGCGAGTTTTTTGCCCTGCCGGATGCGGCCAAACACCGCTACCACACCGGCACCGCTGGGGCGCGCGGTTACACCAGTTTTGGCATCGAAACCGCCAAAGACAGTGATTACCCAGACCTCAAGGAATTCTGGCAGGTGGGCCGTGAGCTCCCGCCAGACTCGGAACACCACAGCGCCATGTACGACAACGTCTGGCCGCAAGAGGTGGAGAACTTTCGGCCACGTTTATACCGCTTGTTTGAAGCCTTGGAAGCGCTGGGGACCCGCATATTAGAAGCGTTGGCTTTGTATCTGCAGCTGCCGCAAGATTACTTCTATGACAAAGTTGATGTGGGTAACTCAATTTTACGACCGCTGCATTATCCGCCCATCGCCGAAGCCCAGACCCCATCTGTTCGCTCCGCCGCGCACGAAGACATCAACCTCATTACGCTGTTAGTGGGTTCGGAAGAGCCGGGTTTGGAAGTGCTGTCGAAGAGTGGCGATTGGATACCGGTCAGCACTATACCGGGCACCATTGTGGTGAATATCGGCGACATGATGCAGCGCCTGACCAACCATGTGCTGCCGTCCACCACGCATCGCGTGGTGAACTCACCGGAGGCTTACGACGGCAAAAGCCGCTACTCCATCCCGTTTTTTTTTCATCCGAATCCGGATTTTCTGATCGCGTCATTGCCGAGCTGCGTGTCGGCAGACAATCCGAACCGCTACCCAGAACCCATTTTGGCGGACGATTATCTCAGGCAGCGCCTTATCGAAATTGGTTTGTTAGATCCCGCTTAGGAGGTCAATGTACAAAAAGCAACACGAGTTAGCGTTCTGAAAGAACTCATGCGCCAGTTGGATGAGCAAGTAAACGTGGACGCTGGCGTCCTCTACCGTAACCCAGCCAGTGCCTACACCTCAGCGGAATTGGCAGTCGAGGAATGGCAACATTTTTTTCGCAACCGTCCACAGATGATTGGTTTAAGCGGGCACCTGCCTGAGGCCAACAAAGGTATCGACGATCTGCGCGGCGTGCCGGAAGACCAGTGGAGCTACGACCACGGCGCCAGCCCCCATGGATGGGTTTACGGCGGTCCTGAAAGGGTGCCCCCTTATCGACAGCGATTCGCGCTGAACAAAACAACCTCTATAAGCTAAAACTAGTGCTCAAACCACTTTATAACTTAGGATCAGCGGGTTTGTGGGGTTTTTGGGCTAGACGGCGTACCGCCGTTGGGGTTGGGCCCCATCAAGGTGCGCCAACAACGCCCAAGGACCCCACAGACCCGCCCTGTGGGAGATCGCCAGCTTTACGCTAACTGCGTCATTGCTCGTCGCAATAT
>JANQKS010000040.1 GCA_028281005.1 Pseudomonadales bacterium
AGCCCTAAAAAACCAATTTGTTGGGGATTGATATTGTACTGCTGAATCAAACGCAGAACGGCGGTGGCTGCCATGGTGTAGGCGTTTTCGTTGGCGCCCCGCATACGGTAACTGTTGCCGACCACGCTGCGGATTTTATCGAATTGGTCCCCGGTCCATTTGCACCACGCTGCCAGCTGCACCCGGTGGGGAGGCAGATAGCTGGCGAAGCCGCTTATCCCGATGTTGCCACGTGCCATGCAATCTCCTATTTGCTGTTAAAGGCGCTTCCTGCCTGAGCGTATGCTGCCTGTAACGCGCGCGCTTTTATTGTGTTTTCGCGTTCTTATTTTCATTCTCTTTTGTAGCCATTCTATAGTTCAAAGCGCCGGAGTTCGAGTACCTAAACTGGGGCTCAAAAAGCACCTTCTGAGGTACGGTGATGGCGGCGATCAAGCGCCGGCAAGCGGTGACTGAGGGGCTGGGATGCTGTCTGCAAACTCCTTTTGGATGTGTTGCCACTCCAGCTTAAACCAAGGGGTAAATTGTTCCGGTTGGGCGGCCAGCTGCTGGGTCAGTTCAGCGGGCTGAAGCCATTGCCACTCTGCGATCTCGGTGGTGTTTACGGTGACGCTGCCGTCATACACGCCGGCGTAGACGGAACACAACTCATGTTCGCTGCCAAGATCGCCAAACTGGGCGTTGTACTCAAATTTGTAGAGGAACTTCAGCGCGGTACGAAAGCCGAGTTCCTGTTCGCAACGGCGCTGTACGGCTACGGCCATGTCTTCGCCTTCGCGCGGGTGGGAGCAGCAGGAATTTGACCAATATCCTGGCCACAGGCGTTTACCGGCGGCACGTTTTTGCAGCAGCAGTTCGCCGTTGGGGTTAAAAATGAACAGTGAGAATGCCCGATGCAGGATGCCTGCACCGTCGTGGCAGCTGGATTTGTCGAGGTGTCCAAGTACGTTGTCTTCGGCGTCGACCAGAATCAAACGCTCCGCATCGTCGGACACTATTTGGCTGCTGACGTTTTCCAGAACATCCTCGCCTAGTGGGTTTCGGGGTTATTGTACAATGCCCCGTTACGTTGTAACCAACTGTTGAAGGAAGGCCGTTCGTGCGTGAAATTTGCGAACATAAGCTGCGCATGGATGACGGTGCGCACATCTGCGTATTTGAGTCCGGTGTGCGGGGTGCACAACAGGTCCTGTTGGCCCACGCCGCCGGCTTCCATGCTCGCTGTTGGGACAAAGTTGTGGCTCTGTTGCCGCAGGATTGGCATGTGCTGGCGATCGACATCCGCGGCCATGGCCGCAGTGACAAACAACCGCCCTACGTGTGGGACCGGTTTGCGAAGGACATCGAGCAGGTTGCGCGATATTTTGAGGTAGCTGATGCGGTTGGGGTTGGCCACTCCTTGGGCGGACACTGTGTCACCCATGTGTGTGCGCGCGCACCCGAACTGTTTGCGCGTCTATTGCTGATTGATCCCGTGATTTTTCCGCCGGAGATGTACAGCGCGGCGCGTGAGCCGCTGTTTGCTCGTGTGGAAGACCATCCGGTGGCGCGCCGACGCGGACATTTTGAGGATTGGCAAGCGATGTTCGAACGTTTTGCAGATCGCCCGCCCTACAGCCTGTGGCGGCCGGAGATTTTGCAGGACTATTGTCAGTTTGGGGTGTTAGCGGCGCGGCAGGGTGACGGTGTGGATCTGGCCTGCCCACCAGCAGTGGAAGCTGCGATTTATATGAGCAACTTTGATACTGACATTCACAGCTTGATGGGCCACATTCAACAACCGGTGACCATCCTGCGTGCCAAGCCACGCGCTGCCGAGGCCACGGAAATGGACTTTGCCACGTCGCCGACCTGGCCGGAGTTGGCTTCGGCGTTTACCAACGCTACAGACGTACCCTTACCCAAGCTTACCCACTTTATTCCTATGCAAGAGCCGGAAATGGTGGCGGACTTTATTCAAAACAAACGGAGAGACTCGATATGAAATTAGGTGTCGCCATGGCGTTCAGCCAGCATACCCCAACCCCCTTCATGCGCGATGCAGTGCAACTGGTGGAGGCAAAAGGAGTGCACAGTATCTGGGTGCCGGAGCATGTGTTGTTCTTTCCGGACTATGCATCCACCTACCCATACAGTGATTCAGGGCGTATCCCGGGTGATCCCGAAGGTTTGCTGGACCCATTTACCGCGCTGACCTTCATCGCGGCGCACACCGAACGGGTGCGTCTGGGTACGGGTATTTGCCTGGTCCCTCAGCGCCAACCGGTATACACCGCCAAGATGGTGGCGGATGTGGACTATTTGTCTGGCGGCAGAGTGGACTTTGGTATCGGGATCGGTTGGCTCAAGGAGGAGTTTGATGCCTTGGGCGCAGATTTTTCCCAACGCGCTGCGTTGTGTGATGAATACGTGGATGTGATGAAGGCGCTGTGGTCTGAAGGCGTGACGGAATTTTCCGGCGCAACGGTGACCCTGACGCCGTGTCATTTTAATCCCAAACCGGTGCAACAGCCGCACCCGCCGGTCTACTTTGGCGGAGAAAGTGCAGCGGCTCTACGTCGGGTCGCGCAGCGGGGTACCGGTTGGTACGGCTACGACATGAGTCCGGAGATATTGGCCGAACGCCTCGCTAAACTCGATGAAGCGCTGCAACAAGCCGGCCGTACACGCAGCGACATCGACCTGGTGGTTGGGCCCAATCGGCATCCGGTTAACACACAGACAATTGCACAGTACCGCGATTTGGGTGTGCAACAATTGGTGGTGCCCCTGTTTGCCTCCTCGGTGGACAAACTAGAAGCGCGTTTGGATGCGCTGCTCGAGCAGTTCAATGAGTAAATTGTTTATTTAAAACAAATACTTAGCAAAAGTACGAATAGGTTACATACCACACACTCTATCCACAGACAGGTGCGTGCAGGTGTCACAAAATGCGCCCATCGCATCGAGGTATGTCCCTATGAAAGTCGCTCGCAGCAATGAAGATCCGCGTGTTTGGTTTCGCTCTGAACGCGTCTATCTGGCCACGGATAACGAGTGGTTTTTTCAAACCCGCGAAGGAGTCGACGTGGGCCCCTACGAAAGCCAATTTGAGGCTGAAATAGAGGCGGGTTTGTTAAAAGAACTGTTACAGGACTGCCACAGCGCGGACGCGGTGATGGAAATCATCCGCGAGTTTGTGCTCGATTCTTACGATATGGGCCGCCCGTTGAGCCCACGCTTTCGCGACGGCAGTCTGGTGCAGACGGCCGTCTCGTTCTAGCCGCTGTTTGCTCGCCAGCTATCTAGCTGCTCAGCCACCCAGCTATCCTGTGCGGGCGGCTAAGCGCGTGTTTTGACGCGTTAACTGACCGCTTCTTTGTAGGCTTGCGCAGCCTGCAAGTGCTGCTCCACTGAGTCAAACCCCGCACTGTCGGTGCGCACGGCAAGGTGTGTTGCCCCCAACCCGCGCCATCGGTCGGCGTGTTTTTTCCAGCGCTCCGGGTCACCGCCGGCAAACATGGCCTGGGCCTGAACGCCAAATTGTTCCCAACTCAAACCCGCCGCTTCACGCTTGGCTTGCAGGGCCGCCAACATTTCTCGGGAGGCGTCGTTGGGGCCACCTAAAGGCATCCAGCCGTCACCGAGGCGCGCGGCACGGTCAATTAACGCCGGTGCCGCACCACCAAACCAGATCGGAATAGGCTGGCTGGGTCTTGGGTTTATGCTGGCCAGCGGAATACGATGAAACTCGCCGTCAAAATCCAAACTGTCCTCCTGCCACAGCATCCGTAGCAGCTTCACTTGTTCTTCCTGGCGCTTGCCGCGTTGCGCAAACGGTACGTTCAAAGATTCGTATTCGACCTGATTCCAACCGGTGCCAACGCCCAGCCGCAGGCGGTTTTCCGATAGGATCGCAACTTCCGCCGCTTGTTTGGCCAACAAAGCGCTTTGCCGCTGGGGCAGTATGAGGACATTGGTGACCAGTTCGACCGTTTGCGTGACCGCGGCGATAAACGCAAACGTGGTCATGGGTTCGTGGAACGCTATGTCTTTGTCATAGGGGCCGGAGAACCCGCCGGGGCGATTCGGATCTGCGCCCAGCACATGGTCATACAGCAGGATGTGGGTGAAACCTATGGCTTCCACCCCTTGCGCGTAAGCTTTCATGGCGCCTGGATCGGTACCGATTTCGTTGTGTGGCAGGACAGCCCCCAGTTGCATACGACCCCCTCATATCCCGTGTGGTTATTAAGCTACGCACTTTCGCGCAGATGCGCACGTGGATGCAAGTTAAGGGCGCCATCGGTAAGATACGCGCCACTTTTTTTCCGGTATGCAAACGAAGATGGAGCAGCCACCCGAGAGCGCGCAGTCCAGCGGCCAATTTTCATTCGTTGAGATGGAACATGACATTCTCAAGTTGTGGGAAGAGACCGGCGCGTTCCATAAATCTTTGGACAATACCAAGGGTAAGAAACCCTATATTTTTTACGACGGCCCGCCGTTTGCCACCGGCTTACCTCATCACGGCCATTTGGTGGCCAGCACCATCAAAGACATAGTGCCGCGCTATTGGACGATGAACGGTCGCTACGTCATCCGCCGTTTCGGCTGGGACTGCCACGGTTTGCCGATCGAACATGAGATCGACAAACAACTGAATATGTCTGCCCAGCAAGCGGTGGAAGAGCTGGGCGTGGCCGGTTACAACAACGCCTGCCGCGGTATTGTGCAGCGGTATGTCAGTGAGTGGCGCAACACCATCACCCGTTTGGGCCGGTGGATCGATTTCGACAATGACTACAAAACCATGGACGCCTGGTACATGGAGTCGGTGTGGTGGGTGTTTAAACAGTTGTGGGACAAAGGGCTGATCTACCAAGGTGTGAAGGTCATGCCCATTTCAACCGCCCTGGGTACACCGCTGTCGAATTTTGAAGCCACTTCCAATTACATGGATGTGCAAGATCCTGCCATCACCGTCATGTTTAAGTTACGCGACGAAGACGCTTACCTCGCTGCGTGGACCACTACGCCCTGGACGTTGCCTTCCAACCTGGCGGTCTGTGTGGGTGCGGACATAGATTATGTGCTGGCGCATGACGAGGCCACCGGTCGGGACCTGTATGTGGCCGCGGAACGCTTACCCGCCTACCCCGGCTTGCAGGAAAAACGGCGCTTAAAGGGGCAAGACCTTGTCGGCCGTGCGTATGAGCCGCTGTTCCCGTATTTTGCCGACCAGGTAGAGCAGGGTGCCTTTGTGGTGGTCAGCGACGACTACGTGACGACCGAAAGCGGCACCGGCCTGGTGCATCAGGCGCCCGCGTTTGGCGAAGACGACTATCGCGTGCTGCGCGCCCACGACATTGAAGCGTTTGCCTGTCCGGTGACGTTGGCGGGGGAGTTCACCGAAGAAGTCACCGACTTTGCCGGTCAGTACGTAAAAGACGCTGACAAACACATCATCAAACACCTGAAGGATCAGGGCGCGCTGTATGCGCAAGATGTCATCCAGCACGCTTATCCATACTGTTACCGTTCGGATACACCGCTGATTTACCGTGCCATCCCCTCATGGTATGTCAGCGTTACCAAAATTCGTGACAAACTGCTGGACGCTAACCAACAAATCCACTGGGTGCCTGAACACATCAAGGACGGGCGCTTCGGCAACTGGTTGGAAGGCGCCATCGATTGGTCGATCTCACGCAATCGAGTGTGGGGTACACCGCTGCCTGTGTGGATCAACGATGTCACCGGAAACTCGGTGTGTATGGGTTCCATTGAAGAACTTGAGCAGTATAGCGGCGTTCGAGTAGACGACCTGCATCGCGAATTTGTAGATCCGTTGGAGTTCAGTATCCCGGGGGAAGAAGGTACCTACCGGCGCATTACCGAGGTGCTTGATTGCTGGTTTGAATCCGGTTCGATGCCTTATGCGCAGTTGCATTATCCGTTTGAAAACGAAGACGTGTTTGCCGCGGGTTTTCCGGCGGAGTTTATCGCCGAAGGATTGGATCAGACGCGCGGGTGGTTTTACACACTGACGGTGCTGGCTGCGGCCATTTACGACAAACCGGCGTTCCGCAATGTGATCGTCAACGGTATGGTCATGGCGGAAGACGGCAAAAAGATGTCGAAGCGCTTGCGCAACTACACCCCGCCGGATGAGCTGATGGAGAATTACGGCGCGGATGCGTTGCGTTTGTATCTCATTAACTCCGGCTTGGTAAGGGGCGAGGAGCAACGCTTTGCCGATGCGGGTGTGCGTGATATGACCCGAAGAGCGCTGCTGCCCTGGTACAACGCGTTCTCCTTTTTGCGCACCTATGCGGCCATCGACGAGTGGGCGCCGGAAAAAGGTCTGCACTTTGGTGACAATGTGTTGGACCAATGGTTATTAAGCCGGCTACAAACGCTAAAGACCAATATTGCCGAAGAGATGCAAGGCTATCGCTTGTACAACGTAGTGCCGCAGTTGTTTGCTTTCATCGAGGATCTAACCAATTGGTACATCCGCCTGAATCGGTCACGTTTCTGGGGTGAAGGGGTGACCGCGGATAAAATCTCTGCCTACAGCACGCTGTATACTGTGCTGATGGAGCTGAGCCAGGTGATGGCGCCTTTTGCGCCGTTTTTGTCGGAGCACCTCTATCGCAGCTTGGCGGAATTGTCGGGCAAGGCAGCTTCACCTGAATCGGTACACCTGTGTGACTATCCTACGGCGGAAGAAAACCTGATAAAACCACAGCTGGAACAGGCAGTAGACCGCATGCAGCAGGTCATCTTACTTGGCCGGCAGAAGCGTGAAGACGTTAAGATTGGCCTACGCACACCGCTGGCTTGCTTAACCGTGATCAATCGCGACGCAGACTTGTTGGGCGAGATGCAACAGTTGGAAAGGTATATTCGCGACGAATTGAACGTGCGCGACGTGCGTTATGCCGATGACGAAGCGGCTTATATTGAGCGGGTGGCGAAGCCAAACTTTCCGCTGCTCGGCAAGCGCCTCGGCAAACGCATGAAAGAGTTTCAGCAAATGATCAGCAACCTGTCGGCGGATCAGATCGATACGCTGCAGCGGGAAGGCGAACTGTTGCTGCTGGATGAAACCTTCAGCACCGAAGAGATCCAAGTGTTGCAGCAGGCGCGGCCGGGGACCAACACCGTTTCGAACAGCAAGATCGCGGTGGACTTGGATTGTGAATTGACCCCTGAGCTGATTCGTGGTGGTTACGCCCGTGAGATGGTGAATCGTATACAGCGTGCGCGCAAGGAGCAGGGTTTTGAGGTGAGCGATCGTATAACCGTGGTCTTTCACGCCACGGGAGAGCTGGCCGTGGCTGCGCAAGAGCATCAGGATTACATCATGGCAGAAGTGTTGGCGCTGCAGTGGCAAGCCGGGGAGCCCGTGGCCGCTACAGCGGCGGACATCGACGGCATGGCCTTTCGCTTTAGTCTGGCCAAGGTGGCAGACCACGACAGCAGTGCAGGGTAGGGGGCGTTTATGTCGCTACGTTATGAGTACGCGCCGCCGTACCCTGGTTCACGGGTGGACCACGTAGGTACCTACAAACGCACTTTGCCGGTGTCGCTGGAACGGATGTATGAAAACGCGCTGGATTGGGAGCACCTACCCCATCTGCATGGTTCGAGCTTCACCGCCATCAACTGCCTAGACAGCGGTGCTTGGGGGTGGCGGGCAGAGGTCACCGCGGCCAATGGCACCGCCAGCGTGTTGGAGCTGGCGCTTGATCGAGACTGCCGGCGTTGGATAACCCGCAACTTGCAAGGTCCAAACGTCGGTGCGGAGATCTGGACTCACGTTTTTGTAACCGCCCCGCGGCAGATGGATATTGTTATCGATTTTTTTGTCCCCGGTGTGCCGGATGAAGCGCGGGAAAAGGTGGGGCGCGCTTATGCAGCTGCTTATGAGCGATTGTACGACGAAGACGTGTGGATGATGTCCGAGCGTCAGGCGCAAATTGATCAACGCCTAGACAGCATACAAGCGGATCAAACCCTCACGCTGGATATGCCCGACGAAGCGACGCTGCCGTTGCAGATTGAGATGTCCGGTCGGCGTTTTATGCTCAGTCGCCATCAACAGCAATGGGTTGTTTACCCCGCCCAATGCCCGCATCAACTTGGGCCGTTAAGCGGCGATGTGACCGCGGCGGGCGAGGTGGTGTGTCCGTGGCACGGGTACCGCTTTGACGTCATCAGCGGGGATTGCACCCATGGTGGCCATTGTCGTTTTGGGCAACGCCCTGAAATTAATGCCGGTGAGCAGACGCTTACCTTGTCCTGGGTCAGTTCCCGCTGAACGTTGGCGTGGTTTTGTTGAGGTAAGCCTCGATTGCCGCAGCACGGTCTGCGGTGCTGGCGCTAAACATGTTTTGGTCGGTGTCCATGTGCATGATGGCGTGATTCAGCGCATTGGCAATTTGGTTGGTTGACGCCTTGATCATCTGTGCGGCAACCGGCGGCTTGGCGGCGTAGTGCTGTGCCATGTCATATGCGCGTACGAGGAGCTCATCCAAGGGTACCACTTCATCCAGCACGCCCCAGCTTTCGAGTTGGCTCGCGTGCACGCGTTCGCCGCCGACCACGAGGCGCTTGCTACGCGCCGGTCCAACCAGATTCACCAACAGCGGTAAGCTCTTCCACATCAGGTTGACGCCGATGTCAATTTCCGGGTACTGCATAAAACAGTTGTCGGCGCCAATCCGAAAATCACACGCAGTTGCGACACAAGCGCCGCCACCCATGGCCGCGCCGTTCCACGCCGCGATGGTGATTTGGTCCATGTCCAAGATGGCCTCGATGGTGCGTTCCCCCATGCGCATGCGCCGCCGCCGCTGTACCAAGGGGACTTTATACGCCTCGCCGCGGTCGGTGAGATCAGCGCCGGATGAAAAGTGTTTGCCGGCACCGGTGAAAACCACCACACGCGTGTCCGGGTCATCGCGAAATGCAAGCACAGCGTGTTCGATTTCACTCAGGTGTTCGTAGTTGAGCGCGTTGGCTTTGTCTGAGCGGTTAAAGGTGAGCGTGGCGATGTGGTGGTCGCGCGCAACGGTGATGTTTTGATAAGCGGTGGAATTCATAACCCCATCATATAAAAAAGACAGAAGGGCTGAGACCTTTATTAAGGTCTCCAGCCACTCCTGCCGGTGTATGTGAGGGACATCCGAGGAAGGGGAGGGGAGGGGAGGTTCGGATATCCCTCTGGGGAACTGATCTGTATTCGATGGATGTATGTTACTTTGGGTAACAAATAATGCAACCTAAGGTAACGCAACACATTGTTGCGTATATGCAACACAAAGCCGCTCTGGCATACTGGCCATATGCTCTGGGATGACTTCCGATATTTTGCCGCCCTGGCGCGTACCGGCAGTGTGCGCGGCGCCGCTGATGCTTTAGGGGTGAACCCATCCACGGTGACGCGGCGCCTGGATGCGCTTGAGGCTAACCTTGGCGTTTTGTTGTTCACCCGTTCCCCCAAAGGTTTGCAAATTACCCCTGAAGGCGCACAGGTGGTCGAACGTGTGGAACAGGTGGGGTTACAACTTCGGGACATTGAAAGTGAACTGAAAGGCCGCGACCAACGCCTGGAGGGCCGCATCCGCCTGGCGGTGCCAGATGTGCTGGCGGTGAGTTTTCTGCTTGCTGATTTAGCGCCGTTTACCGAACAGTACCCGGGCATTGAATTGCAGATAATGCCGGGTTATCAAAATCTCGATTTGCGCACCGGCGAAACCGATGTCGCTATTCGCGCCACTGAATCACCCCCGGAAGATATGGTGGGACGACCGTTAAGCCGTATTGCCTTGGCCGCGTACGGCAGCCGCAAATACGTGGCTGAACATGAAGTGCTGGTGGACATGAGCAACGCCGCGTGGATCGATTGGGCGCGGCAGGGAGAGGTGATGTCTCTGTATCGAGAGCAGCAGCAGGCCTACTTTCAGGACGTACGTATACACGTGCGCTGTGATCAGATCTTCATGCAACATGCGTGTATACGTGCGCATATGGGTTTGGGGATTTTACCGTGTTTGGTCGGTGAGCCGGACGAGACGTTGATGCGGTTGCCGCACATGCCGGTCCACGCCGGACCTAACCTCTGGCTGTTGACCCACCCGGATCTGCGCAGCGCGCGGCGGGTACTGCTGTTGATGGAATTTATTCGTGATGTGTTTGCGCAACGCCAGCATGAGCTTGTAGACACCCATTTGTGAAACGATGAAACGAGTTAAGTAGTGTTATGAGTCCAAATAATCGTGCGCCCGCTTCACACACATACTTTTCCCAGCGCTTGCGCCTGCACTACATCGACTGGGGTAACGAAGGAGCGCCAGTGATGGTGTTGGTGCATGGCCTGCATGATCATTGCCGCACGTGGGATGATTTGGCCGCTCACTTCTGCGATGACTACCATGTGATCGCGCCGGATCTGCGCGGACATGGTGACTCCGAATGGCTGCGCGGTTCCGGCTACCACTATAGCGACTACATCTATGACCTACATCAGCTGATCGTGCAGGCGGATTTAGGGCCGGTGGTGTTGGTGGGCCACAGCCTCGGCGGGGCCATTGCGGCATTGTTCGCCGGTGTGTATCCGGAACTGGTGAGTCGCCTGGTGTTAATCGAAGCGATTGGTTTATGGAACGCAGAAGCACCGGCGGTACCGGCCCATACCCACATCCGCGAGTGGATTGAAGGCACCCGTGCGTTGGCGGCGCGCCAGCCGCGCGGCTATGCCGATTTAAGCGAGGCTTACCACCGCATGCAGCAAGCCAATCCTCAGCTAAGCGATGCGCAAGCCCTGCATCTGACTGTGCATGGTTCGAACCAAAACGAAGACGGTACCTACAGTTGGAAGTACGACAACTACACGTTTAACTTTATGCCGGGCAGCATTGGCCAGGAGGACATCATAGCGCTGTGGCGACGGATTGCCTGTGCCACCCTGGTGATCACCGCCGACAATGGCCTGGAACATCGCATTGGCCATGACGACACCATGCAATATCTGGCCGCGGCGGAGTTGGTTGAGTTGGCTGACGCGGGTCATTGGACCTATCACGACCAACCCGCTGCGGTGCTGGAGCACCTGCGGCGATTTCTGCAGGCTGCGTAGATTTGTCTCAGCTTGCGCGCGGCTTGCGCCTGGCGCACACTTGTCTTACTTCTTGATTGTCTAAGGGATCTACCGCGAGCATGTCTGGCGCGCCATTTCGTCTGCGTTGCGAGTTTGCCAGCAACCCGCTTGGGGTAACCCGCCAGCCGCCGCGTTTGTCCTGGTGGATCAATGACCCGCGCCCTGCCGAACTACAAGCCGCTTATGAAATTATGGCCGCCTCCAGCAGCGATAAACTGGCGGCTGACCACGCTGATGTCTGGCACAGCGGCCGGGTCGAATCTGATCGTAGCAGCCACGTTGCTTTCGGGGCCACCACCTTAGCCTCCGGCCAACGGGTGTGGTGGAAAGTACGCACCTTCGACAGTGACGGCCTTGCCAGCCCATGGAGTGAGGCGGCCACTTTCCAGGTGGGCCTGGCAGATGTTGCCGACTGGCAGGGCCAATGGATGACCTCACGCCTGCGCGGTAGCCGCTCTCGCGGTGTGCATGCGGTGGCCATGCGACGAGAATTTGTGCTTACCGAACCTGTGGTGAGCGCCAGCCTGTTTATTTGCGCCTTGGGTGATTATCGCGTGCAAATAAACGGCCGCACCGTACCGGGCGCGGACTGTAACGCTTGTTGGAGTGATTTTTCCGGCCAAGCGTATTACCAATCTTTTGAAGTGGCGCATCTGCTGAAGGCGGAGCCAAATTGTATAGGCCTGCTGTTGGCCGACGGCTACTACGCCGGTGCTCTGGCGGACGTGGGCCGGGCCAACTACGGTGATCGGCCGCAGTTACTGCTGCAGCTCGACATCACGCTCGCTTCCGGGGCGCGCGCCCGGTTGACCAGTGATGCTCAGTGGCTGTGGTGTCCAAGTTGGGTGCTGGCCGCGGATGTCAACACCGGTGAACATCTGGATGCACGCCAATATCTGGACGGCTGGAGCGAAGCGGGGACGGAGACTGTGGGCTGGTCGCCGGTGGAATTGCTGCCGCAGCAATCCATCAGTTTATTGTCACAGCCCTATGCCGGGTTTTCTGCACGGCAGATTCTGCGCCCGGTGGATTATCCGCGCACGCTGCGTAACGCCCACCGCTTCACCAACATATACGATTTTGGCGAAGCCATTGTGGGTCGGGTTCAGGTCGCCATCAACAGCGCCGCGGCGGACGATATTGTCCTCAGTTATGCGCTTGATGCTGGCTTCGTTTCCGCCACGCAAGACACCTACACCGCTAGCGGTGCTGATCAAGGGGAACGTTTTATTGGCCATTTTGCGCTGCACAGTTTTCGTTATCTGCGCATCGAATATACCGGCGGCGCCACCAAACTGGATGAAGTGCAAGCCCTGCGTTTGATCAATTCGGAGTCTCCCAGCCTGCTGTTTAACTCTGATCACAGCAGCTTAAATCACTTGTTTGCGGCGGTGCAGAGCAGCCTACAGAACGTGGCCCAATCGGTGCCGATGAAAGGTTTGGCGCCGGCGGAACGTTTACCCGACGCAGCGTATGCCGCCACCTGGGTGCCGTTCTATGCGCAACAAGCACATACACGTGGGTTGGTGGGTAAGTGGGTCGCGGATTTACGTTTTGCCTTGCACCAAGATGCCGGCTTACGGCTCGGTGGTGACGAGCTGTCTTCGCAAACGGTTCCGGCACTGTCGCGCGTAGACGGTGAAACTGATGAGTTTGCGCGTTTTGAAACCTTGGTGCGAACCTTATGGTCGTTGTACCGCTATCAGAACGACATTGAGCTGTTGCGCGAATGTTATGGCGAGCTGCGGGTTGCTGCGCTCAGCTACAAACACGCCCACCCCGAGTTGATCCGCCGCGCCGCCGCGCAACGTTTGTACGGCGATGTGCAGTGGTGTGAGCTGGTGGCCACCTGTTGCATGCATGGGGTGTTGCGAACCACTGCGCGCATCGCCGGCGTGCTGGGGCATCTGGGCGACTATGAACTGCTGGAAAGTTTGGCCGAAGAGGTCCGCAAAGCCTTCCGCCGCCGTTACTTAAGTCAAGACGGTCATCTATTGGGTGACTGTCAGTCGGTGTGCTTAGCGGCGTTGTATCACCAGATGTTAGACGCCGATGAAGTAACCACTGCGCAAACGCGTTTGGTGGAGCTGCTGCAACAGCAGAACTACCACATCGATGCAGCCCCCATCCTCGTACACACAGTGTTGCCTGTGTTGACCGACGCCGGCCGCTTGGACATGGCTTATATGGTGCTGCTGCAAACCAGTGCTCCGAGTTGGTTGGCCGGCATCGAACAGCGGCCTGGCTGTATTGGCCGCAACACG
This sequence comes from Pseudomonadales bacterium, assembly GCA_028281005.1. Taxonomy (GTDB): domain Bacteria; phylum Pseudomonadota; class Gammaproteobacteria; order Pseudomonadales; family Azotimanducaceae; genus UBA4421. The sequence continues at coordinate 13,414 of JANQKS010000040.1, forward strand.
GATGAGTTTGACATTGCCAACGTCGGCGTGTGGGAATGGTTGTTGGAATCCCTCATCGGTTTGCGCCTACACGAAGACTATTCGGTCAATATGAACGGCTGCCGCAGCGTACGCATCCGCCCGATGCCGCCGTTTGGGGCGCAGTTTCTTGCAGGTTCCCCGGTGCGCTTTGTGGAAGCCAGCGTGCAAACGTTGTACGGCCAATATGATGTTAAGTGGTGGATTAAGGAACAGGGATTTGAGCTTGAGTTGCTGATCCCTCCTGGCTGCCGCGCCCTGGTCACCATGCCGGACGGCATTGAGCAGCAGGTGCAAAGCGGACATCACCGCTTTGTGATGGATTTTGATGCCGGTGGCGATGGCGTGCCGACACTGTTGGATTTAGCGGGAGGCGCAGATGGACGGCATTCATGACCTGGGCGGTAAACACGGTTTCGGAAAGGTGCAGACCGAAGCCGATGAGGTGGCATTCCCCGAACGCTGGCAGGGGGCGGTATTTACCATGGTCAACTCGTTGTTTTTCAGCGGTGTGGCCCATAACGCTGATCACTTTCGTCATGCCATAGAGCGCATTGATCCGGTCAGCTATCTTAATGATGGCTACTATGGCCGCTGGCTAGGTGGTTTGGAAACGTTATTGGTGGAAGCGGACCGCGTTAGCCAAGCGGACATCAACGAGCGTGCCATCACATTGGGGGCAGCAGCAGACGGCAGAATTGCCGCCCGTCCCAATCCGCAGCCTGATGTGTTCCCCGCAGAAGCCGCGGCTGCCAACGCGCAAGCGTCTGAAGATATGCCGCCCAGTGCGCACCGCGATGTTGAGCAAGCGCCGCGGTTTGCGGTGGATGAGACGGTGCGTACCATCACCACGTCAGTCCCAGGCCATACCCGGTTACCCGCATACGCCCGTGGTGCTCCGGGCAAAATTGTGGCGTGGCACGGTGCTTGGGTTTATCCGGACAGCAACGCGCATGGGCAGGGTGAACAACCGCAACATTTGTACACCGTCGCCTTTAGCGGAGCAGACTTGTGGGGGAGCGGCGGAGACAGCGGTCTCGAAGTGTGCTTAGACTTGTTCGAACCCTACTTGCTGAAGGGATAACCCCTACTTAACTGGAATCTCCGACACTTATAGGTCTCACCCATGTCATCATCGCCTGCCGCCTTGCGCGCTGAAGCGCTGGAAAGTCTCCTTATCGAAAAAGGGTTGCTGGACCCTGCCGTCGTCGACGACGTTATCGAACGTTACAACGAACGTATCGGCCCCATGCGTGGGGCGCAGTTGGTGGCGCGCGCATGGACCGAGCCGGACTTTAAGCAGCGCTTGCTGGCGGACGGCAGCGCCGCCATCGCCGAATACGACTTCGAAGGCGGCCAGGTGGACAAATTGGTGGTGGTGGAAAACACCGATACCGTGCACAACATGGTGGTATGTACGCTGTGTTCCTGTTACCCCTGGGCCGTGCTTGGCCTGCCGCCAAAATGGTACAAAGATCCCGCCTACCGTTCGCGCGTGGTGCGTGAGCCTCGCGCGGTGCTTTCGGAGTTTGGTACTGATGTGCCTACCGATAAGACCATACGGGTATGGGATTCTTCTGCGGAGGTGCGTTACATGGTGCTGCCGCAGATGCCGCCAGCCTGGCGCTCCGCGGATGTTGGCACCTTGGCCGAGCGGGTGACCCGCGACAGCATGATTGGTGTGGAAGTGCTGGCTTGAACCAGTCGAGCTTTGCAAGATAAACCATCAATGAACGATATCAGCACCGCCTTAGACGAAAACCTGCAGCCGCCCATGGCCAATGGTGAGGTGCTGTTTGAACAGCCCTGGCAAAGCCGGGTGTTCGGCATGGCGGTGGCGTTACATGAGGCGGGCCTGTTCGAATGGTCTGAGTTTCAAGCCAGTCTCATCCGTGTGATTGGTCAGTGGGACCGCAGCGCCGAGGATACCGATCCGTATCACTATTACGATCACTTTCAGCAGGCTTTAAACGATTTGCTCGCCGCCAAAGGCCTGGTGAGCGAAGCGCGCTTGCGCGAACGTGAAGCGCAATACGCCGAACGTCTGCATGGGCACGATCACTGAGGCTGCGCCAACTCTGCCAAATAGTCTTCGACCGCCCGCATGCTGCCGCGAAAGCGGATGCGCTCCTCTTTGCGGCTCAACTGATAGTCGTACATCGGGTCGTAGTATCCCTCAAGCAAGCACGCTACCCAGGCTTCATGCGAACCTTGGCCGTTAAATGCGGCGTTGAGCAGGCTATTAATCTCGGCGTACAGCACCCCGCCTAAGCGACGCGAGATACGTTGCAGGCTGTCGGCATAACGCTGCTCAAGTGCGTGTGCAGGTTCGCCCGCCGCGAGGGGTTCGCTGACGTACTCCTCGACGATGTGTTGCACCCGCTCCTGCGGGCTGGCCTCAAGCAAAACCAGGGGCGCTTGTTGCATACACACGTGCCAGCTGGCGGGCAAGGCCAAACGGCCAATGGTGCGGCTTTCATCTTCCAACACCAACACGTCCTGTTGATGTTGGAGGTAGGCGCAAGCCAAGCTGTTTTCAAAGCTGGCGGGGTAGGGTTGGGGCTCTACGTGCGCACCGAAGGCGGAACCGCGATGGCGGGCTAACTTCTCCAAGTTGATGCTATTGTTGAGCCGCTCGATCAGCACCGTCTTTTGCACCCCGGTACGCCCGGCGACCACCCACCATCGTTTACCCTCACCGGGCGCAGTGTCCAGAGTCTCTAAACAAGCTCGACGCAGGGCCTTATAGCCGCCGGGGACACGTTCTACATCGCAGCCTTGGGTGCCCAACCATTGTTGCGCCAACGCCGAACGCTGGCCACCGCGCCAACACAGGATGCGCGCACTTGGGTGTGCGGTGAGAAATTGCAACCATGCGTCGATGCGTTCTGCTTTCACTGTACCGCTCACCAGTTTGTGCCCTAACGCCGCTGCTGCCGCACTGCCTGAATGTTTGTAGGTGGTGCCAACTTGGGCACGCTCTTGGTCGTTTAATATCGGCAGATTGGTGCTGTTGGGGACAGCACCCTGGGCAAACTCTAAAGGCGCGCGCACGTCCAATAGGGGCGTACCCCGCAGCAGCAGCTGTTGCGCGGCGTTGCGCGCATGCGACTCACGCAGTTGGCCGCTAGGGCGCTTGTTCGGTAATGGTGGCACCGGCTTTAAACAGTTCCAGGTGGCCTTGCAGGATTTCGAGCACGTCTTCACGCTGCTGCTCCGTGGCCACTTCAATGGCGCGCTCCTGCAATGAGATGGCGCGTTCGAAGTCGCCGCTGGCGGCATAGGTAGCAGCCCAGGTGTCCAGGTACTCGGGCCGCTGGCGGGCATCTTCGCTGGTTTCCATGAGCGTATCCATGATGCGTCGGGCGAAGTTAGTGCGTTGTAAACCTTCGACGTCGGACACCGTCAATGTCCAAGCCACCTCGTTGATGATTTCGGCGTCTTCGGGGGCGGCTTTGACGGCTTTTTTGTACCAGCGCACAGCGTCCCTGTTGGAGGCCGGCGTTGCAATGCCGCGGGCGTGGAGGTTGCCGAGAATCACCATGGCTTCTGCTTCCGCATCGTCTGCCAGGCCTTCCAACCATTCATGGATGGCGCCGGTTTCTTTGCTGACATCGTCGCGCTGGGCAGAGAGGAAACGACCGTAACTCAGAATGGCCTGAGTGTTGTTCAGCGCGGCGGCGCGGGCAAAGTATTGGGCCGCCTTGGCCGGGTCTTGGGGGACTTCGCGCCCGGTATTGTGCAGGTAACCCATGTACAGCAGCGACTCGGGGTGACCCAGCTCACCGGCTTGGCGCAGCAGCGGTACGGCGGCGCTGCGGTTCTCTTCGCCGTAGTAGTCGTTGATGTACAGATTGGCCAACGTATACATGGCTTCGGTGGAACCCATGGCGATGGCGTGTAGGTAGTTTTCCATCACCAGGTCGAGCAACTCTTGATGCTCCTGCTGGTCTTCTTCGTTGTCTTTGCCGTCTGCCTGGCGCAGGTAAAGGCGCGCTAAGGAGATGTTGGCCAACACGTTGCCGGAGCGGGCCGCTACCTTAAACCAGCTCACCGCATCGTCGTAGCGCTGGCTGCCCATCATCATGCGGCCAATGGTGGTTTGCGCGGCGGAATCCATACGCGCCGCCAGCACTTGCAGCAAGCGCCAAGCATGTGGATCCGAGGCGTTGTTACTTTCCACCGCGCGCACCAGATGGCTGAGGTCGAAGTGGCTGGATTGCAGCCCGGCACTTTCCGGCTTGCTGACCAGCAACAGGTGCATGGAAGACATATCGGTCACGCGGTACATCGAACCCACCGGCTGTTTGCCTTGGCTGCGGGCATACGCGTGGGCATCGTAGGTGGTCATGATTTTATAAGGCGCCGCTGCCGTGCCGCTGGCTGCACCGCTGCGCATGTAGGCCTGTATCTGTGCAAGCGCCGCGTCGTGGGTCGCTTTGGCATCGAGGGATTCAACATGGGCATAGAAGCGGCTCATGACGTAGTGCCCGGTTTGACTGCTTGGGAACACGTCAAGAATGGCGGAGCCGATGCTGCCCAGTTTCAACGGTTCGTCCACGGCTAACTGCAGGGCTTGCTGCTCAAGCTCTAACAGGCGCCGTAACCGTTCGGCAAGATCCGGCGCTGCTAAAAAAGCTTCGCGTTGGGCATCCAACTCTGCAATCCTGGCGCTATCCAGGCGTTGATGTGATGTGGCTTCTAGATTGGCGACGGGGCTTGTGCCAGGTGCAACTTGGCACCCCCACCCGAATGTGAGCAGGCACAGAAGGAAAAAAATTCGCATGAGCGTGTTATAGCATCCAATGTGGTGACTGTGAACAAAGGCTTGGACCACGAACAGACCGGTTTGTTGTGTGATTATTTTGGCAACTGCTGGTGATAAACTGCGCCTTTTGAGGTCTACCTAGGGTTGATATTCAGGACGATCATTTAGCCTTGGTGAAAGGCGGGATGTAACCCCGCATTTGAAACCTGTTTGTCCTGTATGTTTGTCCTGTATGTTTGTCCTGTATGTTTGTCCTGTATCTAAGGAAGGAGTATCCCATGGCGTTTGGTGCAAAACTCAGTCTACCCACCGCAGAGCAAGCCTTGCCGGGCCGTCAACAGGTCATGCCGGTACCGCCGCAGCACTTTGTCAATGGTAATCCCCTGCAACCGCCCTTTCCCGAAGGTATGCAACAAGTGCAGTTTGGCATGGGCTGCTTCTGGGGTGCGGAGCGTCGCTTCTGGCAGATGCCCGGCGTGTTCACCACCGCCGTTGGCTACTCCGGCGGTTACACACCCAACCCCAGCTACGAAGAAGTGTGCAGCGGCATGACTGGCCACAGCGAAACGGTGCTGGTGGTTTACAACCCCGCCGAGGTGTCGTTCTTAGAATTGTTGAAGTCGTTTTGGGAAGGCCATGATCCGACCCAAGGCATGCGCCAGGGTAACGATATCGGCACCCAGTACCGCTCTGCCATTTATACCTATGATGATACTCAAGCGGCTGCGGTCGAAGCCACGCGCAAACAGTTTCAAATGGCCCTGGTGGCAGTGGGATATGGCGAAATCACCACTGAAATTGGTCCAGCGCCGGAGTTCTACTACGCGGAACATTTCCACCAGCAGTATTTGGCCAAGGTGCCGAACGGTTACTGTGGCCTTGGCGGTACCGGCGTAGGCTGCGACATTACTCCCTTGGCTGAGTTAGCCACCGCGTAACGGGCTCACCGTGTCGCCCTCATGCAATATGGTTGCGGGTGGCGCCACAGCGGGTACAGCGCTCCACGCTGATGAGTTTGCCAAGTTTCACGTCGAACTGTTTGCGTCCGTCAAACTGCCATTTGTGAAAACCACGCTGGCATAAAGTCTTCCCTGCGGCAGTTTCCTTACGCTTGGCTTTACGGTACTTGCCGAGGTCCGTAGGCTTACTCACTGTTGTCCCACCCTGTCATTTGGGAGTTGATATGCAACCCATGTCCGAGCGTGCCACGCTCAAGCGCAACGCGCGTCGTGCTGAATACGATCCAGCCGTGATGCGCGATATTCTACAAGCACAACAGGTCTGCACTGTAGCGTACGTGCACAACGGCGAACCCCGGCAAATTGCGACGCTGTTCTTCTGTGATGCCACCCACCTATACCTCCACGGCAATCGTCAAAGCGCTCTGTTGCGGCACATGGCGGCTGGTGGAGAGGTCAGTGTTTCGGTGATGTTGGTGGACGGCGTGGTGGTGGCGCGCAGCGGTTTCCACTGTTCGTTAAATTATCGCTCGGTCACCTTGTACGGCAAAGGTGAACTGGTTGAGGGGCAGCAGCACCGTGCGGCCTTGGATGAGTTTGTCGCCAAGCTGGTGCCCGGGCATGAGCAAGCGGTGCGCGAGCCTACCGCTCAGGAGCTAGCCGCCACCATGGTGGTGCGGGTGTCGCTGCAAGAAATGGTGGCCAAGGTGCGTGCAGGTGACCCGATCGACGATGAAGCAGATTTAGCCAGCGACGTTTGGGCCGGTGTCATACCGTTGTCCACCCACAAAGATGCGCCCCAACCGGCCGCGGATCTGCGTGAAGACGTGGCGCTGCCGGCGTATATCGCAAATTATGAAGTGAAGGGGTAAGGCATGACTTCATCAAACGCAGACGCTGCTACTTCACCCTTAACGGGTGTCAGAGTGTTGGACATGTCACGGGTCCTGGCTGGACCTTTCGCCGGCCGCATGCTGTGTGACCTAGGTGCTGACGTGGTTAAGCTCGAGCCGCCGGAGGGCGACGTGACCCGCCTGTGGGGGCGCAAGATTGCCGGCATTTCCGGCTACTTCACCCAACAAAATGCCGGTAAACGTAATGTGTCGGTGGATTTAAGCCAGCCGCGAGGTAAAGAGCTGGTGAAAGCTCTGGTGGCCCAGGCGGATGTCTTGATCGAGAACTTTCGCCCGGATGTGATGGGTAGGTTAGGTCTCGACTATGCCACGTTGGCGGCGGTGAATCCGCGTTTGATCATGCTCTCTATTTCGGGCTTTGGCGCGGGCAATGTGGACAGCCGGCGGGCCGCCTATGCACCCATAGTGCACGCGGAAACCGGCCTGGTGCAGCGCCAGGCAGAACTCAGCAGCGCATTTCCGGCGGAAATGGCCTGCTCGATTGCTGATACCAACGCTGCCTTACATGGGTTGGTGGCCTTGTTGGCCGCTTTGTATGCACGGCATAGCACCGGGGTTGGTGAACATATTGACCTTGCCATGGTGGACGCCACCATGGTCACCAATGACGGTATGTCCCATGCCATGGACGGGCTGTCGCGTCCATTGCCGAATGAAGTCCATGACACCGCAGGCGGACCGTTGATGTTGGCCGGAGAGTTTCGCTTCATTTGGAAACGCTTGCAGGAAGTCTTTGGCTTACAAGATGGATTGAGCCCGGACGCTGAGCTTGCGCAGAAAATCGAGGCACGCCGTGCGGCGGCGCATCAGTTTTTTACCGAAACCTGTCGCGACCGTGAAGCGGTCATTGCGGCGCTCGACAAAATGAATATTGCCTGGGGTGATGTGCGTCCTACGCCGGATGCGCTGCAGCTGCCCAGCGTGGTAGAGCGCGGGGTGATCACGCTAGTGGATGACCGTGCCGGCGGCACCCGCCCCACCACCCAATCCCCCTACCACTTCACCCACCTGCAGGCGCACGTGCGCGGCGGCGCGCCTCATCTTGGGGAACACAATCAGGAAGTGTTGCAGGAATGGCTGGCGTATGGCCCTGGGGATATCGACGCGTGGCAGGACGTGTTGGTACAGCGCGTGCCAGAGGCGCCCTAGCGCATGGCGGTACCGCGTCCACAGCTTGGGGTCGGTATCGATTTTGGTACCACCAATTCCGCCGCCGCAATTTTCGACGGTACCGAACTGACGCTGGTGCCGTTGGAAACGTCCGGGCCGATCATGCCTTCGGCGACCTACATCGATATGGAGTTGCAAAGCAAAACCGGCCAAGCGGCCATTGATCAATACATTGCTGACAACACCGGCCGCACCGTGGAGATGATTCCAGAAGTGATTGGCGAGTACAGCCAATTTGTGGAACACGGCAGCGAAGGTGAAACCAACGAAGTGGAGACTTCCACGAAGAAGATCTACGGCGCCGCGGTGACAGACAGTGGTCTGCACGGGCGTTTGTTCCGCGGCACCAAACGCTTGCTCGGGGACGAACGGGTGCGGCGTTTGATGGTGTTTGATCATCCGTTTCGGCTGGTGGCGCTGATCACACCGCTGCTGTTGCGTATGCGTCAGGCGTTGCAACAACAGCTCGGCACTGTGGAAGCGAGCTTCGGCCATCTCGGCCACCCGGTAAACTTTGAGGGGCGTGACCCCCACCGCAATCAGCTGGCGCTGAGCCGCTTAGGCGAGGCGTATAAATACGCCGGTGTGCTTGAACAGAAGTTTTATCCGGAACCCATCGCCGCGGCAGTGAGTTTTTTGCACAGCAATCCACAAGCGGCAGGAGAGACGTTGCTGACGGTTGATTTTGGCGGCGGCACCTTGGACCTTTGTGTGCTGCGCCACCGTGACCAGCACTTTGATGTAGTGGCTACCCACGGTATTGGCTTGGGCGGTGATCATCTCGATCAGTTGTTGTTCAAAGCACTGCTGTTTCCGTTGTTAGGTAAGGGCGAAATCTGGCGGCGCAAAGGTTTTGACCGCGAGATCATCGAAACGCAGTTTCCGTTTGAGGACTATGCCGACCTTTTGCTGAATTGGGCGGTGTCCTACACCCTTAACCAGAACAAATACACCACGCCGGTGCAGGAATGTATCGAACAGGGCGGTACGGCGAAACGCAAATTTGAACGTTTGCGCGACGTCATCCAGCAGAATCTGAGTTACCTGTTGTTTGCCAAAATTAAGCAGTTTAAGGCAGAACTGTCGAATCAAGCGCAAGCACGCCTCGACATCCCTGAAATTGATGTGGATGTGGTGATGTCACGCGCCGAGTTTGAGACGTTGATAGCACAACCGCTGGCCGACGTTGCCGAGGCGGTGGATGTCACCCTGGAGCAAGCGGGCTTAAGTTACGACGACATCGACATCGTCCTGCGTACCGGTGGTTCCAGTTTAATTCCAGCGGTGAAGACCATGCTCGACGAGCGGTTTCCCGGCAAAGTGGTGGCCCACGATCCCTTCACCAGCGTGGCGGCGGGTTTGGCCATCGCCAGTTACGAAAACCTAACTGCGTGAAACCTAAGGCGCCTTAGAGCTCTCGCGGTGGTACCCAATTAGGGTCCAGCGTGGTGAAAAACGTTTTCAACATACGGTAAGTGAGCCCCCAAACAAAGTGCCCGCGTTCCAAGCGGTAACCGTTAAATACCGTGGGGGTGCCTGCCATGGGTTTGGTTTCCGTATCGTGCAGCGCATTGCTGGCCATCGCTTGCAGCGGCGCCCAGACAACTTCGGCCACCTCGTGATTAGGCGCAAACGTTGGATCGCCGTTGATCTGAAACACATGGGGGGCAATCAACATATCCAATACGCGGCCACGTGGTTGCGCTTGTTGATGGTCGAGGGCGCCGAGGTAATCGCTGCCTTCGAGGCTCAGGCCAGTTTCTTCCAAGGTTTCGCGCATGGCGGCGGCTTGCAGCGAGTCGTCAACCGGGTCTTTGTGGCCACCGGGGAAAGCCATGTGTCCGGACCACGGGTCACCTTCTTTGACGGCGCGTTGAATAAACAACATTTGCGGGCCACCGGCGGTGTCGCGAGGTGGTTCGCGCATGATGATCGCAACCGCGGCCTGGCGGGTGCTGGGTTTTGGCGCGACAAAGGTCGGCGTGTGCCGAGCCAAGGCCTGTCTGATTTGAGGCAGTGTGAACACTGATGCTTGTTTGAACGAAAACATGCATGATAACCGATCCGACAGTTTTGATCTGAACCATGAGCGAAGCGAACGCTACAGACGAAGCGAACTCTACAGACGAAGTGAATTCTGCAGACCATGCGGCACGGCGTGCTGCTATGTTGCAATCCGGCAGCAACCACTGTTTTGTCTGTGGTCCCGGTAATCCCATCGGCTTAGGCGTGACTTTTCGCTTGGATGGCGACGTCTGTCGCGGGGAGTTTACGCCGCAAGCGCAGCACATGGGTTACGACCAGGTGACCCACGGCGGGATTGTCTTCAGTCTGCTGGACGACGTCATGGCGAACTGGATCTGGCTGCAGGGGCAACAGTGTTTTACCGCCAAGGCGGAGATTCGATACCGATCTGAACTCCCGGTGGGGACCCCGGTACGCCTGGAAGGCAGGTGTATCAAACGTAAAGGCCGCCTGGCGCTGATGGCAGGGAAAGTCATGCGTGCGGCTGACGACTTTGTGGTTGCCGAAGCCACGGCGTCGTTTATGATTCCGCCGCAATCACAAGACTGATCACTGTCTAGCCAAGAGTAAAATCGCGAGCTGACAGGCTAGCCGGACAGAAAACCAGACTGATTGATCAGACTGATCAACCAATAGGTTCACGGGAGAAACCATGGCTTATGCCACCGTTATAGTGATGCAGGCGCTGGTGGGTGCTACCCGTGCCGCGCTTCTGAGTTAGCATTCCACTGCGCTAATTGTTGTTTGGCGCGCTCGGGATCGAACCCATTACCTGCTACGCCGGGTACCGGGGCAGCCAGTTCCACCACGTAGCCGTTCGGGTCTCTGAAGTAGATGGAATGGATAAAACCATGATCACTAACACCGCGGGTTTCGATGCCAGCGGCTTTACCTTTCTCAAACATGCGGTGCAGCGTGTCCTGATCGACCTCTAAGGCGATGTGCAGGTCAAAATCACGCTGGGTTTTGAAGTCAAACGGCTCGGCAGGTTCTTCAAAAAAAGCCAGACAACCACCGTTGTCCATCTGATAAAAGGTATGTAATACATCTGCGGCGCGGCCGGTGGCGGTGGTGCCGATGGGGAGCGCCTCGACCAGGGGTAACTCTAAGAAGTCTTCGTAAAACGCGCGGGTGTCTTCACTGTTTGCGCAACGATAAGCGGCGTGATGTAAACCTTTAATGGATACGGACGACGTAGTTGTCATGCTGGATATTTCTCCTTCAGCCACTGCAACATGGCGTTGTTGGTCTCTTCGGGGCACTCTTGTTGAATCCAGTGCCCGCAAGGGAATTGCACAACACGGAGATCATCCACTACCTGATCCAAGGTCGGTGAGGCCGGTACCATATCGTATTGACCGTGAATCATAAGCGTAGGTTGATAGATGTGTTGCTCGTATTCGCCTATGACCTCCCAGTTGCGGGAGAAGTTCCGGTACCAGTTTATGCCACCGGTGAAACCCGAATGCGCAAAAGCATCGCTAAAGACTTGCAGTTCAGCATCACTCATAAACATCTCGCCGGGTACGTCGTCGGCCTCGGCAATGGCGATCAAGGGCATCCCGACCGGTAATTCTGCCGGGGGCGCCAGCCACTGTTTGGTGCGATAGATGTTGCGCAGGAAACGTTCGCGATTGTTGTCAAACGCTGCGTCAGCCACGCCGGGCTGGCGGTTGAAGTGTACGATGTAGAAATCGCCGCCCAACTGAGATTCCCAGAAGCCCACCCATTCGCTGGTGCCGCGGTCCATGAAGGGTACGCTCAAGTTGATGACGCCGCTGACCCGTTCGCGCTGCATCATGGCCATGTTCCACACCACAATGGCACCCCAGTCGTGGCCGACAAATACTGCGTCGTGGTAACCGAAGTGATCCAACAGTCCGGCCAGATCGCTGGTGAGGTGGGTGATGTCATAGTCGGTGACTGCCGCCGGACGGGAAGAGTGGCCGTAGCCGCGTTGGTTAGGCGCAATGACGTGGTAGCCGGCATCCACCAGCGGCTGAATCTGATGACGCCAGGAATAGGCATGTTCAGGCCAGCCGTGGCATAACACCAAGGGTTTGCCACTGCCAGCCTGAAACACTTCTAACTCGATGTCGTTGGTGGCAATCATTTCAGCAGCTGGGAAATTCATAACAGCTTGGTCCTCTAAGTGGTCGTAAGCGGTCGGCATTGTACGGCCGGACTATATAGCCGGATCGCGGATTGTACGGCTGATCAGAGTAGCGGTTCGAGGGGGCTCGGTCACGTGACATTTGGGACCCGATGACTCCTGTTCTGACCTAACGTCGGGAGCATGTCGGTAGCGCAAGAGCGTGCGTCTCTGCTGTTGTCCACGCTGCGGGCGCCGTACGCTGACAAACCCTTAGATTACATATGGAGGCGCGCGATGCAGCCGTTTCAGACCCAAAAACCCAAGAGCCGAGACTCCCACACACAGCCCAGCGTGCTTGAACTCAGCGATCTGAGCCGTGTCAGCGGCGGCAGTAGTACCTCAACTTGGATGTCCACAATGAGCCCTAACGACGGCATTTTAGACCCCACCGGATTTGGCGGTGCGTTGTCGATCCGGTCCGGTCCGCTGACCCCATTTGGATTTATGGAGAACTTTTTGGGCTCGTAGTGCGACAATAATGGTATGAGCAGAAACAACGATACCCATAGTCTGCTGGTTGGCTATGTTCTATGGATCTTTGGCTTCCTGGGCGCGCATCGTTTTTACTTTGGGCGCCCGGTCAGCGGCACGATCTATCTTTTCACCCTGGGTTTGTTCTTCATTGGCTGGATTGTCGACTTATTCCTGATGCCCAGTCTCGAACGCAGCGCTGACCGGCGGTATCTGCAGGGTGACATAAATTACACAGCAGCCTGGGTATTGTTGACCTTCCTTGGCATCTTCGGTATTCACCGCTTCTATCAGGGCAAAATCATCACCGGCATCTTGTACCTGATTTCGGGCGGTTTATGTTTCATTGGCGTCATTTACGACTATTGGACGTTGAATGAGCAGATCTCCGCGCAGAACGCTGAGCGCGGGCGTGGTGTCGGGGCTGCCTACATGCGCTAATCTGGCGGTCTGTTTTCTGTTTTTAAAGGGAATTGAGACCTCAGATTCGCTATGACAACACCTGATGCGGGCCACGCGCCCCAGACACCCCAGACACCCCAGAAAAGATGGTACGAAGGCGGCTGTCACTGCGGCAGAGTGCGTTTCCGTGTGCGTATCAACACGCCCCACGCACTCGCTTGTAACTGCTCTATGTGCGCCAAGAAGGGCATGATCAATCTCATCGCCTCAGCCGAAGATTTTGAGCTGCTACAAGGTGAGGAAGCGTTGGCGACCTATCAGTTCAACACCAAGGTGGCTGAACATCGCTTTTGTACCACCTGCGGAATACACCCTTTCAGCCGGCCACGCTCCCATCCGGATGGATACGACGTGAATGCCCGTTGCCTGGACGCGGGTTTTGAATTTCTTGAAATTGCGCCGTTTGACGGGCAAAACTGGGAAGCGTCGGTGGATTCGATCCGCTAATGGCGCGCTTCCCTCCCGGCGCTAAGCTGTGTTTAAACCCTATTTCTCCAAAGCCAGATTAGCCTGGTGGCGTATAAAGTGACGCAGGGCTTCGAGGTGTTCATCTTCCAGGGCGTCATAAGCTGGCGAGCTCTGATCCTAAGTTTTCAAGTGGTTTGAGCACTAGTAACGAAACGTACTGTGTGCCATCCAATTCATAGGTGATGGGCGGCGCAGCGATGCCGAGACCGGCCGGGAAACGCCACAGTTCTCTACCGTCCCTTGCGTTATAGGCCACTAAGTCGCCGTTGGCCGTGCCTTGAAACACCAGATTACCGGCGGTGGTTAGTGTGCCGGGATTCCATGGCTCCGGTAAGCGGAGCTCCCAAGCTTGTTTCTGTGCCACCGGGTCCCAGGCTTGCAAACTAGAAGTGGTCCCAGGAATTTGAACAAGGAGTTAAGGTCTAGTCGGTCAGCCTGAGGAGGCAATCGAGATGACAAAGGGAAAACAGTATTCACCCGAGTTCAAATCGAAAGTGGCATTGGCGGCGATCCGGGGTGATGGCACCACCACGGAGCTTGCGAGCCACTACAAGATTCATCCCAACATGATCACCAAGTGGAAGCGCGAAGCGCTGTTCACTGTAGGTGCGGCGATGGGCAAGCCATTCGGTGTTATTTTCGTCGGCCATGGATGTGTCGTTGACGTCAACGGCCCAGCTGGTGGCAGGGCAGCGTAGGACAGCGGCGCATGAAACGCGCAGCAGGTCTTTGATCATGGTTTCTCCCTCCTCTTGGATGACCACGAACTTGTGTTTGTCTGTTTCTAGCAGGGTATACGCTGTCTTGGCAAACCCTACAAAACTCGGCACCACGCACGTTTAAGTGTATGGTGGCCGCTCACCCAATCTCTCCCAAACCTTAGGAATTTGCCGATGTCTGCCACGACCGTCGAGAACAATTTGGCATTGTTTTGCGATTTCGAAAACATTGCCCTCGGTGTGCGCGACGCCAAATACCCAAAGTTTGATATCGCGCTGGTCCTCGAACGGCTGCTGGTGAAAGGCAACGTGGTGGTCAAGAAAGCGTACTGTGATTGGGAGCGTTATAAGGAGTACAAACCCGCCATGCACGAGGCGGCGTTTGAGCTCATTGAAATTCCTCACACTCGCCAATCGGGCAAAAACTCAGCTGATATTCGGATGGTGGTGGACGCCTTGGACCTTTGTTACACCAAAGATCACATCGATACTTTTGTCATTATCAGCGGCGATTCGGACTTCTCCCCCCTGGTCAGCAAACTGCGGGAAAATGCCAAGGTGGTGATTGGCGTCGGCGTAAAAAACAGCACCTCAGACTTGTTGATGAGTAATTGCGACGAGTTCCTGTTCTACGATGACCTGGTGGTGGAAAGCACCACGCAGAAAAAACGGCGCAGGGCGCCAAAGAAGAAGGCATCCGGTTCTGCTGGTTCAGCCAAGGCGGACAAAAAAAACAGCAGCGAAGTTGATGCGTCGGAAGAAGGCCTCGACTTGGTTTTAGACACGGCGGAAGCTCTAATCATGGAGCGGGGTGACGGTGTCTTCGGTTCGATGGTGAAGCAAACGTTGAAGCGGCGCCGGCCCGGATTCAGCGAAACCGCTTACGGTTTTCGCTCGTTTAATGAGCTACTCGAAGAAGCGGCCAACCGCGGCTTGTTGCGCATGGAAGCGGACGAACGTTCCGGCGGTTATGTGATTGTTTCCATACAGCGAGATTGACAAGCGTGCAGGGTGGAGACTGACTACGGGGGGTTAACATGGCTGAAGCTGATCAATTCGAACCACTGCAGGCGGTTGATGACCCGAGCGAACTGGGTTTTGATGTGCGGCGATTGGGAACGCTTGAAGCCAACATCGCCGCGGATATTGAGGCGGGTTGGTATGACGGCGCCGCGCTTATTGTCGGCCGCCACGGGCGCACAGCTCTAACTTCCATTCAAGGCTACGCGGATCGCTCCAAACAACGCAAGCTGCTCGCCGATGACGTGCTGGTCACTTTTTCTTCCGGTAAACAATTCACCGTGGCTGCGGTGCTGCACTATGTGGAGAAGGGTTTGTTGCAGCTGCACCAGCCGGTGGCCGAAGTCATTGAAGAATTTGCCGCTAACGGCAAAGCCAAAATCAACTTGGGACACTTGTTGACCCACACCAGCGGTATCCTGCCGTTTGCACCCATGGCAAACCCGGCGGATCTTTATGATCAGGAAAAATACGTCGCTTCGATTTGTCAGACACCCCCGGAGACGTTGCCCAGCGAAGCGGTAAGGTATTCCATCACCACCGCGCATGCGCTGATGGCGGAGATGGTGCGCCGTGTTGATGGGGGTACACGGCCGTTTCGGCAGATTATGCAAGATGAAATTTTCATCCCGTTAGGGATGCACGATACCGCGCTGGGCCTGCCGGATCGGCTGAGGGAGCGAATCTGTCCGGTGGTGGTCACCGACCGCTCGCCCGGGTTGCTTGATCCGGCCATGTTGGAAGGTACTGAGCAGCGCCTGACCCCTGAGTCCGAAATGCCCGCGGGGGGTTATGTCACCACCATTGCGGACTTTGCCCGGTTTGCGGAAATGTTGCGCAACGGCGGTACGCTGAACGGCGCATCTATCTTGTCGCCGGCGATGATCTACACCGCAACGCAAAACTACACCGGCGATATGCCTAACGACATCTGGAACTATTGTGTGGAGGCACGGAATTGGCCGGTGTTCCCGGCCAACCTCGGCTTAGGCTTTTTCTTGCGCGGCGAAGGTGTGTTCCCGACGCCGTTTGGCTCCCTTGCCAGCCCTAATACCTTTGGCGGCGTCGGCGCGGGGTCGACTTGTTTTCATATCGACCCGCAGCAAGATCTGTTTGTTGCGTTCCTCTCAACAGGGTTGTTGGAAGAATCTCGCTCGACGGAACGGCATCAGAAGGTAGCTGACATGGTGCAGGCTGCCATTGTGGATTAGTTAAAATATGGTTCTAAATATGCACACACTGGTAAGACCATTACTCCTGCCCGGAACGTTGTTGACCTTAGCAACGATGTTACTCATTGGTTGCACCACAAGTGCGATGCAGTCACCGAGTGGACCGCTCAGCGACCCGATACCCGCCAAAATCCAACCGGGTGACATTGTTGTTGGCGTTGAAGAGTTTATGCGCCTGCCACAAACCCAAGACTCCGGCACCACCATGGTGAACGACGCCTGGGCCCGCATTCAGTACCTCATTCCGTTTGGCAATACCCACGGCACCCTGATGATTAACGATACCCGCGGTGTGTTGTATCTCACGGACGATCAAGGCCAAGCGCCGGTGCAGTATTTAGATTTACGCACCCAAGATGTTGGCTTTGATGATTCTCAGTTTCCTAATGAGATGGGTGTGGCCAGCGTCGCCTTTCATCCGGAATTTACCAGCATCGGCAAGCCGGGGTTCGGTAAGTTTTATACGGCCTACAGCGCAGTCGCGCAGGCGGACACGTCTGGATACTTAAATGATGACGCCGGCAGTCATGTCAGTGTGATACGCGAATGGACAGCGTTTAATCCGCGCGGCCGTGAGTTTGAAGGCAGCAGTCGCGAAATCTTCCGGGTTGGGCAGTTTGCCCCCAACCACAACATCGGCACCATTGCATTTAACCCCATTGCGGAAGTGGGCAGCGCTGATTATGGCGTGCTGTACGTCGCGCTAGGGGACGGCGGCGCGGCCAACGATCCACGCGACTACAGTCAGTCCCTCGCCGCGCCGCTGGGTGCGATCTTACGCATCAAAACCCTGGCCACCAGAAGTTCTGGGGACGCGGCGGCGGATGGACACGTCAAACAGTATGGTATT
Source organism: Pseudomonadales bacterium (assembly GCA_028281005.1). Classification (GTDB taxonomy): domain Bacteria; phylum Pseudomonadota; class Gammaproteobacteria; order Pseudomonadales; family Azotimanducaceae; genus UBA4421. The sequence goes on from JANQKS010000040.1 coordinate 30,645, forward strand.
CCGGCGGACAATCCCTTTGTCGGGCGGGAAGCGGAAGGTATTGCGCCGGAGATCTGGGTCAGTGGGTTGCGTCATGCGCAACATTTTTCCTGGGATTCGCGTGGGCGTATGTTCATCAATGACATTGGCCAGAATATGGTGGAAGAAGTGAATCTGGGTGTGGCGGGCGCCAACTATGGTTGGCGGCTGCGTGAAGGTGGTTTTGCCACCGGTTTTGCCGTTGGCGGCGGACAACCAGGTGAGGTATTCAGTCTGGCCGCGTCAGAGGATGAGTTTGTCTATCCGATAGCGCAGTACGATCATGATGAAGGCCACGCCATCGGCAGCGGCTTTTTCTACGAAGGCAACAAGATCCCACAGCTGCTCGGCAAGTACGTGTTTGCTGATATCGTTAACGGACGCATTTTCTACATCGATGCCGACGAGGTCACACCCGGCGTCTACCAGGACATAAAGGAACTGCGTTTGTCCTTTGCCGGACAGGAGCGTGCGCTACAGGCTGTGGCCAGCATGGCCAATTCATACATGCAGGGGCGGCGTGTGGACTTGCGACTGGGGCAAGATGCGCTGGGCGAGCTGTATTTACTGACCAAGGCAGATGGGTGGGTACGCAAGCTGGTGCCGCTGGAATAGCACCTATGGTAGGGTTTAGACTGACCAGTTAGAGTCTAATTGTTCCAAGAGGGGGGAGATTATGTCTCGATTCGTTAAGTGTATGGCGTCGCTGCAAGGCGCCGTTATTGCCCTAGCTGCAATAGGTGCAGTAGGCGCTCATGCCGCCACCTTGACCGGCACGGTCAAAGACGCCGCCGGCGAACCCATGGAAGGGGTATTAATCCGCGTCAGTGACGACGCTAAAAACATCGCTGAATCGGTCTACACCGACCCACAAGGGGTGTACACTCTGGTTACCCGTATGGAAGGGACTTTGGCGTTGCGCGCACGCACGCCTTACTTCCGCGATGTCCATGCCACCGTTGAACTCGGCGGCACTGCCACCACGCGGGAAGATCTGGTCATGCAGAAAATGACGACGGATAAAGAAATATCCGATTCGTTGCCCGCGGCCTACCACTTCTACAGCCTGCCTTTTGAAGACGGCGACGACAAAGACTTCAACGCCTACCAGTTTCAACGGGACTGTTTGAGCTGCCACCAGATGGGTAACCCATTTACCCGTCTATCGCGCACCCCGGAATCTTGGGCGGTGACCATACAGCGTATGCATCGCATGGTGGGTAACTTTGACGAGGCGTTACGCGACCGCCGCTCGGTGATCCTGGCCGAAGGGTTTGACGGCAAACCCATAGATTATCGGCCTGAGTTCCCCATCCACGCGGAACTGCAGACCGCCAAAATTTATGAGTACATGTTAGACCGCGCCTTCGTCCCGCATGATTCCATCGTGCACCCGAACGGGCTGATCTACACCGTGGACCAGGCGTTAGACCACATTGTTGTCACCGATCCCATCTCGCGCGAATCGCAGTACTTTGTGCAAACCGGTGGGGATGCGGCCAAGTACCACAAGGATGTGCCCAAGGCGGAGGTGTACGGCGAGTTTGAACCGGGCCACCGGCATGGACCCCATTCCTTAGACCTTGGCAAAGACGGCAAATACTACGTCACCAACACCGGCACCCACAGCATTGGTGTATTTGACCCAGACACCAATACCTGGGAAGCCTCGCACATAATTCCGCGCGAGGAAAAAGCCTACTATCCGCATACCATCCGCGTAGACCAGAAAGGCTACATCTGGTTTACCTTGGCGGGTTCCGAGAAAGTAGGGCGCCTCAAGGCAGAACAAGGCACTTTCGACATTGTGGATCTGCCGCCGGCTAAGTCCGGTGGTATTTCCGGGGGCACGCAGCCCTACGGCATCGACATCAGCCCGGTAGACGATCGCATGTGGTATGGGCGCCTGTTTGCCGACAAGATCGGCTGGGTGGATGCGGAGACCTTGGAAGTCACCGAGTATGACACCCCCATGCGTGGCCCGCGCCGCATGCGTTTCGATAAAGACGGCATCCTTTGGGTGGCCGGCTACTCTGAAGGTCAACTGATGCGCGTGGACGTATCTGAAGGTTTCGACGCCACCATTTACGACATGCCCGGCTTTGCCGAAGGCGTACGTCCAGCACCTTATGCCTTGGGTGTACATCCGCACACCCAGGACATTTGGCTGAACGAAAATATGACAGATCGTATTTTCCGTTTCATTCCTGCCGAAGAGCGCTGGGTGGTGTATCCGGTACCGCTGTCCGGTACTTATACGCGCGACATGACGTTTATGGCGGATGGGCAGGTGTGTCTGTCTAACAACCCAATTCCGCCGCCGGCCTTGGAGGGTGGAAAGCTGAACATTATCTGCCTGGATCCGACTTATGAGCCGGAGGAAGAAGCTAAGCAGTTGATGGTGACCACCCGTTAGATTCGCCTGGGACCTGGGAGTAGTCTCTACCCTGGCTTAAACTGAGGGTTCCTAACTCTTGTTCTTCCGGTCTATTCTTCCGGATTACTCTTCCCGACTGCGGCCTCCCCAAATGGAGGGGCCGTAGCCTGGGTGTAAGTCTTCTTTGTCGAAGTAACCCCAATCCGCATCCCGATGGCAGTCTTTACAGGGCGCTAAATAGCCTTCGGGAAATGTCTCCATCTCCAGCTGCTCGGCCACTTCTTGGTGCGCATCCAAGAAAGCCGGCAGTTCACTGATGCGCAGGGGTGGGTCCGTCGGTAGGTTACGCAGCATCTCACTGATTTGTGTTGGTTTTCCTGGCCGTAAGGCTTCAGCGGCCAGGTAGTCGGACAAGTGGGCGGCACTTTCATCATCAATGGAGGCGTCTTCCCCAAAGTGATCTTCCAACCCCGCCATAACTTTTTCCCAACTGGCCTGGGGTAACAGGCCGGGCGCGTAGTCGAGGTGACAAGCCCCGCACTCTTCGGTGTACAGATCGTCCTTCTTGTAGGGCACATCCAACGGCGCTTGGGCGTAGCTGACCACGCCGGAAATACCGAAAATCAGTACCGCCCCGAGCAGGGTGCTACCCAATAAAGTTTGTGGTCGAGACAGTTCGGCGGGCCCAGGCGTCTCGGGTTTTCGGTCTGGGTGCTGTGATTGCATAAAATGTCCTTACTGATCTCTCAGCCAGGTGAGAATATCGCCTTTTTCTTGGGCGCTGCACTCGCGACCAAAGGTCCACTTGCAGTTGCGTTTGAACCATTTGTTGATTTTTTTGCGCTCCGTCAAACGTTCTGGATTAACCGAAGGTGCCATGGGCGCTATGACCTTACCGGTGCGCTCATGCCGGCCTTCCACAAACAGAGAATCGGTGTGACATGACGGGCAGCTGCGACCGTCGACATCGCGATACCAGACAGCCTCGCCGGCTGCGGCGTTAAATGGTGTGGCCGCTTCGCTTTGCCACTCCTTAAGCAAATCGTCAACGACGTTGGCGTGTGTCTCCAAGGGTGCGACGAGCGAACATAGGAGTAACAAGCACGTTGGTTTAGTGCTTTTGGTGGGGCGATTCATGATTGTTTCTTTTTGCCGGTAATCATGGCCGCAATCAAATTCTGCTTATGCAAGAAACTGGTGACCAGCACACCGACGACGTGAACGATCACCAACACCAGCGTGGTATCCGCCAGCCAGCCGTGCCATTTCTCCACGGTACCGCCATGCCAATCAATCACCATGGCGCCCAACGCGGTGCCAACAAAGGGTCCGCTGCCTTCCATGGTAAACAGCACGGTTCCGGTGAACGCGGTAGCCGACAGGCACATTAACAAAACCACAATCATGACTGCGCCGGCGGGATCATGACCGCTAAAGCGGGGGGCTTGGCGTGCCAGCAGCTGTTGCAGATACAGCCATGTCGAGCTGGGTTTGGGCCAAAAGTCGGCCCAACGAGCATGTTTAGCGCCGATCACACCCCACAAGATGCGAAACAACACCAACAAAGCGACGGTATAACCCGCGTGGCTGTGCAACACTGGTTCACTGCCTTCCAATAGATAAGCAAGCAGAAAAAAGGCCGCCAGCGACCAATGAAAGGTGCGGACCAGCGGATCCCAGGTCTTAACCGTAACGGGCGGACTTTTCGCCATAGTCAAAGCGTTGTATGCCGGTTTCTTCACGCAGGTCGGCGGTGCTCTCTGCGGTAGGCTGATCCAGCGGTATCCCGGTAGCGTCCGCCACCCGCGTAATGCCGTTAAACGCGGCGGCGACGGTGAGCGCATCCAGGGTTTGTTGGGCGCCCATGGCGGCTTCCGCCTTGGGTCGGATGTCCGCCAAGGCCAACCAATCCCCATGAATGGCTGCTTCGGTCAGCGCGCGCAGCCAATCGCCATGGGGTACGCCGGGATCGATGCTGTCACTGGTGACACTGTTGATGTTATAGGTTTCGCTGTCTGACTGGCCGCTCACCCGGAGCAACATGGTGTGTGAGGTGGTTCAGTAAAAACACTCATTGATCGCAGATACCCGTGCTGCGACAAATTCCGCTTGTGCCTGGCTGATGGACAATGCAATGTCCTTCAACGCGTAGTGCGGACGGAAGGTGGTGAAAAACAGCGCCAACGCGCTCGGCACCAAGCCCAGAGATCTGGCGATGTTCGGCACTCTGGGTAAGCCGGTGTCCGCCATGGTGGCGTCCGCGTCCAGTACCGGCACCCATGCGCCGGCCTCAACAGCGTCTGGGTTGTGTTGGCGACGCGGGCGCCCGCTTTCAGGTTGTGGTAACGGCGGCAAACCTAATCCCACGGCATTGTGCATGGTGTCGATAATGACTGAGCTGGTGACCACACTCACAATCTCGACATATTCCTGTTTGCTGATGGTTTTGGTGACCGTGTTGAACCATGCGTGGGTCAAGCGTCCGGGGTCGGTGCGGATGCGATGGATCATATCGACGATGACTGGGTCCATGCTGCCGCTGTGGTCATGTTCGCCGGTCACGCTGTTAGGGCTAAGCGCTTGTTTGCGGCGTTCGCAAAATTCGCACGTTAAGGCCTCCCTCGCGGTACGCACCATGGCCACGCGATCCGCTCCGCTGAAAAAGTCTCCCGCGCGTGCTATCGCCTGCCAAGTCTGTGTGTGTGCTTGTTTCAGGTGTGGCGCTAAACGCACGTGATCCGGATACATGGCCTCTCCCTCCTTAACAACGCCCGAGCGTATAGAATAGAGCGGCACACGATAAAAAGGTACTCCATGAGCGACAGTGAACACCGCGGGCCCAAACCCAAAGGGTTTGACACGCTGACCCTGCACGCCGGTCAGTCACCGGATCCAGCCACCGGCGCCCGTGCTACCCCAATATACCAATCGGCATCGTTTGTGTTTCCGGATGCGGATTATGCCGCGGGGTTGTTCAACATAGAGCGCGCGGGGCACGTTTATTCGCGTTTGTCGAACCCTACCAACGCCGTTTTGGAAGAACGCATGGCGGCGCTCGACCACGGTGTGGGCGCCATCGTCACGGCCAGCGGCCAGGCGGCCATGCATCTTGCGGTGGCAACGCTAATGAGCGCTGGCGATCACATTGTGTCGTCGCGTTCTTTGTACGGTGGCACGCACAATCTGTTGGAGTACACGTTAAAACGTTTTGGCATAGAGACAACGTTTGTCGATCCGCGTGATCTCGATGCGTTCCAAGCTGCCATCCGCCCCAACACCAAGCTCATTTTTGGCGAGATTCTGGGCAATCCGGGCTTGGAGGTGCTCAACGTCCCCGCCGTGGCCCAACTGGCGCATGCTCACGGTCTACCGCTCATGGTAGATGCCACGTTTGCAACGCCCTATTTGTGTAAACCCATAGAACTTGGGGCAGATCTGGTGATGCACTCTGCCACCAAGTTTTTGAGCGGTCATGGCGTGGTGATTGGCGGCGTATTGGTGGATGGGGGCACCTTCGATTGGGAGGCGAGCGGAAAGTTTGCGACGCTTACGCAACCCTACGACGGCTTTCATGACTTGGTGTTTGCCGAAGAATTTGGCCCCCAGGCGTTTATCACCCGCGCGCGCAAGGAGGGTTTGCGCGACTTTGGCGCGTGTATGGCGCCGATGACCGCGTTTCAAATTTTGCAGGGTTTAGAAACGTTGCCCCTGCGCATGCAAAAACACGTGGCGAATACCCAGCAGGTGGTAGAGTTTCTTGTCGAGCATCCGCTGGTGGAAGACGTGATTTACCCCGGCTTACCGCAGCATCCGGACCACAAGTTGGCCGATAGTTTGCTGCCCCGGGGTGCGGGTGCAGTGTTTAGTTTTACCATCAACCACCCAGGCACCGATCCGCGGGAAGCCGGGCGCATTTTTATCGAAGCGCTGCAGCTGTTTTCACATTTGGCGAATATTGGTGATGCGAAATCCCTGGTGATTCATCCCGCCAGCACCACACACCACCGCATGGACGCTGACAGTCTGGCGGCGGCCGGTATCTCCGCCGGTATGGTGCGGGTCAGCGTAGGATTGGAAGACCCCGCTGATCTGATTACGGATTTGAAAACAGCACTGCGCGCGGTGGAGAAAGCATGAGAACCACACTGCAAGGTGAAACGGTTTACTACGGCACGGGCTCAGGCAGTCACGCGGCCGACGCTGAGGCGGCGGCCATTGTTTTTGTTCACGGCGCCGGTTTTGACCACAGCGTTTGGGTCATGCCGGCACGCTACTTTGCCCGCCATGGTCTGCGTGTATTTGCACCCGATTTACCGGCCCATGGCCGCAGTGGCGGTGCGCCGCTGGAGAGCATCGAAGCCATGGCGGATTGGGTGGCGGCGCTGTTGCGGCAAGAGGGTGTTAAATCGGCGGTTGCAGTGGGTCACAGCATGGGTTCGCTGATCTGTTTGGCGTTAGGTAACCGTCACCCTCATCTGGTGGACAAAATTGCGCTGCTTGGTACCGCATTGCCGATGCCGGTAGGGCCGCCGTTGTTGCAGGCTGCGGCGGACAATCATCACGCCGCCATCGACATGGCGAACACCTGGAGCCACAGTTTTGCCGGTGGTCTGGGGGCTGCGCAGGTGCCGGGTTTGAGCAACTTAAACAGCGGTGAGCGGTGGTTGGAGCGCATGCAACCCGGCGTATATCATGCGGATCTGGCGGCCTGTAACAATTTCTATGGTGCCGAGGGCGAAGCCGGTCAGGTCGACGTTGGTGATATCCCGACGTTAGTCATCGCCGGACGCGAAGACCGCATGACACCCGCCCGCGCGGGGCTACAACTAGCTGCGGAGATTGCTCAGGCAGCCACCGTCGAGTTGGCCGGCTGCGGTCACGCCATGCTCAGCGAACAACCTAACCAGGTGTTAGATGCGCTTGCGGAGTTTGTGTTCTAAATGAGGAGAGATTGATGTCTGAGATGATGTTCGCCGCTGTGGTTTGGGTGGTCACCCATCTGGGTATTTCCAGCACACCGTTACGCCGCATGTTAGTAGGCGGCATCGGTGAGCGGGCGTACCTCGGCCTGTACTCGTTGGTTGCAGCCGCGGCGCTGGCGTACCTGATCTGGACCTATACCTCGGTGCCCCGGTTTGACTATTTGTGGATGCCAAATCCGGATCTCTATTGGGTTGCCAAAATCACCATGCCCATCGCCTTCATTTTGTTGTTGGGGGGGTTCATGGTGAGGAATCCCACCAATGTCGGCATGTCCATTGATTCACCCGAACAGGCCGTGGAGATGGCGCGGGGGGTCACCCGTATCACTCGGCATCCATTGCAGTGGGCCGTGATCCTGTGGGCCCTGGGCCACATCGTCGCCAATGGGGATGTGGTCTCGGTGACCTTTTTTGGTTCGTTTTTGGTGTTGAGCCTGGCAGGCTCCTTCCTCATGGACATCAAAAAAGCCGCCGCCATGGGCGAGGGTTGGACCGCGTATGCCCAGGTAACTTCAAACGTCCCCTTTGCGGCACTTCTGAGCGGCCGCACCAAACTCAATTTGAAGGAGCTGGCGCTGCCGGTGGTGGTGGGGTTATTGGCGCATGTGCTGGCTTCGTACTTCCACGAAAGCTACACCGGCACCGTTATACTTTAGTCGAGAGCACCCAGTACCGCGTTAATTGCTCCGGCCAACTGGGTATGTTGACCGGCAAAGAAATGGTCTGCGCCGGGTAGCACGTGGCTGTTGACGCCGGTTAAAGCCGCCAACTTTGCGGTGTCAACAAAATCATCTTGATCCCCGGCGATCGCATTTATCTGCAAATCACCTGGCGTACCGCTGAAATCGAGCATACCAACCGGCGGTGCGATCAAAATTGCGCGCGCGGGTTGCTTCGATTGTAGAGCCCGCCATACCATCGCCGCGCCAAACGAATAACCCAGCCACCACTGCTGGTGCTGCGGATACTCCTGGCTGACCCAATCGGCGACCGCCAAGACATCTTCCGCTTCGCCGTTACCGTTGTCATAACTGCCTGCGCTGCCGCCGACACCACGGAAGTTGAAACGCACACAGTCCACGCCATGGGCTAACAGCACCTGTGCTGCAGTGTCTAACACGCCGTCGTACATACTGCCGCCATATTGGGGATGGGGGTGGCATAACACCGCGGTGGCATTGCGGGATGTGGGAGCGCTGTCGTGCTGCGCTTGCAAAGGTCCTGCTGGGCCGGGGATGTCCACCAATTTTTGATCCTCAAGGAGCTATGAAGCGACGCATGGTAACAATTTGCAGCAAATTGATGCGTGTTTTCAGCCCGAGACGCTTGAAATTTTCCTCCAGATACATAGTTTTCTCCGCCGGGCTAGTGCTCAATTAGATTGAGCACGGGTGACAACGAGAAAACAACGACAAAACAAAGAGTAGGGCCATGATCGAAGCAAATAATCTGGTGCGGCGCTACGGCGACTTCGCCGCGGTAGACGATGTGTCTTTCACCATTGCGGCCGGTGAAGTAGTTGGTTTGCTGGGGCACAACGGAGCCGGTAAAACCACCATTATGAAAATGTTGACCGGGTTCCTCGAGCCGTCCGCGGGCACCATATTGGTGGACGGTGTGGACGTCTTTGCCGATTCCACCGCCGTGCAGGCGCAGATGGGGTATCTGTCAGAGAGTTCTCCGCTGTATCCGGAGCTCAGCGTGGTGGATTATTTGGCTTACGCGGCGGATCTGCGGGGTCTGGATCCGCAAAGCTGTGTGCCTGAGGCAATTGCCGCCACACAGCTGGAAAGCAAAGCGCTGGACCCAATACAGACGCTGAGCCGCGGGTATAAACAACGCGTCGGTGTAGCGCAGGCCATCTTGCATAAACCTCGATTCCTGATTCTGGACGAACCCTCCAATGGTCTTGATCCTACCCAAACCCAACACATGCGGGATTTGATCCGCAATCTAGCGCAGACCGCTACGATCATTTTGTCCACCCACATCATGCAAGAGGTTAACGCCGTGTGTGACCGGGCCATAATATTGCGCAGCGGCAAACTGGCGGTGGACGAACGTTTGGCGGAGTTACAGAAGACCGCAGGCGTGCGGTTACGCACGGCGCCCGAGGTAGACGTGGCCGCCTTGATGGCGCCGGTCAGCGCAGTGAGCGGTGTTCATCAGGTGGACGATGTGCAATGGAGTTTGACGCTGGCGGTAGAACCCGAAGAAGGCACGGCCGCCATCGCCCAGGCGCTGGTCAGTGCCGGGGCCCCTATCCACGCCTTAACCCCCCAGGTACGCGATTTGGAAACCATCTTCAATGAAGTCAGTGAGGTGCAGCATGCGGCTTAAGACCATCCTGCGTATCCAGAGCAAAGAACTTACGCTGTTTTTTGCCTCCCCGGTGGGATACCTATTCCTGGCTGCTTTCCTGGCCGTTACTTTGTTTGTGTTCTTCTGGGGTGAATCGTTTTTTGCCCGCAACATCGCCGATGTGCGGCCCATATTCGAGTGGCTGCCAGTATTGTTGGTGTTTTTAAGCGCCGCCCTAACCATGCGTATGTGGAGTGAAGAGCGGCGTAGCGGCACGTTGGAATTTGTCGCCACGGTACCCGCGGCCACCTGGGAGTTTGTGCTGGGTAAATTCCTGGCCTGTTGGACCTTGCTGGGTATTGCACTGCTGTTGACCTTGCCCCTGCCCATCACCGTTGCGGTCATCGGCGACCTGGATTGGGGCCCGGTGTTCGCGGGTTATGTTGCGGCCATGCTGCTTGGCGGTATGTACATTGCCATCGGCCTGTTTGTTTCCGCGCGCACAGACAGCCAGATTGTGAGTCTCATGTTGGCGAGTCTGGTGTGTGGCCTCTTTTATCTGTTGGGTAGCCCGCTGATCACCGCGCTGTTCGGCAGCGGGGTGCAGGAAGTGTTGGCTTTGGTTGGTAGCGGTACGCGCTTTGCTGCCATCACCCGTGGCGTGCTGGATTTTCGAGATTTATATTTTTACGCCTCGGTGGCCTTGGTATTTCTCGGTCTGAACGTCTATGCGCTGGAAAGTGAGAAGTGGGCGCAACAAGGCAGCGCCCAGCGTCACCAAAAATGGCGTTTAGGCACGGCACTGTTGGCGGTCAATTTGCTGGCGGCTAATTTCTGGCTGCAGCCGGTCAACGCGCTGCGTGTGGACATGACCGAAGGCAATATCTATTCGATTTCACCCGCCACGGAAGGCTACCTCAGTCAGCTGCGTGAACCGCTGCTTATCCGTGGCTACTTCAGCGAAAAAACCCACCCGCTGTTGGCACCCCTGGTGCCGCGCATGAAAGATCTGCTGCGCGAATACGAAGTGGCGGGGGGTGACAATGTGCGTGTTGAAATTATCGACCCTGCGAACGACCCGGAACTGGAAAACGAAGCCAACACAAAATACGGTATACGCGCAGTGCCGTTTCAGGTCGCGGACCGCTATCAGGCCAGCTTGGTCAATTCCTATTTTGATGTGCTCATCCTCTATGGTGATGAGTACGAAGTGTTGAGCTTCCGCGACCTGATAGAAGTAAAAGTGGCCGGTGAAGCGGATCTTGATGTACAGCTGACCAACCCCGAGTTTGATGTCACCCGCAGCATTAAAAAAGTGTTGTACGGTTTCCAGGGTGGCTCATCGGTGTTCGATAACATTAACGAGCCGGTGGAGTTTGTTGGCTACATCTCCGACGAGCAGGTATTGCCGGAAGCCTTGGCGGCGCTTAAAGACGAACTCGGCGGCGTGCTGCAAGAGTTGGCGTTGGAAGGTGGCGATAAGTTCTCCTACAGCTTATTGGACCCCCAAGCGGGTGATGGGCAGTTGGCCCTCGACATTGGCAGCCAATTTGGTTTCCAGCCCATGGCGGCCAGCTTGTTCGACGAAAATACCTTCTACTTTTACTTGACGTTGGCCGATGCCGAAACGGTGGTGCAGATCCCTCTGCCGGAAGGTATGTCCGCGGAGAGTCTCAAACGCGGCATCGAGGAAGGCTTGAAGCGGTTTGCCACGGGTTTGTTGAAATCTGTGGTGTTGACCGCGCCGCAGCCTGTACCTCCCTACATGCAACAGCAGGGTATGCCGCCGGGTAACGAATTCACGCAGCTGCAGAGTTTCCTCACCAATGACTTCGATGTGGTGACAAATACGTTAGAAGACGGTGTTGTACCGGCCAATGCAGACTTGGTGGTGGTGGTTGACCCGGATTCATTTACCGAGCAACAGGTGTTTGCCCTGGATCAGTTCCTCATGAAAGGCGGCACGGTGGTGGTGTCTAGCGGTGCGTTTGGCGTGCAACCTTCGCAAATGGGTCTCAACGCCACGCCGCGCGACAGCGGGCTGCAGGATTGGTTGCGTCACCACGGTGTGGAGATAGGTGACGCCTTTGTAATGGATCCGCAAAATGCCGCATTTCCCGTGCCGGTCACCCGGCAGGCCGGCGGTTTCACCTTTCAAGACCTGGTGATGCTCGACTACCCGTACTTTGTCGATGTGCGCGCCGAGGGGATCAATCAGGAACCCCCCATAAGTGCCGGTTTACCACAAATTACCCTGTCCTGGGCATCGCCTTTGACGGTGGAAGGTGGCCAAGGTGTTGAGGTGACGCCGTTACTGACCAGCAGCGCCGGCAGTTGGATCTCCACCGATTTAGACGTCATGCCGCGCATCGATGACGACGGCTTGAGTGCCTTTGTGCCCAGCGGAGAATTGGGTGAACAGACCTTGGCGGTGGTGTTGCAAGGGCGCTTCGACAGCTTCTTTGCCGGTCAGGATTCACCGCTGTTAACCGCAGCGCGTCAAGCTGCGGCTGATGAAGCGGCAGCCGCCGCAAGTGATGGCAACTTAGACTCTGCGGAGATATCGGGTGATGCGCCAGCGGCGGGTGATGATGCGGTGGCGGATAAACTCGGTGTGGTCTCAAGTGTGATCGAGCGCTCACCCGAATCGGCTCGGCTGTTGGTGTTCGGTTCCAACGATTTCCTGGCCGACCAGACCCTGCGGATGGTCGGCTCGGCAGACGGCACGTTGTACGGCAACTCGGTACAAATGGTGGCTAACGTGGTCGATTGGGCATTGGAAGACCAAAGTTTGATTGGCATTCGCTCACGCGGCAACTTTAACCGCACACTGCCGGGTATGGATACCGCGGAGCAGACGTTCCTCGAGTACCTCAACTACGCTTTGGCGCTGGCAGGGGTTGGATTGGTTTGGTTGCTGTTCCGCGGACGTATGCAGCGGCGACAGCAGCAGCAACGCACGTGGTTGCAGGTAACTTAAGTGTGTACAAGCGTTTAAGCGGTATTTGAAAAGAGGTCAGGCATGAACAGTAAGATTGGCTTATTAAGCGCGTTGTTGGTTTTTCAGTTAGTCCTGGTGGCCATTGCCTTAACGGCGCCGCTGGGTGACTCGGAAGCGCCAGGGCAGCTGCTTGAGTTTGCGGTGGACGACGTGGACCGCCTTACGGTGAGTGATGGCACCAGCACCGTTGAAGTAGCCCTTGAAGATGGCCTATGGCAGGTGGCCGGGGTGCCGGCGGACGCTGACAAGGTGGCCGACATACTAGACAAATTAGCCGCCATTGAGGCGCCCTGGCCGGTGGCCACCAGCGCAGGCAGTGCAGCTCGCTTTGAGGTGAGTGAAGCTGATTATCAGCGCCATGTTTCAGTGTTTGCCGCGGGTGATACAGTGGCCGAGTTGTACCTTGGTACGTCCCCGGGTTACCAACGTGTGCATGCCCGTCGCGCCGACAGTGATGAAGTGTTCAGCGTAGCGCTGTCCAACTATGAGATTGGGGTGAGCACAGACAATTGGGTAGACAAGGCTGTGCTGGCCATGGCTGCCGCGCCGACTTCCATAGAGTTGACCAAGCCAGACGGCAGCGTAGAGACATTACGAAACGGCGATGAAGGCTGGCTCTACAACGGCGCGGCTGCCAATCAGGACGAAGCGGCGACTTATGCCAATCGCTTCACCACCTTACGGGTACTTGGTCTGGTGGATGAGGATGCCGCGGTGGGTAATGATGGGCCCAGCGAACGCGGCCGCATCGTTGCCGCCAACGCGGATGTACAAACCACTTTGATCATCAGCCGTCAGAGTGAAGAGGACGACTATTTGGTCACCACGCCAGACGGCGCAATCACGTATCGTCTCGCCACCTACATCGCGGAACAATTGCTGATGGCGGACAGTAACTTTTCCGTGCAGGATGCCGCTGCAGAAGAGGTCGAGCCGCAGGACGAGGCCAAGGCTGAGTAAAAGGTTGATAAGAGTCTGAGTAAGAGACTGAGAAAGAGGCGGGGCAAGCGTAATGCGATGTTTGGCGGTGGTGTTGGTTGTTTTGTTGCTCAGTGGGTGCATCGGTCGAGGTGAGTGGGGTGTTGCCAGCGGATTTCCGGATGGCCAGCGCTTTTCCAGCGCCGCGGTAAATGCCGCCAAATCGCCGCAAACCTGGCTACCGCTGGTCACCGCGGGTTTGCTTATCGCGGCGGATGTAGACGATCAGTGGAGCGAAGACCTATTCGAAGATCAACCGCTGTTTGGTGACGACGCGGAGGATCTCAGCAGCGATCTGCGTGATATCGCCAGTGGCGCCTATGTGCTCACCGCGCTGTTGGCGCCTAGCCCCACGGTGGGTGCAAAGCTGCGGGGTTTGAGTGTAGGGGCCGGCACCGCCATTTTGGATGGAGTGGTGAACCGAGGCCTTAAAGACCTGACCCAGCGGGAGCGTCCGGATCGCTCAAACGACAACAGTATGCCTTCCGGGCATGCTTCCAAAGCGACATCGCGCGTGGTGATGGCGCAATATAATCTTGATTACATCAATATGCCGGCGTGGTCTCGGCATGCTGCGCAATGGGGTTTACACGGTGTGGCAGTGGGTACGGGTCTGGCGCGGGTTGAAGCAGGTAAACATCACCTCAGCGATGTGATGGTGGGGTATGCGCTCGGTCACTTCTTCGCTACCTTCATGCACCATACATTCTTTTTGAGTGAAGCAAGGACAGGACAAGACAGTGGCCAGATTAGCTTTATGCCTTTGCAGGATGGTGGCGCTTTAACCCTGACTTTGCCGTTGCATTAAGTGCGCGTTTTGCCTGCCTGGCTGTCCGCCTGGCTTAGGCAATGTTGCTAAGCGGCTTCTGATTCAAAACAAACCATGTTTCTGCCGCTGTCTTTGGCACGGTACAGGGCACGGTCAGCAATACGCAACACGTTTTCGGGATGTTGCGTCGCCGGTGTTACGGTCGCCACGCCGATACTGGCGGTCACGCTTAGTGCGTGATCGGTTTGGGTTGCGTAAGGGTAACGTTCAATAGCACTGCGCAGACGTTGGGCCAGATTGATGGCGCCGGTTTTGTCGGTCTCAGGCAACAGCAGCGCAAACTCTTCACCGCCCAAACGGCAAGCAATGTCAGTGACACGCTTGATTTTGTTGACCACCTCAGCCACCGCCACCAGAACCAAGTCGCCCTGGTCGTGACCGAAGGTGTCGTTGATACGTTTGAAGTGGTCGAGGTCAAACACCAGCACCGACACAGCGCCGCCGTGACGCCGCACCCGTTCAAACTCCTCACCTAAACGCTCCATAAAAAAGCGGCGGTTGTAGAGCTTGGTGAGCGCATCAGTATGCGCCATGTGCTCCAAGCGGGTTTTCATATTGTGCAGCTCACGCTCTTTTGCGCGCCGCTCGGTAACATCGCGGAATACAACCGCAACGTGAGTTTCCTCGTTGGTCGGGTCCAGCGGTGTTGCGGCTATCTCGTAAGCGCGGCCTTTGATGGTGGCTTCCGAGTTGGCCTTGGAATCTAACAGCTGCCGCAGAGGTAAGCTGTAGATGAAACGCGAGGCGTTGCTGTTCAGCAACGGGTCTTGATCTTCCCAGTGGGCTAATGCCGACTGGTTAGCATCCAGGATGGTGCCGTCCTGAGTTAACACCAATACCGGATCTTTAAGCTGCTCCACCACACGCTCCCGGGCAATGGGAGCCGTGTGCAACAAGCCGCGCCGCACTATGCCGAGATCAAGCAACATGACGCCGGCAACAAAACCCAAGGTGGTGAGATCGAGCCAGGGGTAGGGATTGACCGGCGACAAATAAAATACGTTGGCCACCACGGCAATGATGGGCGCAAACACGGCCGCCAACACTGTTTGATAATGTTGTTTGTATTGCAGCAAAGCAAACGCCAGGATTGCCGTGGCGATGAGAATGAGGCTGTAGGAATAGAAGGCGTGTACGTAAAACCACAAACCATGGGTGGTGACCATGCCGAGGAAGCCGTTTACTTCGACGTATTCAATTTCCCGCCAGATCAGACCGTGCCAGCCGTTGGTGAGCGCCAACACCACGGTGATGCCGGGTAAGGCGCACACGGTGTTAAATAGGTGCCGCGGCACCCTGCGTACACGCTGGCTGTAGCTCACCGCAAAAACAAACCAGGCCACTGGCGTCAGCGCGATGCCCACATAGGAGAACTGAGCTGCCAAGGTAATGGCGGCGGTAGTACCCATGAGCATCGACAGTGCTTGTGCGGTGGACCAGAGGAATAACGTGAGGAATAGAAAACGCAACGCGTGCCCGCCGGGCACCCGATCTCGGGGACGTGCGCGTTGGTACGCTATCATCGCAAAGACAGCGGCGCACATTGGAGCGATGGACCAAGCGGTCAGCTGGAACACGTACAGTAAATCCTTATTCTGTCAGTGTTGTGTGGATATATTTCCTCATCGCTAAGCTTCGCAGGTGTATGCGTTACCCTCAAATATCATGTTGTTGAGTGTGATGTGCGTCACACTTGGAAGCTGTCACAATCGCGGTTTTCAAATCTTGGGAACATTTGCCACATGATAGATCTATACACCTGGCCCACCCCCAATGGGCGCAAAGTTTCCATTGCGCTGGAGGAATTTGAGCTGCCTTATCAAGCTCACGCGGTCAATATCGGCAAAGACGAGCAGTTTACCCCTGAGTTTTTGGCGATCAGCCCTAACAACAAAGTCCCTGCCATCGTCGATCGGGAAAGCGGCCGCAGCATGATGGAATCCGGCGCAATCTTGATTTACTTAGCGGATACTCATAACCGTTTCTGGGGAGATGACCGTTATGTCACCTTGGAGTGGCTCATGTTGCAGATGGGCGGTGTAGGGCCCATGTTGGGACAGGCACACCATTTTCTGAAACACAATCCGGGAAAGGCCCGATATGCTGAAGAACGTTATGCCGCAGAAGCCAAACGTTTGTACGGCGTGCTGGATAAACGCTTGGCAGAGCATGCTTATCTGGCCGGCGGCTGTTACTCGATCGCCGACATGGCGACGTGGCCCTGGATTTCACGGTATGAATGGCAGGCGGTGGACTTTGCCACTTACCCAAATTTGTTACGTTGGTATCTGGAGATCGCCGAGCGTCCTGCGGTGCAACGCGGTTACGACGTACCGATTTATGTCAATCCGATCCCGCGTCCTTGAGCGCATGGCGTAGTGTCTGCGTGAGCGCTTCCAGGCGTGCCGGGTCGTAAGGTTCAGCTGTACCAACACCCCAAACCGGTCCCGGCCAAGCGGCATCATTGGTTTGGCGGGCAATCACGTGTATGTGTAATTGCGGCACCTGGTTGCCCAGGGCGGCGACGTTGAGCTTGTGGGCCTGAGTTACCTGCTGCAGCGCAACGGACGCTTGTTCAATTTCATCGAGCAATTGCACTCGCTGATCTTTTGGCACCTCATGGAATTCGCGCAGGTTTGCTACCCGCGGCACCAGGATGAGCCAAGCAAAACGCGCGTCCTGCGTGAGTAAGCAGCGGCAAAGGGGTAGGTCCACAAGCCACTCGGTGTCGGCGGCCAGTTTTTTGTGCAAGGCGAAGTTGTTGGTAGAAAGACTCATCGCTTGTTATGCCCCCCAATCCAAATTGGGCTCGACCAAGCAATGGCGTCGTTGGCTTGCACCACGCGGATAAAATAGTAGTCGCCGTGTTTAGCGGACGTGTCCGTCTGCTTGATCGTCAATTCGCGAGCGCCGTCACGGATGATGCGGCGCAGGGTGGTACGGTCGATGTAGTCATCTATGACCTGCGTATGTCCAACTTCGCCGTTCAACAGGTCACGCAAACGCAAACTAAAACTCTCCGCGGGCACCCGTTGGGCAGGGCGATAAAACGGTGGAGCGCCGCCGCTTTCGGAAGTTTCCACCAAATCGAAGTCGATGCGCGTACTGCGTTGTACGTCACCGAGTTCCACCAGGTAAGAGCTGCTGTCACCGCGGGTTTTGGTGCTGAAGGTCACGCGGTTTGGATTCTCCGAAGAATTTTCCACGCTTTGCAGCGGGAAGCTGGCATCGACCGGTGTGATGCTTTTGAGCGTGGCATTGTGCACTTCCAAAGTCCCTTCCCAACCGCGCCATCCGCGGGGATTGTCGTGGGGGTGAAATGGTTCAGACGAGGAGAAGAATGACAGTAGGTAGGTGTCTTCTTTGTTTAGCCGTCCATCTTTGTTTTGCAGGTATGACTGCTGCCAAAGCACCGCATCGTTTTTGAACAGAGTCACTGTGTCTATGGGGGCCGTACCGATCACCCGGGCGCGGATGTCGCGGTTTTGTGCAAACGGGGCGCGCTGGCCCATGCCGGTATCGTTGACGGAGAAATCCAGAATGATGCGGTCGCCGGTAGTGGCGTAGACCTTCAGCTGTTTCATGCCGTCGAAAATGGCGTCGGTGCCCGCAGCCGGTGCCAGCACAGCGCCTAGTCCGCCTCGTTGGGAAAGAGAACCTCCGAGTGGCGCGGAGTATCCGGGCTGACTGAGGTGGTTGTCGGAGGCAGCGGTGAAGCCGACTTGATGGCCCTGTTTTAGATACATGCGGCCGAACCACTCAAAGTTGCCGTGTTGCGACATGATTTCCACCAGTGGTTCCAGCAACGGGTCGTTTTGACGGTAGTCGCCGGCTTGGTGGGCGTGGGGGATGATCACCACGTCTTGTGGATCGGCTGTGGCGCGTAGTCCCTGGTACAACTCACTCAGGGTCGGGAAAAACTGCGCATCGATGCGAGCGCGGTTCTCCGGGGTGCGGAATAAGACGTTGTGATGCCCGCCGCGTTTTGCATCGACCGTCCACTCGTAGCCGAGGTAGGCGGCAAATTCGCCTTCTTTGCTGAACTCCCGCACGTTTTGCCGCAGCACCTCCCATTCGGCGTCGTCCAACCAAATGTCGTGCTCCGAATGGGTGACGTAGTCGAGGCGCGCATCGTCCCGGGCCCATAACATGAAGCGCTCGGGTGTACCGATGCCTTCAGCAAATCCCGAGTGGCCGTGGGTGTCACCCCAAAAAATACGCTCCCGTGGCTCAGCCGTCACCAGGATCGGATTGACGTCTCCGCGGAAATTGCCGTCAGTGCTTTCAAGGGTGAGATGGTAGGTGCCGGGTTCGGCAATACTGGTCTCGGTGAGGGTGATGGCGCCCGTGGCCGGGACCTCCAGCCAAGGTTCATCGTTTTTTAACACTCGCCAATTGGGAATGTCCCCGGTGGCTCGGTTGTAGAAGCGGTCCTTGGCGCGGATGGATAAAGTAAACGTCTCTCCCGGAGCGACGATGGACGGTGCAAAACCCGTGACGCCCGCGACCATGGCGCCTTCAACACGCACCGGCTGGATGGGTAAACTGAAAAAGTGGCCACCGTCTGTAAATGCCACATACAAGGGCAGCGGCATGAGGTCGGATGAAAAGGTGGGCATGCGCAGAGCGCGATTACCACTGCTGGTGTCGCCGTAGGTCAGTGTCACCACATCCCCTGGTTGCAGGGTGCCCGACGCAACTTCAAATACCAGGGTCGGACGAGTGTTGCGGAAACCACCATGCATACCAGACATCGGTTTGGTGGTGGCCACAAAACTCACCCGCGGATTGCTGCTGTCCACCGACATGAAATTCGGCTGAGTTGGATCAGCGGCCTGCCATGCACCGAAATTGGTCATGAAATGCCGCGCCACCATAATGCCGCCGCCGGTTTGAATCTGCTTGGCGCCAACCGTATAAGTTTGTGTGATGGTGCCTTCACTGCCGGCGACATAGGGCCCGGTATCCGCGCGCAAACTACCGAGCGCATCCGGGAAGTTGTCGAGAAAGGCAAACTCAGTGATGGTTTCATCCAGGGCACGAATCATCGCCGGGGTAACCACATCGCTGCCGAGGATAAAGGCGATGATCTGGGTGGCGTTGACAGGCAGGTAACCCCCGTTGAGTGCGTAGGCGTTGATCCATTCCCAGGTGAGTTTGGCACGAACCCGAGCGTTGATCTCAGTAGTGGGGATGTCTGCGCGGCTGGCCTTGAGTTGATCGACGCGGGCGCGTAAATCACTGGGTAGATAATCGTTTCCAGCAGCAGGGACTTGTGTGGTAATGATCACTAACAATAGCGCTAGCGCTTGTCGAACAGCAGACTTCATCGACGTTAGATAATCTGGCTACTTGAGTTAGTGAGGGGCTGTGCCCGCCACCGTGGTGCGGTGCATCACCCTGAGATGGCCATCGTATCCCCCTTGGGCGCAGTGTTGTACCGAACGGTTGTCCCACATGGTGAGCATATCTGCTGCCCAGCGATGTACGTAGACAAACGCCGGCGACAGCGCGTGGCTAAACAGCTTGGCCAAGAGTTCGTCGGCGGCCTTGTCATCCATATTTTTGATGGTGATGGTGTATACCGGATTGACCCATAACGCCTTGCGGCCGGATTCAGGATGGGTGCGGATCACAGGGTGTTCTTGGGTGGTCCATGCTTCATCGCTGGGCAGGATGGTCATGCTGCGTTGTTCGCCGCCGGAGCGTTGGAAACCTTCATGGCTATATGGCCGTCGCGCGCTGTGCACCGCTATAAGATCTTCAAGTTCTGCGGCAAAATCCGGATCAAGCGCGTCATACGCTCGGAAGCCGTCCGCAAAATGCGTATCCCCCCCTTGGGGTGGAACCACTTTACTGTGCAGGATGGTGGCGCTGGGGGGCGCGGCTTGAAAAGACCAATCGGAATGCCACGAGGCGCCGAACGGCGCAACTTCTTCTTGGGCTTCGCGACGGATCTCCAGCACGTTGGGGTGCCCGTCCACGGCTTTGACATAGGGGTCGTTACCGTGCTCGCCAAAGTAAGTGGTAAACCGTTCCAACTCGGCGTGATTGAGCCGCTGCTCGGGAAAATAAAGGATCTGATAGGTAAGCCACAGGTCTCGCAATTCGGAGACGGAGTTGGCATCTAGTTTTTGACTTAAATCTAAACCTTCGACCCTGGCGCCGAAATTGTGCGCCTCGGGTGTGACTGCAAGGTTACTCACAAAGCATTCCAGTTCACCTGTAGAACAAAGAGGGTGGCAACGGCGACCACCGCGCCAATGACAAGAATGGTCAGAAACACGGCCGCACCATCGTCCTGTTCGTGGCTGGGATGGCGTTTCCGGCGGGTGACAGCGTAGACCACACCGAGAAAAATCAAAGCCGGAATCACAAACTGTATAAGGTAGCGCATAACATCGTTATCCTTACCAAAAGCCCAACTTACGAGCATACCAGTTCGAGAAATCGGCGCCAAAGGCGATATGTAAGGCGCGTTTGGGGAAAACCGGCAAAAGAGCCGATAAAAAAAGCCGACAAAACACGGACAAAAAAGACCGACAAAAAAGAGCGATAGAAAAAGGCTGCTAAAAGAAAGGCCGATAGAAGGGGACAATACCTTGCAGTGGATCATGCAGCACTGGCTCGCCGTTGTGCTGCTGCTGGCGTATACCGCCATGCTTTTGTACAACGCCTATCTGGGTAGTCGCGCCAGCAGGGGCTTAGCCGACTACTACGTGGGTGGCAGAAACATGGGCGGTGTCATGATCGGCGTCTCCTTTTTTGCCACGTTTGCATCCACCAACAGCTACATTGGGCATGCCGGTAAAGGCTACGCCTACGGTATACCGTGGCTGATCATGGCTGGGTCGTTGGTGTTTTTTACCTGGGCCTCGTGGCGCTGGGTGGGGCCACCCCTGCGGCGCTTTGCCAGCCAGTGGGATGCGCTGACCATCCCAGATTATCTCGGCAGCCGCTTTGTAGCGCCGGAGCAAGACTCCTCGCGCCATCCGCTGCGCATTGCCGCCGCGCTGGTGATTGTGTTTTCCAGCTTGCTTTACCTCATCGCCATCTTCAAAGGCGCCGGTCACCTGTTTCAACAGTTCCTCGGTGTGCCCTACGAAGCGGCGGTAGGCATCACGCTATTGATCGTGATGTTGTACACCTCCATCGGCGGCTTTGTATCGGTGGTGCGTACCGACGTGGCGCAAGGGGTACTTATGGTGTTGGGCTCGATGACCATCTTCTATTTTGTCACCGATGCTGCCGGTGGTGTCGGTGCTATCGCCGATTTAAAAACCATGCCGGATAAAGAGTTCCTGTTTGAATTGAATGGCGGCATTCCGTTCTTGGTGTTGTTGGGTATTTCGCTGTCCGGCTCGCTGAAACTGTTTGTCGACCCGCGCCAGATTTCGCGTTTTTACGCCCTGCGAGATGATCGCGCGGTGCGGCAAGGTGTGTGGATTGCGGTCATCGGTCTGGCGCTGGTGCAGTTTTGTATTTTCCCGGTAGGGGTGTACGCCCACCTCATTATGGAAGGGGTGACCGATACGGATCTGATTGTGCCCACCTTGGTCACCGACCCCACGGTGTTTCCGCTGTGGGCGGCAGATTTTCTGATAGTTGCCATTGTTGCCGCCGCCATGTCGTCCATGGACAGTGTGCTGCTGGTGGCGGCATCCACGCTCTACAAAAACTTGATCGAGCCGATTCGTCACTCTCGGCGCCAGTTGCAGTGGACACGACTGGCGGTTATCGGTTTTGCCGTGGTGGCGGCGGGTTTGGCCCTGCGTCCGCCTGGGGATATTGTGGAAATTACCATCTTCTCCGGCAGCCTTTACGCAGTCTGTTTTTTTCCTGCGGTGGTGCTGGGGTTACATTGGCGGCGCGGCAATGCCACTGCGGTATTAGCCTCCATGTCTGTGGGTGTGTTGGTACTATTGTTGTGGATCTTGTTGGGTTTACGCGGCAGCTTGCACGAAGTGTTTCCGGCGCTGTTAAGCTCCATCTTGGTGTACTGTATTGTGTCTGTATCAGGAAAAGAGAAGTTATGAGCGAGCGGAAAGACCGCAGCGGCGCGGAAAGTTTGGTACAAACGTTGGTGGATGCGGACGTCGACGTCTGTTTTGCCAACCCGGGTACGTCCGAAATGCATTTTGTTGCGGCCTTAGACAGCAATCCCGAGATGCGCTGCGTGCTGGGTTTGTTTGAAGGCATTGTCACCGGCGCGGCCGATGGTTACGGGCGCATGGCGCAGCGGCCGGCGGTGACGCTGACCCATCTGGGCCCAGGCTTGGGTAATGGCTTAGCCAATCTGCATAACGCCAAGAAGGCGCGCACGCCGGTGGTGAATGTGGTTGGGGACCATGCCACCTTCCACCGTC
The DNA here is from genome assembly GCA_028281005.1 of Pseudomonadales bacterium. Taxonomy (GTDB): domain Bacteria; phylum Pseudomonadota; class Gammaproteobacteria; order Pseudomonadales; family Azotimanducaceae; genus UBA4421. The sequence continues at coordinate 53,497 of JANQKS010000040.1, forward strand.
AATACGATGCCCCGTTAACCTCGGATGTGGAGGGTATTGCCCGCCCGGTTTCAGGTTGGGTCAAAGTATCCGAGAGCGCTGACGATGTTGCCGCAGACGGCGCAGCCGCGGTGCAGGCGGCCATGGCGCCGCCGGGGCAGGTGGCAACGCTGATTTTACCGGCGGACACGGCGTGGAACCGCACCACCGCGTCCGCGGCGCCGTTGCCGCTGACCGCGCCTAAGCCGTTTAGCACGGACAATGTAGATGCCGTTGCACAAGCGCTTGGTAGCGGTGAAAGCTGCGTGTTGTTAATGAATGGCTACATCAGCGCGGAACGGGCGGCGTTGACTGACCGCATTGCGCAACATACAGGCGCCAGGGTGGTCATGGATACCTTTGTTGGCCGCGTGCAGCGGGGTGCGGGTCGCGCCGAGGTGGCGCGTCTGCCGTATTTTGGCGAGCAAGCCGCGGAGGTGTTGGCCGGCACCCAACATCTGATCTTGCTCAGCACTCAGGCACCGGTGACATTTTTCGCCTATCCGGACAAACCAAATTGGCTTACCCCCGAAGGCTGTGCGCTGCACACCTTGGTGGAACGTGATGAAGACATAGACGGTGCGCTGCAGGCGTTGGTAGAAGCAGTGGGGGCCACGGCTGCCGCCGCTGAGCTTGTACCGTTGCAAATACCTGAGCTGCCGAGTGGTACGTTAAACCCGATGAATCTCGGTGCGGCGTTGGCGCATTACTTCCCCGAAAACGCGGTTGTGGTGGACGAAGGCGGAACCTGCGGCGGTGGCTGTAGTATCGCCACACGCACTGTCGCGCCGCACGATTGGCTCATGTTGACCGGTGGCTCTATCGGTTATGGTCTGCCCTGCGCCACCGGTGCGGCCGTGGCCTGTCCTGATCGCCGAGTGATCTGTTTACAAGCCGACGGCGGTGGTATGTACACCAACCAGGCGTTGTGGACCCAGGCGCGGGAAAAACTAGATGTCACGACAATTATTTTCGCCAATCAGAAATACAGCATTTTGCAGATTGAATTTGGCCGCGTCGGTGCACACAACCCAGGCCCCAAAGCCATGAGCATGTTGGATTTGTCGAATCCGGAATTGAACTGGGTGTCCTTGGCCAACGGTATGGGTGTACCGGCCTGGCGCGTTCACACCGTAGAGGAGTTTGTTAGCGCTTTACAGGCGTCTTTGGCAACCTCGGGGCCGTCTCTTATAGAGGCGATGTTGTAGCCACCAAGAGGTTTGAGCACTAGTCGATAATGGCTTGGTAAGCCAGTACCTGAAAATCCTGGCGGATGTTGATGTGGGTATAGGGTCTGACTTGGGTCATCAAGACACCGACCAGCTCTTGCTCCGGGTCCAGCCAGGATATTGTGCAATAAGCGCCACCCCAATAGCCTGCGCCTTGGGACAGGGGGGTGGCGGCAGCACCACGGTCCACTACGACCCCATAACCGAGTCCAAAACCCATGCCGGGGCCGGTGAGCCACAAGGGTAGGTCGCCGGTGTGATTTTCCAACATCAAACTGACCGTGGTGGGCGACAGCAGCCGCACACCATCAAGCTCACCACCGTTTAACATCATGAGCTGGAATCGTAAGTAATCGCGAGCGGTGGAAGCGAGGCCGCCGGCACCTCGGAAGAGGGTTTTTGGCCCCTTGATCCAGCGGCTTTCGGCCGAACCGGGATCTTGCAGCTCAATTTTATTGCCGTCGGAACCGGGTGTGTACTGGGCGGTGAGGCGCTTGGCTTTGGCTGCGTCCATGTAGAAATGTGTGTCGCGCATGTCCAGCGGCTTAAAGATACGTTTGGCGAAAAATTCATCCAGGCTCATGCCGCTGATGATTTCCACTAAACGCCCCACAACATCTGTGGCCACGGAATACTGCCAGGCTTCACCAGGCTGGTAGTTGAGCGGCAGTTGGACCAACTTTTCGATTAAGTGGGCATTGTCACGGGTGGGTTCACCCCCCATGGCCGCGCGATAGGCGTCGACGTTGCCGATATAAGAATTGGCCAGGCCCGCGGTATGGGTGAGCATGTCACGAATTTGAATAGGTCGTTGTAAGTCCAACAGCTCGCCGGTGTTGCCGCTGGCATCCCCAGTAGAGCTGACTTTGACGTCGGCAAATTCGGGAATGAATTTGCTCACCGGGTCGCGCAGCTGGAAGTGACCTTCTTCCCATAACATCATCAGCGCGACAGATGTGATGGGTTTGGTCATGGACGCTATGCGGAAGATGGCGTCTGCGCGCATCGGTTTGTCGGCCTCGACGTCCATGTCGCCTTGCACTTCAAAGTGCACCAGCTTGCCTTTGCGTACGATGGCGGTAGTTACCCCGGGCGTCAGTTCGGCGTCGATATAACGTTGCATGGCCGGAGCTATGCGCGCCAAGCGGTCGCTCGACATACCGACGGATTCTGGGTTAGCCGACTTGATTTCACGGGCAAGAGCCGCGGGAACCAGCGCGGTTAGCAGCGCCGCCGCCAGCAGCCACGCCAGCGGAAGAAAACGACGAGCCATGCTGCTAACCCTTGCTGGCTTCGACCGCAGCGATGCTCGGGTGCTCAGCCAAGCGGGCCATCAATTCCGCCAAAGCCGGGCGGCCCTGCATGAGATCTAAGCTGAACATTTTTTGCGAGATCGCGTTGGCCAAACCGAAACAGTAAAACGCATAAAAGTCCGCCAAGGTGATGCTGCTGCCGGCAGCGTAGGGTTCACAGACCAGCAAGCGGTCAACTGCCTGCATACCGCGGTGTAGGTCTTTTTCAGTAGCGGCCTTGGTTTCGTCGCTCACACTCTGGCCAAAAAACGCTTCGGGCAGGCAGCGCCGCGCAACCAACTCTATGTCGAGTTTGATGTGGCAGGCCAATTCCACAACCTTGCCAGCGGCAAAAGGGTCCGAGGGTAACAGCGCCGGTTCAGGCTGCAGGCGCTCTAAATAGCTGGCGATGGCCAAGGACTCTGACATGAATTGTCCGTCGACACCGATGGAAGGCATTTTGCCCATGGGCGAGCGGGCCAAATTGTCTTCTTCCTGGGTGGGCGGGGCTTTAACCTCTTCAAACTCCAAACCTTTTTCGATGAGCAACGCCTTGGTCAGGCTGTAGTAGTTGCTTATGGTTAACCCGTATAGCTGGATCATGTCTCCCCCTTTTTTTGTTGCTCTTGCTGTGTTGCGTTGTTGATTCTGACTGGGACTTAAAGCAGACCCTTATGTTTGCGGGAAATAGGCGTTGGTTATTTTGGTATGTAGTGTCAGCAGTTGTTTCTGCCGCGCGTCGGTGTAGCGATGTAACCGTTCCCCTTCTAAGTTGCGTACTCTAGCGCGTTGCAATTGGCGGCGCATCTGATTGATCAGATCCAGCGGTTCCTGGTTTTTCGGCAGGGAACGTAGGCAGTGGCGGATGGTGTTGAAACAGCGCAGCAACGATCGCGGCAGCTCGTCGTGCTTTAACAAAAATTCCAACACATCTGGTTGGTTAACCGGGTTTTGCATGCTCACGGTATAACTCTGCATCGAATCTAAGGAGCTCAACACGCTACGCCACTGGATGTCGGCAAACGGTTCCAAATCAGACTCGCTGGCCACCAAGTTGGCGGTGCCCAGGTCAATGATGCGTGTGGTCATATCGGCACGTTCGAGAAAGTTGCCGAGCCGGAAGAAATGCCAACTGGCGTTGTGCAACATCGTGGAAGAGAGGAAACCGTTGATTTGGTCCAAGCGCGCGATGATGTGTTTCAGACCGTTGTTGCGTCGGGTGCGGCTGAGCGGTTCCTGCAGGATTTCTTTGGCAAAAAGGAACGCATCATTGATGTGTTCATAGGATGCACGGGGCAACGTGCCGCGCAGCGTGCGGGCGTTTTCCCGTGCATAACCGAGCGAATTGAGAAGTGAACCCGAGTTACGCTGGTCGCTTAACAGAAAGCGGGACACACCTTTTTCGTTTTCATCCAGATTGCTGTTGTCGGATTGCGCCAATTCACCATATAGCGCCATGAACTCTTCCTCTAAAGCGAGGATGTCCACCAAGGGTGACCAACCGAGCGGCAAGCGGACCGGTAGATCAATTAACAAGCTGGCGTTCACAGATACTAAGCGCGCGGTGCTACCGGCACGCTCGAGATAACGTCCTAACCAATAAGCGCGGTATGCGGTGCTGGATAAGGTACGGTCGACCATAGGTTAGCCGTCCACCACCCAGGTATCTTTGCTGCCGCCACCCTGGGAAGAATTCACCACGATGGAACCTTTGCGCATGGCCACACGGGTTAACCCCCCGGTGGTCACATACTGATGTTCGCCGGTTAATATGAAGGGGCGCAGGTCCAGATGGCGCGGCTCCGCATGGGTATCGATGAGCGTGGGTGCGGTGGACAAGTTTAACATCGGCTGGGCCATGTAGTTGCGCGGGTTGGCGCGGATTTGGCGTGCAAACTGATTGCGTTCACGGCGTGATGCCTTGGGCCCCACCAGCATGCCATAGCCGCCGGATTCGTTGGCGGGTTTCACCACCAGCTGGTCGAGATTGTCGAGGACGTAGTCGCGGTGGTCTTTCTCTACACAGCGGTAGGAAGGCACGTTGGGCAAAATGGGCTCTTCACTGAGGTAGTAGCGAATGATGTCCGGCACGTAGGTGTAGATCACCTTGTCATCCGCCACACCGCAGCCCGGTGCATTGGCCAAGGCTACCTTGCCCGCGCGCCAGGCGCGCATCAGTCCCGGTACACCCAATACCGAGTCGGGATTAAACACTTCCGGGTCAATAAAGGTATCGTCAATACGCCGGTATAAAACGTCGACACGCACCAAACCCTGAATAGTGCGCATGTAGAGGTAGTCGTCGTCACCCACTTCCAGGTCGCGGCCTTCGACCAGTTCCGCGGCCATGGCGTTGGCCAGGTAGGCGTGTTCAAAGTAAGCCGAGTTATAGATGCCAGGCGTCAGCACCGCCAGCTGCGGGGAGCGGGTGGCGTTGGGGTTGAGCGAGCGCAAACACCGCGCCAACTGCGCCGGATAGTCGTCCACGGGGTGTATGACATAGTCGGAAAACAACTCCGGAAAGACGCGTTTCATGACTTCACGGTTTTCCAACATATACGACACACCGGAAGGCACGCGCAGGTTGTCTTCCAGCACGTACATGGTGCCGTCGCCATCGCGCACCAGATCGCTGCCGCACACATGCGACCAAGCCTCATGCGGCGGGGTGATACCCATACATTCAATGCGGAAGTCTTTTGACTTGTCGATGTAAACCCGCGGCAGTACTTCGTCTTTGAGAATCTCCTGTTCGTGGTAAACGTCGTTGATGAACATGTTTAGCGCTTTGACGCGCTGTTTCAGCCCTTTGGAAATCTGCTCCCATTCACTTTTTAAGATCAAGCGCGGCACAATATCAAACGGCCACTCGCGATCGATGGTGCTGCTTTCGTCACCGGAATAAACGGTAAAGGTGATACCCATGGAGCGGATGGCCAGCTCGGCGGCGGTGCGGCGCTCGGACAGCTCCGCATCGTCGAGTTTGGCCAAGGCTTTTTTGAGGCCCGCTCCGCCTTTGCGTGCGCGGCCGCCCGGCGCGATCAGCTCGTCGTATACGTCTGTTGCTTCGTAGAGGTGCCAATCGATAGACATGAAATGACTATACCTTACCCTCGTCTGCTTGAGGAGAAGGTGAAGCCAGTCGTTGGGCGATTTCGCGCAGGCGGATCACTTGTTGGATGTGTAAAGGCAATTCCGATAGCCAGTCGATGAACTCAAACACATACAGCAGCAGCGAAAGGATCAGACCTGCTTTCAGCACCCCGGTGGTCACCGCGTGATAGGGAGCAAACAGAAACAACGCCACCGCGCCCAGCCAAAACACGGCAAAGTTGATGGTTTCAAGATCCGACAAGCGCACATTCCATTGCATCAACCGGCTAAAGTGGTTGGTAACCCGCGCTGTTTCACGGGATTCAATCACTTCAACCGCCTGTTCAAACTGATCGTTGTAGCCGGCGTTGAGGCGGTAGTTACGCCCTGCGGTGATGGTGTACACCAACGCCACCAGCACCAACAGCAGTAGGCAGCCGATGAATACCGGAAGCGATAAGCCGGCCACAATAATGAGGATGCCAACTAAGGCCACCACCGCACCCAACAAGTCCGGCATGGAGTCTTCGAAGAAGTCGACAAACTCGGTCAGCAGATTGGTTCGCGCCGAGGTGCGCGAGACCGTGGCGTTGGCCGCTTGCTCACGCGACACCAACTCCACCGCAACCGTTTGATAGATCCCTGCATAGATGCGTGTGTCATAGAAACGCCGCGCACTACCGATGACGATGGAGGCGAGGCCAAGCAAGCCTAAGTGGATTAATCCCTGGTATTGCGCCTGCATCAGATCATCGATGGCAATACCAATCAGCAGGGGATACAACACGCCTAATGCGGACTCAACCACAACCAACAAAAACGTTGCGGATATTCGCCACTTGTAGCGCCGGAAAATGCCGCCCAGGGAAATTTGCGTTGCTTGCATGGGACTGTCTTTTGTTAGACATGCACTATACCTGCTGGCGCCTTGGGTGGGTAAGCTGTGGCGTATGGAACAGCTGCACAGTTTTATTGCCGCGAGCTCGCGTCTGCTGGTCATCAGCGGTGCCGGATGTAGTACCGGCTCCGGGATCGGTGACTATCGTGACGAGCAGGGCGAGTGGAAACGCGTGCAACCGGTGCAGCATCAGGAATTTATGGCGTCGCGGCATTGGCGCCAGCGATATTGGGCGCGCAGCCAAGTGGGTTATCCGGAGTTTATGCGTGCGCAGCCGAATGCGGCCCATGAGGTTTTGGCACGTTGGGAAGGTGAAGAGCGAGTCCACGGGCTCATCACCCAAAACGTTGACCGTTTACATCAAAAAGCCGGCCATCAACGGGTGATCGATCTGCATGGTCGCCTGGATGAGGTGGTGTGTATGAGTTGTGGTGATATTACGACGCGTGCAGCCATGCAGCATTGGCTGGACCAACACAACACCCGCGCCGACCCACAGGCGTTTTCCTTGGCACCGGACGGAGATGCCGATCTGCGGCGCGATGATTTTTCCAACGTGGTGGTGCCGCAGTGCCGCTTGTGTGGCGGCATCCTCAAACCTCACGTGGTGTTTTTTGGTGACAGCGTACCCAAACCCGTGGTGGAGCAGGCTTATGCCTGGGTCGATGCGGCAGATGCAGTGTTAGTGGTGGGCAGTTCGTTGATGGTGTACTCCAGCTTCCGCTTTGTGCGTCGGGCCGCCGCCGCTGGGATTCCCATTGCTGCCATTAATCGTGGCAAGACTCGTGCGGATGACCTGCTCACTATTAAGGTGGCGGACGATTGCGCGACTGTGCTAGAACAAATTGCTGAATCCCTGTGATAACAAGGAGGAACTTCTTATGCTGCAAGCCATGTGGATAAAACAGCTCACTCGTTGGGCCAAGTGGGTACCTGGGATCTTCGCTGCTGCCCTGTTGGCCGGCGCTCTGCCTGCCGTGGCCAACAATGACGCGGATGCCGATGGCGGCACACCCAGTGTCGAAGAGATTCTCACCCGTGAACCGGATGCCGAAGACTACACGGCGCAAGAGCGTTGCATCCAGACGCGCCGCATTCGGCGCACCGAAGTGTTGGATGAAAAACACATCGCGCTGCATATGGGGCGGGATGAGTATTACCTCATTCAGTTTGATCACCGCTGTCCCGGCCTGCGCCCCAAACAAGCCGTGATTTTCGAAACCAGCATGAGTAATCGCTTGTGTTCGTTAGACGGCATCAGGTCCACCTACAACACCGGCTTGGGTGGGTTCTCCACCGGGCCGCGCTGTAGCGTGCCGGGCTTTCAGCAGGTGACTAAGGAGCAGGTGGTGCTGCTGAAAGACACGCTCAAGTTACAGGCGCGTCGGGAACGTGAAGAACGTAAAGCTTCCAAGCAAGCCGAGCGGGAAGCCCGGCGCCAAGAAAAAGCCCTGCAAAAAGCGGCCGAAGCCGCCGAGCGCGACAGTTAGCTGCGCCGCCAGCGGCGAACAGAGAATGGAAGACCAATGGTTGCACTGGGCCAAGCGGTTACAGGCGATTGCATCCACCGGGCTGCATTTCAGCGCGGCGGATTATGACCAGGAACGTTACGCGGAGGTGGGTGAAATTGCCCAGCTGATGTTGTCCGCGCTGGGTGAGATTCCTCTACAGCGCATTCAATCACTGGTGCCCGACTTCGCCAGAGGTTATGCCACGCCCAAAGTAGATGTACGCGGTGCGGTGTTTGACGGCGAGCGGGTCCTGTTGGTACAGGAACGCACGGATGGGCTGTGGACGTTACCGGGTGGTTATGCGGATGTGGGGCTGTCCGGCGCGGAAAACGTCGTTAAAGAAGTCGCCGAAGAGGCCGGGTTAGAGGTGCGCGCGCGGCAGCTTTATGCGGTGCGCCACAAGGCCAAACATGGCTATCGACCAGACACGCGTGATTTCTACAAGTTTTTCTATATTTGTGAACAGCTCCAAAATGCGCCACCGCAACCCGGTTTGGAAACCCTGGCGGCGGACTTTTTCCCGCTGGATAACCTGCCGCAATTGTCCACCGGGCGTGTCATCGCGGCGGATATTGCCGCGGCGTTTAAACATCGTGATGATCCGCGTCGTATGACGTCGTTTGACTGAAGCGGGTGCTGAACAAGCCTTTGATGAGCTTGCGCCGCAGCTCTGGATTTGCGCGACGAACGACTTGCACCGCTGCGCCTTGGCATTGGCCACAAATCTTGGCGCTGGGTGGTGATGAATCTCGTGCCGCCGACGTGGATCGGTGCGGCATTAATCGAAAATGTGGTTGACGTATTTGTCTCTTAAAAACAAAATCTCCGTTTGGGTGTGAGAGAGGTCAACTGCCGAAAGATGAGCGGGTACAGAACGAAAGAAGTAGCTGAACTCATCGGCCTCAACACCGACCAAGTGCGCCACTATGTGCGGCGCAAACTGGTGCAACCAAGCCGCGGTCCGCGCGGCGAATTCCGCTTCGGTTTCCAAGATGTGGTGCTGTTAAAAACCGCGAAAGGTCTGATGGACGCTTCGGTTTCAACCCGCAAAGCTTATCGGGCGTTGGTCAAGCTCAAAAAGGAACTGGAGCAGGTTAAATCTTTGAGCTCCGTGCGAATTTACGCTGACGGTAGCAGCGTGGTGGTGCGTGATGACACCCATGTGTGGGAGGTTGAAACCGGGCAAGCACAGTTTGACTTTTCTACCCAAGAGCTGGCCGGTAACGTCGCTGAAATTGCCAACAAGCATGTACAGGAAGCGGCGGTTGCAGACGATCTAGACACCGACGAATGGTACAACCTGGGGTTAGACCTTGAAGAAGTTGATCCGGAGAAAGCGCCGGACGCCTACAAACAGGCCATCCGCCTCGATCCCAAAAACGCCGACGCCCACGTGAATTTGGGCCGCTTGTATCAGCTTGGCGGCGATCTGAAACACGCCAAGCGTCACTACGAGCTAGCGTTGACGGCCCGTCCTGGGCACCAGTTGGCGTATTACAACCTCGGCACGGTGTTTGATGAGTTGGATGAGATGAGTCAGGCGGCAGACTACTACCAACGCGCCCCTGGCATCCCCGATGCCCATTACAATCTTGCCCGCATACGCGAGCTACAGGGTGACGAAGTCAGCGCGTTGCGGCATATGCGTCAATACCGCGATCTGTTGGATCAAGAAGCGGAATAGCGCTATCGCCCGCCCTAGCCCTCGTACTGGTAGGCCAATTCCAAGAGTCGATCGGTGCGCATGTCACCGCGATTGCAGGAGCGCACGTGATCCATCAAAAACGCCAAATATTCATTGCTGTTATTGCGGCGTATTGCAATCGTGACATAGCTATCTGAGCGCAGTGCTTTTAGAGTGGCGCCGTAGTCGCACACCGCCTGGGCAATAATGGTATTGGTATCGCGATTCGCCGCGGGTTGGGGTGAGGGACTGCTTGGCCCACCGCGGTAGTCTCTGAGCTCTTCGTACTGGCGATCAATGTCCTGAGACAGGGCGTCGGACTGGGCTTCTAAAGCTTGTAGCTCAAGCTCGAGCTGATCGATGCGTTGTTGTACCTTATCTTTGTCGTCGGCTTCAGCACGCACTAAGTCGCGTCTTTCCTTACGCAGGTCGGAGCGCAGTTCACGCTGTTCCGAGCGCAGTTCCCGCTGTTCTTCGCGCAAGTCACGCAGGGCTTCCAGCGCCTCCGGTTCATAAGGTTTAACGTCGATTTTCAGGTCCGAGAGGATATTCTCCACCATGGTGGGGATCTCCTCTAAGTTCAGCTGCCCGTTAAATTCGATGGCGGAATCACCGTCATTAATCACCAGCCAGGGTGCATTCAGCTTTACCGAGATCAGCACACCTTGGCGAGCTAAGTATTCAGCGCTCACCGTGGTCACCCTGACCCCATTACGCAGTTCGCTGCGCAACGCGGATTTCATGACATCGGCAACGATGCGCGCTTCGCGTTGCTTGTCGTCGAGGTTGTCTACTTCCCGGGCTTTGGCAGGATACGTTAGAAAGCCGCTGAGGCAAATCAGGGAGAAGGCCAGCAATCCGGCTTGGGGAATAAACTGCGGCAGCTTCATCGGTTCACCGCTCCTGTGTCAGTGCCGGCTGTACTGCCTCCCATCATCGCTTCAACCTGTTTGTACAACGCGTCCAGTTCCTCTTGGCCCTGGAGCTGGTTGGAGATGATAAAACGCAACGACTCTTCGGTTTCTATGGAGCGGCGGTCCATTTCGGCCTTTAGGATCTTAAGCAAAGCTTGTAACTCTTCGGCGCGTTGCTCACGACTGCCTTCCATGACACTCTGCACTAACGCGGCTTGGGCGGCTTGGGTGACTTGCGGCAGCGGTGGCAAAGCTTCGTAATTGGCCGTAACCGGTTGTTCACTTGGTAACACGCCGCTACCCGGTTGCGGCATCTGGATGAAAAGCAGCGTGGCCATGGCGAGCGCAGCGGTGCTGGCGGCGGTCGGAAACCAAAGGCGCAGGTTTTCGAACCAGTCGCGCCCACCGCCGCTGGCGACCGGTGCGGGTTTCCAGTTGGGCACTACTTCGTCGTGCCAATTGTTGGCCATGCCGTGCCATTGCATGATCGCTGCATAGTCGGCCTTACAGTCTTCGCAGCTGTCCAAGCAGGCTTCTACCTGGGCTCGTTGTGCAGGCGAAAGTTCCCCTTCCGCATATTCGATGAGTAGTTCCCTCGCTTGCTCACAATTCATCGCGCAGTTCCTCATGTTGTTTTAGCTTGCGTAGAGCACTGTACAGCCGGGTTTTGGCGGTATTGGGGGAAATCCCTAGCTGACCGGCAATGTCTTCGAAGGTGAAATGTTGAAAAAATTTGAGTTCCACAACTTGGCGTTGATCGTCGGGTAGGGTGTTGAGTGCTTTTGCAATCTGTTGGTTGGCGTGCGTGGTGAACGTCTGTTCCTCTGGGCCAGCCTCACCGTTTAAGAAACCTCGCTGTTCATCAAATTCTTCATGCACGCGGCGGCGGCGTAGATAATCGGTACAGCGGAAGCTGGCGATGCGAAACAACCAGGCCGGAAACGGCGCATCGCCGCGGAAACTCGCCAAGTTGCGATGCACACCCATAAACACCTCCTGCATTAAATCGAAGGCGTCATCCGGGTGGCTGACCATACGTAACGCGTAGTTGTACACTCTCTTTTCGTACCTTTTGACCAGTTTATTCCAGGCACTGTTGGATCCCGCGACGGCGCGTTCTACTAACGTTTCGTCAGTCACCGGACCCAACATCTAGTTATTCTTATACCCTGGTTAGCATCTAGGTCGTGTTAAGCACAAAAAAAGTTTGCGCGACGGCAGCAAAAAGTTGTCTATCTTTTTGCGTTATTGAAGGTGGTGCGGAGTTTTGAATAGTCGGCGCCTGTGGGGCTCATGAGCATGTCATGCCGGCCCAATAGCTGTGCCATAGGTTCTCCATAATCTTGTATCAACTGGTTTGCGTGTGCCGCGTAGTCTTCGACCTGGCGCATCATCAGCCGCGTATAGGTGATGTGGCAGACGACACGCTCGCCGTCGAGTCGGCGCGGATAGTTTGAGTGCCATACATTGCCGTCCCAAACCGCCACATCTCCCGGCTCACATTCGATCGCCATGGCGCCTTCGAGCGCGGCGATTTCCGCCGCATTGGGGTGGCGCCGCAAGGTATGGGTGTTGGGGATCACCAAGGTGGCGCCGCCGGCTTCGGTAAACCCATCACATGCCCAACAGGCTGTGAGCAACATGTTGTGCGCCGGGAATGGCGCCGGCAGCCAGTTGTGGTCAGCATGTAATCCAATCACCGGTGAACCGGGGGCGCGTACGCTGGCTGCAACTTGACTGAGCAGGAAACCCCGACCCACGGAAAACTCCGCCATCGCCATGAGTTTGGGCATCATCACCGCCTCGGCGAATACCGGGTCTTGCGCCATAAGCATATTGGCGCCGGTCCGGCCGCTGGTTAAGCCTAAAATAGTGGAGCGCAAACGTGTGTTGAATTCCGCGCTGGCGACGCCTTGCAGTACGGTCCAGCCTTGATTGATGAGTTCTTCACAATTGTCTGCGAGGCCCAATTCATCAATGAAGGGTTGTAGTTCTGCGGATATCGCCTCCGCGGGAAGCGTGTCGTAGTAGACCTCGTCGTGCGCCGCCATGTCCACCTCAAGGTGTAAATCCTTGGGCTGAAGCTATCACAATGCGTTGGTCAGTCCACCATTTTGACCGGTATCAGCTGCGCGCTGGGCGAGCGTTTTCCCCAAAAAACAAGCCCCGCAAACATTGCAGTGCAGACAGCCAGGGTCAGCACCACCCAGAACAGCGCGGTTCCCGGCGCAACACTGATTTGCCCCAACTGGTACACCACGGTTGCGCCCGTGTACGCGACGACAAAAGACCACAACACGGAAAAAGATGCCCAGAAAGTACCGATTTCTTTGTAGATCACGCCGATGGTCGCCACACACGGCATATACAGCAGGATGAACAGCAAATAAGCAAAAGCACCCAACTGCCCATTAAACAGGTTTTGCATCGCGTTGATGGTATTAATCTGCACCTCCTGTGTCTGAGCCTGTTCAGCAGTGTTGCTTAGATCGCCCAATTCCAAGCCCAAAGGATCAGTCAATTGATTACCCAGGTCGGCTAGATTGGCTGGCACGCTGTTGAGGGCGTCCTGCAACATGCTCAGCAGATCAGTATTTTCGTCACCTTGGCCGGGTGCATACAAGGCATCCAGCGTACCAACGACCACTTCTTTGGCAAATATGCCGGTAAATATACCCACTGTGGCTGGCCAGTTATCCTCTCCTATGCCCATCGGTGCGAAGGCCGGCGTGATGGCCTTGCCAATCGCAGAAAGCACGGAGTTCTCGGAATTTTCGTTGCCAACGCTACCGTCAGTGCCGATCGAATTGAAAACGTTGAGCACAATGACCACGACGACAATGGCTTTGCCCGCGCGCACTACAAAACCCGTGAGGCGCTGCCAGGTCTGGGTGAGGATGTTGCGTACGGTAGGTACGTGATAAGCGGGTAGTTCCAACACAAAGGTGCTGTGACTTTCAGGAAGGAGATACTTGCGTACAGCCAATGCGCTCAATACCGCGACAACGATGCCAATCAAGTAGAGACCAAACACCACGTTCTGTCCGTTGTCGGGAAAAAAAGCCGCGGCAAACAACGCATACACCGTCAGCCGCGCACCGCAACTCATATATGGGGCCATCAGCGTGGTGAGAATTCGATCAGGCTGAGAGTCCAAGGCGCGTGTTGCCATCACCGCGGGCACGTTACAACCAAAACCAACAATTAAGGGTACAAATGACTTTCCGGGCAGCCCAAGACTGCGCAACAGGCGGTCGACGATGAACGCAATTCGGGCCATGTAGCCGGAGTCTTCCAAGAAGGCCAATACCAAAAACAGCGCCCCAATCACCGGGATAAACGTGCCTACCAGTTGTACACCGCCGCCAATGCCATCGGCGAGGAAGATGATTAGCCAATTCGGTAAGCCCAAGGTCTCGAATATCCGCCTTGGCCCTTCCACAAACAACACGCTGCCCACACCGTCAAATAGGTCGATGAAGGCCGACCCAACATTTATGGAAATGAGGAACATCAAATACATCACTGCGAGGAACAGAGGAAACGCCAGGTAGCGGTTCAACACCACCCAATCGATGCGCTCTGAAAAGGTGGTTTGAGGGTCCGCAGTCCGCCGGGTGACACTCTGCACCACCGCGTCGATGTGGGCGTAGCGCTGCTCGTGATCGCCTGCTGCGAAGTCGGCCAATAGCGCCGCCTGGTTGAGCGAGCCTTTGAGTTCGCTGATACCGGTCTTCTTGTTGGCGACGACGGCGATCACCGGGCAACCCAGTTTCTCCGCCAGCATTTGGGTGTCCACTTGTATGCCTTCGTCGGCGGCGACATCCACCATGCTCAAGGCCACAATGGTTGGTACGCCGCGTTCCTGCAGTTCGCTGGTCAGGTACAGCCCCCGACTCAAGCTACATGCATCAACCACGTTGATGGCGAGGTCGATCGAAGCGGACGCGAGAAACTGGGATACAATCAGTTCATCGAGCGATGCATGGGCATTGTTCAGGCTGTAGGTGCCGGGCAGGTCAACCAACTCAATCTCTTCACCCCCGGATTTGAAGTAACCCGTTTTCCGCTCGACAGTCACTCCTGGCCAGTTGCCTACGCGCTGATTGGTTCCCGTGAGCGCATTAAAGACGGTTGTTTTGCCGCTGTTGGGGTTGCCTATTAGGGCGATCGTGGTCACCGGGAAAGCACCTCAAACTGTAGATCGCTGGCTTCGCTGGGGCGCAATGCAAGCGTGTAACCGCGCACGCGTATTTCCAGGGGGTCGCCCAGCGGAGCGCGGCGAATAACTTTGGCCAAGGTGCCTGGGACCAGCCCAAGGCGCCTAAGCTGGGCGGTATAGGCGGATTCGGCGGCATATCCGATGATACGGATGTTGGCGCCGTCGGCGATGTCAGCGAGTGTTTGAGACATGCTTCTGCCGCGCGTGTGCCGCACGGTAACTGGAGCGGGGACTGTGACAGTTCCGCGAAGAGATTGCAAATGATACTTATTTACAAACTCTGTTTAGAGCAACTTTTAGGTGCTTGTTGAAGACTCCGGTTAGCGTTTCTTGCGGACGTACAATACGAGCTCGTGGTCTACCAGCTCAAAGCCATGTTCTTCCGCGATCTGCTGTTGCAGCTTTTCAATGCGCTCATTGACAAACTCCGTCACCGCACCGCTGTCCACATCCACCATGTGGTCATGGTGGTGCTCTGCGGCAAGTTCGTAGACGGAGTGACCGTCGTCAAAGTTATGCCGCTCTATGATGCCCGCGCTTTCGAACTGTGTGAGGACGCGGTACACAGTCGCCAAGCCGACACTTTCTTCGGATTGCATGAGGTTTTTGTACACGTCTTCGGCGCTCATGTGGTGAGGTTCAGATTGCTCCAGCACTTCAAGCACTTTGAGGCGAGGCAGCGTGACCTTAAGTCCGGCCTTTTTTAGATCTGTTGCAGGCAAGGGTGTCCCTTTCTTGATGTTGATCACTCCGGGTGAACCATACTGCGCCACCGGATTCTTTTCCACTCGCTATTCACGGCGTTCGCGTGCGGCGCGACGCTGGCGGAGTTCGGCACCTTTTTGTGCCAGGGCGGCGCGATTGTCATCGGTGATTTCCATATAACGTTGCTTCCAGCCATCGTCGCCCCATTGCTCTTCCGACATCGCTGTTGTCATGGGTGCGGTTGCGCTTTCGAACAGGCTCAAACCCTGTAAGAGGATGCGTCGTTGCATGTTGAGGTCCCATGGTTTGCCGCAAGGATTTCCCAGCGGGAAATCGACGAACAGGAAGCGCGGCACACCGCAGTGTTCCACAATGTCTTTGGCCGAGCCGATGATGACGGTGGGGATGCCGTTTGCTTCCACGTGCCGTGCAACCAGACTCACGGTCTGGTGGCACACAGGTCACAACGGCACCAACAGCGCAATATCCACTTGGTCTTCCTGTAAGCGCCGCAGGATTTCGGGTGCGTCCTTTTCCATGGTCATGCGGTGGCTGTATTCGGTGGCGGCGCAGTGGAATCGAGGGGCCAGGCGGCCGATCTTAAGTTGGTCGGCAAACTCCCTTAGTAAGGTCAGAGGAAAAAAGCTGTTGATGTCTTCCAAGTGGGTCGCCTGTTTGTCCCACGAGAGGTCATCTGCGTAGAGTTGCGGTGTGGTGGCAGTGCTGGCGGAGTCAATTTTACGTGGCTCAAGGCTGACGCGGCGGTAAGTGCTGGCCGTGGTCACCAAGCCGACGGTGCTTGCCGCCAGCGGCTGGCGCATAGGGGTGAACGGCGCGCTGTCGAAGTGCGCGTAGCGATACGCCTGCGCAAAGCCTTGCGCTTCGTAGTAGGCGCGGGAGCGTTCGATGTAGGCAACGGGGCCTGAACTATTCATGGCAGACATTTTAACCCGCACGTGCATGTGGTACATCTATTGTCCAGGAGACAATGAGGAGCACCCACGTGAAAGCCGCCAAGATAATTGGGATTTTGCTGCTGGTCTACGTCGGCATCGTAACCCTGTTTGAGTCGCTGTTGGGCTACTTTCAGCCCGGTGGTGATTACACCATGGTCATCACCACCACCAATGCCGACGGTGAAACCAACCCGCGCGTCCTGGCCAAACTCGAAAGTAATGGGCAACTGTACGCGGCGGCGAATCATTGGCCGCGGGCCTGGTATCACCAGGCACTGGAAAACCCCAACGTGCAGATCACCATTGGTGAAGAAACCAAAGACTACATCGCGGTGCCGGTTAGCGGCGCTGAGCATGAGCGCGTAGATTCAGAGCACGCTTTG
The DNA here is from genome assembly GCA_028281005.1 of Pseudomonadales bacterium. Classification (GTDB taxonomy): domain Bacteria; phylum Pseudomonadota; class Gammaproteobacteria; order Pseudomonadales; family Azotimanducaceae; genus UBA4421. Next base: position 70,402 of record JANQKS010000040.1, read on the forward strand.
GGGCCGGTGTTCAGGGTGCTCACCGGCTTCCCGCCACGTTATTTTGTTCGCTTGGATCCGCAATGATAGACACTGAAGTAGACATACAAACCAACGCGGGGGTGATGAATACCTTCGTTACCCGCCCTGAAGGGCAAGGCCCTTATCCTTTGGTGCTGTTCCTCATGGATGCGCCGGGGAAACGTGAGGAACTGCACGACATGGCGCGCCGCATTTCGTCGGTGGGCTACTACGTGATGTTACCAAATCTCTACTATCGCCGTGTTCGTGAATTTGTTATGGCGCCGGACAAACGCGAAGAGATGTTTGGCCACATGAATTCACTGAGCAACGCCATGGTTTGTGAGGACCTGCAGGTGTTGTTGGACTACGCCGCACAGGATAGTAGCGCCGCCCCCGGCCCAGTTGGTTGTGTGGGCTATTGCATGAGCGGGCCGTTTGCGTTTGCCGCGGCCGCGGCTTTCCCGGAACGAATCAAAGCCAGTGCGTCGATGCATGGTGTGCGCTTGTTTAACGATGCGGCAGATTCGCCGCACCGCGACGCCCACAAGATCCAAGGTGAGATGTATTTCGGTTGCGCGGAAACGGATGAATGGGCCCCACCGGAAATGATAGACGGGCTGGAGCGCCACCTGGCCGAGACCAGCATTAAGTACCAAGTCGAGTGGTACCCGCAGACTCACCATGGCTTTGTCTTCCCGCTGCGTGAGGGGATGTATCACAAAGCCTCGGCGGAGCGTCACTGGGAACGGTTGTTTGCCCTGTTTCGACGCAACGGTGTGATGCCGGCTTAGCCTGGTGCTGAGCGCCTTTTCACTCTTCCAGGGGTGAGACCAACAATCCATCCCGCTTCAGTTGGAGAGTATCGAGGTATGTCCACCCAGATTGTCTACCTACAGTACTCTGTTGTCTGCTGGTTTGGCATGCACCTCACTGGCGCTGGCTAACAGCGCCATGCTGGCCAGTACACCGGCACAAATTAGCTGCGCTAAGTTCATTCAAGCAGCGTGTTAATGTCGGCTTCGTTCAGGCCTACCACTTCCGCGGCACCCATCACGCCTGCCCAGGTGTTGTCGTCAATGGGTATCCCATTGGCCATGCGGTCCGCCATGGAATCCCGTTCGGGTTCACCGGGGACACGTACTTTGTCGAAACCTTTTGCGGGTGTGGTGCTGTGCAGATAGTCCACCATGGCATCCACCTCGTATTGGAACTTGTCCAAACCACCAAACGCGGCGGGATCCACCACGCAAGAAAACATGTGGTTGACGATGTGGTGACTGCGGTGGTTTTCCGGCTGCGCGGTCCATTCCCCTGCCAGCGCGCCGCCTAACAGCTCACACATCACCGCCAGCCCGTAACCTTTGTGTTTACCGAACGGTCCCAGCGCACCAAATGGCTCTTCGTACATCACCGCAGGATTAGTGGTAGGTGCACCTTCGTGGTCGACGAGCGCACCTTCCGCCACCTCCGTGCCGGCGTTGTACGCAACCCGCACTTTGCCTAACGCCACCGCGCTGGTTGCCATATCTAACACCACGGGTGGTGCGTCTTTGCGCGGTACCGCGCAGGTAAAGGGATTGGTGGTCATACGCCGGTCGCGGCCGCCCCAAGGCGACACCTGAGGGTCATGGCCCACTACATTGACCAAGTGGATGGAGACCAAACCAGCCTCCGCGCAGTGTTCCGCATAGGTGCCGATGCGGCCGAGGTGGTGGCAGTTGCGCACACCCATACATACCACGCCGGTGGTTTGTACACGGTCAATGGCGATGTCCATGGCTTGACGGCCCACCACCTGGCCGAAGCCAAACTGACCGTCTACCACCAACACCGCGCCGTTGTCTTTGATGACTTTCGCTTCTGCGGCCACTTTTAAAAGATCGGTACGGATGTTGTGCACATAGGCCGGGGTCATGCCGATGCCGTGGCTGTCGTGGCCTTTGAGGTTGGCCGCCACCAGGTGCGTGGCTACCTCCTGGGCAAATGCCGCGCTTGCGCCGGAAGTGATAAAAATACGCTCAACCAAAGTTGTCAGTTTGTCGGCGGCTATCAGCATGTTGCTCCCCGTGATGCGTTTCTACAGGTGCTTAGTGTTGCATCAATCTAGTGCTCAAACCACTTTATAACTTAGGATCAGCGGGTTTGTGGGGTTCTTGAGCTAGACGGCGTACCGCCGGTGGGGTTGGGCCCCATCAAGGTGCGCCAACAACGCCCAAGGGCCCACAGACCCGCCCTGTGGGAGATCGCCAGCTTTAC
>JANQKS010000041.1 GCA_028281005.1 Pseudomonadales bacterium
GTAAAGCTGGCGATCTCCCACAGGGCGGGTCTGTGGGCCCTTGGGCGTTGTTGGCGCACCTTGATGGGGCCCAACCCCACCGGCGGTACGCCGTCTAGCCCAAGGGCCCCACAAACCCGCAGATCCTAAGTTATAAAGTGGTTTGAGCACTAGCATTGATGACCATGCACAACCCTCCTCATCCGGGTGAGTTTGTCGACGCGACCTACCTTGAACGTTACGATGTGAGTCATCGCAAAGTCGCAGAACTGCTCGATGTATCACCATCCACATTCAATCGGTTAGTAAAAGGAAAAAGTGGCGTAACCCCGGAGATAGCGCTATGCCTTTCGCCATTAATCTACGTTGCGACAACAGCACCTGCGATCCGCTGAGAGCGTTGTGGAACGAATTTGGTGAGCTTGAGCCGAGCCCAAGCATGCAGGCAATGGACTACCCTCCTCACCTGACGCTCGCCATCTGGGAGGACATTGCGCAGGACCACCTCACCGCGACACTCAACAACCTCTTCGACAACTTCACCGAAGTTACCGCCCGTATCACACACTTGAACTTCTTCGAAGCGCCGCATGCGATCATCGCCTGGGCGGCACCGGAACTGCCCGACGCGGTAGCGGATTTACACGCGCGTTTGCACGCGAGTATCGCCGACCCGCCCTCGCGCCTGAACTATCAGCCTGGACATTGGATTCCCCACTGCTCCCTCGCCACTAACATCCCACCGCAACAAAAACAGGCGGCGCTAGATTTGGTTCATCGCGCAATTGATCCGTTCGAAGTGGTTTTTGATGTTGCAGATATCGCGTCTTTTCTACCCGTCGAAGTGCTGCATAAAAAGCAACTGGCCGCCACTCGTTAACCGCCGTGGATGAACCCATCGTCATCATTGGACCGATGGGGGTCGGCAAAAGCACGCTTGCCGCAGCACTCGCTGACACACTGGGCATGCCAAGATGTTGCCTTGATGACATTCAATGGGACTACTTTGAGCAGTGGGGTTTCGATCATGCACGCGCTAAACATCTGCTCAGATCCGACTCTGCACAGTTTCTCGCCTACACCAATCCATATATGGCCAGAGCAGCGGTTCGTGCCATCGGCGATCATCCGGGCTGCGTGATCGATTTCGGCGCGGGACACACCGCGTTTGATGACGCCGAACAAGTGAAACCCCTAAAAGCTGCCTTTGCCAATCTGAAGCACACCTTCCTGCTGCTGCCTTCACCAGAACCAGCGTTTAACGAAAGTGTGCTTTCCGGATTGAGCGACGGTATGACAATGAACGCGCGTTTCATCCGCCATCCGCTGCAGTTGGAACTTGCGTCGCACATCATCTACACCTACGGCAAATCTCCCGAAGAAATTACTGAAGAAGCGCTCGCGTGTATCTTCTAAAAGGGCTCGACTGGCAAAGGAGACCGACAAGACGTCTGGTTTATCAAGCCAACGAAGACGATTTCGTTCCTCAAGTGATTGTTGATAGGCTGTTTGACAAACGCGCATCGATCGAGTGTCGGCCAAATTCGCCTATGAACGCTCCTACCACGCAGCTAAAAGTGTTGTGTCAAACCACCAGTGATCAGAGAATGGTGGCTAGCCATCGCGCCATACAGAGTAAGCAAAGATGAGCGAAGAAAACGAACTTTTGGGCAGACGCATTAACCAAGACATTTGGAATGCCAGGCGTTTCGAAAAAATCCCCGAGTATTACACCGAAGATTTTGTTTCAGATTACTCTCCACGCATCATCCGAAAAGGCCGGGATCAAATTATCGAGGCGGTAAACGCCACCCACGATACCTTCGAAGGATTTGCCGAAACTATCAAACACGTCATTGCAAACGACCGTTACGTGGTTCTCCACTTCACCATAACCGGCCGGCAGGTCAAAGATTGGGGTCCTATACCGGCCACCGGAAAGCCGGTGAAATACGACGAGATTGTCATTATGGAAATCCGCGACGGCAAAGCCTGCCGGCAAACAGGGGTGTTGGATACGCTCCTTGCATTGCAACAACTGGGACACATACCTGACCCTGGGGGCTTTGTTGAAAAGTCGTTTGAGTCAGGCGCGACGTGAAGTACGCAATCGGTAAGACATCGTGTCTGTACGATGGTGTCAATCCGTGGCAAGCCATTGACTCTATTGAAGTGGATGAAAATTTATCGAAGAGAATTCCCTTAGCCACCCCCAGCAAAACGGCAAATGAATAATTCCACCCCACGGCTCATTGGTTTATATCTGTTTGTCGCAGATTTGCAGGCAACCAAGGCATTTTATAGCGCCCTCGGATTAAAAATCGAAGCGGTCAGCGACATGTTTGCGCGTGCGTCCTGGGGTGCGGAGGTGGTACTCGAGTTCGGTACTGCAAGCCTCACCCGCAGCTATGACCCCAAATTTGAGGATCCCGGCCGCAACAGTAAAAGCACCATTAATTTCGAACTTGCATCGCGCACCGCGGTTGATCAGAAGTACAACCAACTCGTTGAGTTAGGTTACGACGGACACCTTGCACCCATCGATGCCTTGTGGGAGGCAAGATTTGCCATAGTGCGAGACCCCGATGGCAATCAGGTTGGATTACACAGCCCCCGCAGCCTGGCGGCGGACAGAGCACGAGAAGCCGACGCTACAAACCGTTAAGCTGCGCCATCAACTATAGATGGACATCAAGATGAATGATGAGCCCCTGCAACACTACTGAACCCTCACCAAGCGAGAACTCGAGGCTCGGGTTCACCAATGGGAAGCGGTAAACGAAGCGTCGCTGGTCACGGTCTCCGCCCTACCCGAGCGCGTGCAACTCTGTTATGAATTTACCGAACCCGATATTGCGTCAGAGCTTGCTCGCTTGGTAGCTGCGGAGGGATCATGCTGCGGCGGCGCAGGTGTTGCGTTCGATATGACTCAGCACGCAACCGGCGCGGTGGTGACCATCGCAATTGTTGAACAAGGGTTACCCGCTCAAACCGTGTTGTCGGCGTTTGCCGCCATGCCAAGCTCTAACAATTGTTAAGTAATGTTTACTATCAAGGCGTCAAACGCGAGGTTAGATTCGAACCGTATTTAGAGTCGAGATGATTAGCGCGAAGCAGGTGTAACGAATACTTCAATGGCGTGTAGATCAATGAATTCCCTTCGCGCCAGAGACCACGGCCTTACACTTCACTCTGAAAATGATGCGCTCGACATCCTCTCCAGCGGTTTGTCCGGGTGCATTTTGTATCCGGAAGACCTGCATCCAGAGTTTTTTGACCTCTCCAACCAAATGGCCGGGGGGATTCTGCAGAAGTTTGTGAACTACAACTTTCGCGTCGCCCTCATCATCCCGTCTGAACACTCTTTTGGTGAAAGGGTTACAGAGTTGATACGCGATCATCGTTCTCATCCCTGTGTCCGCTTTTTCGCGGATGAAGTAGCAGCACAAAAGTGGCTCAGTACGGCAGATTGAATCTCAACAACGCCACCCCTAGGATTTGTGGCAGGTACAACTGGACACTGCACGAGAGTTTATCCAACTACCTAATTGGAAAGAGGGGTGGGAGACCGATGCCAAAGAATCTGTCGGTATCGCGCTGGTACAAGAGATCGAACGTGAGCCAGCTGGCACCGCGGGTGCATTATCCGCCGGGAAACGCCATCATGAATGAGCACTTCGCCACCCGGTGGAGCCCAACAAAGTCGTTCGACACCTACTTAGAGGACAATCGATGAAACTCTATCCCCTGTACCCAATCTTGTTACTCATCATTGCCACCACCAGTTCTCCGTCACATGCGGAAGAGTCTTCAGACACCGCCCAGCACACGGTAGAGGCGTGGCTTTCCCATTTGGACAACGCCGACTACGATAAAACCTGGCAACACACCGCGCCATTATTTCAAGCTCAAGTCGACCAGCAAGCCTGGGCAAACATGGCCCACCAGGCCAGGCGCCCGCTGGGCGAGTTCAAGTCTCGGGCGCTGATCGGCGCCGCTTATCACAGCCAGTTACCTGGCGCGCTATCCGGTGACTACATCGTTTTTCAATACCGCACGACCTTCGAAAACAAGACTGATGCGGTCGAAACGGTGACCCCTATGTTGGTGGAGGGCCGATGGCTGGTCAGCGGCTATTTTGTCCGATAGGTACCGCTTGAGAGGAGCATGCAACATGATCGAAACCCATGGACTCACCCATTTGAATCTCGAAGTCGCAGACCCAGACGTGTCCCTAAGCTTCTACCAGGCACTGTTCGGCGTGCGTGAATACTTCCGCGATGAGCACAGCATCCAGGTGCTTGGACCCGGCAAGCATGATGTGCTGGCGTTTGTGAAGTCTGAACATGCCGGGGCACGCGGCGGTATATCCCACTTCGGCTTTCGATTGAAAAAACCAGCGCAGATCGAAGATGCAATAGCGCAGGCCAAAAGTTGCGGCGCTAAGATTCTCCGCCATGGAGAGTTTGTGCCAGGAGAACCCTATGTCTACATCGAAGATCCAGACGGCTACGAAATCGAGATCTGGTATGAATAATCTTAGGGACCTTCCCATACGTCCACATCTGTGCTGAACGTGTGCCGCCTCACCATCGATCCGGTCCAGGAAATCTCAACGGAACTCATCAGCCTGGGTGAAGCTGCGCATGCTGAGGGGTATGATCACCTGCGTCGATTGATCGAAGAGTTCGCCAGTGGTGCCAACCGCTTCCAAAAGCCCGATGAAGCGCTGTTCAGCGCACAACAAAACGAACAGTTGGTGGGTGTTGGTGGCCTCAACATCGACCCTTACGAAACGTCCATACCGGTGGCCCGGGTGAGGCGCCTGTATGTATTACCCAGCGCCCGACGGCTTGGGGTCGCCACACGATTGATGGCACACATTGAAACTCACGCGAACGTTACCTTTAGCCGCATTCAACTGTTCACATCCTCTCCAGACGCAAGTGAATTCTATGAGCAACTCGGGTACGCACCGGTCTCACGCCCTAAAGTGTCCCATGAAAAACAACTCACGCCCCGGCAGAAGAACGGCTTGGGAGCCTCTGCATAAGTGTCAAAAGCTCAGAGGCACCCTAGCCAATGAGCCAGTTTGAATTTCTCATGGCCATCGCATCCGTGCTGATTGCCATCGGTATGGCAGAAATAGTAAGCGGGTGGGGCCGCTTGTTACGGTCCACGCTATCCGTGAAACTTGATTGGTTGTACTTGTTGTGGACTGTCCTATCGCTGGTCGCCGCCTTGGTGTATTGGACCAGCATGTGGCCCTATGGAAATGCACAGTTCACCCATATGTACCAAGTCTGGTTTTTGGTTATCCCATCACTGTTTCTGGTCATGCTTGCCTATGCCGTCACCCCCCAGCTGCCTGGATCAGGTGAATTCTGTTTGCGCAGCTACTATCAAACGAAACAAAAACAAATATTTGGCTCGCACTCCATGTTTCTGGCATTGGCGGCGTTGGCCGACTATCTGATCGTCGGCAGTTTACAACTTGTACTGCTGTGTATGTCTCTGTTGGTGCTTACTTTGGCATTCGTCCGGCAGCTGTGGATACACTACTGCATCTCTGTGGCATATGGTGTTCTAACGTGCTCCACCGCCTTCATCGAGCTGCAGGACTTCTACGGGGATATTTCCACACAGTTTTAGGACCAGCGGCATGCAACCTTCTCGACTGAGCAACCTTTAACGAACATGTCGATGAGTAAACGAGATCCAACTGGGCGTAATCCCACCCCGGCTGAGTTACGCGAGGCAGAACGTGTCTTGCAGCTACACCCCGATCTGCAGCGACACCACCCGTCGGCGCTTGCTGCAGACCCGGAGAAACTTCAACACATCAATACGTACGGCGCCTTGCCTGAGTTTTATATCGATCAACCATTTATCTGCCGACATTGCGGCAAACGGGAAATCTGGAAGGCGCAGGCACAGAAATGGTACTTTGAAGAAGCCAAGGGGCATACAGATGCTAGAGCAGTGGAATGTCACCAGTGCCGCAGGCAATCTCATCCGGCGCCAGGCAACAACGACAACACGCATCCATGAATATCGACCTAGACCTACTAAGCCAATTTCTTCTCCCGCACGTCATCATCATGGGGGCCATTACTTTTTTGGCCGCCAACCAACCGGGCAAATTTAGCGTGCCGGAAATGATCGCGTTAGCAGCGGGCTGGTTGCTGCCCATCATCGGGCCCATTCCAGCGGGTTTGTTTGTCATCATCAGCCGCAAGCGGCGCTCGCGCCCATGAGACAGCTTGCGATCTTAACCTTCCAGACCCTGGACGGTGTGATGCAAGCGCCAAAGCTGCCGGACGAAGACCTGTCCGGCGGGTTTAAACACGGCGGCTGGGCTGACCCCTATTGGGAATCAGTCATGGCGCTGGTGGGCCAGGAGGCCATGGCCACGCCCTACGATGCCCTGTTCGGCCGCAATACCTACGATGCGTTTGCAGAACACCAACCCGCTCAGGACACACCTTTGGGCCAGGCCAAGAAATACGTAGTGACCTCTCGCACCTCCGGGCTCAACTGGGCTCATTCCGAGCCGCTTGTGGGTGACGTCGCCGAAGAAGTCCGCAAGCTGAAACAAGCCGACGGGCCGTTGTTGCAGGTGCACGGCAGCTGGCAATTGGTACAGGCCCTGGTGGAATACGATTTGATTGACGAATATCGCTTGTGCACTTTTCCCGTGTTGGTGGGGACCGGCAAGCGGCTGTTTACCGGAGGTGCACCACCCCGAGGGCTTAACCTGGTAAAAACAAAATCAACCGAGGATGGGGTGGTCATGAGCACCTACAGACGTTCGGACGCTGCACGCTGAGGGAACATTGGAGGATGATTGGCCCGTCGGAAACCATCGTACGCGCCTCCTTATGGCTAACCGCGCCGTTTAATTTGCTGGCCGCCTATACGTTTAGTTTCCCGAGCAGCGGCTTCGGTCAATTACTTGGCCTTCCTAGCTTAGTGCACCCATTTTATGCGTACTTTAGCGGCGCCATGGTGGGGTTGTTTGGTCTGGCTTATGTGTGGATGGCAGGGCAAACAGCCATCGATCATGCACTGCTGTTTGTCGGCGCGTGTGGTAAATCTTTGGCTGTGGTCATTGCTCTAGCGCTTTTTCTGCAAGGTAACCTGGCCCCCACCTTAGCGCTGCTGATTTCAGGTGACGTTTTATTTGCTGGGCTATGGTTCTTCTATCTTTTTCATCAACGCTCTGTTGGTGCAGACTGACAATCGCATTTTCGAGGGGCTTCAAATGTGCCGGAATATCAAAACGTTGTTCAATTTCGAACCACCCGCAACAGACACGGAGATTCGCGCGGCAGCTGAACAGTTTGTGCGAAAAATCAGCGGGTCCAACAAACCTTCTAAAGCCAACACCGCCGCGTTCGAGCAGGCGATTGACGACATCGACGCAATTGTTCACAACTTATTAAATGCATTGGTCACTGCTGCTCCACCAAAGGACCGTGAGCAGGAGGCAGCCAAAGCACGCGCTCGCTCCGCCCAGCGTTTCGGCACTGTTGTGATAGACCGCTAGGCGCCGCTCACCGCGCTTCCCACGCAAAGCCAAACCGAGGTTTACGACATGCCAAAACCCATACCCGTAGACGTATCCGAACATGCGCTGGATATTTACAAGGATTTTTCAATTCAACCACGCCGCTATCAACCCGGTCCTCCCCAACGCATAGACGGCATGACCGTGGGGATTCTCACCCTAACCTCCGACGCACCGCACAACGGCGAAATGCACCCCGACGGCGATGAAATTCTCCACGTCATCTCCGGGAAAATCCGGGTGATGGCGGACTCTTCACCCGATGAGGACCTCATGATGGGCCCGGGTGACACGTGTATCGTACCCCGAGGTGAGTGGCACAAGGTATCTATTCTCGAAGAGACTCGCCTATTGCACATCACGGCGGGACCGGGCGGCGAACACCGGCCTGGGCCACCGTCGACCTAACCGGAGGGTAATAATCTCGTCATTTGTTGCAACACACTCCCCCAAACATATAGGCTCATGCGTAACCTCAGCGAACCAGGAGAGCAGACATGCTGAACCACGTGATGATTGGAGCCAGTGACATACAGGCCTCCAAAAGATTTTATGACACTGTCCTCGGCGTTTTGGGAGCACCCGCGGGTATGGAAAACGTCAACGACACCGGCCAGACGCGTGTGTTTTACATGCATGACGGCTCGACGTTCAGCATCAGCGAACCGATCAACGGCGAGCCCCCCAGCGCCGCAAATGGCTCCACCATCGGATTTGTGTGCAATTCACCCGAGCAAGTCAAAGAGTTTCACGATGTAGCCGTAGGGAACGGCGCTACCAGCGTGGAAGAACCACCGGGACCGCGTGAGAACGCCACCTTGGGTACGATGCATCTGTGTTACTTCTTAGACCCGGACGGCCACAAAATCTGCGGCATACACCGGCCGGGTTAATCCGGCCACCCGCAGCTTAAGCAGGATAGATTTATGCCGCACGCCGTTAACCTGCAGGATAAGTTCGCCAAGTTTGAAGCCCTTTGGGCGCCCAAGGTCATTGCTGAGCTCAACGACTATCAAATCAAAGTGGTGAAGCTGGCGGGAGAATTTGTGTGGCACAAACACGACCATACGGACGAAATGTTCCTGTGCGTTGCCGGAGAGATGAAAATTGCGCTCCGCGATGCGACGGTAATGCTCACCGCGGGTGAGTTGTACGTGGTCCCCCGCGGTACCGAGCACAGACCTTTTGCCGAGGGTGAATGCCACGCCCTGATCATTGAACCCCGAGGGGTGATCAACACCGGTGATGAGCAAGGAAATCTCACGGCGCCAAACGATGAGTGGGTCTAGTGTCCTGTTTGGTTAATTTGTTGAACTATGATGAGCCCAGAATCGTCAAGAACAAGGCGTGTTCCGCAGCTCATGTTGTAACATTAGCAAGGGAC
>JANQKS010000043.1 GCA_028281005.1 Pseudomonadales bacterium
AATCGCCAATAACCGCGTTGTGTCCCTTGCTAATGTTACAACATGAGCTGCGGAACCCGCCTTGTTCTTGACGATTCTGGGCTCATCATAGTTCAACGAATCAACCAAACAGGACACTAGCTGCTAGAATAGCCCTATGAGTTACGAAGTGTTAGCGCGAAAGCTGCGCCCCATGGGTTTTGATGCCTTAATTGGCCAAGAGCACGTAGTGCGCGCGCTGCGGCATGCACTCGATCACGGGCGCCTGCATCATGCCTATTTGTTTACCGGCACGCGTGGCATCGGCAAAACCACCATTGCTCGAATTGTCGCCAAGGCGTTGAACTGCGAAGAGGGTGTCAGCGCAACCCCGTGTGGCCGGTGTTCAGTGTGTTTGGAAATAAAAGAGAACCGCTTTGTGGATCTCATCGAAGTAGACGCTGCTTCCCGCACAGGCGTTGATGACACCCGGGAGCTGCTGGAAAACGCCCAGTATCTGCCAACTCGTGGCCGCTACAAGGTATACCTCATCGATGAGGTGCACATGCTTTCCACGGCAAGTTTTAACGCACTGCTAAAAACCCTAGAGGAACCACCCGAACACGTTAAATTTCTGTTGGCCACCACGGACCCCAAGAAGGTGCCGGTGACAGTGCTGTCGCGTTGTTTGCAGTTCCAGCTAAAAAATTTGTCACGCGAGGCGATAGCCGGATATCTGGCGAACGTGCTTGAAGAAGAAAGCGTAAATTATGAGACGGGCGCGCTGGACGTCATCGCCCGCAGCGCCGCAGGGAGTATGCGCGATGCGCTCAGCCTGACAGATCAAGCGATCGCGTACGGGCAGGGCAGTCTGCGAGCTGCTGAAGTGACCGACATGTTGGGGGTCGTCGGGCGCGATGAAGTGGCCACCCTATTGCAGGCGTTGGCGCAAGGGTCAGCCAGCGACTTAATGCAAATCAGCGCGGAACTGGCGCAGCGCAGCGCAGACTTTGCTGACGTTTTGCGTGGCTTGATGGAAGCCTTGCACGAGTTATCGGTTCAAGCTGCGCTAGGGCGCGCAGACAGCAATTTCAGTGCTGAAGAACTGCAGTTGTACTATCAAATTGCCCTGCACGGATACCGCGACTTAGCCATTGCGCCGGATGAGCGAAGCGGTTTTGAAATGTCGCTATTGCGGATGTTGGCATTTGCGCCGGAGCCTAGCTCAGCTGTGCCGCCGCGGCCCGGTGGAGGCCAAGCGGGACCCAACGAACCAAAACAGCAAGCTGAACAAACTGAGCAAGCTGAGAAAAAACAGCAGCCCGCAGCCGAGGCATCCCAACCGGACCGAGATGGTGCGCTCGTCAATACGCCGCCGGCCGCACCCATAGTCAACAAGGTCAAAATCGATCAACCCGCTGTTGCTGATAGTGAACTGTCAGAACGCTGGTTTGATTTAGTGGAACAGCTGGCGGTGGGCGGCGTCACGCGCATGATTGCGGAACATTCCACGTTGCAACAAATGCAGCTGCCCCGTGTATCGCTATTGCTCGACAAAGGCCATGACACATTGTTGAGTTCAAGCCAGGTCGAACACTTGGCTCGCGCGCTGCAGGAAGTGTTGGCCTGCGAAGTGAAGCTGGACATCGTGACCGGCACCCCGGCGGATGAAACACCGGCGTCGAGACGCGAGCGGGAAAGCCACGAGCGACAAGCACAAGCGGAACATGCCATTGCGGCTGATGACAAAGTGAATCAGCTGCTGGCGGAGTTCGGCGGGCGCGTGGACGAAATCAGACCCTTATCATGAACCTAGAGGAATGTGTGTGAAAGGCATCGGCGATCTCATGAAGCAAGCCCAGGAGATGCAAGGCAAACTCCAGGAGGCGCAAGCGCAGATGGCGGCCATCGAAGTGCACGGCGAAAGTGGTGCCGGCATGGTGAAAGTGACCATGAACTGTCGTCACGAAGTGAAGCGTGTCGAGGTGGACCCAAGCCTTTTGTCCGAGGACAAGGAGATTCTTGAGGATCTGTTGGCTGCGGCGTGTAACGACGCCGTGCGCCGGGTTGAGAAAACCCAGGCGGAAAAAATGGCTGAGTTGACCGGCGGCTTAGGTCTGCCGTTTGGAAACTTCCCGACCTAATGTCCGCCATAGACAATCTCATTGAGGCGTTGCAAGTGTTGCCAGGCGTTGGGCCAAAAAGTGCTCAGCGCATGGCGCTACATCTATTGCTGCGTGAACGCGAAGCCGGTGTGACGTTGGCCAACTCGTTACAGGTGGCCATGTCCGAGGTCCGCCAATGTGCGTTATGTCGTAATCTGACAGAGCACAAGATATGTTCGGTGTGCCGCGATCCGCGCCGCGATGCTACCCAATTGTGCGTGGTTGAATCACCCGCGGACATCCTTGCCATCGAGCAAGCGGGGGGATTTCGCGGCTACTACTTTGTGCTGAACGGCCGCTTGTCACCGCTCGACGGTGTTGGACCGGAGCAGTTAGGTATGGATCAACTGTTAGATCGAATTGCTCAATTACAGCCACAAGAACTCATCGTTGCTACCAATCCCACGGTGGAAGGCGAGGCGACGTCCCACTACATCGCACAATTGGTGCAGGGTAAGGTCGCAGAAATAAGTCGTATCGCCCATGGCGTGCCGTTAGGTGGGGAGCTTGAATATACGGACGGCGGCACATTGGCGCATGCCTTACAGGGGCGTAGAAGTATTGCTTGATTCCAAACTACACCCCGGGGTTGTGTGGATCGATGACAACCTCTCCTTGGCAGACGCGGTTGCCGAATGGCCTCAGCACATTGCCTTGGATACGGAATTCATTCGCACCAGTACCTATTTCCCCATGCCCGGGCTCTACCAGGTTGCGGCGGGGAGCCACGTCTATCTAATAGATCCAGTGCAGGTGAGCGAGTGGCAGCCGCTTATCGACTATCTTACCGACCCTGCAACCACCAAGATCATGCACGCCTGTTTGGAAGATCTGGAACTTCTACATCACCATTTGGGCATCAGTCCGAGCAATATATTTGACACGCAGTACGCCAACGCTTTTTTGTCCGAAGACTTTAGCCTCAGCTATGCCGCATTGGTGGAACAGCGATTGGGTGTGGCGCTGGAAAAACATGAAACCCGCTCGAATTGGCTGCAGCGGCCGCTGTCGAACGAACAGATCCGATACGCGGTAGAGGATGTGACGTATCTTCTATCTCTCTATGAACAAATGTATGCAGCTCTGCAGGAGCAGGGACGGCATCGCTGGTTTGTCGAAGACATGGCGGAGCGCAGCAGTTATGAGCCGCTGGATCCAGGGATCTATTACCGCAACGTCAAAAAAGCTTGGAAGCTACGTGGGCCGGAGTTGGCGGCATTGCGAGCGCTGTGTGCATGGCGGGAAGAAACCGCGCGCAGCGAAAACGTCCCGCGCAATCGAGTCATTTGGGACGATCATCTGTATAACTTTGCCTGCATCAGCGAACTGAACGCCGGCCACGTACGCCGCGCACTTCCCAAGGGGGTTGCGCGTAAGTACGGCAACGCCCTGGTGGATCGTCATCGTCGCGGCCGGCAAGAGGGGGTGCCGGAATTGTTGCCGCGCCCGTTGAGTTCGCAACAAGGTGCCTTACTCAAGGCGTTGCGGGAGGTGGCCCGGCGCAAGGCCGCCAGTTTAGGGATTGCACCAGAACTTCTGGCGCGCAAGAAAGACCTCGAAACTTGTGTGCGTTACCACGCGTATAAGGCAGATCTATCGCCGTACTACCTAAATTGGCGCGCAGATTTGGTGGCTGAACCTTTTACCTCAATCTTGCGCAATGGCGGTGAAAACAATCATGCAGGATGACGCGCAGATTGAGGTGCAAGTCCTGCGTAGCACCAAACGTCCGGATACCTATCTCATTCTGCCGATTGCTGATCAGTTCGAAGACCTGCCGGAGGCGCTGCGGGCGCATTTCGGTGAAGCGAGAGCGTTTCTCACTTTTTGGCTCCATGAAGAGCGTTTTATGGCTCAGGCTGATCCCAAGCAGGTGTTGGCTGCGTTGCAGGACCAGGGGTTTTATCTGCAACTACCACCCCGAAAAGATGACGATGGCTGAGTTCTGGCGCGAAAAATTGTTGCATGAAATGTCCAGCGCGGAGTGGGAATCGTTGTGTGACGGATGTGCGCGCTGTTGCATGATCAAACTCCAAGATGAGGACACCGACCAGGTTCACTACACCGCCATGGTCTGTGACTTATTGGATGTGGAGGGATGTCGGTGTACGCGTTATCCCCAGCGGCACAAGTTGGTGCCCGACTGTGTGGTGCTGACACCTGAACGTGCCGCTGAATTTCAATGGCTGCCGACCACATGCGCCTACCGGACGTTAGCGGAAGGCAGGTCACTGCAATGGTGGCATCCACTGGTCTCGGGGGACGCTGCAACCGTACATGAGGCGGGTATATCTGTACGTGACAGAGTATTACCGGCTGCCGCGGTTCACAGCGACGACCACCAGGCGATGATCGTCACCTGGGTCGAGCAGTAGGGCTGTGATGGGTGCATACACCATTGCCTGGATGATTGTTGCCGCTGCGGCAGCAAGCGGTGCTGGTGTCCTATACTATTTGTTACGAAACTACGCTAACTCACTGATTAGAAACTTGATTGTTGCGTTGTCTTTGGCTTTTTTTGTAGTGCCGGCGCCGCTGCCAAACTACCCGGAGCAACTTGCTCCGGCGTTTGTGGTGTGCATCTTTGAGGCGTTTTTCCAGATCGACGGCTCGCCGGCAGTGAGTCTGCGCATCCTCGGCATCAGCATGTTGTTGGCCGCCGTCTTGGTGATCGCGGCACACTTCGCCTTGCAGCGTTTTGCCCCTAAATCGGTACAGAAATAGAGTTGCCGCTCAGTGCTCACTGTTCAACCTGGTGTGCAAATCTGCAGATGGTTTTGCTTGCACGGTATAGGTGGGCTCATTAAAGTAACCGGCTTTGCTCTCGCGGTTGCCGCCGTAACCCTAAGATTCTTATGCGATTTGTCGCCTAAGCGCGTGACACCGGCAAACGCCGCCACAGTGCGAAAATACAGCACACAGCTTTAACGGACAGTTAGATATATGATTTTTGAAAGCACCGACGAGTACATATCAACAGACGAACTCAGCATGGCGGTGGACGCCGCGGTTAAACTCGAACGCCCCTTATTGATCAAGGGTGAACCCGGCACCGGTAAAACCATGTTGGCGGAGCAAGTGGCGGCTTCCCTCAACATGCCGCTGATCGAATGGCACATCAAATCTTCAACCAAGGCCATCAACGGCTTGTATGAATACGATGCGGTCTCACGTCTGCGCGACTCCCAGCTGGGTGACGAACGTGTTAAGGATATTCGCAACTACATTAAGAAAGGTAAGTTGTGGGAAGCGTTTGAATCCGACGAGCGCGTGGTGCTGTTGATAGACGAAATCGACAAGGCGGACATCGAGTTCCCAAACGATTTGCTGCAGGAAATCGACCGCATGGAATTTTTTGTCTACGAACTCAGCGAGACGATAAAAGCCAAGCAGCGGCCGATTGTCATCATCACTTCTAATAATGAAAAAGAGCTGCCGGATGCGTTTCTACGTCGTTGCTTTTTTCACTACATCAATTTCCCCGACCGGGAAACCATGCAGCAGATTGTTGAGGTCCATTTCCCGGCGATTAAACAGGACCTGGTCAAAGAAGCCATGGAAATCTTCTTCGACGTGCGTAAGGTACCCGGCCTGAAGAAGAAGCCATCCACATCGGAATTGATCGATTGGCTGAAGCTGCTGATGGCGGATGATATTCCAGATGAGATCCTGACTAACCGGGACGCCAGCAAAGCCATACCACCGCTGTATGGCGCGCTGGTCAAAAACGAGCAAGACGTGCACTTGCTTGAGCGTTTGGCCTTCATGAATCGCCGAGATAGCCGAGGATAAACCGTGCTCATCAACTTCTTTCTCACGCTAAGGAAGTACAAGGTTCCGGTCACCATACGTGAACTGATGGATTTGCTGGCGGGTCTCCAAACCCATCTGGTGTACGCCAATGTGGATGACTTTTACCTACTGGCGCGCACCGCCATGGTGAAAGACGAAAAAAACTACGACAAGTTCGACCGTGCTTTCGCCGCCTACTTCAAAGGCTTGGAAGATTTGCATGGGCTTCTCGAATCGCTCATTCCCGACGAATGGTTGCGGCGCGAATTCGAACAGTCGTTGACACCGGAAGAGCTTGAGCAGATTGAGTCTCTAGGTGGACTAGAGAAGCTGATCGAAGCGTTCAAAGAAGCCAAAGAAGAAGCGGAAAAGGCCGAAGCAGAACAAGGCAAAGAGGGCGAGGAAGGTGAAGAAGGCGACGCTGAGCGCGAAGGTAAAAACGGTCCCGGTGGCTTAGGCAAAGGCAAGAAGAAAAAGGCCAAGAAAGTCTGGGATGAGCGCCAGTACAAAAACCTGGACGACTCTGTTGAACTCGGCACGCGTAACATAAAAATGGCGCTCCGCCGCTTGCGTAAGTTTGCTCGTCAGGGTGCGGAAGAAGAGTTGGATATGGATAACACCATCCGTTCAACCGCGCACAATGGCGGCATGCTCGACATCAAGATGCGCCCGGAACGCCGCAATACGGTTAAGGTACTGCTATTCCTGGATATTGGCGGTTCAATGGACGCGCACGTCAAAATCTGCGAAGAGTTGTTTTCCGCCACACGCACCGAGTTTAAACACCTGGAGAGTTTTTACTTTCACAACTTCATTTATGAGTCGGTGTGGAAAGACAATCGCCGTCGGATGAGCGAACGTATTCCTACATTTGAAGTGCTGAATAAGTACAGCCAAGACTACAAAGTGGTGTTTGTGGGTGACGCGACCATGGCGCCCTACGAGATTACACACGCCGGGGGTAGTGTGGAGCATTGGAACGAAGAGCCCGGTGCTGCTTGGATGGAACGTTTCACCAACTTGTACGATAAGCTGGTGTGGTTAAACCCGACGCCACAGGAGACATGGGAATACTCCACTTCCGTCACCATGACCCAAAATTTGGTGCAGGGGAACATGTATCCCTTGACTGTACGCGGGTTAGAAGAGGGTATGTCGGAGCTGTCCAAGTAGCGCCGCGGTAGTCTGCCGCACCTTTCGTTCGTCTGCAGTCATGACCCAACAGCAACGCCGGTCGCGTAAACGCAGGCCGGCGCCTCTTCATACTGTTCCCGCCGAGGACATGCTGCGGCGCGATGTGTATCGCGCTCGCAAAGAGGCGGATGCCGCTAAGCGCAAACGTTTGGTGGAGGAGTCAATACAGTTGCGCGTGGCCCGACACACAGCCCTGCAACGCCTAGGCTTGGGGCTACAAGCGGACTTGCCCATCACCCAGCACGAAACGGAGCTCAAACGCCTGCTGCAAACTCATCAAGTTGTGGTAGTGGCAGGGGAAACCGGGTCCGGTAAAACCACTCAGCTGCCAAAATTATGTTTGCAACTGGGGTTGGGTGTGGGCGGCATGATTGGCCATACCCAGCCACGCCGGTTGGCTGCGCGAACCGTAGCCCGCCGCATCGCCGAAGAAACAGGTGCTAGCCTGGGTGAGGAGGTGGGTTTTGCCGTTCGTTTTTCTGACCAAGTCGGTACCGGGACGCTGCTTAAAGTCATGACCGATGGTCTGCTGCTCACCGAGGTGCGCAGCGACCGCTACCTAAATAGTTATGACGCGATCATTATTGATGAAGCCCACGAACGCAGTCTCAACATAGATTTTCTGTTGGGTTATCTCAAACGCCTATTACCCCGGCGCCCTGACCTTAAGGTGATTGTGACCAGTGCCACCATCGATGTGGAGCGCTTTGCCAAGTTTTTCGGCGACGCCCCGATTGTCAGCGTGAGCGGCCGCACCTATCCGGTCTCTGTGCGGTACCAAGATGTACCGGAGGAAGAAGACACCCTTGCCGGAGTGGTGGCTGCGTTGGCGGAGATCGACAGCCAACCGTTACAAGGGGCGCGGGACGTGTTGGTGTTTTTCTCCGGCGAGCGGGAAATCTTTGAAGCCGCCAAACTGCTGCGGCGAGAATTTGCGGATCGCTTCGAAATTTTACCTTTGTATGCGCGCTTATCTTTTGCTGAACAAAAGAAAATTTTTGCCGCCTCCGGCGCGCGCCGCCGTGTGGTGCTGGCCACCAACGTGGCGGAAACCTCACTCACCGTGCCTAACATTGGTTACGTGATTGATCCTGGCTTTGCGCGCATCAATCGCTACAGCTACCGCTCAAAACTGCAACGTCTACCCATCGAACCTATCTCCCAAGCCAGCGCGGATCAGCGCAAAGGCCGCTGCGGCCGGATTGCGCCCGGGATCTGTTACCGACTTTATACCGAGCAGGATATGCAGGGCCGCCCGGAGTTTACCGATGCGGAAATCCATCGGGTCAACCTGGCTTCGGTGGTGTTGCAAATGCAGGCATTTCGCCTGGGTGATATCCACACCTTTGATTTCATCGATCCGCCCGATCCGCGCGCCATCAAGGATGCCGTACGGTTACTGCAGGAACTGACCGCCCTCGAAGAGGGTCGCTTAACAGACACCGGGCGGATGATGGCGCGCATGCCCATAGATCCGCGCCTGGCGCGTATGTTGTTGGAAGGCCACCAGCAAGGCGCCTTGCAAGAACTGTTGGTAGTGGTGGCGGCTTTGTCAGTACAGGACCCGCGTGAGCGGCCTATGCAGAAAACCCAGGCGGCAGACGAATCTCATGCTGGCTTCGCCCACGAACGCAGCGATTTTCTGAGTCTGTTGAACCTGTGGAACTACCTCGAAGAGCAGCGCCAAGATCTGACCCGGGCGCGGTTTGAGCGGTTATTGAAAAAACGCTTTATTAGCCGTCAGCGCTGGCGTGAATGGCGCGAGGTGCATCGTCAGTTGCTGCTCATATGCCGCGACTTAGGTTTGCGCGGCAATTCAGAGCCGGCCAGCTACCGGGCCATCCACGAGAGTATATTAAGCGGCAGCCTCAGCTTGGTGGCTCAACATGATGAACGCGGTCAGTACCAAGGCGCGCGCAACTTAAAGCTGCGTATTTTTCCTGGTTCGAGTTTGGCAGGTCAAACCCCAAAGTGGATTGTGGCCGGAGAAATTACGGAAACCAGCCGCATCTACGCGCGTCATGTAGCGGTGGTGGAAGCGGCCTGGGTCGAGCGACAAGCCCCGCATTTGATTAAGAGCCAATACAGCGAGCCGTTTTGGAGTGCCAAGCGAGGCGAAGTGCTGGCTTTTAAAAACATTAGCTTGTATGGCTTACGTCTGGCCGAGCGCCGCCAAGTGAGTTTTGCCAACGTTGACGCTGCTGTGTGTAGAGACTTGTTTATTCGAGATGGATTGGTAGCTGGGCAAATGGCGGGCCCGCCCGAGTTTTTGCAACACAATTTGACCGAGGTTGCGCGTATCGAAGATCTTGAAGCCAAAGGTCGGCGCCGTGATCTACTGATCAGCGATGACGAACTATATGCTTTTTATGCCGAAGCCATACCAGCCCACGTTGTCCGTGCCGCAGACTTGCACAAATGGGTGCGTTCAAGCCACGCTGCTCGCGTGCGCAGTCTGTTTCTGGATGAGGCGTTCCTCCTGCGTTCAAGCGACGGCCGGGTAGCGGAAGCCGATTTTCCCGCCGACCTGAATTTGCAAAATCTGCAACTACCCTTGAAATACAAGTTTGCTCCGGGAGAAGACGACGATGGCGTTACCGTCCAAGTACCGGTCGGGGTACTGGCCGGTGTTAGCGCGGAGGCGCTTGAGTGGCTCGTGCCTGGTCTGTTGCCGGGCGTGTTGGAGCAGTGGTTGCGCACTCTACCTAAACAGAAACGGCGCCTATTGGTGCCCCTGCCGGACAAGGTAGATGAATTCTGCCGCGAGTTGCTGAAACCACAGAGATACCGGCAAGGGCGAATGTTGGCGGCGCTGTCCAGTCTCATCGCCGACCGTTACAAACTAAACGTCACGGAAGTGGATTGGGACCGCTCGCGCATTGATGCGCATCTGTTAATGCGCATCGAAGTAGTTGACGAAAACGCACGGGTCTTGGCAGCAGGCAGAGATATCCGTGCCATCAAAAGACAGCTTGCGGACCAAGCATCAGGACCCACAAACGCCGAAGTAACAGAAAGCTACACGCAGCAGGGGCTCAAACAGTTCCCGGATATAGAGCTTGCGCATCAGGAGGTTCTGGGTCGTTCCAACGCACCGGTCATCAAATACCCTGGTCTGGTGGATCGCTCGGAACACGTCGACTTGGAATTGTTTGACAGCGAACGCGAGCGCGACGCGGCTCATCGCAGCGGCCTGCAGCGTTTGGCGTTGCTAAAACTCGGCAAGGTCAGCGGCTATTTCCGTAAGGAGTTGGATAAACATCCGCAGCTAGGCCTGCATTACGCAAGTCTTGGTAGCGCCCAGCAGCTAAAGGAAGAATTGTTGGGCAACATCGTTTGGTATTGCTTCTTTGAGTCAAACCCCTGGCCGCAAAATACACAACAATTTGACGCATTGCTCGATTCCCATCGAGGTGAATTAGCAACGGTATTTAGTCAAACGGTGGAGGTCTTCGCCGAGATCATGGCACTGCGGTTTGCTTGTGTGACTGCGCTTGGCGAACTGGCCTCCAACGCGTACGAACCTTGCAAAACAGACATCACCGCTCAGTTAGACAGCCTCGTCCCGGCGGACGTATTGCGTAGCACACCAAGACGATTTCTGCCGTTGTTGCCACGCTACCTGACCGGCAGCTTACGCCGCATTCAAAATCTGCCAGGTCATGTGCCGAAAGACTTGAGGCAAATCAAGGAGATATCTCCGTTGCTACAGAGGCTTTCTAATATTTCAAAACAGGAATTAGCGGAGCAGCAACGCTGTGACGAACTGCGGTTTTATCTTGAAGAAGTGCGTTTAACGCTGTTCGCAGAGCAGGTGGCGCGGCAAAAGATAACCCCTCATCCTCTGGATACCGCGCATTTTGGACCAAAGTGGAAAGCCTCGTTGAAACGTGTAGACGGCGCGCTGTTGCGCGAAGAGCAGCGGGTGGGACTGGCGTAACTATTGTTCTCGGTTAAGATGCGTGCACTGGGAGGGAACCTATTGGCATCCACTCGGTCATAACCCCCGAGCGCAGCAGTACGGCGTTCGACATATCGTCAGGCTGAGCGCCTGTAAAAAATTTACGTGGAGAAAATTTAATGCTGGATAAAAAGATGAAACCCATCGCTGCGGCGGTAGGCACGGCGTTTGTTGCGTCCGTTGCTTCTGCGGGGGCTGCACAGGCTGATGACAATCTGTTTGTCGCCAATGAACTAGAACGCGGTTACGAGTTGCTGGCTGAAGCCGAAGGCAAGTGCGGCGAAGGTAAATGCGGTGAAGGTAAATGTGGCGAAGGCGACAAGGACAAAGACGCCGAAGGCAAATGTGGTGAAGGCAAGTGCGGTGAAGGAAAGTGTGGCGAAGGCGACAAGGACGCCGAAGGCAAGTGCGGTGAAGGCAAATGCGGCGAAGGCGACAAAGATGCAGAAGGCAAATGCGGTGAAGGCAAGTGTGGTGAAGGCAAGTGCGGAGGCGCTGCCTAACAGCTGACTGCTATGTCACCCACGGCGCTTAATTCTGTGCACGGCGTTGGTTTGGGACTGCGCAGAGGCATGCTGCCAATGCTTGCGGATCTCAAAGACAGCGATGTGGATTTCATGGAGATAGCGCCGGAAAACTGGATTGGGGTTGGCGGCCGGTTTGGCCGCCAATTCCATGACCTCACCGAACGTTTCCCCTTTGTGTGCCATGGTCTGTCACTGTCAATCGGCAGCCCGGCACCGTTGGATGTTGAGTTCCTAAAAAACGTCAAAACCTTTTTAGACGACTTCCATATTCCTATCTATACCGAACACCTGTCTTACTGCAGCGACGACAAAGGCCACCTTTATGATCTGATGCCGATGCCGTTTACCGAAGAAGCGGCGTCTTATGTCGCCGGCCGTGTCAAGCAAACCCAGGACATTCTGGATCGGCCGATTGCGATGGAAAACATCAGCTACTATGCCGCTCCGGGACAAGAGCTTGAAGAAGCCTATTTCATCAACAAGGTGCTCGACGAAGCTGACTGCGGCCTGCTGTTAGACGTAAACAACGTTTTCGTCAACAGCATCAACCATCGTTATGACGCAGAAGAGTTTTTGCTTAGATTGGATCTGCAGCGTACCCAGTACATCCACATTGCGGGTCATTTTGTCGAAGCGGAAGATCTTCGAGTGGATACCCACGGCAGTGATGTGATTGAGCCTGTGTGGGATCTTTTGTTAACCACGTTGCAACGCCTAGGGCCGTTGCCGGTATTGCTTGAACGCGACTTTAATTTCCCGCCGCTGTCAGAGCTGCTGGGCGAAGTGTCCAGGGCGCGCCAGCTGCAGCGCGCGGTCAGTCCCGTCAGCGGCAGCCGAGAACATGCCCAAAACGGGTGACAATTTACCGCGGTTTCGCTCGGTTCAGCTCGACTTCGCCGCTCACATTCGCAACCCAGAGCTTAACCCGAAGCCGGCGGACATCGAAGCACGGCGTATGCAGGTCTACGTGGACCTGTTTTACAACAACATCAAAAACTTTATCGACAGCACTTTTCCGGTGGCGCGTAAAATTGTCGGAGAGCCACGTTGGCGAACCTTGGCGCGGGAATTTGTGCACACACACCCCAGCCAAACGCCTTACTTTCTGGAGATTTCTGAAGAGTTTCTGAGTTTTCTGCAACAACGCGGGCTTGAAGACTTGCCACCCTTTTTACTGGAACTGTGCCACTACGAGTGGGTTGAGTTGGCGTTGGATGTGGCCCCGGATCCGACCGAGGCCCCTAGCTATATTGAGACGGCGCGTCTTGACGCCACCGCTGCGGCGGCGACGGATGAAGACGCCGCCGTTGTGATCTCACCCTTGGTGCATGCCTTGGTGTATGAATATCCCGTACACAAAATATCCGAGCAGTACCAGCCGCTGCAGCCGCCCGAGGCGCCCACCTATTTGTTGGTATATCGAACGCCGGCTCTAACGGTACGTTTCATGGAATCAAACCCGCTGACCCATCATCTGCTGGACTTGCTGCAGCGTATGGCGCCTGCGCAGGCATTTGCTCAAATTGGCAAAGATCTAGAGGAAGCAGGCCGGCCGGTCGCAGAAGGCGTCCTACAAAAGCAGGGCAAAGAGATTGTTAACCGTTTTCGTGAAGCGGGTATCATATACACTCTGGACAAGTTGGATGAGTAAACTAATGAATCCCACCTGGCGAACTTCGTCGATCCATTGGGCGCTTGGCTTCGCCCTCGTTGTGACTTTGCTGCCGGCGGATGTTGTTGCCGAGCAGGATCCCTGGGAGGGTTTAAACCGCACAGTTTTTCAGTTTAACGAGTGGACAGACAGCAAGATACTGCGGCCCACAGCGAAGGCTTACGACAGATTTCTGCCGCGACCGGTCCGCAGCGGTGTGGGTAACGTGTTCGACAATGTGTTTACCCCGGCCACGGCAATTAATCAGTTATTGCAAGGTAAGCCAAAACGTTCCCTATCTGATGCGGGGCGGTTTTTGCTGAATACAACCCTAGGGCTGGGTGGATTGCTGGACGTAGCGTCCAAGGTTGGGATCCCGAAGCACGAAGAGGATTTTGGGCAGACGTTTGCGGTCTGGGGCGCAGGTACGGGTAACTACGTTGTGCTGCCTTTTTTAGGGCCATCAAATGTACGCGACAGCGTGGGCCTGGCTCTGAGTTCCCTCATCAATCCCATTCGTTTCATTTCACCTGTGGAAGATCGAGCAGCGGTCACCGCGCTTTACATATTGGATTTGCGAGCTGATTTGATTGGCGTTGATGAGTTGGTGAGCGGGGACAAATACCTGTTTCGGCGTGATACCTATCTGCAGCGGCGCGACTTTCTAATTAATGATGGCGTTGGCGACGAGGATCCGTTTGCCGATGACGGGTTTGATGATTTCGAGGACGAGTAGGACGCCACGCACGACCGCACGACCACCTCGAACAATGTCATCCAGAGATAGGACTTGTACTCCAATCCCGACAAGCGTAGTGTGCCGTCCGCAAAAATACGGTAATGCTCCATAGATGAGTTTATTGGTGCTGGATCCGGATACCGCCGCTGCGCAGGAACTGCACAGGCAGCTTCAGGACCTGGGTTTCAATCCCCTTACCATTGCTGAAATCAAAAGTGCGCAGCAGCTGTGTCAGGCTGGTGGCGTACAAGCCGTGTTGTCAGCATCGGTCACCACTTTAAACGACATGGGTGTGCTACCCGCCGGTACCGCGTCCATTTATGTCAGCCAACCCCCACTAGAGCTAGACGACGTGCTGCTGTGTTTGCAAGCCGGGGTGCAGGACTGCTGGCAACTACCCATGAGTGACGCAGAAATGCGCAGCCGCCTCGGGGCCGTACTGATGCGCATGGAACAGTGGGTTGCGGGTGCAAATGCTGAACTGCTTACGATGCGCACTGAGTTGGAACGCGATCAACGCGCCGGTCAGTACATCCAGCTCGGTATGCTGCCGCCCAATCCCATGGGTATAGGTCACTTTCGGTTGCAGCACCGGGTCGAACCTTCGCTGATCTTAAGTGGGGATTTTGTTGACTATTTCCAGATCACCGACCGCCACTTTGCGTGTTATGTCGCTGATGTGGCAGGGCACGGTGCTTCCTCGGCCTTTGTGACCGTATTGCTGAAAAATTTCTCCCGCCGTTTACGGCGAGAGTACCGTCTCTCCATGTTGCGCCAGCCGGGTGAGGTGCTCACTTGGATCAACAACGAACTGATAGATCAACAGATCGACAAACACGTTGCAATGTTCTTTGGGGTCGTTGATGTGCAAGACAGCCGCTTGTACTACGCCAACGCGGCGCATTTCCCGCCGGCGATGCTGGTCGGTGATGACGGTGTCATCAATCTAGAACAGAAGGGTAAACCGCTGGGTATTTTTGAAAACACCGAGTTTCAATCCCAGGCGGTAGACTTTCCCCGTGGCGCCCGTGTCGTGGTTTTTTCCGACGGTGTGCTCGATTTGATCCACGCGGACAGCCTCGAAGCCAAGGAACGCCAATTGTTAGAGACGGTGCGACAGTGTCAGGATATGGAGTCGCTGTGGGACTGCTTTGATACCACTAAGTTGGGTCAGGATGACATTAGTTGTCTCATGATCAGTCACGAGTACTAGGCATGAGCGGTCGCATATTAGTAGGGGACCACGACGGCGTTTACGTCATTCGCTTTGAAGGTGACGTCCGTGTGACATTGTGTGGGTCGTTTGATCATTACTTGGATGTCATGCTCGCCGACACAAACTTTGTCTCGGTGTTGGTGGATTTGTCAGACGCAATTGCGATCGACAGTACTTCCTTGGGTGTACTCGCCAAGCTAAGTATCGGCGTGCAACGCTGCAACAACCGCGTACCCGCGTTGGTGTGTAATGCGCCCGATATCCTGCGCATCTTGTTGAACATGGGGTTTGATGACGTGTTTGCCATCGTTGATGAAAACTACGAAGCGGAACAAAACCTTGCGGAGCTGCCTGTCTCAACTGATCTTGGGGAAGACGAAATGCGGCAGCGGGTCATTGAGGCGCACAAAGTGCTGATGAACATGAACAGCCAAAATGCCGAGACCTTTAGAGATTTGGTGAGCGCTTTAGAAGCGGAAAGCGCGATGGCTGATACGTCGAGCTCCGCGCGTAACTCAGCCTAAGCGTCGGGGTCGCGCTTGCGGACGCGGGTAGTGGTGTTACTGCCGACGCTTTCGCGGCGGGCAGCGAGTTTGGCCTCGATAAAGCGCTGGTGCGGTACGTACAGCAGGTCTGCGATACGTCGGATGGTATGTTCTTCAAAAACATCAATTTGTGCATCCGCCAAAGCGATCATCCACATGGCTTTGAGCACTTCAAACTTTTCCTCCTGATCCAGTTGTCCGTTGATGGCCCGGGTGAAGGGGAACACACCAACGCTGGCATCGTGATTGGCGCGAGTGGCCGCGTGCAACTCGTCCACCCGTACCGCTGAGATACCAAACAGCTTCTGTAACAGCTGCCCCATGACCTCAAGTTCTGCGCTGGCAATGTCATGGTCTGCCCAAACTACTTCAAACATCAAAACCGCCGCTGCCTGCGCGGGTTCGATTTGCTCCTCGCTGGCTTCGTTGCTGTTAAACAGCTCTTTTATGCGGTCAAACATCATGCCGCCTTGGAGAAAACTTGATCGATTGCATCCGCGACCAGGTTGATGTCGTTGTACTTAAGGCGCTTGTGATCACTTAACAGCTGTCGAAAACGCCGCGCGCCTGGCATGCCGTTGCAGCAGTGCAGTAGATGGCGGGTCATGGCGTGCAGCCGGGTGCCTTGCTGTAGCTGTTGCTCTACGTAAGTCAGATACTCGGTCAAGACATCCGCCGTGGAGACTGGGTGGGTAGAGTCGAACATAGTACGCTCGAGCTCCGCCAAAAACATGGGGCGATGATAAGCGGCGCGTCCGATCATAACGCCATCAGCCCACTCCAGGCGGTCACTGGCCTCTGCAGTATCCGTAATACCACCATTCACAATTATTTCCAGGTGCGGAAGCTGCTGTTTCAGATGGGCTGCGCGCCAGGGCTGCAACGGCGGAATGGAGCGATTCTGCGCAGGCGTTAAACCGCCCAGAATGGCCTTGCGCGTATGCACATAGAAGCGTCGGCAGCCGCTCTCCGCCAGGGTTTGGATAAACTCCAGCAGCGTTTCGTCACTGTCGTGATCGTCCACGCCCAGCCGGCACTTGACTGTCACCGGTACGGTGCCGGTATCTAACATGGCCTTGATGCAATCTGCGACCAATTGCGGTTGTAACATCAAACAAGCACCAAAGGTGCCCTGTTGCACCCGCTCGGAAGGGCAGCCTACGTTGAGGTTCACTTCGTCATACCCTCGCGAGGCTGCAGCTTCGGTACACGCGGCCAGGTCGTTGGGATGGTTACCCCCCAACTGTAACGCCAGCGGGTGCTCCACATCGCTGTAGTCCAGTTGATGCCATTGCTGGCCATGCAACAGCGCGCCGGTGGTGACCATTTCAGTAAACAACAGCGCACGTGGGCTGTACAGACGGTGAAGCACTCGGCAGTGCCGGTCGGTCCAGGCCATCATCGGCGCGACGCACAGTAGTTTATTGTTTAGGTTGTCTCTGCTCGGCACTGTCATTTAGTTGGATTTGGCGTTGTTCGTAGATAAACATGCCCGCGTTGATTTGGGTAGGCGCAATAGTGGCAGAGGCCGGGGTTGAAATAAATGTCCGGCTGGCATCAGGTTGTGGTGCAAAAGTAGGCAGCCGTTTTGATCGGCAAACCTTATCCGAAAATAAATATTCGGTGTTAAGCGGGCCAGACAAGGCAGATTGCCTCCATTTTTTGGCCGCATTTTGCGCGTGAGCGCCATCTCAGGACTGTTTTTGGACCGCTAACCTATTGAATTGACTGAAAAATGTGACCTGTAACGCTTTTGAAACATCTTGTTTCATATTTTTCCATTTTTGCCTTCATTTTTTCTTCATTTTTGTTCAAACAGTGCGTATAGTTCTGCGCCAAGTCATTGATAGATAAATAGTTCAGTGTTTTACGGCTGGTTGGCCAGCCACCCCGAGTCAGCGGACCGAAGATTGTTGAATCCAAGGTCAGCATCGAGGAGCTTTAGTTTGGAGAGGCTCAAGTTTGCGGGGAAGCGGCCGACAAGCCACGTTGGAGAGGGGCACTGAACTGTTGAAGATCAGGAAGAGAACAACAAGTATGCTGAGACAGAGAACGATTCGTAAGCCGGTCCATGCCATTGGTATAGGGGTTCATTCCGGCGACAAGGTTCGCATGACACTACGCCCTGCCGGGGAAAATACGGGCATTTCTTTTGTCCGTACAGACGTGCCAGCCAGTGCGCCGATTCGCGCCACCGCGGAAAACGTATCAGACACCACCCTGTCCACCAGCCTCGGCATTGCTGAGGTGCAGGTGGCCACCGTTGAACATTTGATGTCTGCCCTGTGGGGTTTAGGCGTCGACAACCTCATCGTGGAACTGTCCAGCGAAGAGGTGCCGATCATGGATGGCAGCGCCGCACCGTTTGTTTATCTGATCAACACGGTGGGAATCGTTGAACAACGCGCCTTCAAACAGTTTATTCGCATCAAGCGCGAAATTACGGTCAACCAGGGCGACGCGGTGGCGACATTGTCGCCGTACCAAGGTTTTAAAGCAGCTTACACCTTTGTTGCCGACCACCCTGTGTACAACCGCTATCCGAAGATTGCCGCTTTGGATTTTGCCGACACGTCCTATGTCGACGAAGTCAGTCGCGCACGCTCATTTGGCCTCATTAAAGAACTTCCCCAGGCCCAAGCCATAAACAAAATGTTAGGCTCCAGTCTGGAAAACGCTGTCGGCATCGACGACTTTGCCGTCATGAATGATGGTGGTCTGCGTTACGAAGATGAATTTGTCAAACACAAATTGCTGGATGCCATCGGTGATTTGTATCTGCTTGGCAGACCTATTTTAGGGGCGTTCAACGGCTACAAGTCCGGCCATGCATTAAACAACAAACTGGCGCGAGCGCTGCTACGTTGTGAAGATGCCTGGGAGATGGTCACTTACCAAACCCCTTCGGAACAGGTTGGGCAACCGATCTTACAACCGGCTGCGGTGTCAGTTTCCTAAAACCGGCACCGTCGGGGCTCCCCCTTCGGGACTGACTCTAACGAGCATTAGCAAGGCCATCCTTATGGGTGGCCTCTTCGTACATGGTGGTTAGAAATCCACGAATAGCCTGTTCCGCTTGTTGCGCCGGCATCAAACGTTGCTCTTCCAATATTTTGGCCATTTCCTTCACTGACCTTTTCCCATCGATAAGCGACATAATGAAGGCGTGCACCCGTACGGTGGTAATCTGGGTCTGAAACGCTTGGCTGAGCGGCACCGGCTGCTTCACATCGATGATCCAATCCGGCAACCGCTGAGGTAATGTTCTAGTACCCTGCGCCGGTGCGTCGTCACGGACGGCGACCTGCGTGTAGGTCAATTCAAGGCGATGTTGGCGGCTCGCCGGTGATTGCAGGTAGGGGAGCTGTATATTTCGCTGGTCGACCACCTGAAATCCCTGTCTGTCGCTTAATGCAGCCAACTCTGTGGCAGTCAGGCGGTTTTCCGGCCGGGCGCCATCAAAGGCGACGGAGCCGTGTTGTAGCCAGATGCCGCCGGGTTTAAGCAGCCGATGCAGGATCTGCAGGCAACTGCTCACGGATGCGTCGATCACATCTAACAACCAGGGCGTGACAACCACATCAAATGTACCCGCTGCAAATGGCGGGCTTAACGCATCGGCGCAGACAAATTTTAGATTTTCATTGCTAGGGCTGGGCGCACAGAGAGTGCGCTCGATGGCCACCTGGTCGTGATCCAGCGGCGCTAAGGGGAACTCGGTGAGTGTGAGCGCTTCTCCCCGGCTCACTCGGTGGCCAATCAGACACAGGAGTGGATTGCTGTCGAGCGCCCAAGTTTGCTGCGGTTGCAGTCCGGTATGTAAATCGTAAGCCAAGCGACCGGCACCGCAGCCGAGCAACAGTATCTCTTTGTCATCAAAGGGTGACGTGGTTGCCTCGCTCAGAGCGCTGATGAGGTGTGCGCACACTTGTCTGTTTTCTTCATCACCCCAGCACCAATCGCGATGAATGTTCTGCGCGTAGGAGAGCACGCCATGATGAGCGGGCAACCGTGTTTTTAGCGCCAGGTGGGTTTCGGTGGCCAGCGCGTCCCCCACCCGCAGTGGGGCCAGCAGCGCGTCTATCTCTTCGTAGTAGCGCGTGTAGGCCGCGTTAAGGTCTTGCAGGCGTCGCCTGGATAGGTCCGGCAGATCTGCAGCCGGGGTAGCGGTGGCGGCGAGTTGTTGCTCAATGTCCGCCAATGCTGCGTTGTAACGATTGCGCCAGTCCAGAAGGGCGGCACCCGGTTCCGGCCATAAAAAAGGGATACCCTCCAGCGAGGGGAAGCTAATTTGCGCTTCCGCACTTACCAGACGACCGTCTGCTTGTTTGTTCAGCGGTGCTTCGCTGCGCGGGCACGCCAGTGCGGGCATGCGACAGACCTCCTAAGGCGGTATAAAGTGGTTTGAGCACTAGCCTATCTCAGGATTTGCCGGATTGGCTACACTGGAAATTCGATGGTACCGTTTACGATAGGCTGGAACGCGGTCAAGCTGTCCTGCAGCGCCGCATTACCCAAGCTATGCCCGGGCAATATGTTGCCAAATTGACCGTTTTCACCGTGCAGAGCCAGATAATTCAGCACCACAGTTTCCGCCAACAGGTTGACGTTGTTGGCGGCAGGGGTGGCGGAGGTTTCCACGGAGCCGTCCGGGCGCATCCAGCCGATCTGCTGATGTCCGGGGTCAATGAGGCTTGCGCGCCCGCCGGGGTTGTAAACCAGGAAGAAGGTGGCGGCGGTAGATGAATTGTCACTGCTCCACTCCCCTTTACCGCGGCCGTCGACGGTGTCGTCGATGGTTCCGTTGGAAGACAAAGAACCATCTGACATAACGTACAACATCAGTGGCTTTTGCATACGTGCGGCGTATTCGAGGCAGGCACCCATACACTGCCCGGCGCGGAAGTCTTTGACTTCACCTTCAGCGCGGCGTCCGCCGTGGTAGTCGTAACCACCCATCTCGATGGTGCCGGCGCCCGCATAACCGTTGATCACCATTTTCATCACCGAGGCGGTTTTTAAGAATTCCCGCGCATCACGATCGCCGGCTTGCAGCTCAGCAGGTGTGAAAATGGGGTTAGCACCGGTGACAATTTCTTCATCAAGCAACGGATTCAACGTGCCCGGGTTGCCGAACCGGTCCGCTAGATCCGCGCTCTTCAGATAACCGCACTTTACTAAGCGCTCGACCACTTCTTCCGGGTGGACAACCGGATCGCCGCCGGTGTTAATGGCGTCCATCTTCTGCTCGCTGATGCGGTAAATGGATTCCATCACGGTCACCGCGTCCTGTTGACTGAGCACCGAGGTCAGGTCGCCCACATCCACCAAACCGGTGACATCGGACGGGCGGTCAATTTTTGTCGGCCGCAGGGCCAAATCGATCATCGAAGAGGGCGCCAGCGAATTACCGCCGGAGTCGGAGTTTTCCGATCCGATCAGGCTCAACAACTCCCCTTTGGCGCCGGCGGCCGCAATGCCGTACATCGGATTATGCGGGTTGTTGCCGGTGTCGTTTTCCGAGCGCGCCGGAATCACCGCACCATTGACGTTAAGTGCCGTGGCCGGGGAAATGCGCGACATAATGCCGCGTAAAAAGGCGCTGTCGGAATGAAACGCCAGGCCCAGCGTCGTATCGACAAAGTCATTGGTTTGTGTGTCCGGGTTGACGATGGATGGCACCATGTCACCGGGCAGACCTTGACGTTCGTATCCCGCGGTGCTCAAGAAATCCAGTTGGCCGCCTTGGCCACCGACCAGCACGTTGGAACCCGCCTGGTTGGAACCGCCCGCCAAGTCGAAGGCGAGGAACGGTATCTTATTATTGCCAAGTGCATTCAAACCGCACTGGGCAACCATGTCCAGTAGATCGTCAGCAAGCTCTGCCCTGACGCCGTTGGGCAGGGTCATGCTGGTGAGACCCAGCACGGTGCCGGTGCCCATAATGAAGCCTTGGCTCAAGAAATCTCTGCGGGTGCGCGGCCGTGGGTGGCCTGGGTGACAGATCGGGTCGTCGTACTTGCGTTTGCGTAGTTTAGGCATGGTCACTCTTCTCTTAGATCAGGTCTCTTAAATCGGGGGTCACTGAACCAACATGGCGGCGCTGCCGAGCACCGCGGCGCATGAGGCTTTCACGACGCTTTCAACACGGTCCTCACAGCTGCCGCTGCAGGCGCTCAGATCGCTGATCAGCGTGTTCAGCTCGCCGCGCAGACTGGCCAGAGCCGGCTGGCTGCCGAGGTCGTTGCCGACCATGTTGTCGATCAGCGGATCGACGATCTCAGCGGGTGTATCAAAGGCGCTGCCGATGGGAGCGGCGAAATCGAAGTCCGGGAAGTAGTTGCCGCGCGCCACCGGGTCGTCAACCAGGACCGCGCAGTACTTGATGGCGAGCTGGGTGATACCCATCTGTTGGGAGGAGATGAAGCCTCCGATGCTGGTATCCACCGGCATGGCCTGGTGCACCAGGTCATAGGTTTGTGCCACTTCGCTGTTGGCAACGGCAACACCGGTGAGGCGCGCCATGGTGGCATTCACTTCCGCGAAATCGCGTACGCCAAATTCCGGCGAGCGCGGCTGCGGCTGCGGCTCTGGCGGCGGTACCGGGTCGGCCTCTACAACCACGTTGGAGGCGCCGGCAAGTTGTTCAAAGGTGAGGAAAAATTCATCTAAGGTCGGGCCTTTTTCCAGCGGCAGGATCGTGCCGAGATCAGAGATGCGTTGTAGGCCGTCGACCGCGTATTCTGCATCGTTGATGTTGATGTCCACTTTGGCAAAAGCCTGACCGACGGCAACTTCGCGGCCGTTCAAGCCGATGCGGATACCCGCCATGGGTATGTCGCCCGGCGTTGCTGCGCCATCCAAGATGACAAAAAACGGCTCGTCAAACAGATAGCTGTAGTTGTCGAACTGGCTCACCTCGAATACCACGTAGGCATCATCGATACCGACGTGGTCGGTCACGTTGAACAGCAGGTAATACTTTTCACCCACACCCACTTCAAAGTTCTGGAACACTTGCTCTTGCGTCATTGCGCGGTTGTGTATCGCCAACAGACGGATGGTACCGGCCCAGCGGTTTTCGTTGTCTACTTCGCTGGCCAGCGCAAAGGCGAACGTGTCGTCCCAGTCGTTAAACAAGCCGCCCGGGATGGGATCGACGTCATCGGTGTAAGTGCCGTTGACGTAGATGCGGCGGCCGTTGACGGGGTCATACGTCACCACCACATGTTGCAGGGTCGCCTGCAAATCTTCATCCGCGTCAGCGGTAGACAATTGCGGCTCACCGTTTTGATCGGTTTGATCGGTACGTACGAAGGTATCGTAGTTGTACAACGTCTGGCCGAGCATGAAGTTACGTGTCGTAGAGCCACCGGAGTAGGTAACGATGCGGGCAGGGCCGTCTTGTACAACGTTGGCCGGTGCCACCCAGGCTTCGATGCTGTATTCGCCAGTGGCGTTAATCAGATCTCGCAACTTCGTGCTGGCGGTGGTCGATCCTTGTGCTTTGCCGTCCACAAAGGCAATACCCCATCCACCGACCCATTCGTAGTCGCCGCTTAACGTCAAGTTGAGCGAAGGTTCTATACCGGACGTGTCGTACGCGATGTTGCTGCCGCCGGTTTTGAATTCGTACAGCGCAACCACGTTGGTTTCATAACGGCCGCCGGCGGAGGAGACAATGCCGTCCACCAAGCTCAATGCCTTGGAGGTCACCAGGTCTTCGTCTACCTCAGTGGGTGCAACACCGTCAGACATGGCGGTGATGGCATCTTCCATCTCCGTGGCACTGAAATCACAGTCCACCTCACCCAGGTTTTCCCAGCAGTTGTGGAATTCTTCACCCAGGCGCACTACAAAACGCGAGTTTTCCGGGGTTTCCAAATCGATCTTGGTCCAAGACGCAGGATAGGCCACGGCCGGATCTTCGCTGGCGAAGTAGGGCGTTTGCGGAATGGCCGCCGTATCCGTGTGGCAATCCACACAGTAGGCGCGTAATAGCGGATACACGGTTGATTCGAACAATGCGCTGTCCGCCGGGAAGTTTCTGCTGGCACCGGGGTCCTGCAGCGGCGGTGCTTCCAGCTCTACTTCTTTGCTGGCGCCGCCGAGCGCGTCACCGGCCCAGTTTTCGATGTAGGATTCGATGATGTCGCCGCAGGCGTCGTCACTTTCCAGCCAGCAGTTGTGGCCACCGCGCACGTTGGTGACCAACAGCGATGCACCCGGGTCAGCTAAGTCCACAACGGAGTTTGCTTCGCTGTAAGCCAAGTTGATGTCATCACTGCGTACAAAACGCGGATTTTGATCATCGGTGTGGCATGAACCGCAGCGGTTGTTGGGTGACAAGTTGTCCCATACATGCAACTTAAATGCTTGCACATCAGCCGTCGCCGGAGCGGGGCCGGTGTAGTTGCTGACGTCGGGGGCTGCCGTAACCGGGTTCTCCGAGGTACCGGCACCACTACCGCTGCCGCAAGCCTGCACTAGCAAACCGGTGCAAACAACGGCAATACCGCGTAGCACGGCAGGGGAAGTTTTCAGTTTTACTAAATTCAATAGGTTCATCGTCTTCCCTCCTACTCGCCCATGCAGTACACGGCAGATTCGGCGAAGACTCTGCGCAGGCTGTAACCGTTGTTTTGGAACGAGCTGGTCATGGCGTCGATCTGTTGGTGATCGTCACCGTCTTGCGGTGGCCGCAGACACACATTTTCGAATACGTTGGTCACCTGGCAGCGCGCAAACGCTTGGCTATGGGCAAGTTCTTGGCCCATGCTTTTGGCGCCGTTGCCGAACCCATCCAGGCTATTGTCCCAGCCAAGCAGCTTGTTCGGGCCATCGCGCCAGTAGTTTTCCCAACTGTCATCAGGGGTGGCAAAACCGTGTTCAAAGTTCAACGCGTTGTTGAAGTACTTTTCTTCCACTCTGGTGCCGGTCACCGGATCGGTCTGACCGCTGGCGTTGTAGTTGATGCGGCCCGCTTGGCCATCAGGGTCGTTGACCACGTCATATTCGTAGTCGTAGTAGGCAAATGCCTGGGCCAGCGGATCCATGCCGGAGTGGCAGCCGATACAAGAGTTCAAAAAGACTCTACTGTCACCGCCGGGGCTACGTGATACGTCCTGACGGATACGATCAGGGACACGGGTTATATCGCGCACCTGCTCCATATCCAGGCATAGGTGATTCCACATGGTGAAACGAAACATCGCGCGGTTGGTGCCGTCGATAAAAAAAGCCTTGGCCGCCGAGCGAGTGGTCATGATGCCCGCGGTGGCTTCGGTCGGTAATCCGGTCACGGCGGACTGAGTGGTGGCCTGCAGGTTGGCTTGCAGGTCCGTGCCCGCCGCTTCCAAGGCTTCGTAGTGATTGTTGTTGTCCAGCGAATAGCTGGGGATGCCGGAGCCGCTGCCGGTATAGAGGATGTCACCGGACAGCAGTAGACGAAAGTCAACGTCGTCCCTCACCATGCCGATTACCGTAGCGATATAGTCGTCTAACGGTACAAATACGCTGCGTTCGCGATTGGTCCAAGGGGCGGCGAAGTTTTTTAGCGTGACGCTGTAAAACTCCGGTGCGTCGGTGGCCGTTAACGCCGCCGCTAGGGCATCACCAGCATCTATGTCATCACGCATGTCGAGCAGCGTAGCCGGATCCGGCGGCACGCCCGCAATGCGGTCATGAATACGTTTCGCTTGATCGATCGAATCGGCAGACGCTGCGACAGGCGTCAACAGCCCCAACCACATTGCTGCTACACAGAAGCGCCTACAAATCTGCCAAGCAACAGACTGGGGCCGTGTTGAAAACCACATGCGTTATTTCCTCATTTGCTGCGTCAACCGCCTGGTTGCTCTTCAACAGCGTGACACTTTGCTCCATCACCCAGCCTTTCCCTATGGCGGGTTAGCCCCTTAAGGCAGCGTCCGACCACGCCAGGCGTGATCCACACCCGTGTAGCATCGGTGAAAGCTCTAAGGAAAAACGAGAACCAGTGCTCCTTTTGCACTGCGCGATAAACGTGTGAACTGGTGCGCATCTGTAGTGTGTAGCCTTGTGAAAAAATAGTTTGGTCATTGTTTTGAGCTCGTAATGACCATGGCCGAAAATTACAGCCGGTTTTCTCCCTTCTGGCGCGCAACTAGTTTGACGTCTCGAGGTTTGTTTGCCGCACTTGTGGTCACAGTTTTAATTGGCTGCGGAAGTGGCAGCAGTTCAGGTAGTTCCTCGTCCGGTTTGGGCGACGGGCAAGATCCTGATCCCGTGGTGGTGGATTTCCCCATGGTGTATGTCAATCGGCCGTTGTTAACCGATGACGACGGCAATCTACTGACTACGGAGGTGCGGCGCGCTACCGATTTCTTCCCGGGTGCTCAATTGCATATCCGCGATAGAGCATCTCCTAGTGCGGCTGACCGGGTGTTGACCGAAGGCGTGTTTGAAGATGCAGAAGATGGTTCACCTCCACTATATGACGTCAAAGACTTAACGGTTTCGTTTGACGGTTTGCAGCTGGCTTTTGCCATGCGTGCCCCGGAAGATCCTGACTTGGACGAAGACGAGCAGCCTACCTGGAATATATGGCTGTATGACCTGGAGACGGACCAGCTGAGCCGCGTGATTGCATCAGATATTGTGGCGCAGGCAGGTCAAGACGTGGCGCCGGCGTTTTTGCCCGATGGCCGCATTGTGTTTTCTTCAACCCGCCAGCGTTTGGCCAAGGCGGTGTTGTTGGATGAAGGTAAGCCGCAGTTTTCAGCCCTAGACGAAGACCGGGATGAAGAAGCTCTGACTTTACACGTCATGCAGCCCGATGGTTCTGATATTCAACAGATTACCTACAATGCCAGCTCCGACCTTGACCCCGCGGTGTTGGCGGACGGCCGTGTGGTGTATTCCCGTTGGGACAATGTAGCGGGGCGTGACCGCATTAGCCTATACCGCGCAAACCCTGACGGCACTGAACTCGAACTGTTGTATGGCGTTCACAGCCACGACACGGGGCCAAATGGTGAGCAAATCGAGTTTGTTGAGCCCATGGAGCTGCCCGATGGCCGTCTGTTGGTGATGATGCGCCCGCCGGGTAGTCAAAGCCGCATGGGTGCTCTGCCGGTAGCCATCGACTTCGCCAACTACGTTGAGCACGATCAACCCACCTTTGCCAATACCGGTTTGTTGGGTGACGCACAGGAGCTGCTGCTTACCGGTGACCTGACGCTGGATGAAGACGTGCCCCCGCGCCAAGGTCGATATGCACATATTGCACCCTTGTTTGACGGCACCAGCCGGCTGGTAGTGGCGTGGAGCCAATGCCGTTTGGAAGATACGACCAGCGATCCCACCGACCCGGTGATCGTGCCGTGTACGGACGAAAACTTGGCCAATCCAAACATGATTGAAGCTGATCCCCTCTACGGCGTGTGGATGAACGACTTAGAAGAGGGTACGCAACAACCGATCGTGGTAGGTGAAGAAGGCCGCGCCATGTCAGAAGTGTTGGTGATGGAAAGCCGCGTCAACCCGCCGGTGATTCTCGACAAAACCCCCGGCATCGATTTCGATCCTGACCTGGTCAGCGAAGCGGTGGGTGTGCTGCACATCCGCAGCGTGTATGACTTCGACGGCACGGCAGTTGCGGACCTGGCAGCGTTGTCGGACCCGATGCTGACCACCGCACCCGATCGCCCGGCACGTTTTATACGTTTGGTGAAGTCGGTGTCTTTTCCGGATGATGACATTGTGGACCTAGACGGTACCGCCTTCGGTCGCTCCCAGGCCCAGCTGATGCGAGAAATCATCGGTTACGCCCCGGTAGAGCCGGATGGTTCAGTGAAAGTGAAAGTGCCTGCCAACGTGGCGTTTTGGGTAGATGTGTTGGACGCTGATGGCCGCCGCATCACCGCTCGTCATAACAACTGGATGCAGGTTCGTCCTGGTGAAGAACTCAGTTGCAACGGCTGCCATACGCCGGACAGCGAGCTACCTCACGGGCGCCGCGATGCAGAAGCACCCAGCGCCAACCCGGGCGCACCGGTAGACGGGTCACCTTTCCCCAATACGGATCCTGCCCTCTTTGCCAATGCGGGTGAAACCATGGCAGAGGTTATTAGCCGCATCAATGGTATTGCCAAACCCAGCGTCAATCTGGCCTTTGTTGATCTGTGGACTGATGAAGATTTGCGCGTGGTGGATGAAGCTTTCAGCTACGACTATCGCGATTTGTCGTCGACCCCGCCGGTAGAAGGTGGCTGCGTCACCAATTGGGTTTCAAACTGCCGCGTTGCCGTGCATTACCCGGATCACATCCATCCGATCTGGTCGGTGGATCGACGGGAAATCAGCGAGGTGGATGGTTCGTTGATTAGCGATGACACCTGCACGTCCTGCCACAGCAATGTCGACGACATGGGTATGCCCATGCAGCCGGTTGCGCAGCTTGATTTGTCGGACGGCCCCAGCGCGGAAGAACCCGATCACCTAAAGAGCTACCGCGAGTTGTTGTTTAACGACAACGAGCAGGTGGTTTTGGACGGCGCTTTACAAGACCTGTTGGTCCAAGCGGTCGACGCAAACGGCAA
Organism: Pseudomonadales bacterium; assembly: GCA_028281005.1. GTDB lineage: Bacteria > Pseudomonadota > Gammaproteobacteria > Pseudomonadales > Azotimanducaceae > UBA4421. The sequence continues at coordinate 28,330 of JANQKS010000043.1, forward strand.
CTTGCTGTTTGAGGTCGATGAAGACGGCAATCTGGTGCTCGACGATATGGACAACCCCATACCGATACTTGTGCCGGTGATTGTCACACCTTCACTGAATGTGGCAGGTGCGCTGGCAAGTCCGCGTTTCTTTACGCTGTTTGCGCCCGGCGGTACCCATGTCGACCGTTTGAGTGAGGTGGAGTTGAAGCTGATCAGCGAGTGGATTGATGTCGGTGGCCAGTATTACAACGATCCCTTTGCTGTACCTGAATAAGTGACTAGCCCGCCGCAAAAAGGAAGTTCGGCCCTATGAACAAATTGCACAAACATCATTTTCACATCGGCTGGTTTGCGCTGCTGCTGTTCTCGGCGGTTCTATCGCCAGTGGCTCACGGTTGGTCGTTGTTCGAAAAGTATCAGCCCCAGGTTGTGGTGTCAGACCCCTACCTGGAATTACATACCGGCCCCGGCCGTGGGTACCCGGTGTTTTATGTTGCCGGCCAAGGTGATCGTGTGACCCTGCTCAAGCGACGTACAGACTGGTTCAAAGTGGCGGTCAACCACCCACGGCAGAAAGAAGGCTGGGTGCATCGCGAAGCCCTGTCCCACACGTTGGATCTGGACGGCAGCGTGGTCGACATGGGTGCCTTGGGTGTAGATGATTTCAGCGGTCGTCGCTGGGAGATGGGTTTTGCCGGCGGTGACTTTAACGGTGCCAGTGCGTTGTCCGGATATCTGGGTTATGCCATGACACCGAACATCACGCTTCAGCTTGAAGGTGGGCAAATCCTCGGTGATTACTCCGATGGTGTGATCGTGTCCGCAAATATCCTCATGTTCCCGTTTCCAAAGTGGCGTCTGTCACCTTATTTCACCATTGGCAGCGGCATAATCACCACCAAGCCACATTCCACCGTGGTTGTGGCCGAAGACCGTGAAGATGAAATAGCTAATGCGGGGGTAGGGGCCAACCTCTACCTCAGTGATCGCTTCATGCTACGCATGGAATACAAGCGCCTAACGGCGCTGACAAGTCGGGATGACAACGAAGAGATAGATCAATGGAAAGCAGGTTTCAGCGTATTTTTCTAAGCATCATCACCACTGGGCTGTTGCTCACCGTGGTGCCTTCCAGTTGGGCGGAACAAGCGGAACAGCTTGAGCTGGAACCGCTCTTGGTGCGTGAACCCGAGCGTCGACCGGTAGAGGTGGACGATCTGGACAGCGAAGACTTTGAGGTGGGTGTGTTTACCGGGATCATGAATGTTGAAGATTTCGGTTCCGACACGGTAACGGGTATACGCGCGGCCTACCATGTATCGGAAGACTTTTTTGTTGAAGCGGTGTACGGCAAAACCACTTTGGGCGAAACCAGCTTCGAGCGCTTAAGCGGTGGTTTACCGCTGCTCACCGATGAAGAACGGGATATGAGCTACTACAACGTCTCTGTGGGTTGGAACCTGTTCCCGGGTGAGTCATTTATTGGCGGGCGCTGGGCATTTAAAGGTGGCTTATACCTGATTGCCGGTGCCGGCAGCACAGAATTTGGCGGTGACGATCGTTTCACCATAAACGCGGGTGTGGGTTATCGCCTCATCGCCACCGACTGGCTGGCGTTCCACGTTGACGTGCGTGATCACTACTTCGAGTCGGATCTACTCGGCACCATGGAAGGTAAACATAACATTGAGTTCAGCGGCGGCCTGACGGTGTTTTTCTAGGAGACAAAAGCGGTGCTAGACGTAATGCGAAAGATGCTTAAAACCTTGTGTGTGATGGTGCCTGTGGTGTTGTTCGGCAGTGGCTGTAGCACCTTCGGTGACGGGCTTGAAATTAAGCCCTGGGTCAGCCCCTTTGAGCGCAACAATTTGGCCGATCCGATCATGAGTTTCAGCCGCGACCCGATCGCGGCGTCTTACCTACACCATGTTTACCAGGCCCGTGAAGGCGCCCGCGGTGCCGAAGGCGGTTCCGGTGGGGGCTGCGGTTGTAACTAGTCCAGCAGCGCGGAGCGGCCACTGGGATAACGCTGGAATCAAGGATGAGTAGTTTGGCAGTGTTGGAGAAAAATCTGATCAAGTTTTGGGTCTGTGCGTTGTTCTGTTTGTGCGCCAGCGGCGCGGTTGCGGCTGTGCTGCCTGAAGACCGCTCGGACATCATGTACCACGGCTATGAAGGTGGCGGTTTGGAAGTCACCGGGCCGTCGGTGTTGGTGCGCAAAGGCTACAAAGACAAAGTATCGGTGTGGGCCAATTACTACGTTGATATGATTACCAGCGCTTCCATCGACGTGGTTTCGCGTGCCAGCGAATACACAGAAGAGCGCAAAGAAAAGAGCGTTGGTTTTGACTACTTACACGGCAAAACCTTCATGGGTTTTTCCTACACCAATTCCGAAGAGTCGGACTATTCGGCCAACTCGTTTCGTTTCGGCATCAGCCAGGACTTTTTTGGTGACCTGACCACACTCGGAATAAGTTATGCCGTGGGTTCGGACACCGTGCGCCGTAATGGGGATGACAACTTTGAAGAAGACGCGGATCGCCAAATTTACCGTGTCGACTGGTCCCAGGTCGTCACCAAAAACTTAATCCTGGGGTTTAATTACGAAGGTGTGACCGACGAAGGTTTCCTTAACAACCCCTACCGTTCGGTGCGCTTTTTAGATCCGAACGAAGCCCTTGGTTATGGCTACGAACCGGAAATCTACCCGCGCACACGCACAAGTTCCGCCCAAGCGGTACGCGCGATGTACTTCTTGCCTTATAGGGCGGCGTTGAAACTTGAATACCGCAACTACTCCGACACGTGGGGGATTGATGCGTTTAACGCGGAAGTGGGGTACGTACATCCGATCGATGAAACCGGCATCACCGTAGAATTGAAATACCGCTATTACGATCAGACCGCGGCAGATTTCTACAACGACCTATTCCCGCGCTCCAATGCGCAGAACTTCATGGCGCGCGACAAAGAGATGTCGTCTTTTCAGACCCATACATTGGGTGCCGGTGTCACCTACGAGTTTGAGACCAATTGGTTACCCGGGTTTAAGCGTGGCTCGCTGAACTTGTTTATGGATTACATCAAGTTTGAGTACGACGATTTCCGCAATGTGCTGGCGACCGGCCAGGCGCCGGGTCAGGAACCGCTGTATTCGTTCGACGCTTGGGTCACTCGATTTTTTGTGTCTTTCTACTATTAACAGTCAGCCCGTATCAGCAGTTAGCCTGCTATTCCTCACACCAGAAGTCGACGCGTTGTTGACGTCTTTCCAACAGGTCCCGGGGTGTGCGGTGATGTTCACCAGCCACCATCTCTAAATCGGCGTGGGCGATGGCGCAGCGCTGGCGGCGTAGCCACAGGGACTGCATTTCGGACTGTTTTTTTGCATGGACCTCAGCTGGGCTCGGGCGCCTGGCGACTTCGCGTTCGGCCAGCATACGTTCGGCGTTGCGCTCTGCTTCTTGTAACAACTCGCGTCGACGCACCTCGCCGGTGTCGGCCGGATTTGCAATGTGTTGTTGCAGGGTGATTTTTTCAGCGGTGTACTGCTCGGGTGCGGTGTCACTGAAGCGAACCTTACCGTCGGGGCCGGTCCAGCGATACACCTCGGCGCTCCAAGCGGGTAGGGCGGCAAGCAATGGCAGGATCAGGCCCGCCAACCGCCTTGCCGTGATAGTTCTGACACGTTGCCACATGGGTTCACCATAACCGGATGCGCAGACACTGACCAGGCGCGATTTTTAGGGTCTCTAACGGCCCAAAAATCTATTCCTGTCTGGCATTGGACGGGGCATGTCATTATAATTCGCGCGGCCTCGCGCAGGGCTCTGTTCTATCAGAACCCCGCCGGTCTAGCCCACATGAAATGAGTACGCATGATTAAAATTAGGAAAGGATTAGATTTGCCGATTGCGGGCAAGCCTGATCAGTCGATTGGTGAGGCACGTACCGTCCGCAGTGTTGCAATTTTGGGTGATGATTACCCCGGCATGAAACCCACCATGGCGGTAGCGGAGGGTGATGCCGTTGCCAAAGGCCAGCTGCTGTTCTCCTGTAAAAAAACCCCGGGTGTGGTGTACACCTCACCTGTGGCGGGTACCGTCGCCGCGGTAAATCGCGGGGCTAAGAGGGCTTTGCGCAGCGTCGTCATTGATGTCGCCGAGGGTGAAGAGCTGCAGTTTACCGCTCACGGCCCGGACGCCCTCGGTGGCTTGTCGCGCGAGGCGGTGGTGGAACAGCTGCTTAACAGTGGCGCCTGGACCGGGATTCGCACCCGGCCCTTTTCCCGCGTCCCAGACCCAACCACCGCACCGCATTCCATCTTTGTCACCGCCATGGATTCAAGCCCTCTGGCGGCTGATGCCAGCGTCATCATTCCCGAATATGCCAATGAGTTTTCCGCCGGTTTGGACGTTCTCACCAAGCTCACGGATGGTCCGGTCCATGTATGTCACGAACAAGGCAAGTTTTTGCCTACCGGCAATGCGGACAACATCACCACCCATGAATTTACCGGGCCCCACCCGGCGGGTTTGGCGGGTACACACATCCACTTTATTGACCCCGTCAGCCCAAGCAAAACGGTGTGGTACGTAAACTATCAGGATGTGATCGCCATCGGTCACTTGTTCCTAACCGGTTCGATTTTTGCCGAACGCGTGGTGGCGTTGGCGGGTCCCGGAGCGGTGCAGCCCCGCCTGGTGAAAACAGTAGTGGGGGCAAACCTGGACGAGCTGACGGCCGGTGAGTTGCAAGAAGCGCCACAGCGTGTGATTTCAGGCTCGGTATTGGCTGGACACACCGCTGAAGGTGCTTTGGCCTACCTCGGGCGTTACCACTTGCAGGTATCTGTCTTGCCGGAAGACAGTGAACGCCGCTTGTTCGGCTATTTGTCCCCGGGTTCAGATCGGCACTCTGTTTTCCCAGCGTTTCTGTCGAAATGGCTCGGTGAAAAGAACGTGTCCTTTAGCACCACCACCAACGGCAGCACGCGTGCGATGGTGCCTATCGGCACCTATGACGCCGTGATGCCGATGGACATTCTAGCCACTCAACTGCTACGCAGCCTGTTGGTGGGAGACTTAGAGACGGCGGTCAACTTGGGATGTCTGGAGCTAGACGAAGAAGACATCGCGCTATGCACGTACGCCTGCCCAGGCAAATATGAGTATGGTCCGGTATTGCGTAATGTCCTTTCACAGATCGAGAAGGAGGGTTAGGTCGTGAAATTCTTAAGAACTTTCATGGACAACATCGCTCCGCACTTTGAAAAAGACGGCAAATTTGCCGCTCTATTTCCTGCTTACGAGGCCATAGACACGGCGTTGTACACGCCCGGCCATGTCACCCGCGGTGCGTCCCACGTGCGTGACGGGTTGGACTTAAAGCGCATCATGATGACGGTGTGGTTGTGTGCGTGGATACCTGCATTGGTGGGCAGTTACTTTGTCGGTTTACAAGCCAACGAAGCCATGCAAGCGGCAGGCATTACTGCCATCGAAGGTTGGCGCGGCTGGTTTTTGAACCCGCTGCTCAGCTTTGACCCGAACAGCGTGGTCGATTGTTTGATCCACGGCTTAGGTTATTTCATCCCGCTTTATATTGCCGTGTTTGCCGGCGGTATTTTATTTGAAATCTGGTTTGCATCGGTGCGCGGGCACGAGGTGAACGAAGGTTTTTTTGTCACCTCCATACTGTTCACGCTGACGTTGCCCGCTGGCATCCCGCTGTGGATGGCGGTCGTTGGCATTGTCTTTGGTGTGGTCATCGGCAAGGAAGTGTTTGGCGGGACCGGTAAAAACTTCCTCAACCCGGCACTCACCGGCCGCGCGTTTTTGTATTTTGCATACCCGGCCGCCATGTCCGGGGATGCCGTCTGGATTGCGGTAGATGGTGTTACGCAGGCGACCCCGCTGGGGAACGCAGCGCTTGGTTTGGACTATGGCGTGGACATGATGTCAGCGTTTATCGGATATATGCCGGGCACCATCGGCGGCGAGTCGATCCTTGCCATCGGCATTGCTGCGGTCATTTTGATCGCCACCCGTATTGCATCCTGGCGAGTCATGCTGGGCTGTGTGATCGGTTTGGTGGTTACTGTTGGCCTGTTCAATATGATTGATTCTACCAATCCGATGTTCGCCATGAGCCCACTGTGGCACATCATGTTAGGCGGTTTCGCCTTCGGTGCGGTGTTTATGGCCACCGATCCGGTGTCTGCCGCCCACACGGATACCGGCCGGCTGATTTACGGAATATTGATTGGTTGTATGTGTGCGCTGATCAGGGTGGTTAATCCGGCATTCCCCGAAGGGATGATGTTGGCGATCCTGTTCGGCAATCTGTTTGCCCCGCTCATAGATAACGTGGTGGTGCAATCTAATATCAAACGGAGGCTTGCCCGTGGCTAGTTTTGACAAAGACAGTCTCAGCAACACCTTCATAGTCGCCGTAGGCATCTGCTTGGTGTGCTCGGTGATTGTGTCGGGTATTGCGGTCGCGCTAAAACCCCAACAACAACTCAATCGCGAACTCGATCAAAAGCAGAATATCCTGCGCGCCGCAGGTATGTTGCCTGCCGACAGTAATGTGGATGCGCAAGGGCGCACGGTGGATGAGCTGTTTGCCGAGTTTGAAGTGCGCGTGGTGGATCTGACAACCGGCGAGTACTTAGACGACATTGATCCGTCCACCTTTGATCCGATCAAAGCCGCGCGCGCACCGGAAACTTCAATGGCGCTCTCGGCGGAACAGGACATCGCTACTTTACGGCGTCGTGAAAACGCCTCTGAGGTGTACATCATGCGCGGCGAGCAAGGCATCGAAAAGCTGGTGCTGCCGGTGCGCGGTTATGGCCTGTGGGGCACCATGTTCGGCTATTTGGCGTTGGATGCGGACCTGCAAACCATCTCCGGTCTGGGTTATTACAACCATAAAGAAACCCCCGGATTGGGCGGAGAAGTAGACAACCCTCGCTGGAAAGCAGCTTGGGCCGGTGTGCAATTGTTTGACAGTGCCGGACAACCGGACGTGCGTTTGGTAAAACGGCGCAGTGAAGCGTCGTTGCCTGCGGCGAATTATGAGGTAGACGCCTTGTCCGGCGCCACGTTCACGACCCGCGGTGTGCAAAACATGGTCAATTTTTGGACGGGTGAACTGGGTTTTGGCCCGTTTATACAACGTTTAAAGCCTAGCGCCTAAGGCGTGTAAGGGCGAAAGGAAAGTAAAAGTAGGGTAAAGAAGGGAAAAGAAGGGACAGATATGGCCAGTAACAAAGAGGTCTTAGTCGATCCGATTTTCAACAACAACCCGATTGCCTTGCAGGTGTTGGGTATATGTTCCGCCTTGGCGGTGACCATCAGTATGTCGCAGACGTTGGTGATGTGCGCAGCGGTGATTTTTGTCTGCACCATGTCCAACGTCGCGGTGTCTTTGGTACGCAACCGTGTACCCACCAACATTCGTATCATTGTGCAAATGACCATCATCGCGTCCTTGGTGATTGTGGTGGATCAGGTACTACAAGCGGTGGCTTATGATATTTCCAAGAGCCTGTCGGTGTTTGTGGGTCTGATTATCACCAACTGTATCGTCATGGGTCGGGCGGAAGCCTTCGCCATGCAAAACGGTCCTTACCTGTCGGCGCTGGACGGTTTTGGCAACGCGCTAGGCTATAGCGTGATTCTCGTAGGCGTGGCGCTGATACGCGAGCCATTAGGCGCCGGCACCCTGATGGGTTTTGAAATTTTCCCAACCGTGAGCAACGGCGGCTGGTACCACGCCAACGGTATGTTCCTGCTGTCACCCAGTGCATTTTTCATCATCGGCCTGTTTATATGGGCGATTCGCGCTTGGAAGAAAGACCAGGTCGAAGAACCGGAGTATGAAATTGCTCCCAACGCGCAGTATCAGGAGGCCATGTAAGCATGGAACATTTCCTCGGCATCTTCATACGCGCGGTATTTATTGAAAATATGGCGCTGACCTTCTTCTTGGGGATGTGCACCTTTATCGCCATTTCCAAGAAGATTTCCACCGCCATCGGTTTGGGTATCGCCGTGGTGGTGGTGCTGGCCATCACCGTGCCGGTGAACAACCTGATTTACAACAACCTGCTGCGTGAAGGCGCGTTGGCCTGGGCCGGGTTCCCGGAAGTGGATTTGAGTTTCCTGGGGCTGCTGTCCTACATCGGCGTGATTGCCGCCATGGTGCAGATTCTAGAGATGGTGCTGGATAAGTATGTGCCGGTCCTCTACAACGCGCTCGGTGTGTTTCTACCGTTGATCACAGTGAACTGCGCCATCTTGGGTGCGTCGTTGTTGATGATCGAACAGGATCAGACCTTTGCTGAAAGTGCCGTTTTTGGTTTAGGCGCCGGCGTTGGCTGGGCGTTGGCCATCACGGCGTTGGCCGGGGTGCGCGAGAAACTTAAGTACAGTGATGTGCCCGATGGCCTGCGCGGCCTGGGGATTACCTTCATTTCCGTAGGCTTGTTAAGTCTGTGTTTCATGTCCTTTGGCGGCATCGATATTTGATTTAGGGAATAGCATGTTAGACACCACGGTATTGCTTGGCGTTGTTATGTTCACCGGTACGGTGCTGTTTCTGGTGGCGGTCATCTTGTTTGCGCGCTCCAGACTGGTGAGTACAGGTGACGTCACCATCGAGATTAATGATGATCCGGACAAAGCCATCCAGGTGCCCGCCGGCGGCAAGCTGCTTGGCACCCTGGCGGCGAAAGGTATTTTTCTGGCCAGCGCCTGTGGCGGTGGTGGCACCTGTGCGCAATGCCGCTGCCGTGTGGTGGAAGGCGGCGGTAGTATCCTGTCCACGGAAGAAGGCCATTTCACCCGCGGTGAAATACGTGACAACTGGCGCTTAAGCTGCCAGGTGGCGGTGAAGCAGGATCTCAAAATAGAGATACCGGAAGACGCCATCGGCGTGCAGCGTTGGGAGTGTGAGGTCATGAGCAACCCCAACGTCGCAACCTTTATCAAAGAGCTGAATCTGAAGCTGCCGGAAGGCGAAGAGGTCGACTTCAAGGCAGGCGGCTATGTACAGCTGGAAATCCCGCCGTACGAAATGCAGTACAAGGAAATCGACGTAGAAGAGGAATACCACGACGATTGGGACCGGTTCAACGTGTGGGACAACTTCAGCAAGGTGGATGAAGAAACCATCCGCGCTTACTCCATGGCCAACTATCCGGAAGAGAAGGGCATCTTAAAGTTCAACATTCGCGTCGCCAGCCCACCGCCGGGGATGGATGTACCGGCGGGTAAAATGTCTTCTTATGTCTTTAATCTGAAGCCGGGCGATAAGCTCACCGTGTTTGGCCCCTATGGGGAATTTTTTGTCAAAGACACCCCGGCGGAAAAGATATGGATCGGCGGTGGAGCCGGCATGGCGCCTTTACGCTCGCAGATCTTTGATGAGTTGCGCCGCCGCGGACGCACCACCAAGATGAGTTATTGGTACGGCGCGCGATCATTACGCGAGATGTTTTATGTCGAAGAGTTTGATCAACTGGCGCAAGAGTTCGACAACTTTGATTGGCATGTCGCGTTGTCGGATCCGTTGCCGGAAGACAACTTTGACGGCCATATTGGGTTTATCCATCAAGTTGTGTTCGACAACTACTTAAAAGATCACCCCGCGCCGGAAGACTGCGAATACTATTTGTGCGGGCCTCCGCCAATGACCGCCGCGGTGTTACAGATGCTTGATGACCTGGGTGTGGAGCCGGAAAATATTCACCTGGATGACTTCGGCGGCTAACAGCTCACTTATTTAGCCCGCGCGGGTAAACTCCGCGCGGGTGAGATTGCTACCCTGGGGTGTAGGGTCGAGCGGGTAAATTGGCCGGCGCACCTTTTCGAACTGCACTTCGCTGTAGTCGGAAGTACATACACCCAAACCTGCACATTCGATGGTGTCTTTGACCAGCTCGCGGAAACCCACGCGGTAGTGGATGCGGCTTTTTAGCATAATGTAGCGCCGATGGTTGGGTTCCATCCCCAAACAGCGGAAACACTCTGGGTCATAAGGTTCGATGTGTCTGGATATGATGGCGATGTCGATGTCATTAGGCAGCGCCAATACGGCACTTGGCCCCATGTTGATGCCTAATCCCCGTGCCATTTCCACGCGTGCCTTAAAGCGACCGTTGCTCAAGAGCTTAACCTCACCGGTGAGCGTCAACGGTTGGCTTTGTTGCTGCAAAGCCGGCATGTCTAGCTTTCCACCCAGCTGCACGGTCACTTCCGCACCAATCCCGGCGGCCATCATGTGCGTCACAACATCCGGGTCGTAGAAACCAAATACCGCAACATCGTGCAGATCCGCGGCCAACACCGCCGCCAACACCTCTGTGGTGTCCATGGTGCCGCCCGAAGCGGTGTTGTCATAGTGATCGAGAATGAGAACCGGACCGGAGGCGCCGTCGCCTTGGTGCTCCGCGGCGTTTTTAGCACGTGCCATAGAGTCAGCCAAAGGCTCAACTTGATAAACGAAATGTTCGCGATCCTGCCAGGCCTGGTCGAGCAACTCGTTGGTATAGCCTCGGGCTAGGTCGGCGTTGTTATCGGTAATGGTCACCACCGACAAACCAGCGTCATGGATGTCGGCATGCGGAAACCCGGTAAATAGGCTAACCGCCAGACAATTGCTCTGTTCCAGTTGCTTGACCCGTTCTTGGAGGGCTTGGTTGGGAAAATCATCGGTACCCTGGCGCATTACATGGGGCAACATCGGTGCATTTCCCCAAGTCATGGTGGGTGTTACTTCACCGGCCAGCATCTTAAAGAAAACGTTAGCGGCACGACGGGCGGTGCCATCCATGTCGATGTGTGGATAGGTGTGGTAACCGCACAGCACATCGCAATTGGCCACCATGTCTTCGGTCAGGTTGGCGTGCATATCCAGCGACACGGCGATCGGCAGTTGTGGAAACGCGGTACGTAGACGCTTGAGCAGTTCTCCTTCGCCGTCGTCGTAGCTTTTAGTTGCCATGGCGCCATGCAGATCGAGCAGCAAAGCGTCCACTTCACCGGCCAACTCGACAATGGCAGCGCACATCGTCTCGTAAGCATCGTCTTCTACCCGTCCACTGGGGGGCGCGTTTGCGGCAATCCCCATGACAATGTCGGCGTTGTGAGATTCGGCGACCTCGATGTAACCGCCCAAGCAAGAAGCGGTATTGCGGTAGACATTGAGCGCCGCTTCACCCTGTAGGGGTGCGTCGCGCCCGCCGCTAAAACGATCTAAATCGGTCACCACCGGTGAAAAGGTATTGGTCTCATGGCTCATCATGGCAATACCTATGCGGATTCGCTCAGTCATGCGCTTTCTTCTAGGAATACACAGGTGGTACAGGGCCCCATGGCTGCGTCTGCATCTGCTTCGTTCTGGTACTGGGGTGTGTCGAAGCGCTCCACGCGGTCGTCTTCATGCGCGTTGGCGTCGTCATTTGAATCCGCGTTGTGTTCACTCTGTGCAGGTTTAGGACGCATGACGCTGTCTTTCCAGACATCGTCCGTCCGCCACTCGTAAGTTAGATCAACAATGGTGCCGGGCGCTTGAATGTTTGCCAGTGCTTGTAAAGTGTCTTGCAAAACAGCCATTTGGTTGTCTGTATCCAATGGTTTGCCAGCGGTGTGCCCCAAGGGATAATCCAAATACACGGCCCGCGGCGGATTAACGGCAGCGGTGATAGACCGTGCGCTGGACATGCTGATGGTGGGGATGCCGCGGCTTTCAATCTCTCGTGCGATCAGTCCAACGGACTGGTGGCAGACGGGTCAGACCGGCACCAACAACACGACGTCGACTTCGTCTTGGGTGACCCGCTGCGCCAGGGCCGGGGCCAGAATGTCACGTACCTTACGGCTCGAGTAGATGCCTCCCATAAAGGTATAAGCATTGGGTGGCAGACTACCTATCAAGCCCTCGCGCTGGCCGCGGCGCAAGGTTTCTAGCGGAAAGACGACGTTAGGATCGCGGCGTGCGTCGGTCAGATCGTAAGCAAAGTGGGTGGCCCGCAGCGTGTCGTTGGCGGTATCACTGGCAATTTCCCGGTAGCTGAAGTCGTCTTTAAAGTGGAACGCAATCTGTCCGTGTGCATAAATACCGCCGGATGCAATGAGGCCAACCTTACATTGGGCGAGCGGTTTGGTGAGAGGCGTAAAAGCGGGTGCGTCTGCATTGTGCACCCATTGATAGGGTGGATACCCTAACGCGCTGTATTGCGCCTCGGTGCGTTGAATGTAATCCACCGGCGGCCGATCACCCATCGGTGCTCTCCCATTGCTGTTCTCGGTAACGGACGTTAGCAACGCCAGCCGATGCTGACAACTTGTGCGCCTGGCCGCTTCGATGCAGACTCTGGGGTATGTCGGATACTCCCCAAAGCCGCAGAATCTCTCTCGCCTCCGGTGTGTTACCGGAGTTTGACGCGCTCACGGTTGCGCGGTCTGCAGTCGCCGCGGGGTATACGGATGCGGGTTTGATGGTACGCGCAGACGAATGGGATCGCGGGGCGGAAGCAGAACTGCTTGATATCCGTGCCCAGCACGGTCTGGGTTATCTTGACGTAGAAGTGTTGTGGATCCCTGCGGGCGGCGCGCTGGATGACAGCCATCAGTTTATTGTTGAAGTGGGCGGTCGATTACACGCCGATCATTTACTGGTGGTGAGTGACGAAGCGGACGCAGAGCGATTGGCGCCCGCGTTAACCCAGATCACCGCATGGTGTGAACCGTTTAAACTTAAACCCATGTTGGAGTTTTTACGCATCACCCAGGTGACGAGCCTAACGCAAGCCCAAGACCTGCTGGCTGCATGCCGGGAGCAGAACTTCGGCATTCTGCTGGACAGCTTACACCTTGCGCGCAGTGGGGAGCTGCAACAGCTGCCCGCGTTGGATGCCACGCAGCATCCCTACATACAGCTGTGCGATGGGAATTTGCATTGCTCGGATGATCCGGGTCAGCTATTGGAAGATGCCATCGATCTGCGCAGCGCACCCGGGCAGGGTGCGCTGCCGCTGGCGCCTTTGTTAGAGGCGCTGCCGGCAAACACGCCGCTCAGTTTAGAAGTACGTTCACGCACGTTGCGCGAATCCTACCCTGATCCACTACAACGGGCGGCAACAGTATTAACCCACACCCAACAATTTCTCACGGAGCTAGAGCATGAGCGACACGCAGCCTCTATTGTATGAAGAAGCCGATCACGTAGGCGTCATCACCTTGAACCGACCCGAGGCGATGAATTCCCTCACCTACCAGCTATACGCTGACCTGGAAGATACCGTGCGCAACAGCAAAGCTCGGGTGTTGGTCATTACCGCGACCGGCCGTGCGTTCTGTGCGGGGGATGACGTTAAACAAATTCTCGGTAGTTCCGCACCGGCACCCAAAGAGTTTCGCGAGCGCAGTAAGGCGACCGGAGGACTGACGCCCGCTGCTGACGCCTTGTTGTACACCGACATCCCGGTGATCGCAGCCGTCAACGGCCCGGCAGTGGGGTGGGGGATGGAGCTTGCCTTGATGGCAGATATTCGCATTGCCTCGCAAAACGCTAAGTTTGGCGAACTGTTTGTGATTCGCGGCCTGTGTTGTGACGCACCGGGCCTAGGTCGCTTGGCTGCCCTGGTGGGTCGGGAGCGCGCGGCTGAAATGCTGTTTACCGGCGAGGTCATTGATGCCGCTGCCGCCGAACGGATAGGGCTGGTCAGTCGGTGCGTCCCGCATGAACAGTTGCTGCCCGAGGCCATGGCGTTGGCGGCGAAAATTGCAAAAAACCCGCCGTTAGCGGTGCAGGCACTCAAAGCCGGCTTGCGCCGCACGGTGGAACCCGATTGGCGGGATACCGGCAAATGGGCCATTGAGCAGATTACCTATCTGCGCGGCACAGAAGACTCCAAAGAAGGGGTCGCCGCGTTTTTGGAAAAACGCGAGCCTGTGTATCAGGGGCGCTAGCTTGATATCAGGGGCGCCAGCTTGGCCGGTCAGCTAGTCCAGCCGGGTCCGTCTTTATTGGCCAGTTCTCCATCGACGTAGAGATCTACTTTATTGGTGTAAAAGGAGGCATACCCGCGTAGCGGCTCACATTCGTCGTAAGGATCCATATAAGCCCAAATTGCATCCGTAACAGGGCCGTCTTCAGTATGCACCGACCAATAACTTGCATGGCCTTTGAACGGACAGTAGGTGTCTGTGTCGGTGGCGCTGATCAAGGCTTGGTTTACATCCTCCAGCGGCATGTACCACACAGGCCGGTGTTTGGTTTCTTCCACTAATACCGAGCGTTGGCTACGGGCAATTTCAGTGTTGCCGATACGTACCACCACTTCGCTGTCCTGGGGCAGGATGGAGACGGCGTAGTTTGGGTGTTGCTCAAAGCCTGGGGCTGGATTGGCCATGTAATTCTCCCTACCATGTTTTGCTGTTCTACACGATATCGCGAGGCATAGCGCAAGTGGAAGCATTAGTTATTGGCGGCACCGGGCCTACTGGCCACTACATCGTCAACGGTTTGTTGGCGCGAGGTTTTGAAGTTGCCATCTTGCACACCGGGCGCCACGAGGTAGACGAAATCCCAGCCCAAGTAGAACACATCCACACCAACCCGTTTGATCAAACGCTGCTTGCCGAAGCCATACGCGGACGTCATTGGGACCTGACCATTGCCACCTACGGGCGCTTGCGCAGAGTGGCGGAAGTGATGGTTGGCCATACCCAACGGTTTATGTCTGTGGGTGGCGGGCCCGCCTATCGGGGCTATATGAATGCGGAAGCGTTGTGGCCAACGGGCATGGTGGTGCCCACCGCTGAGGATGCGCCGAAGACCCGTAACGAAGCTGAAGACGGCAAAGGTTTTCGAGTGTTGAAAAGTGAAGAAGCGGTATTTGCCTTGCATGCGGACGCGACCCACTTCAGGTACCCGTACATCTACGGCAAGTATCAGATTGCCCCTCGCGAGTGGCCCATCGTCAAACGCATTTTGGATGGACGCCCACACATCATTCTGCCGGAGGATGGCCTAACCCTGAACCATTATGGCGGTGCCGCCAATATGGCCCATGCGGTCTTGCTGGCGGTGGATCATGAGAGAACCTCACGAGGGCAAATTTACAACTGCGGCGATGCGAAGATTCTCACGTTGCGGCAGGTGGTTGAGGTGTGTAGCCAAGCCTTGGGGCATGTTTGGGACATCGTCTCCATGCCTTACTCCTTGGCCGTCTCTGCCCGGCCATTAATGGGCCAGCCCTGGGCTACCCATCGGGTTTTTGACCTGGCCAAAATCAAAACTGAGTTGGGTTATACGGACATCGTTGACCCTTTAGACGGCGTGGCAGAGGCAGCCCGTTATTATGCTGAACATGGTGTGGACGAACGGGGTGCGGCCACGCTACAGGACCCCTACGACTATGCGGCGGAAGATCAATTGGTCCACGCGTGGCGCCAAGCCATGGCCAGTATCCCGGACAATTTGTTCAATGCCGAACCCGGCTACACCAGCTCCTACAGCGGTCCGGGGGGTAGCCAACGTAAAGCCGCGTGGTAGCTGCAGCAACAAGCGGGCACACTACCACCGGGTACACAATGCGAGCGTGTACACAAAAAGCCGCACACACTTAACAAACAGGAGGCACCTCTTATGGTGGCAGAAGCAAAGCCAGTTGGAGAACAGCGTTATCGAGAAAGTTACGGACGCTACTTAGAAGACTTTAAAGTAGGGGACGTTTATGAACACCGTCCCGGCCGCAGCGTAACTGAAACCGACAATACCTGGTTTACCTTGCTGACCATGAACCAGCATCCGCTGCATTTTGATCGCGAATATGGGGCCAAAAGTGAGTTTGGCCAGGTGTTGGTGAATTCCTGTTTAACCATTTCCGTGGTCACTGGCATGTCAGTGTCGGACATCTCGCAAAAAACCGTAGCGAATCTCGGCTGGGACAAGGTACGTCTCACCGGCCCGGTGTTTGTAGGCGATACGCTCTACGCCGAATCCAAAGTGTTGGAAATTCGTGCTTCCAAGTCCCGGCCCAATCAGGGCATTGTGACTGTAGAGACCGTGGGCAAAAAACAAGACGGCAGCCAGGTGATCAGTTTTGAGCGCGCCATGCTGATCCCCAAACGTGGCCATGCGGTGGACGACGAGTTGGATTACTAAATCGTGCAAGACGAGCAGATTATTCTCGACAGCGTTGAGCGTTTCCTCGACAGACACGTGCGCCCTGTGGCCAAAGCGCTGGAATTGGCGGATGCCTATCCCCATGAGGTAGTCAGTGAGATGCAGCGTCTGGGTCTGTTCGGCGCCACCATCGGTGAGCAGTACGGCGGTATGGGTTTACCGGCTTCCACTTATGCCAAAATTGTGGAACAAGTGTCCGCCGTATGGATGTCTGTATCGGGCATCTTCAATTCCCACCTCATCATGTGTGCAGCGATCGAGCGTTTTGGCACGGAAGACCTAAAACAACAATTTTTGCCACGCATGGCGCGCGGTGAATTGCGTGGCGGGATTGCGCTGACAGAGCCTGATTGCGGCACTGACTTACAGGCAATCCGCACCCGTGCCGACAAAGACGGCGACAGTTATGTCATCAACGGCACCAAACAATGGATCACCAATTCGGTACAAGGCAATGTCCTCGCCGTGTTGGTGAAAAGTGATGTCAACACCACCCCGGCGCACAAAGGCATGAGTCTCCTGGTGGTGGAGAAAAGTGCAGGTTATAAGGCCCATAAGCTCGCCAAACTAGGGTACCGCGGCGTGGATACCGGTGAGGTGTTGTTTGAAGATGTACGCGTCCCGGCGAGCCACTTAGTGGGAGCGCAAGAAGGCCGCGGCTTGCAGCAAATTTTGTCCGGATTGGCGTTGGGGCGTATTAATGTTGCCGCCCGCGGCGTCGGGGTAGCGGATGCAGCATTAAAAGCGAGCCTCAACTACGCCCAAATCCGCAAGACATTTGGCCAACCCATCGCCCAGCACCAGGCCATACAACTCAAACTGGCGGACATGGCTACGCAAGTAGAAGCTGCCCGCTTGCTGACCCAGCGCGCGGCGGCAGCTTATGACAGCGGTGAGCGGTGTGACTTGGAGGCGGGCATGGCAAAACTATTTGCTACCGAGACGGCGATGCACAATGCCAACGAAGCGCTGCGTATACACGGTGCTTATGGATATGCGCCGGAAAATGAAGTTGAACGCTACTATCGGGATGCACCGCTGCTGGTTGTTGGGGAGGGGACCAATGAGTTGCAGCGGCTCATTATCGCGCGCCAGCTGTTGGAGCGATATCCGGCATAAGGCGCCGTGGTGGCTTATTTCCGGGATTTAGAGTGTGCTGAGCTAAACCGCGTGTGAGAGCTGTTGTGCCAGCGCTTCGTCGATCACTTGTTGGGCGTGTTCGATACAGGTGCCGCAGTTGGTAGCTGCACCGAGGTGCGCTTGGATGGTGGCGAGATCATCTGCGCCATTCGCGACCGCGTCTCTTATTTCCTGATCAGAAACTGCCTTGCAGATACATACGTACATGAGTGGTATGGATATCAACGGGTTGCCGTTATTGTAACCCTCTTATCTCTAAATGCAAATCGTTCTCGGTACTATTTTGGCTGTTATTGACGTTGCCCGTTGAGATTAATTATTGTTATAAATCAATAAGTTAGATAGTTTTTCCCTTGCGTACTGAACGTCGCTGAGGCAATATGCGCCGAAGTTAAATTAAGGAAGATCGATGCAATCGTTGGATCCCAGAGTCATTGAACAGCTCAACCAGATTCTGAAGAATGAATTGACTGCCATTAACCAGTATTTTTTGCACGCCAAGATGCTGGGAGACTGGGGCCTGAAGGCGCTCGCAGACCATGAATATCATGAGTCGATTGATGAGATGAAACACGCAGATGAGCTCATCGAACGTATTCTGTTCCTGGAAGGTCTGCCAAATTTACAAGACCTCGGCAAACTCATGATTGGCCAGGACGTACCGCAAATCTTAGAAGCGGACCTGGGTATGGAGATGACCGCCATGAGTGATCTACGTGAAACCATCGCCATCTGTGAGGAAGCCGGTGACTATGTTACACGGGATTTGGTCCGCAAGATCCTGGATTCCGAAGAAGAACACGTTGATTGGCTGGAGACGCAAAAGGGTCTGATTGAAAAAATGGGCCTGGAAAACTACATCCAGTCACAAAGTGCCGGCGAAGGTTAATCTGTTAAGTCTTCAGGACGGTTGATATTGCGAAACGCGCCAGGGGCGGCAAACGCCGCCTGAGCCGCCTGTATCTCCGCCAGCCAAGCAAACACCGCCACCCCACCTCCCGTTAGGTACGCCAGCAAATTTGCGGTCACGCTGCGGTGCAGCAGCAAGTGCAGATGTTGTTGGCGCTCGCCATCATGCGCAACTAACGCGTAAGCGCGGGTGTGTTTGGCGCTTTGTTGCATGGTTGGATACCAGTCCGCCGGTAAACCGGGTGTGTCACCCGGGCTCACCAGTAACCAGCGTTGTGAGGAGTGGTCAGCCATCGCTTGTAGACCAGCCAACACGCCGACCAGCGGTCCGGGTTGCATGGAGTACCGCTTAAGAAGCTGATGGTCTTCAACCACAGGCGCGCGTTGTGCGTAGGTGGAGATGTTGCGATTGGCGCTGATGAGTTTTGGCATCTCCTCGGGTACGCTGGCCAGGACATGTTCGAGCATGGTGTGTTCTCGCCAATACAGGAGCGGTTTGTCTACGCCTCCCATCCGTGCGCCTTTGCCACCGCACAATACCAACAGCGTGGTGTTGTGCGGCGTCGGCGTCACCCAAGGATCTTGTGGCGGCATCTTTGTGACGCTGTGTTAACGCTCGGTTCTATACGCTGGGTTCAAAAACGCTCGGTTCAATCGCTCAGCGTTTGGCCCAAGCGTTCCACGGCATCCGCGTAGTCTTGCATAAAGTCGTACACTACCGTGCGCGCACCCACCGAAGCGTTCATCAAACCCACACCTTGGCCCACCCAATAAGTGGCCAAATTGCGTGCCCCAGGGTCACCGGCTTCAGCCAGTTTATCGATTTTACGCAGCGCCGGCTCACTGACCAAACTCTGTAGCGGCATGGGCAACGGTGATGGTGCTTCAGCAGCCTGCCAGGCATCGGTCCAGGAAGAGCGCAGTTGGCGAGTGTATTTACCGGTACGGCTTTTCGAGCGCACCGTCTGGCGCGAGTTGGCGGCCAACATTTTTTCTTTCACCGCGGGATTGGTTTCCGCTTCTGAAGTGGTCAACCACACCGAGCCGGTCCATGCGCCGTGGGCACCCATGGCCATACAGGCTGCCATTTGCCGGCCGGTGACGATACCGCCGGCGGCCAGCACGGAAACATTGGGATAGTCTTTGATGGCGTCCAGCACCTCGGGGACCAGCACCAAGGTGGAAATTTCGCCACAGTGTCCACCCGCTTCCGTGCCTGAAACAATCAGCACATCCACGCCGGATTCACAGTGTTTAATGGCGTGTTCTTTGGCACCGGTCAACGCGCCGACACAGACGCCGGCGCTTTTGGCGCGCTCCAGCATAAAATGTGGCGGTACGCCGAGGGCGTTGACGATCATCTGGATGGGGTGTGCAAAGGCCACGTCCAACACGGCGCTGGCACCGGATTCGCGCATGTTATCGCCATAACCCGAGCGTGGCCGCTGCCACAAATCACTGGTATCGATCCCCGCCTGGGCGAGGATCGATTCCACATAGGCTTTGTGCTCCGGGGGGATACGCGCTTCGATATCTTCCGGCGTGAGATTGCTGGATTCTTTGGCGTCGATGCTGTTCGGCACAATGATGTCGACACCGTAGGGTTTGCCGTCAATGTGCTCATCGATCCAGTTCAGTTCTATTTCCAGGCTTTCCGGCGTGTGGCCGGCAGCCCCGAGTACACCCATCCCGCCGGCCTTGCTGACTTCAACAATTACGTCTCTGCAGTGGCTGAAAGCAAATAGCGGAAATTCAATACCAAGTTGTTCGCAGAGCGGTGACATCATCGCTTGACCCTTACCTTCGTTGGAAACCGTCAATTATGCCCGAAGGTTTGGGCTGATCCTTATTTAATATTGTGTGTCCGGTGCGAAAGCCGCAAACTGCGCGGGTTTTGTTTAACTTTTCTATGTTTGTCGCGAGAGGGAATCCCGTTTGAGCTTTCTTAAATCCGAACGTCACGGCCACGTGCTGGTGTTGACCATGTCCAGTCCTGAAACACGAAATGCACTAACCGGTGACGATCAGTTTGATGATTTTGAACAGACCTGTCAGGCCATTAACGATGACATGTCCGTCCGCGCTGTGGTGCTAACTGGAGAGGGCAGTGCGTTCTGTGCGGGTGGCAATGTCAAAGACATGCGCGACCGCACCGGCTTGTTTTCTGGTGATCCCTTTGATCAAGCGGATGCCTATCGGCGCGGTATTCA
This sequence comes from Pseudomonadales bacterium, assembly GCA_028281005.1. Lineage (GTDB taxonomy): Bacteria > Pseudomonadota > Gammaproteobacteria > Pseudomonadales > Azotimanducaceae > UBA4421. The sequence continues at coordinate 48,777 of JANQKS010000043.1, forward strand.
ACGCATTCCTCGCGCCATTTATGCACTGAATGTACCGACCATTGCCGCGGTTAACGGTCCCGCGGTGGGTGCCGGCTGTGACCTCGCCACCATGTGTGACATTCGCATCGGCAGCACCAAGGCGATGTTTGCCGAGAGTTTTGTCAAACTGGGCATCATCCCGGGTGATGGCGGCGCCTGGTTTTTACCCCGTGCAGTGGGTTATTCGAACGCCTGCAAAATGGCGTTCAGCGGCGAACCGGTGCGTGCCGAAGAGGCGTTACAGATGGGTTTGATGTCGGAGATGGTTGAACCTGAAACTTTGCTGGAGCGGGCCGTTGAGCTGGCGCAGAGCATAGCGGCAAACCCGCCGCATGCGGTGCGCTTGACCAAGCAGCTGATGCGCGCCAGCGAAAAGTCATCCCTTGACGAACTGCTGGATAAGTCAGCGGCTTTCCAAGCGGTTTGTCACGCGGAGCCGGATCACGCTGAAGCAGTTGCTGCGTTTTTTGAAAAGCGCAGTGGCAACTATCGCGAGTCTTGAGAACATAAATCGCAACCAGGAGAGGGAGCATACACTTGAAGAGACACTCTACTTTAGTTTTGGCATTGGGATCGGTTTTGCTGCTGGCAGCCGCCTTACCCGCCAGTGGTCCGAGAGCATGGGCCAACGATCTGCCCCAGGTAAAACCCGAACGGCAGGGGTTTTCTACTCAACGACTGCAGCGTATTACCGATGTCACTCAGCAATACGTGGACGACGGCAAGTTGGCCGGGGTCATCACCATGGTGGCGCGCAACGGCAAAATTGTGCATTTCGAAGCGGTGGGTAATCGCGGCGCCGAGGACGCCTCCCCGCTACGCAAGGACGATTTATTCCGCATTTACTCGATGACCAAGCCGATCACCGCCGCCGCCGCCATGCAGTTGTACGAGCAGGGCCGCTTTCATCTAAACGATCCGGTGTCGAAGTTTGTACCAGAGCTCAAAAACGTTAAGGTGTTGAACGCAGACGGCGAATTGGCCGACCTCGAACGGCAAATGACCATGCAACAGTTGCTCACCCACACCACCGGTTTGTCCTACGGATTTAATCCCCAAGGGGATCCGGTCGATCAGCACTACGTAGATGCAAAACTATGGGAATCCAAAGATTTAGACGATTTTGCTAAGAAGCTAGGTGAGATACCGTTAAAATTCCAACCGGGTGCACAATGGCATTATTCGGTGGCGGTCGACGTGACGGGTTTGGTGGTGCAGCGGATCAGTGGGCAGTCTTTTGATGCCTACCTGGACGAGCACATCTTCCAGCCCCTGCAGATGATCGACACCTCGTTTGCGGTGCCCGAGGATAAGCTTGACCGGTTCCTGCCGAATCACTACATCGACCCGGAAACCAAGGTGCTGACGCAAACAGAACCCCAGGGCAACAGTGCCATGCAGGACTATCAAAACGTCACGCTGTTCTCCGGCGGTGGCGGTCTGGTATCCAGCACCATGGACTACATGCGTTTTGCCGAAGCCATGCGTAACGGCGGCGCATTAGACGGTGCCCGTATTTTGGGTCCGAAAACGGTGGATTACATGGCCACCAACCACTTGCCGGCGAGTATCAACAGCGGTGGTACCGGCGAGGCACCCATTCTCGGCACCCAGCTGAACGGTTTTGGCTTTGGTCTGGGCTTCGGTCTGGTGACCGACCCTGCCGCCGGCGGGGTGATGGGCAGCGCCGGGGAGTACAACTGGGGCGGCGCCGCCGGTACCGTGTTCTGGATCGATCCGGTGGAAGAGGTCACCGTGGTGGGCATGATCCAGTTGATGGGATCACCGTATCCGTTCCGCTCGGACTTGAAGGTTGCCACCTATCAGGCGCTGGTGGACAGCTACGCCGATTAGCCGCCAGGCCGGCTAACCTTAGCGAATGCCCTGACCGTCGTCGATTTTCACGTAGGTCCCAGTGACTGCAGTGGAGGCTGGGGAGACGAAGTACAGTAGCGTGCTGTCCATTTCTGCCGGATCGCAGATGCGCTTGCGCGGGAACGCTTTGGTGATGTCTCCCATGCGCTCCAGCATGCCGTCCATCATTTCGGACGCAAAAGCGCCTGGGGCGATGGCATTGACGTTGATGTTGAAGCGCGCCCATTCCACAGCTAGCGCTTCGGTCATGCGAACAATGCCGGCCTTGGTGATGGAATACAGCGCGGCACCCTGTCCCGAATAGGTGAACGCACCGACGGACGATATATTCACCATACGTCCGGGTAGTTCCGCGGCGATTAAGCGGCGGGCCACTTCACAGGACAACACGTAAGGGCCGCGCAGATTGGTATCGAAGACGTCATCAATCAGCTCATTACTCATCTTGTGCGCGCGTTGGGCATCGGGGATGCCGGCGTTGTTGACCAAAATGGTGACGGTGCCCAAGGCTGCTTCGGCTTGCTCTACACAGGCAAGAATGGAGTCGTTGTCGCGCATGTCCAATGCAATGGGTTCAACCGTGGCGCCGGCGCTGCGTAACTCAGCAGCAAGTTCTTCCAAGCGTTCCACCCGACGCCCGGTAATGGCTACCTTGGCCCCGCAGGCGGCCAAAACCTGTGCGAAGCGTTTCCCCAAACCGGACGTTGTGCCGGTGACTAAGGCCACTTGGCCGCTGAGGTCTTGGTTGAGGTTGGGTAGTGGATAATCTGTCATGTTACACCTGTTCAAAAATGTCCAAAGCTGGCAGTGTAACAGTTCGTTCGCGGAAAGCAGTGCTAAGAAGAGCTAAGAAGAGAGTCGCCATGCGTCTGTCATCACAACAACAAGAGCAGTACATCGAGCAGGGGTACCTGGTGTTGCCGGGACTCATCGAAGAAGCCGCGCTCAAGCGTTACAACGACCGCTTTGAAAGCTTAGTGCGCGGTGAACAGGCTTTGCCGCCTGGGATGAAGTTGATGCAAGACGTGATGGTGGTCAAAGGCGCGGTGCAACCGGCCTCGGAGTTACATGCGGTCAACAAACTCTTGTGCTTTGAAGAAGATGAAGTGTTGTTTGATTTTGCCCAGCATCCTGGGTTAATGAGCGCGGTGCGCAGCCTCATCGGCGAAGAGATCTACAGCCTGTCTTCGAACATCTTTAACAAGCCGCCGGGGGTAGACGGCAAACACCCGATGCATCAAGACCTGCGCTATTTCAAAATTGGCCCGGCGGATAAAATTGTCGGTGTGTGGACCGCCATGTTTCCAGCCACCCGGGAGTCCGGCTGTTTGGCGGTTATTCCCGGTTCCCATACACGGGGCATGCTTGAACACGAAAGTCCCGATTGGGAGTTTGTGAACCACGGCTTTTTTGGCATCGAAGACCTGGACTTGTCCCAGCGTCAACATGTCGAACTGCAGCCGGGGGATACTTTGTTGTTTCATCCGTTGCTGATTCACGGCTCGGGCACCAACACCAGCGACCACTTTCGGCGTGCCATTTCAATCCATTGCGCGTCCGCCGAGTGCGCTGGCGAAGGTGATTGGAAATCTAACCGCTTCACCCGGCGCTTACCCTAAGTGGCGGCAGATTCGTCGCCGTCTACAGAGGCCGGCGGCGGCAAAACATTCACTCCAAATACGGCGATCAGCATTGTCATCGCTAACATGATAGGCACCGGTGTGTTTACCAGTTTGGGCTTTCAGTTACTCGACATACAGTCTGCGCCGGTGATATTGCTGTTGTGGGTGGTGGGCGGCGTGTTGGCGTTGTGTGGGGCGCTGTGTTACGCGGAACTGGGGGCCGCGTTACCCAGATCCGGTGGGGAATACAACTTTCTGGGGCAGATCTACCATCCGGCCGCGGGTTTTATCTCCGGTTGGATATCCACCACCATTGGCTTTGCCGGACCAACCGCGCTAGCTGCCATCACCTCCGCAACCTACTTAAACGCGGTGTATGGCCAAGTACCAGTGGTGGGGGCAGCCGCTACCTTAGTGTTGGTGGTGGGTTTGGTGCACCTTGGCAGCCGGCGGGGTAGCGCACGTTTCCAGCTGCTGTTTACCGGTATGAAAGTGCTGTTGATCGTTTTGTTTATTGCCGCTGCCTGGTGGCAAGTTGAGCAATTGCAGCAGGTGCGCTGGACACCCGTGGCGGATGATTTGGCGTTACTTGGAGGCGGTGCCTTTGCAATCGCCTTGATATACGTGAACTATGCCTACACTGGGTGGAACGCGGCGACCTACCTGGTGGGTGAAGTGGAAGGCGCCGGGCGCCACCTACCGCGCATCTTGTTAGTTGGCACCGCGGTGGTCATGGGTTTGTATGTGCTGTTGCACATCATGTTTTTAAGCGTTGCGCCGATGCAGGAGATGCAAGGTAAACTGGAAATAGGTTACGTGGTGGCAAGTTTTGCCTTCGGCGAAGCCGGCTCGCGTCTGGTGGGCTTGATGTTGGCGGTGTTGCTGGTCAGTACGGTGAGCGCCATGGTCATAGCCGGCCCGCGTGCGTTGCAAGTGATCGGCCAAGACTTTCATGCGCTGCGCATGCTCGCCCGCGAAAACCGCCATGGCATCCCTTCGGTTGCAATTGCCTTTCAAACTCTCATCACTCTGATCCTTGTGCTCACTTCCACGTTTGACGCGATCTTGGTTTTTGCCAGTTTTACCCTTGCGTTAAATACCTTGTTAACGGTGTTAGGCGTGTGGGTATTGCGCCAGAAACAACCGGACTTACCGCGCGCGTTCAGCGTACCCTGGTACCCATGGCCAGTGATCATCTATGTCGGCATTACTCTGTGGACGTTAGTGTTTGTGCTCTATGAGCGGCCGGTGGAAGCCCTGGTTGGTGCGGGCTTAGTGGTGGCGGGCTGGTTGTTCTACCTCGTCTCAAAAGATAGGGTAGGCGCGCCTGAAAAAAACTGAGGAATACCCATGTCAGATCACCTTATCGAAACCTTTGCTGATGGCATTGCCACCCTGACCATGAACCGGCCGGCGGCGCGCAACGCCATGACGGGCGACATGATGGGTGCCATGCAAGAGGCTCTACCGCGCCTGGCGGCAGATGCCAACGTGCGCTGTGTGGTGCTGACCGGCGCGGGGGGAGCGTTCTGTGCCGGTGGTGATGTCAAAGGTTTTGCGTCCCAAGCCGGCGACGGCGACGCGGCAAAAAGTGCTGACACACAACCACGGGGTTTTGATTTGGAAGGGCGTGCCCACGGCCTGCGCCAAGGCATGGAACTGTCCCGCATCCTGCACGAAATGCCCAAACCCACGCTGGCGGCCATTCCCGGCCCTGCGGCAGGCGCCGGTTTGTCGCTGGCCTTGGCTTGCGACCTGCGTATCGCCTTGGACACGGCCAAACTCACCACGGCGTTTTCCAAGGTAGGGTTGTCGGGTGACTACGGCGGGTCATTTTTCTTACCGTACCTGGTGGGACAAGCCATGGCGCGCGAACTGTATTTCACCGCGCGTGTGCTGTCGGGCGCCGAGGCGCGCGACATTGGTTTGGTGAATAGAGTGGCGGATGCCGACAGCTATGAGGCGGCGGTGGCTGAATTTGCCGCAGAGCTTGCCGCTTTACCGACCGTGGCAGTGGGGTATATGAAGAAGAACCTCAACTCAGCCTACGGTGGTTCGTTAAGTGATACGTTTGACCGCGAAGCGCTGTATATGACCCGTTGTTTCATGACCGAAGATCACAAAGGTGCTGCGGTTGCCTTTGTCGAAAAACGCGCGCCGCAATTTAACGGGCGTTAATCTGCTGTGGCGGCCGCTCCACAGAGCTGGAATAGCCGTTTTGGCTTCCTCATGGCGTCAGTGGGATTTGCCGTTGGTTTGGGGAACATTTGGCGTTTCCCCTATGTGACCGGCGAAAATGGCGGCTCTGCCTTTGTCCTAGTCTACCTGGTATGCGCCTTTGGCATCGGCGTGCCGATACTGATGGCGGAAATCATGTTGGGCCGTCGCGGCCGCATGACGCCGCCGAGTTCAATTGCCGCGGTGGCGGTTGAGGGTGGCCTGAGCCGCGGCTGGGCTGGCGTTGGCTATCTCAATCTGCTCACCGCATTCAGCATTTTGATCGCCTATGGGGTGGTTGCGGGCTGGGTGCTGTATTACCTGTTTCAAACCGTCTCCGGCAGCATGGTCGACATCACCGCAGCGGCTTCTGCGGCGCAGTTTGATGCCTTGTTACAAGACGTGCCGACCATGCTTTTGTGGACCTTAGTGGCGTTGCTGATCGCCGGAAGCATTATCTACGGCGGTGTGGAAAAAGGCATTGAGCGTGCGGTCAAATTACTGATGCCGTTGTTGTTTGCCTTGTTGGCGCTGTTGGTGGGCTTTAACGTGGTGGTGGGTGGTATGCCTGCCACGCTGGAATATCTGTTTAGTCCCGACTTCTCCAAAATCAGTCCCGGCATGGTGCTGGCCGCCGTGGGCCAAGCGTTTTTCAGTATCGGCGTCGCCATGGCGGGGATGATGATGTTTGGTGCTTATCTACCGAAAAACATCTCCATCGGACAAAGCGCGGTGACCATAGTTATTGTCGACACCTTGGTTGCGCTGATGGCCGGTTTGGTCATTTTTCCGATGGTCTTCCACAATGGTCTGGACCCCGCGGGTGGTACCGGTTTGATTTTTCAAACGCTTCCGTTGGCCTTTGCGCAGATGCCGGGCGGCCAGGTGATCGGCGTGTTGTTCTTTTTGTTACTGTCAGTGGCTGCGATCACCTCCGTGGTGGGGTTATGTGAGCCGCTCGGCGCCTGGTTGGCGGAACGTTTTCAATGGGGTCGGCACACGGCGTCCGTGGTGCTCATCGCGGTGGCTTCGCTGTTCGGGTTGGTCAGCGTGCTCAGTTACAACCACTGGGCTGAGGTAATGATATTTGGGCGTTCGTTAAACACGATGATGGATTTTGTGCCGAACCAGATCTTTTTGCCGCTGGGTGGATTACTGATTGCGTTATTTGTGGCCTGGTTTGTCAGCAGCGCGGACGCGGCCGAAGAGTTGGACCTGCAATCAACCAGGACTTTTCAGCTATGGCGTCAATTAATGCGTTACGTGGTGGTGCCCGCTGTGGCGGTCATCTTGGTTACCGGCGTGGCGGAATAGTGGCGGAATAGGGGCCGAATAAACAGTGCAACTAAGTTATCGCGGCAGCGTAAATCAGTGGGAGTGTGACGAAAATGATCACCTCAACGTTCGTTTTTATATGGAAAAACACTGGCAAACACTGTGCGGCTGGTTGCAGATTGCGAAGAAGCAAGCGGTGCCAGAGATATCCGCACATCTAGTCCATCAGCATTTACGCTTTTTGCAGGAATCCCGGTTGGCCGCGCCAATCTCGGGTTATGCCGGGGTGGTGAGCGCAGCCGGCGACCATGTCGATGTGTTAACCGAGTTGCGCCACTCATTTACCGATGACGTGTTGTGTACCTGTGTACACCAGTTGCAAGGTTTGTCGCTGCCGGTGACAGATGAACTGCCGGAGTATGCCGCCGCTCGTGGCGTGCCGGCTCAAGACTTGGCTTACGCCACATTGTCCGTGGACGAGGCAGCGCAGTACGGCTTTCAACCGATTGGCATGGGTGTGGCGCAGGCAGCGGAATGTCGGCAGGGCGGGGAGTTACTGGTGCATAACTACATGGGCCGCATCTCCGATTCTATGCCTCACCTATGGGGTGAGCTGGGTGAGCAGGAGGGTGGGGCGGTGCTGGAGTATCGTCTGCGTTTTCACCAGCCGCTGCGCCGCAATGAGCCTTTTGTGTTGATGTCGGGTATCGCCGAGGTGGGTGTTAAGGTGCAGCGCTTTGCCCACCTGCTCTACGCCGCCGAAAGTGGAGTGTTGTGTGTGTCCGCACAAGCTGCCGGTGTCCGCATGGACTTGCAGGCGCGCCGCGCCATGAGTTTAAGTGAAGAAGGGCAAGCGCGGTTACGCGAACGAATGTTACAACCGCTGGTCGAATAACCCGCTGTTGCAAATCAGCTATCCAAGTATCGAGGAAACTCCGTGAGTATTTACGACACTGACCTGGATCAGAATGAGGCAAATTATGCGCCCCTGTCGCCCATTTCTTTTCTACGTCGTGCGGCGCAGATTTATCCCCATCGCAGTGCTGTCGTCTACGCCGAACGAAATCTGAGTTGGCTTGCCGTGTGGCAACGTTGTGTGGCGGTAGCGGCTGCGCTGCGCACCCGCGGCGTCGGTCAAGGTGACACCGTCGCGGTATTAAGCGCCAATTTGCCGGAAATGTTTGAAGCACACTTTGCGGTACCCATGGCAGGCGCGGTGCTAAACGCCATTAACATGCGGCTGGATGCGGCGACCATCAGTTTCATCCTGCAGCATGGCGAGGCAAAGGTCTTTTTCGTCGACAAAGAGTTTGGCGCGGTCGCCGAGCAAGCCCTGGCGGAGGCGGATGCAGACATATTGTTGGTGCACATCGACGACCTGACCTGTGAGACGGGTAAATTAATAGGCCAGCTCAGTTACGAAGACTTGGTGCGTGAGGGCGCAGCGGCGCAACCGCAGCGGGACATTAGCGTGCCCGTAGATGCACGAGACTACTTACCCGCCGATGAGTGGGATGCCATTGCGTTGAACTACACCTCCGGGACCACCGGTAATCCTAAGGGCGTCGTGTACCACCACCGTGGGGCGTACCTTAACGCGATCTCTAACGCACTCACCTGGCACATGGGTGAACACCCGGTGTATTTGTGGACGCTGCCGATGTTCCATTGCAACGGCTGGTGTTTCCCCTGGACTTTAGCGGTTAACGCCGGCACCAGCGTGTGTTTGCGCCAAGTGCGCGACGATCAGGTGTACGCCTCGATTGCCGAGCATAAAGTGACACATTTCTGCGGCGCGCCGGTTGTGCTAAATATGCTGCTGGTGGCAGATCAAGCATTAAAAGACCTGGTTCAGCACGAGGTGAAAGTCATGACAGCCGGCGCAGCCCCGCCGGCGGCGATTATTGGCGGCATGCAAGAGATGGGCATTGATGTGACCCACGTGTATGGCTTGACTGAAACCTACGGCCCCGTGACCTTATGTGCCTGGCAAAACGACCTTTGGGGTGCGCTGGATGCGGATGAGCAGGCCACCCTAAAGGCCCGCCAGGGGGTTGGCGGACAGATGCTGGAAGGTCTCATTGTTGCCGACCCGGATACCTTGCAGCCCGTCCCACGCGACGGCGAAACCATTGGCGAAATTATGATGCGCGGCAACAATGTTATGAAAGGGTATTTGAAGAACCCAAATGCCTCCGCGGAATCATTTGCCGGGGGTTGGTTTCACTCGGGTGATCTTGCCGTCTGGCATGCTGACGGCTACATACAGATTAAAGACCGCTCCAAAGACATCATCATCTCCGGTGGTGAGAACATTTCCAGCATCGAAATTGAAGATCTGCTGTTTAAACACCCGGCAATCATGGAGGCTGCTGTGGTGGCCAAGAATGATACAAAGTGGGGCGAAACCCCCTGTGCCTTTGTCAGCTTGAAACCTAACCAAGCGCTCACCGCCGAAGAGGTCGTGCAGTACTGCAAAGACAATTTGGCCGGTTTTAAAGTGCCGAAGTACATCGTTTTTGCGCCCCTGCCGAAAACATCTACCGGTAAAGTGCAGAAGTTTGTGCTGCGTGAACAAGCGGAGCAAATCTAATGCCTAAACCCGTGATATTGGTGATTGTTTTGGTGGTGTTGCTGGTCGGCGCCTATTTCCTACCGATCACAGATTGGATCAGTGCCGCGTTTGCCTGGATAGACGCTAACCGCACCATTTCGTGGTTGGTGTTTATCGTGATGTATGTGGGCGCAACGGTGTTGATGATTCCCGGCAGTCTCCTCACGTTAGCGGCGGGATTTTTATTTGGCTTGGGGTATGGCTTTGTCATGGTCTCGTTTGCCAGTGTCACCGGAGCCAGCCTGGCGTTTCTCATCGGTCGGTTTTTTGCCCGCGACTGGGTGGCCGGGCGCCTGCAGAGCTTACCTAAGTTCGCGGCGTTGGATGCTGCGGTGGGTGAACGTGGCGCGTTGATCGTATTTCTAACCCGGCTCTCGCCTGTATTTCCGTTTAACCTCCTAAACTACGCGTTCGGCTTAACCGCCGTGCCATTCTGGACCTACGTGGCGCTGTCCTGGATTGGCATGATGCCCGCGACGTTGTTGTACGTTTACCTCGGCTCCATCGCTTCTGATCTGACCAGCCTGTTGGCGGGTGAAGTGGCGGAGTCGCCGTTAGGAAATTGGCCGCTGTACGTCGGCCTGATAGCGACCTTGGTGCTCACCGTCGTGGTGTCACGCATAGCAACCCGTACCTTAAGCGAAAAACTGGATGAGGCGGCCACATGAACGACCCTACTTACTATCCCGGGATTGAGTTCGATCGCCAAGCCTCCGGCTTACTGGCGCCGGAAGACCACGTAAATCCCACGCCTCAGGCACGCTACCATCTGGTGATTATCGGCGCAGGACCGGCGGGGCTTATCTCTGCCATAGGTGCGGCGGGGTTAGGCGCGAAGGTGGCCTTGGTAGAGAAGACACGCATGGGCGGAGACTGCCTTAACGTCGGCTGTGTCCCCTCAAAATCCCTGTTAGAGTACACCGGCTCTACACAACAGCCCGGTTTTGACACCGCTTTCAGCTGGCTGCGGGAGGTGCGCGCGGGGATTGCCCCGCACGATTCGGTCGCGCGGTACAGTGAAGCAGGTGTGGATGTGTTTCTGGGAGAAGCTCAGTTTGAGGCTTCTGGCCAGGTTCGGGTGGGTGATGTGTTGTTGAATGCCCGACGCGTTGCGGTCTGCACTGGGGCCACCGCGGACATCCCGCCGATACCGGGGCTGCGTGAGTGTCAGCCGCTGACTAACGAAACCGTGTTTGATCTTACCGAAGCGCCGACCTCCTTGGCCATTCTGGGTGCAGGGGCGATTGGCTGTGAGCTCGCCTTGGTGTTTGCCCGTTTGGGTGTGACGGTGCACCTGTTTGAACTCGCGCCTAGAGTATTACCCTTGGAAATTGAGGAAGCCAGCACGGCTGTGGCTGCGGCGCTTGAAGCCGCGGGTGTCCAATTACACGTGGGCGAAGGGGTCAGTCAGGTGAGCCAAAGGCCTGACGCAGACGTTGAAGTTGAGGCGGGTGGCACAAGCTATCGTACCCAGCGGGTATTGGTGGCCTTGGGGCGTCGTCCGAACACCGCGGCGTTGGGCCTTGACCGCGTGGGTGTAGAGGTGAACGCGCGGGGGTTTATCAAAACAAATGCCAAGCTGCGCAGCAGTAACCCTAGTATTTACGCGGCCGGTGATTGCACTGCGGCGTTGCAGTTTACCCACCACGCAGACGCCCAGGCGCGGGCTCTGGTGCAGAATACCCTGTTTGCACCGACCGCCAGTGTTGACGGGCTTGTCATCCCGCACTGCACTTACACCAAACCGGAAGTGGCCTCGGTGGGTGAAAACCCGACGCAGCTTGCTGCTCGGGGAGAGGCGTTTGACGAGTACCGCTTTGACTTTGCGGAACTTGATCGGGGACGCGCGGAGATTGATGGCGCGGGTTTTGCGGTAATCTGGACGAAGCGTGGCGGTGATCAAATATTGGGTGCGACCATTGTTGGCCACGATGCCGGTGAGCAGATAGCCCCCGTTTGTATTCTGATGAGCAATGGGCTGGGTTTAGGTGCTGCGGGCAAAGCGCTGTATTCCTATCCAACACGCAGTGAATACCTCAAGCGTTTGGCCGATGCATACAACCGCACACGGTTGACGCCGACGGTGGCTAAGTTGTTTAAAACCTGGCTTGGTTTTACTGCCTAAGCTACTCTGTAGCGTTGTCGTGAGAGGTAGATTAAACATGCTGCAGGGGTTTGGCAGGCGCCAGTTTATAGGCCTGATGGTGTTGTGTGGGTTAACTGCGTGTGGTCAGAGTCCTGAGCCCCAGGCGATACCGTTTAAACCCACGGCAAGTATCCATGACTTTATGGTATGGGGCTTAGAACCAGCGGCGGATGTGATCTGGGGTAACGCGGGTTACATCATCACCCATGACGGTGAACAAGATTTACAGCCCACCACCCAGGAGGGGTGGGACCATGTGCGTAACGCAGCCACCACCGTGGCGGAAGCGGGCAATCTGTTGATGATGCCCGGTTATGCGGCTGACCCGGGTGACTGGGTGGAATACTCCGCAGGTTTAGTCATGGCAGGCATACGCGCACGTGACGCCGCTCAGGCCAAAGATGCTGATGCGCTGTTCCAAGCCGGCGCAAATTTGTACAGTGTCTGCTTGGCGTGTCACAACCGCTACATCATCCAAGTACAACAAGGCATTTAGTCCGACGATTATGGAAAACGTTAACGCATCACCACGTACCATTTTTGCCACCTTAAGCGCCAGCATCGTGGTGGCGTTGGTTGCCCTGGTCTTGTTCATCCTGCCCGCTGAGTACGGTGTCGATCCGTTAGGAGCGGGGGACGTACTGGGCATCAAGGGTATGTCGGGCTACACGGTGAGCGCGTTGTCCATTGAAGAGCAATCCTTCAAGGAAGACTACGTGGAGTTTCCTCTGGGTCCGTTTGAATCGATCGAGTACAAATACCATATGGATGCGGGCCAAGCCATGGTCTACAGCTGGCAGGCGGAAGGGGAAGTGGTTTTCGATTTCCACAGTCATGAAGAACACCATGACGAACATGATCTGCATGAAGCAGGGCACGCTGAACACGCACATGATGAAGATCATGAAGAAGAACACGAAGAAGATTCGATCAGTTTCTCTGTGGGTCGCGCCGCCGCCCAGCATGGTACCTACGTAGCACCCTACAGCGGCCTGCATGGCTGGTTTTGGGAGAACCGAGGTCAGCAGGAAGTAACCGTGAAAGTCACCACCCGCGGTTTTTTCGAGTCTTCCACCACCTTCTCCCGCAGTGGTGAATACACCCGCGAACTCTGATAAGTTGAGTCCCGGCACACCTACGGTGTAAGGGGAATCATGTCTGAAAGTTACGCCCACCTACGCGACCGGGCCGATGCTTCCAAAGGCTGGAAGTCGTCCCGCCGTTTACGCATCCCGGTAGACCCGGATCTGGATCCTTATGAGCTACCGCTGGAAGACATCAACGTGGCTAATCCGGAGCTGTTTCGCCATCAGTTAGTTTATCCCTATTTCAAACGCCTGCGGGATGAAGCGCCGGTACACTATTGCGCCGACAGTCAGTATGGCCCTTATTGGTCGATTACCCGGTACCACGACATCATGGACGTGGACAGTAACCATCAGGTGTTTTCCTCGTCTTATCAATTTGGTGGCGTTACCATTACCGGCACACCCAGTTCTAGCAATGAGATTCCTAATTTCATTTCCATGGACCCGCCAGAGCATGATGTGCAGCGTAAGGCCGTGGCTCCGGGACTGGCACCAAAGCGTCTGGCGGAGCTGGAACAGCTGATACGCGCCCGGGCGATTGAGATTGTGGCCGATCTACCGGTCAATGAAACTTTTGACTGGGTGCCAAATGTGTCAGTTGAGCTCACCGGCCGCATGCTGGCTACGGTGCTTGGTGTACCCCAGGAAGACCGGCATAGGTTGATTAAATGGTCCAATGCCATCAGCAATGCAGACGATCCGGAATTTGCCTCATCCGCTGCAGCGTTTTACCAGGCCTTAGCGGAGATCGGTGAGTACTTTCAAGCGGTGTGGGCGGAGCGGCAGGCGGCTGAAGAGCCGGGTGACGATCTCATATCCATGTTGGCCTGGGGAGAACAAACCAAGGACATGGACGCCAAGCAATTGCTGGGCAATATGATCCTGCTCATGGTGGGCGGCAACGACACCACGCGCAATTCCATCAGCGGCGGATTGTTGGCGCTGAATCAATTCCCCGAGGAATATGCCAAGCTGCGTGACAATCCCCAGATGATCCCCACCCTGGTGCCGGAGATCATTCGCTGGCAAACACCGCTCATCCACATGCGCCGCACGGCCGTGCAAGATTTTGAGATGCACGGCCAGCAGATCCGCAAAGGCGACATGGTCATCATGTGGTATTTATCTGGCAATCGCGATGAGCGCGCCATCGCCAACCCGGATCAATTTGTCATTGATCGGCAGCGTCCGCGGGAACACTTATCTTTTGGCTTTGGATTACATCGTTGCCTCGGCAATCGGCTGGCAGAAATGCAGTTGCGTGTGTTATGGGAGGAATTGTTGGCGCGATATCCACATATCGAAGTGGTGGCTGACCCGGTCAGGGCCAGCTCCACGGTCTTTCACGCCATACAATCGATGCCGGTACGTATTGCTGCCTGAACCCTAGGCCACACGCTCCACCAGGGTGCCGGTGCCCAAACCACCGCCGCAGCACATAGAAATTAAGCCGTAGCTGCCGCCGGTGCGCTGCAGCTCATGCACGGCCTTGGTAATCAGGAAACAGCCGGTGGCGCCCAACGGATGGCCTAAGGAAATAGCACCACCGTTCGGATTCACCTTGTCCATGTCGGCGCCGACGGTTTTTGCCCAGGCCAGCACCACTGAAGCAAACGCTTCATTCACTTCAAAGACATCAATGTCGTCTATGCTCAAGCCGGTATCCTTGAGGAGCTTTTCAGTGGCCGGGATAGGCCCTTCTAACATCAGGACCGGGTCACAGCCGACCAGAGCGGAAGCTTTGATGCGGGCCAGTGGCTTAAGCCCCAGCTCTGCAGCTTTGTCGGCGGTCATCATCAGTACCACAGCGGCGCCGTCAGCAATTTGCGATGACGTGCCGGCGGTGTGTACACCATCTTCCCGCGCCACAGGTTTTAATTCGGCCAAAGCTTCGAGACTGGTATCCCGCGGAATTTCATCATTGGTGACAACTACGGTGTCGCCGGTTTTTTGAAAATCATCATCCATCACCGGGCTCTCTACGGCAATGATCTGCGAGTCAAAATATCCATTAGCAATGGCGTTGGCTGCACGCTGTTGTGATTGCAAGCCAAACGCATCGGTGTCTTGGCGAGTGATCTGATATTTCTCCGCCACCCGTTCCGAACCTTCAAACTGGCTGGTGAACTCGTGGTGGGCAAAGTAGCTGGAGGAGATCGGTTTGCCCATTTTCGGGTCTTTGCCGACCGCATCAGAGCCAATCGGCAGGCGGGTCATGTTTTCCACGCCGCAAGCCATGACCACATCCGCATGACCCGCGGCGAGGATGCTGTGTGCCAGGGTGGTGGCTTCTTGGGAGGACCCGCACTGCGAGTCAATTGTAATGCACGGGGTTGACTCGGCACCGCCGTGGGCCAGCCAAGCGGTGCGGGTGACGTTCATACCTTGGGCGGCCACCTTGTTGATACAACCGCCTACGATCTGGTCTACCACCGCCGCATCAAGCTGGTTGCGCTCCAGCACCTTCAGCATGATTTGGCCCAGTACGTCTGTGGGGTGGGCGCCGCCAAGGCTGCCGTTTTTCTTGCCGACCGGTGAACGGGCGGCATCTACAATGACTACGTCCTGCATTTTCTCTCTCCTATTTAGCGATTGTCTGAGTGAACGAGATGGGTGATTTCGATAGATAAACTGACCGAGCTAGTTTTACGGTACCTGCCATGCGGTTAACACGTCGGCCAATTCTGGCCGTACACGCTCGGCTGGGCGTTCACCGGCTGAGCCGATGTAAATAAAACCCGCCACACGTTCATGCGTGGTGAGGCCAAGGGCGGCGTCGATGTGTTCATCAAAGGCGTACCACTCGGTTAACCACTGCGCGGCAAAGCCCATCAGATTGGCGGTCACCAATATGTTCTGGCACACCGCACCGACTGACATTTGTTGTTCCCATTCAGGAATTTTGATGCCCGGCGTGATGCGCGCAATGACCGCAACCACAACCGGTGCCCGCATAAACCGATCGCGTTCTGCCGCAATTGAGTGTTCGCGGGCTTCGGGGTTTAGGCTGTGGAAACGTTCGGCCAATACGTTGCCAAATGCCTGGCGTGCATCGCCGCTAAACTTGATCAGACGCCAAGGCCCCAATTTACCGTGATCGGGTACGCGGATGCCGGTGGTTAACAGCGTTTCAAGCTCACTGTCGTTGGGGCCGGGATCACCCAAATCCATGGCTTTCACCGAACGGCGCTGTTGCAAACGCTCGAGGGCATCTTCTAAGCGGCTTTCTGGGTACACAAACGAATTCCGGCTAATTTGCGAGCGAGCCATTGTAGCGGTACTGTGCGCGAGATGACACGACCAGAAATTTCTGACCAACAAACAATTTAAAACGAGGAGAGAGGGTAGGCAGATGCAATTAGCCGGAAAAAAAGCGCTGGTGTTCGGCGGTACATCGGGAATTGGCTTGGCCACAACGCTGAAGCTGCGTGATGCGGGCGCGCAAGTGGTTGCGATCAGTCGTGATCCGAGCAAGGCGGGCAACATCGACGGCGTCACCCTGGAGCCATGTGATGTACGTGACCGCGACGCAATGGCGGCTCTGTTTGCGGCCCAAGCCCCGTATGACATCCTCATCAGCGCCGCCACCGGCGGTGAACGAGCTGCGGGACCTTTTCTGCAAATGGACCTTGACGCCTATCAAGCGTCATTTGACAAACTGTGGGGCTACAGCAATTGCGTGCGTCTGGGTACCGAACATTTAGCCGAGGACGGCGCCATTGTGTTGGTGAGCGGTGCCCCCGCACGGCGGGCGCGTCCAGGCCAATCAGCGCTGGCCTCCGTGGGTGGTGCGGTAGAGCAGTTTGTGCGGGCTGTGGCCACGGAGATAGCGCCGCGCAGGATCAATGTGGTATCTCCGGGTGTGATTTCCACGCCGATGTTTGGTCCGGACGCCGAGCAGCGCGACAAGATGCTGGCCGGGGCAACCGCCAAACATCTGATTCCCCGGGCGGGTACCGCCGAAGAAGTGGCGGATGGTGTGGTGTTTATGGTCACCAACGACTTTGTGACCGGCACCACGATTGATGTAGACGGCGGCTGGTTGTTGAGTTAAGTACGCGCGCGTTTGCTGAACGCCCGCTGATCTAAACGGGCCTACATCAGAGCTACATCAGAGCATAGGTTCAACAAAATAGCCGGTCAGTTGGTAACCCATCAGCATGAAGCCGCAGGCCATGAGCACACCGTTGGCCAACACCGCCTGGGTCTGGAACCGGGCGGTGTAGCGCCATAGGTTCATCAGTGTCACGATACCCACCAGCGCAACAATTTGGCCCACCTCGACGCCGAGGTTAAATGCCAATAAATTGCCGAGCAGGCCTTCTTCGGACAAAGACAATTCCTGGAGCTTGGTGGCCAGGCCAAAACCATGGAATAGACCAAAAATCCAGACGGCCAAGCGTGTGTTGACATTGATACCGATGGCACGGAAACCGCCGATGTTTTCAAATGCTTTGTAGACCACCGATAGGCCTATAATTGCATCGATCAGATAGGCGTTGGCCGGTATGTTAAACCATACGCCTGCCACCAGGGTGAGACTGTGGCCGATGGCAAACAAGGTGACGTACACACCCACATCACGCAGACGGTAGAGGAAAAATATGACACCGGCCAGAAACAGCAAGTGGTCGTAGCCGGTGACCATATGTTTAGCGCCCAGATAAAAGTACGGCCAGAAATGAAAACCCTGTTGGCCTTGGATGAAGCTGGCGTCGCCTTCGTCGACGCCGTGGGCGGATGCCAGCATCGGCACAGCCGCTAAGGCCACCAAAGTGGCCATTGCGGCGATAGTGCGGCCTAACGGCCGCAGCCTGCTCGGCGTTGAAGACCTGCGTGGCAGATCAAGGTCCAAGAACGATAGATGCTGCAAGGTCCGGCAACCTCAACCTTGTAAGCTTGCGAAGGTTTTGCCTTCAGCCACCAGCCTTTCCAACAACGGTGCGGGTTGCCAGGCATCACCGCCGTACTCCGCCTGGTACTTCTTGATGTCTGCCAGGATGTTGTCCAAACCTTGTTTATCCGCCCAGAACATCGGTCCGCCGGTTACTTCCGGGAATCCGTAGCCGTTGATATAGACGATGTCGATGTCGCAAGGACGGATGGCAATACCGTCCTCAAGGATACGCGCACCTTCATTGATGAGCGGATAGAGACAACGCTTGAGCACTTCCTCGTCATCAATCTCGCGGCGGTTGATGCCCAATTCCGCTGAGGTTTGTTCGACCAGTTCCACCACCTCGGGATCTGCCTGGCCCGCGCGGCTGCCTTCCGGATAAATATAGAAGCCGCGATTGGTCTTCTGCCCGAAACGTTCCATTTCGCACAGCTTGTCGGCGACGCGGGCGGTGATGGGCACCTCTTCGGGTTTCATGCCCGCCAATTTGCGCGCCCGCCAGCCCAGATCCAGACCCACCAGGTCGTTCATTTGGAACGGACCCATGGGCATGCCAAATTGCAGCAAGACGTTGTCAACTTGGTAAGGGGTGGCGCCTTGCAAGATGATTTCTCCGGCCTGCTGGGTATAGCGCGCCAGCATACGGTTGCCGATGAAACCCGGCGCGTTACCAGACAGCACGGCAATTTTGTTGAGCTGCTTACCCAGCTTCATCGATGTGGCGATGGTTTCGTTGCTGGTTTTGGCACCGCGAACCACTTCCAATAACTTCATGACGTTCGCCGGACTGAAGAAGTGCAGACCAATCACAGCTTCCGGACGGGTGGTGGCGTCGGCCATTTTGTCTACATCCAAACCGCTGGTATTGCTCGCCAAAATGGCGCCGGGTTTGGCGACCTCCTCCATTTTCTTGAAGGTTTCTACTTTAACGTCAATGTTTTCATAGACCGCTTCAATAATGACGTCGGCGCTACCGAGCTCAGCATAGCTGGTTGTACCGGTGAGTAGACCCATGCGTTCATTCACCTCGGCTTCGCTCATGCGGCCGCGCTGCACTTGAATGTCATAGTTACGTTTGATGACACCGATGCCGCGGTCGAGGGCTTCCTGGTCCAGCTCCAACACCGTCACCGGTATACCCACGTTGAGGAACGACATGGTGATGCCGCCACCCATGGTACCGCAGCCGATAACGCCGGCTTGATCGATGGCCTGCGTCGGCGTGTCTCTTGGCACGTCCGGAATTTTGGCCACTTCTCGTTCGGAGAAAAACATATGGATCAATGCTTCGCGCTGAGGGTGCTTCAGGCACTTGGCGAAATTTTCCGCTTCCACCGCCATGCCGGCGTCAAAGTCGCCAAGATTCACCGCAGCCTCGACACACTGAATAATCATTTCCGGGGCAAAACGTTTGCGCATTTTGCGTGCGGCATCTTTACGCGCCTTATCAAACAGCTCTGCGTTGCCGCGGTCGGCGGCGAGCGCGCCGTTTTCATCGCGTATGCGCCGCACTGGGCTGCCTTGGCTGATCAGGTCGTTGGCAAATGCGATGGCTGCTTCCACCACGTCTCCGTCCGCTACGGCGTCGGCGATTCCCAACGCTTTTGCCTGAGGTCCGGGAATAGGGTCGCCGGAGAGGATAAAGTTCAACGCCTTTTCGGCACCAATTAAACGCGGTAAGCGCTGGGTGCCACCCGCGCCGGGCAACAGGCCGAGTTTAACTTCGGGCAAGCCCACCGGTGCAGAAGGTGCGATGACGCGATAGTGGCAGCACAACGCGACTTCCAATCCGCCACCAAAGGCGGTGCCATTTATAGCAGCCACAATCGGTTTGCTGCTGGCATCCATGGCGTTCAAACAATCCATTAAACCGGGTCCTTCGGAAGCGCCCCCAAATTCCGAGATGTCGGCGCCAGCAATGAACGCGCGGCCGGCGCCGGTGAGCACAATGGCTTGCACCTGGTCGTCGCTCAAGGCTTGGCGAATGCCTTCGTCCAAACCCTTGCGGACGCCGGAGGACAGCGGGTTTACCGGTGGATTGTCGATGGTCATGAGCGCGATGTTGTCGCGCAGTTCGTAGTGCACAGTGCCTTTCATGGTCTCTTCTTATTCCTCTCTCGTTTTCGCGAGTGCGTGGGTCTTGGGTGATAAAGTGGTTTGAGCACTAGTGTGCCGTAGGCGCTGGAAGCTTGTAAATGAAGACTT
This sequence comes from Pseudomonadales bacterium, assembly GCA_028281005.1. GTDB lineage: Bacteria > Pseudomonadota > Gammaproteobacteria > Pseudomonadales > Azotimanducaceae > UBA4421. Next base: position 68,737 of record JANQKS010000043.1, read on the forward strand.
TGCGGGTATTCTAAGCGCCCCTGAAATTCTAGTTATCCAACCAGAGAGGATGTGTATCGTGAGCCACGAACTTCAGTTTTACATTAACGGCGAATGGGTCGACTCTTCCACCGGCGACACCTTGGATGTCATCAATCCAGCCACCGAGCAGCCCATCACGCAAATCGCTATGGGTGGGCAAGCGGACGTCGATCGTGCGGTTGCCGCAGCGAAGACTGCTTTTGAAACATTTTCGCAAACCAGCAAAGAAGAACGTATTGCATTGCTGGAGGCCATCATCGCCAAGTACGGCGAACGTATGGGTGAAGTAGCCACCACCATCAGCCAGGAAATGGGTGCACCGCTGGCGTTGGCCAACGCCGCACAGGCACCGGCCGGTATCGGTCACTTCATGACCACCCTAGAAGTACTGAAGAAATTTGAATTCGAAGAAGATTTGGGCTCCTCCCACGTGGTGAAAGAACCTGCTGGCGTGTGTGCCCTGATCACACCCTGGAATTGGCCGATTAACCAGATCGCTTGTAAGGTTGCTCCCGCGCTGGCGGCGGGATGTACGATGGTGTTGAAGCCGTCTGAGGTGTCTCCTCTGAATGCAATTCTATTTGCGGAGATTCTCCACGACGCCGGTGTGCCCCCGGGTGTGTTCAATCTGATCAACGGTGATGGCATCAACGTCGGTGCGCCGCTGTCTTCCCATCCGGATGTGGACATGGTGTCTTTCACCGGTTCAACCCGCGCGGGCGTTGAAGTGGCGAAAAATGCTGCACCCACCGTCAAACGCGTGGCGCAAGAGCTGGGTGGCAAGTCTGCCAACATCATTCTAGACGACGCCGATTTTGCGAAGTCAATTTCACGCGATGTGTTTGGCATGTGCATGAACTCCGGTCAATCTTGTAACGCACCGACCCGCATGTTGGTTCCCAACGCACGTATGGACGAAGCTGCTGCGATTGCCAAGGCTGCGGCAGAGCAAGTGCAGGTGGGTGATCCGGCGGCCGAGGGCACCGTCATTGGTCCGGTGGTCTCCGAGGTGCAGTTTGAGAAAATCCAAAACCTCATCCAAAAAGGCATCGATGAAGGCGCCAAATTGGAAATCGGCGGCACCGGCCGTCCCGACGGTCTAAACGCCGGATACTACGTGAAGCCGACGGTCTTCTCTCACGTCACCAACGACATGACCATTGCCCAGGAAGAAATTTTTGGCCCGGTACTGTCCTTGATTGGCTACGAAGATGACGAAGACGCCGTCCGTATCGCCAACGACACCCTGTACGGCCTGAGCGGCTACATTTCCGGAGACCCGGAGCGCGCGAAAAAGATTGCCCGTTTGATCCGCACGGGTAACGTGCACTTGAACGGTGCTCCGGTGGATAACAACGCGCCCTTTGGTGGTTACAAACAATCCGGCAACGGCCGTGAGTGGGGCCAGCATGGTTTTGAGGAATTCCTCGAAGTGAAAGCCATCATGGGTTACAACGCCGCGGGTTAGACCAGCGGTCTCACCCGTACACTCAGGTGTACCCGCTGCGCGGCGTCAAGGTTGTTTCGCTTGAACAAGCTGTCGCCGCTCCTTTATGCACTCGCCGGCTGGTGCTGGCGGGTGCCGAGGTGTTTAAGATCGAACGGCCCGGAGGCGACTTTGCCCGTCACTACGATACCGCGGTGGCAGGGCAGAGCGCGTACTTTGTATGGCTTAACGCCGGCAAAAAATCCGTGGCCCTCGATCTTACTCAGTCCGCCGATCTGCGCTTGCTTAAACAGCTCATCACGCAATGTGATGTGCTGATACAAAACCTCAAACCCGGCGCGCTTACCAAGCTCGGCCTGGATCTTGATGACCTCCATCAACAACAGCCACAGCTCATCTCCGTGTCGATTGCTGGTTTTCATCCCAGCGGTCCAGGTGCCCAACGCAAAGCGTACGATTTGCTCATGCAGGCTGAAGCGGGTTTGGCAGATATCACTGGATCAAGTCATGCACCGGGCCGTGTCGGAGTTTCTCTCGTCGACCTGGCGACGGGTATGTTTGCTTATGAGGCCGTGTTGGAAGCTTTGCTGGCCAAAGCCAGCAGCGGCGGGGGCGAACGTATTGATGTGGCGTTGTTTGATGCGGTGGCGGAGTGGATGGCGGTACCGTACTTGTTGCAGCAGCACACCGGCGTCGCACCCGCTCGGGTTGGGCTTGCGCATCCGGGCATCTGTCCGTACGGCGTGTTTCGCTCCGCCGACGGGGTAGATTTTGTGTTGTCGGTGCAAAACGAAGCGGAGTGGCGCCGACTGTGTTGCCAGGCTTTGGCGGCACAGGAGCTATTTGAGGACCCACGCTGTGTTAACAATGAAAGCAGAGTGGCCCACCGAACCTTGGTGGATGATCGCCTGACCGCTTTGTTTGGCGCGCTGCCCTTTGGCGATTTGCAAAAGCGCCTTAACGATGCCGACCTGGCCTTTGCCCCGGTCAGTACCGTGGCGCAATTGGCGCAACACAGTGATTTGCGTACGCAGACCGTTATGGTGGATGGCCAGGCCGTTGCGCTGCCGGTGGTTCCCGGTCGCACGCGTCCGGATGACTTGAACGTACCTGCGGTGGGTGAACATACCGAACAGGTGCGCGAATGGCTCGAATCTCTGCATTAGAATCTCTTCATTAGAATCTCCTCATTAGAATCTCTGCATGAATAGTGCGAGACTAGCCCCGCCTAATCATGACCATTTCATCAAAGGAGAGGAACCATGGCTGCATATTTCATAGCCCAATACGTTGTTAACGATCCAGACTTGTATCGCGAGTATCAGGCCGGTGCCGGTCCCACCATCCAAGCATCCGGTGCCGAGTTGGTGGCATTTGACGTTGCTGCGGAGACTGTTGAAGGCACACCGCCGGGTCCGCAAACGGTTGTGATCAAGTTTGAATCCACCGAAGCGGCCAAAGCCTGGTATAACTCTGACGAATACCAAGCGGTGGTTGGCAAACGTCTGCAAGCCACTGAAGGCTTTGCAGTGATTTCCCAATCCATGAACGTCGGGTAGTGGCGGGTAACCGGCGCACATTTCTTGATCGCCTCACCGGCAGCGCCACCCTCCTAGGTGGCGCTGTTGGGTTACCTGGCGAACACTATGCGCAAACGCAGTGGGCAAGGCGGCCGCCGTTGCCAGCGCATCTCATGCCCCCTCATTTAGTGCCTCCACATATCCTGCCGAAGGGTCCCATCTCTCCCGCATCGCGCTAGTGCTCAAACCACTTTATAGCTTAGGATCAGCGGGTTCAGGGCTCTTAAGAGAGAAATAAGAGTCAAATAACGGGAGCTTAGATCATGGAAGAAGATGCCATCATTCCCATAGGCATGTTCCTCATGCTGTTTGGCATGCTGAGTGTATTCCCCTTGCAGGTGCAGGTGCAGGTGCCGAGCCGTAGGCGTCGATTGCGCCGCAAGTACTACCGCTCTCTTGGTTGGCTCAGGAGGTGTTGGCTACTTTCAGCCTGTGGCTGACCACGCAGTTTTCCTCAATGTCAGAAGTTAATTTGGCACTGTTTAGCCTCCCGGTCTCGATGAGCATCTTGTTCCTGCTTGGAGGGCTGTTGAGTTTGGCGGCGCTAATGATCGTGCTCGACGAATAGGGCACGGACCGTTCGAAAAGCGCCGCGCGGCTTGGAAGCCGGCCAGATTTCCGCCACACTTAGCCGGTTGTTTTGAGCGGGGAGTGCATAGATGGCGGAGACACAAATACAGCAATCGGATGCAGGCAGTTCCTACGATGCGGTCATCGTGGGGGCCGGTTTTGCCGGTCTGTACATGCTGCACCGGCTAAAGCGACAGGGTTTGCAGGCGCGCATTTTCGAAGCAGGCAGCGGGGTTGGCGGGACCTGGTTTTGGAACCGTTATCCCGGCGCGCGCTGCGACATACCGAGTGTTGAATACTCCTATCAGTTTTCCGATGAATTGCAGCAAGAGTGGGAATGGTCGGAGAAGTACGCCACCCAGGCGGAAATCCTAAAATATGCCAATCACGTGGCGGAACGCTTTGATCTATTCGGTGACATCCAATTTAACACCAAGGTAGAACAATCAGCTTACGATGATGAGCAACGCCTGTGGCGAGTGACACTTTCCAATGCAGAGCAAGTCACCGCCCAATATGTGATTATGGCGACCGGCTGCCTCTCTGTGCCAAACTTCCCAAAAATCAAAGGTCTAGAAGACTTTTCTGGAAATGTTTATCACACCGGATTGTGGCCTCACGAAGGGGTCGATTTGACCGGAAAGCGAGTTGGGGTGATCGGCACCGGCTCTTCCGCCATTCAAAGTATCCCCATCATTGCCGACCAGGCGCAAAGTGTCACGGTGTTCCAACGGACGCCTAATTATTCGGTACCGGCGCGCAACGCACCGCTGGACCCTGAGTTTGTCGCGGATATTAAGTCGCGTTACCAGGAATACCGAGCGCAAAACTGGCAGCGTGGGTTTGGCGCGGATTTCCGCGACAGTGAACGCTCTGCGCTGGAGGTCAGTGAGGCGGAGCGCGAGGCAGAGTATGAAGAGCGCTGGGCTAAAGGGGGGTTGGCCTTTTTAGCGGCATTTGCCGATCTGCCGTTTGATGATGCCGCCAACGCCACCGCGCGGGACTTCATTGCCGCCAAAATTGCTGACGCCGTGGACGATCCGGAACTGGCAAAAAAACTCACCCCGGACACACCCGTGGGCTGCAAACGTCTGTGTGTTGATACCAATTATTACCAGACATTTAACCGGGATGACGTGACGTTGGTGGATCTGCGGGAGCATCCTCTACAAGCCGTTACCGCCACCAGTGTCAAAACCGCTAGCGCTGAGTACGAAGTGGATTGCCTCATATTGGCCACCGGTTTTGACGCCATGACCGGTGCGGTGACCCAGGTAGACATCCGCGGTTCGGGCGGTCAGTCGCTGCAGGATAAGTGGCAGGAGGGGCCCCGCGCCTATCTTGGTCTGGCCACCGCGGGTTTTCCCAATTTGTTCTTAATTACCGGCCCGGGCAGTCCTTCGGTCCTGTCTAATATGTTGCCTTCCATTGAACAGCATGTGGAGTGGGTCTCGGACTGTATTGCTTACCTCAATGGTCACCAGTTTGCGGCCATCGAGGCACAAGCGGATGCCGAGGATGCCTGGGTTGAACATGTTAACGAGACGGCAGAGCTGTCCATTTACCCCAACTGTAACTCCTGGTACCTAGGCGCCAATGTGGAAGGCAAAAAGCGGGTGTTTATGCCTTATCTCGGTGTGCCGCCCTATGTGGAGAAATGCCGCGAGGTCGTGGCCAACAACTATGAAGGATTCTCGCTGGTTCAACTAAGTCCGCACTGATATACCCCCACGCACGGAGCGAGCACACCCAATGGCGTATGACAACAACAACATTTTTGCCAAAATTTTGCGCGGCGAAGCGCCGGCTTTCAATGTCTATGAAGACGACCACTCCCTGGCTTTCATGGACGTGATGCCACAGGTGCCTGGCCACACCCTGGTCATTCCCAAGGACCCTGCGGCCGACATCCATGCGGCTGATCCCGTCATTCTCGGCGCCACCGTGGCCACCGTGCAAAAGGTGGCAGACGCGGTTAAAGCGGCGTTTGCGGCGCCGGGTATCATGATTGCGCAGCTTAACGGCCCGGCTGCGGGGCAGACGGTGTTTCACCTGCACTTCCACATCCTGCCGCGGCATGAAGGTTTGGAATTTAGGATGCACGCGCGGGACATGGAAGACGCGGAAGTTTTGGAGGCACATGCGGCAAAAGTACGCGCTTGTCTGCAACCATGAGCAGCGGTTCTGAGGTAAATCCAATACAGGATGCGCTGGTCGCGCAGCTGGCCGAAGACAAGGCGGAGTGGGCGGAAGCCATTGAGGCGATCCATGCCGAGTTTGGTGATGCCGGGGTGCGTGAAATTTTGCGTTACGTGCAAGACCACGCCCTCGGTATGAACGTACCGCTTAACGAAGCCACGTTAAATACCCCCTATATCAACACCATCAGCCCTGAAGACCAACCGCCATACCCCGGCAATATAGAACTTGAAGAGCGCATCGAGAAAGTCATTCGCTGGAACGCCGCCGCCATGGTGTTGCAAGGCCAGGACCAAGGTACCGGTGTAGGCGGTCATATTGCCACCTACGCTTCGTGTGCCACCTTGTTGGAAGTGGGGTTCAATCATTTTTTTCAAGGTTTTGACGACAACAACGATCCGGATATGGTGCTGCCGCAGCCTCATGCCGCGCCGGGTGTATACGCGCGAGCCTGGTTGGAAGGCCGCTTAAGTGAGGCGCAGTTGCGCAACTATCGCCGCGAATTGGGGGAGGGTGGCGGCTTGTCGTCCTACCCGCATCCGCGCAGCATGCCGGACTTCTGGGAAATGCCCAATGCGTCCATGGGTTTGTCGACACCGGCGGCCATATATGAAGCGCGTTTTGCCAAGTATTTGGAAAATCGGGGTTTAAAGCCTAAAAGCCAACGCAAGATTTGGTGTTTTATTGGCGATGGCGAATCCGATGAACCCGAAGTAATCGGCACCATTAATATTGCCGCCCGGGAGAAACTCGACAACCTCATCCTAGTGGTGAATTGCAACCTACAGCGCTTGGACGGACCGGTACGCGGCAATGGCAAGATCATCCAAGAGTTGGAACGGGTGTTTCGCGGTGCTGACTGGAATGTCATTAAAGTCATCTGGGGCGGCGGTTGGGACGGCCTGTTGGCGCGCGACAAACACGGCGTGCTGCGCAAACGGATGGACGACTGTCTCGACGGTGACTACCAAATGTACTCTGTGCTACCGGGGGATGTGCAGCGGGAGCACTGGGTGGAAGGCAATCCGGAACTTGAACATATGATGAGTTCGCTCACCGATGACGAACTTAAAGCCATTAAACGCGGCGGTCAGGACCCGAAAAAAATCTATGCGGCATATGACGCGGCGTTGCAAAACACCGGTAAACCAACCGTCATCCTGGTGAAAACCGTAAAAGGGGATGGCATGGGTACGCAAGGCAAAAACACCGCGCACCAGTACAAAAACATGGGTGAGGAGGAGCGCATCCAGCTGGCGCGGGAGTTGGGTATTCCCATCAGTGACGACGCAGCGCGACGCGCGGAGTTTTATATGCCCCCGCAAGACTCGGCGGAACTGACCTACCTGCGCGAACACCGCCGTGATCTGAGTGGGCCGGTGCCGCGCCGACGCCAAGTCTGCCCGCCACTTGTCGCCCCCAGCCTCGACAGTTTGCAAGACTTCTTAGCCGGTAGCGGTACACGTGAGCTGTCCACCACCATGGTGATGGTGCGCCTGTTGTCCAACCTGTTACGGAATAAAGACGTAGGTAAGTATGTGGTGCCCATTGTGCCGGATGAAGCCCGCACGTTCGGCATGGACGGGCTGTTTAAAGTGGCAGGCATCTATGCGCCGGAAGGGCAAAAGTATCGGCCGGTGGACGCTGACACGCTGTTGCCTTACCGCGAGGCGGCGGATGGCCAGATCTTGCAAGAAGGGATTTGCGAAACCGGCGCGATGGCCTCGTTTATGGCAGCCGGCAGTGCCTATGCTGTGCATGGCCTGCCGATGATCCCGTTTTACATTTTTTATTCCATGTTTGGCTTTCAACGTGTTGGCGACATGATCTGGAGCTGCGGCGACATGATGTGCCGCGGTTTTCTGCTCGGTGGGACAGCGGGCCGCACTACGCTAAATGGTGAAGGCTTGCAGCATGAAGACGGCCACTCCCATATTCTCGCCAGCACGGTACCGAACCTTAAGTGTTACGACCCCGCGTTTGGTTTTGAGGTAGCGCTGATTGTGCGCGAAGGGATGCGGCGCATGTACGAAGCCCAAGAGGACTTGTTTTACTACCTGACCCTATACAACGAAAACTACCGCCAACCGGCAGTAGACGACGTGCTGCACAACAATGACCTGGACCTCGACGCGCTGTATCAAGGCGTTGTGCGAGGCGGGTACATCTACCGCAACTTGCAGACAGATTCGGCAGCACCGTGCGTACATTTGTTGGCCAGCGGCAGTCTCATGCAGCAGGCGCTGCTTGCCCAACAACGCCTTGTAGACGCAGGTCTAAACGTGACGCTGTGGAGTATCACCAGCTTCATTGAGCTTGAACGTGATGCCCACGCCTGTGCACGCCACAACCGCTTGCATCCACTGGACCCACCGAAGGTGTCTTACGTCGAAGAACTGTTTGCACAGCAGCAAGGCGTATTTGTGGCGGTGAGCGATTATATGAAAAGCCTTGCCGGTGGTATCGCGCCATGGATCCCGGGCCGTTACGACGTTTTAGGCACGGACGGTTATGGTTTGTCTGAAGCGCGCCCGCAGCTGCGCCAGCATTTTGAAGTGGACGATACCCACATTACGCAGGCGGCCTTGGTGGCGCTTTATCAAGAGCGTATGCTCGATGCGCAAACCCTCGAAAGCCACTTGGGTGGTTTAGACGTTGATCCGAATAAACCAAACCCAGCCAACCCAACATAAAACAATTTAAGGAGCTTTAGGTGAAAAACTTTACAGGCAAGCTGGCCGTGGTGACCGGCGGTGGTACCGGCATGGGGCGTGAGTTGGTATGTCAGCTGGCGCAAGCGGGTGCGCATGTGGCGATGTGTGATGTGTCTGCGGACAATATGCAGGAAACGCTGCAGCTCGCCGCCGCTGGTGACGGTCAGCGTATCACCACCCATGTCTGCGACGTCAGCTCGCAAGAACACATGAACCGCTTTCGCGATGAAGTGGTGGAACAACATGACACCGCACACATCAATTTGTTGTTTAACAACGCCGGTATTGGCGGTGGCGGCGAATTTGTCACCGGTGACCGTGATCAATGGGAGCGCACCTTCGGCGTCTGTTGGTATGGTGTTTACTACAGCTGCCGCGCGTTCATGGATTTGTTGGTTGCAAGTGATGAAGGTCATATCATCAACACCAGCTCGGTGAATGGCTTCTGGGCCAGCGTTGGGCCGACGGTTTCGCACACTGCCTACAGCGCGGCGAAGTTTGCAGTAAAAGGATTTACTGAAGCGTTGATTACCGATCTCCGTTTAAACGCGCCTCACGTAAAAGCATCAGTGGTGATGCCAGGCCATATCGGTACGTCGATTGCGCTAAATACCTCCAAGGTATTAGGGGTGAGCGGAGCCCTGGAGATGAGCGCGGAGGAGGTGCAAGCCGTTCGCGAACGTATGTCCGAAGCGGGCTTGCCGGTGGACAACGTGCCGGATGAACACATTCGGGAAATGATGCATCAGCGTGCCGTGGACTTCCGCGACAAGGCGCCAACTACGGCGGCTGAAGCGGCTGATATTATCCTGCAAGGCGTGCGCGAAGAACGCTGGCGTATTCTGGTCGGCGACGACGCCCATGCCATCGACCGGTTTGTGCGCGATGACCCGGAAGCTGCCTACGAGCCGGATTTTATCCAACGTATGTTGGAAGCCGGGCATTTTGGCGGTCTCGTCAACACCACCGCGGATTCGGACGCAGCGTCTTGAGCGGTCAGGCGCGCGACGCCGCCATCGTTGGGATTTACGAATACCCGTCGCGGGCAGTCGACGGTGAAGTTAATGCGTTGCAGATTAAAGCCCATTGTGCGGCGCGGGCGCTGGCAGACGCGGGGCTTCGTTGGCAGGACGTGGATGCCATCTACGACGCCGCCGAAGGTGCGCCGATGAGTGGCCTTACGATAGCGGAATACTTTGGCATCCATCCGACGGTCATCGACACGACCGCGGTCGGCGGCAGTTCTTATGAATTTCACGCGGCCCACGCGCGCCGCGACATCGCGGCAGGCAAGTGCAAGGTCGCCTTGTTGACTTACGGCTCCACCGCCCACAGTAACGCCATGGCCATCGGCGTGGGTGGAAGCGGTTTTGGCGGCGTCACTCCTACCGAAAACATGGAAAGTTTTGCTGGTGCCACGCTGGTATCCAACTACGCCATGGTGGCACGGCGCCACATGCACGAATACGGCACCACCAGTGAACAGCTGGCGGAAATATCCACCGCTACCCGCTACCACGCCATGCGTAACCCCCAGGCGGTACAAGCGATGGAAGACCTCGAGTTTATCGATATCCGTGAGACCACCATCGAAGACGTGGTCAATTCCCGTATGATCGCCGATCCGCTGCACTTGCTGGAGTGCTGCATGATTTCTGACGGCGGCGGCGCGGTGGTGATTGCCAGCGCGGAGGTAGCGCGAAACTGCGCCAAAAAACCCGTGTGGATCCTCGGTACCGGGGAGGCCACAAAATACCCGCAGATAGGCGCGGACTTAACCACCTCCGCGGCGGTGCAGTCCGCGCCAATTGCGTTTGGCGAAGCGGGGGTCACCGCTCAAGAGATAGACATTGCCATGGTCTACGATTCTTTCAGCATCACCGTTCTGGCCATCCTTGAAGACCTCGGTTTCTGCGGCAAAGGTGAAGGCGGCGCCTGGGTGCAAGGGGGTCGGCTACGCTTCGATCAAAGCGGCGGCCCTGCCTTGAACACCGACGGAGGGGGGTTGTCCTCCAACCATCCGGGTATGCGAGGCATCTTCTTGCTGATCGAAGCCGCGCGGCAGCTGCGCGGTGAATCCACCGCCCAGGTGGTCGACGCAAAACTGGCCGTGGCGCATGGTAATGGCGGTATGCTCGGGTCCCGTCATAGCGCAGGCACCGTCATTTTGGGAGGTGACTAAATGGCGGAACCAAACAAACCGGTGACACGGCCGCTACCGAAGCTGTCTGAGTTAGACACCGCCGGATTCTGGCGGGCGACCCAGGAAAAGAAGTTCAATTACCAGCTCTGCGCCAACTGCGGCACGCTGGTGTGGCATCCACGTGCGCATTGCACCGGCTGTCTTGACGGTCAGCTCGAATGGCATACCTCAGCGGGTCTGGGAGAGATCTACAGCTTCAGCATCATACGGCAGAGTTATCACCCGTTTTTCCGCGGCTTGGTGCCGTATGTATTGGCCTACGTGGATTTGGACGAAGGTCCGCGTTTTTTGACCAACGTGGTCGGGATTGAAAACCCGGACACCGATGTGCAGATCGGACAGCGGGTTGAGTTGGTGTGGGAAGAACACGGCGACTTGAATATTCCGTTGGTGCGGCCAGTTGCTTAGAAGAGTGGGGCATCCTGCTCGAGGTGTTCAGCCTATTCGTCGCAGCAGCGGTAACACCTTCCGCAACGGCCGCTGCGCCCCTCCGGGGTGCCCTCCTCATCAAAACAAGCCCCCGCTGCGCGTGGTCTTTTTTGAATCGTCGGCTTGGGCCTGATTGTTGCGGAAGGTGTTACCGCCGCTCCGACTTGCTGCGTCTCAAGCGTAAAGGCCTTTCCGGCTTTCGACGCGGCGAACGGGCGGATTTCAGGCCGTCGGGATCAACACCTTTGCCGTACCAAACACCCGAGTTTCTCCAGCCTCATTAGTCACCGTGAGGTCGACCTCCACCTCACCGGTGTCTTCGTCGATGTCCGTGACCACGCCATTGATGTGATAGGTCTGGTCCACCACACACGGCGCGCGAAATACCGTGTCCACCAAGCGCACATCTGCCGCCGGGGCCCAACGGTGAATCATGGCGCTCAAGAAACCTTGATTCATGATGCCGGGCACCAAGGCCCCGGGTAAGCCCTGTTTTTTGGCGGCTTCGTGATCGGTGAAGCGGGGTGAGTTCCATCCGGCAGCCACCGCAAAACGGGTGACGTTGTCCATACTGGTGTCTGGCACAAAGGCTGGCAGCTCTTCGCCAAATTCAACGTCGTTGATCGTGTTGACGGTCATGTTTGCGGTTTCTCCCGGATTACTATGCTGGTATCCGCGCTGCCGAGGAGGTTGTCGTCCGCATCGCTGAATTCCATGCGAATGACAAAAAACACCATGCGGCCCGAACGGCCGGACTTAGTGTAGATATCGTGCATGTGTGTGCGCGCGGTGAGCGGTACGCCGGCGCGCATGGGTTTATCCGGGGCCACCGATTTACCGGCGTCCATACCTAGTCCTTTGAAAGTGGGAAAGTCATCCGGCATGCGCTGTTTCGGCTGCAGGCTCGACCCAATCGTGGGGGGTGCCTGAAAGTCCGGGTCGTTGGGGTCGGTAAACTTGGTTGCGGTTTCGCCGCAGCTTTTGGCGTAGTCGGCGAGTTTGTCCGCGTCCAGGGTGAAGGTGTATTCATCGTAGACCGCGTGTAAGAACTGCGCGCGCAGGGCTTCGACGTCTAGGGGTTGGTCCGGGCTTGGCATCAGGCCTCCAGGTTTAGATTTAATGCAGCACACAAGCTTTTAAGCTGGGATTCCAGCTCGGCTTCGCTGCCGGAGTTGTCGATCACTTGGTTGGCCGCGGCACTACGTTCTGCGTTACTGAGTTGGGCATCGATACGTGCTTGTACAGCTTCGGGATCAACGCCGTCTCTGGCCGCCGCGCGGCTAATGGCGATGTCGCGATCAACCACGGTGGCCCAGATTTCATCCACCAAATCTTGCCAGCCGGCTTCTAACAATACGGCAGCTTCCAGCACAATAACGCGCTCCGGTGCTTGGCGTTGTACCGCTTGGATTTCGTTGGCCGCCAACTCGCGAATGGCAGGCCAGACAATATCGGTGAGCTGCTTAAGCTTGTCGGGGTTACCAAACACCTTACTACCCAACACACGGCGATCGATTTCGCCGTCTTCGCCCACGGTGTCTTCGCCGAAGGCGGCAACCACGGCGTGAAACGCCGCGGTATCTTTCAAATACGCACGATGGCCAAGCTTGTCGGCATCGATAACGTGCGCGCCCCATTCACCCAGGCGCTTGGCCACTGTAGATTTACCCGACGCAATACCGCCGGTAAGCCCGATGATCAATTGATTGCTCTTTTGTTTACATTTGTTTAGAGGCAGCCGGGCATTTTAGCCACAGCTGCTGCAGAGTGCGAGGGGCGCCGCTACAATGGCGCGTCGTGAATTGAACCTTAAGCCCTATGACCCGCGTTACCTTCATCCAGGCGGACGGCCGCTCCGAGACCTTTGCCGCCAAGGCGGGTGATACGCTGCTGGATGTTGCCTTGGATAACGGTGTAGACGGTATCAAGGGCCAGTGTGGGGGCGGATGCTCCTGCTGTACCTGTCATTGCTGGATCCGCACACCCTGGTTTGAGCATCTTATTGTACCCCACCAAGACGAGCTGGATCTGCTGGAATTTGCCTGGGGGCGGGCGGAGAACAGCCGCTTGGCCTGTCAGGTGCCGCTCACCGACGCGCTCGACGGTATGGAGATAGAGGTGCCGGAGCAGCAGAGTTAGGCAGCCTTGGTTGCCTAGTGATCGCTGTGTGGCTCCTCCACGGCACAAAACTTGGACTCTAGATCCAATACCATCAGCAAACGCCCAAAACCGATGAATTGGCCAATCATCATGCCGAGTTCAAGAATTTGCTCATCATCAAAATGTTCGCGCATACGCTCGAAAAACGTGTCATCCATGTTGTGGTGATCCAAGGCCATCCGATCAGCGTACTCTAGGGCGATGCGTTCGGCAGCGCTGAAGCTGTTGGTGTCCTGATCTAACTGTGCAATTTTTTCTTCAGTGAGGTCGTGATCTGCACCCTGCAGAAGACGCGCATTGAGTCACGTGAAACAATTGTTATGCCGTGCAATCTTCAGCCTGACCAGTTCAATGAGTTCCTCCGGCACGGAGCGACCCGCGCGCGCCGGT
>JANQKS010000063.1 GCA_028281005.1 Pseudomonadales bacterium
CTCAATATTAGTGCCTGTCATATTGACAGTGGTATCTCCTAAGGGGTCCTGTAGTGTCCAGATCGAAGTATCTAAACTCGATGATGAAAAATTGTCGGAGACCACTCCCCCGTCCAACACCGAAAGGGTGACTTCAGCTATGTTGGAGTCATTTCCGGAATCGTCTGCCACGCTATACCTAAACGTGTCTGAACCCTCGTAACCGCTCGCTGGCGTGTATGTGACCAGCCCGCTGTTCGAGTCGACGGAAACAATACCATGTTTCGGATAGCTCTCGATGAAAAGTGTAGATCTAACCAAGCTGCCAGTGTTCGCCTCGTCATTCTTCAAAACGTCTATGACACGCGGTGTTTCTTTTTGCACAAACGCCAAATCAGAAGCAGCAAAAGGTATTGAAGAAGTATCCTTCGCCACCATTTTACCAACCTCTACATTAGTGTAGTGTGAAACAAATAGAACGGAGCCGTTAGGCGACTGGTTTGTGGGATCTAGAGCTTGGATTATTATCCCGTCTTGCGGATCTTCGCTAGCGGCCCAGGCTTCGAGGGTGTAATACACACCACCCGTGTTGGAGGTATGCACCCTTGAGCGCAGGTTATAAACTTCATCCTCTGCGACTTTGTAGCCAGATTGATCTTCAGCGAACGATGCCTCATATCCATCTGCAATTATGAACCTTGCATTATCATCACCAGAAGTCGATGGGTCTCTATACCAAGCGAGAGCCCCGAGCGGACGCCATCCTATACGTGGTTGCATTCCAGATTGGTGCGGTGGATTTTCATTATGACCAGTCCAACGATGGACAAAACCAAATGCCCCTTCGGCTCCTGACGTATTGCCTTTAAAGACTACCTCAGCCTCGATCTCGTAATCGGACCAAGTGACATCGCCGATTGCGATAAGGCGGTCGTATCCGGGGGTAACGATCTGAGCACGGCCATTGACTAGGGCCCATTCACCGTCTACTACCTGCGCCAAATCGTTTGGGTTGGCAGCTGTAGACCAATCAACCTGATAAGGAAGCGGCCAAATACTGTTTGCTGAATAGTAGACGTCGAGTGTTTCAATCGTCTGTTGTCCGCCGGAATCGGTGGCATACACGATAACTTCGTTGCGACCGTTTAGCAGTTCAGTACGGTCAATCTCAATATTGAAATTTCCCGTAGCAGCCAAGCGGGGATTGCCTCCTGGGCCAACCGTAATAGGGTTGGCCTGGGATCCATTCAGACTGTACTCCAGAGTCACGTCAGAGGAGGGAGTAACGTCTCCTAGTATGTTTACCCAACGTTGTGGGCTCCCCAGCTCAAAATGCTGTTCGTTGCCGTAAAAAAGCTCAATTGATGGCGATGCGAGAAGCGGCTCAACCCCCAGCGTAGAGATGAGAAGGACAAGAATACGAGCCTTCTTCATTTGGATAACTCCTGATTGTTCTTATCATGATCTAACAGATACGTTCGAGAAACGATGGCTGCTAGAGTGAATTTTGTGAGTTCTTAGTAAGTTTTGGAAGTATACTTCACTATTTTCAGGCTACGCTAACCATAAAAAAGGCTAACGAAGGCCGAGTTTTATTCGAAAACACCACTTGATGAGGTGTTTTTAATGGCGATGACATGGTTGGGGTGCCTATCTGGATCCGAGCACATCCCTCGACGAGTAGACGGTACTGTTGGAAACCAGAAAATTCACGCCGTTCTTTCGTTGGATAGTTGATGATGAATCAGTTCTGCAGAACGCTGCGGTAGAGTGCTGCCAAACGTTGACTCTGCTTGGTTGAATCGAACTCCATTTCAGTGTGAATTCGCCCCGCGCGAGAGAATTCTTCGTAGCGCTCTCGATTACTAATCATCTCATCTAGAGCCGCAGAGAGACCTTCAACATCTCCAGGTTCCGCAAGTAGACCTGTGGCGCCATCGACAATTACTTCAGGGATGTCGCAATGAGAGGTGCTAACTATAGGTATGCCCGTAGCAGCCATAGCGATAAGGGTAACGGGGGCGCCACCCTCCGCATCTCCATCTGCCGCGGTGATACTTGGAGAGAGGAAGATATCGTGTTGATAACTCAAATCTAGCAATTCACTGTAAGGCAGAAAACCAACAAAGTTTGTGTGTGCCGCGAGCCCGGTTTCGTTCAAAACGGCCAAGATACGCGCCTTTTCTGCGGTGCTTCTTGGTTGTTCGATTTCATCACCAACTAGAGTAATGTGGATTCGACGCCCTTTTAGAAGCGAAATTGCATTGAAAGCGTCTGGAAACCCTTTTTTTTCAACAAATGACCCCGCCATAAGCACGCGAATTACATTATTTTCCTTCAGACCGAGACGTTGTTTGAACTTGATGTCCGGGGTGCGTACCCCGAGGTGCTGAATCCTAACTTTGTCCCTGGGACAGCCGAGTTGTACCAGAGACTCAGCAAAGAATGGCCCTTCTGCCAGCACCGTCGTGGCATGTTCGAAGAGTGACTCGAAACGTTTGCGCCAGTGTGTGTCCAATAAAGGCAGCATGCTCGCATCATAGCCATAGAACGTTACGATATGGGGTATGTCGAGTTTTTGGGCTATCGCCATATCAGCCCATCCCTGATCTCCAAAGTGACTATGCAGCACACAATCGGAGGACTGCGCGATGCGTCGTATTCGCCAGTCTCGAAAAGCGGAAGCGAAGCGGTATGAGTGCCTAGAGAGACATCCAAATGGAGCTGTAGCTTCGTTAGTTACAAACAGGTTATCGATTGGAAAGCGTTCTGTATTTTCTGAGTTATTGGCAACAACGTGAGAGGTGATGTCCTCGGGCAGGCCGTGTATCTGGTCATACAGCCAAACCATCGTTGACGATAGCCAAGTGTCTGCCGATTGAACAACCGACAGAGGTTCAGCGTTCATCGGTTCAGTACACGCCGAGCAGCGGTAATCACATCTTCCAGATCCTGATCGCTTAAGGCAGCGGAGATCGGCAAGCTGACAGTCTCGCTACCCAGCGCAACAGCGTGGGGATAGTCCTGCAGAGCCCAGCCAAAGGTATCTCGATAATATCGGTGAGCTGGGATTGACAGATAGTGTACACCCAGACCGATACCCTGACGGGTCATACCGTCCAGAAACTGGTCGCGGGAAATGCCGTGTTGATCTTGATTGATGCGAGTCGTGTACAAATGATAGGCATGGACTTTATCTGCTTGTTCTGTCGGTGGGGTCACCAAACCTAGCTCTGGGAGGTGTTGCTGATAGAAATTCCAGATTTGCTCGCGCCGGGCGTGCGTTTGCTCGACCCGGGCCAACTGGTGTATTCCTAACGCTGCTTGGACATCCATCATATTGTACTTAAATCCCGGTTCGACAACCTCGTAGTGCTTGAAGCCCTCGTTGCCGAATCGTTTGTACGCATCCTTGCTCATGCCGTGTAGAGATAAAACTCTCAAACGATCCGCGGCTTCGTCACTGTCTGTGGTTATCATGCCGCCCTCGCCGGTGACGACGTTCTTCGTGACATAGAAACTGAAGCAGCCGAAGTCACCAAAGGTGCCCGCGTGTTTAGGGCCTTGCCTAGTTTCGATGGCGTGCGCACAGTCTTCAATAACCTGCAAATTGTAATGATTGGCAAGTTCTCCCAAATCCTGCATGTTACAAAGCCGGCCAGCGAAATGGACTGGCACGATAGCACGCGTTTTGCGGTTCACAAGACTGGCTACGTGAGTCGTATCGATGTTGCCGGTGGCAGGGTCGATGTCGGCGAGGACTGGCGTAGCTCCGCTGTGTATGATTGCATTGACCGTTGCGCAAAAAGTCATCGCTGTGGTTATTACCTGGTCGCCTGGTCCGACTCCCGCGGCAATCAAGCTCAGATGCAGCGCTGCTGTACAACTATTGACAGCGACAGCATGTTTGGCGCCGGTATAGTCAGCCATTTCCCGCTCAAACTGCTTTACCCGTGGTCCTGTGCCAAGCCATCCGGATTTCACTGTAGCTATAAGTTCTTCAACTTCATCATCGCCGATCAACGGGGCGCCAAATACAAGGAAATTGTCCCTTTCACGAACGTACGAAGCTGTCATGGTTGTTCCAGGAGTCGCAGCAGATATTGACCGTACTCGGCTTTACGCATTGGTTCTGCTAATTTTTCCAACTGCGCCTCGTCAATGTAGCCAAGTCGGTATGCAACTTCTTCCGGACAGCTTATTTTGAGACCTTGGCGATCTTCTATTGTGCGTACAAAATTTGATGCATCTAGCAGCGAGTCTCGGGTCCCTGTATCCAGCCAGGCTGTACCGCGCCCCAACAGTTCCACAAAGAGATTGCCGGTCTCAAGGTAGCGCCTATTCACCGAGGTTATCTCCAGTTCACCGCGGGCTGAAGGTTCCACTTCATGCGCATATCGAACCACGTTATTGTCGTAAAAATATAAACCTGTCACTGCGTAGTTTGAGCGTGGTTTAGCGGGTTTCTCTTCGATGCTTACGGCGCGCTCTTCGTCATCCAGTTCGACAACACCATAGCGCTCAGGGTCTCGTACCGCATAGGCAAATACCGTACCGCCTGGTTGACGCTGTTGTGCACGCAAGAGTTTTTCCTCGATGTCGGTACCATAAAAAATATTGTCGCCTAGGATCATGGCACAGGCATCGTCACCAATGAAGTCCTCTGCCAGTATGAAGGCTTGTGCCAGGCCATCCGGCGAAGGTTGAACGATGTAACTTAATTGCAAACCAAGCTGGTTGCCATCACCAAGCAAAGTCTCGATTCTGGGTGTGTCGTGGGGTGTGGATATGACCACAATTTCTCTGATCCGCGCCAGCATCAGAATAGACAGCGGATAGTAGATCATGGGTTTGTCATAGACCGGCAAAAGTTGTTTTGAAACAACCCGAGTCATCGGCCAAAGGCGAGTCCCGGATCCGCCAGCAAGAATGATTCCCTTCATTAAATTACGCTCGATTACGGTAGTTCAGATCAAGCCACTCGCGATACTTCCCGGATGTGACATTTCGCGACCATTCAGGGTTTGTTAGGTACCAGCGTACAGTCTTCATCAAACCGCTGCTGAAACTTTCACGCGGAAACCAGCCTAGCTCGCGCTCTATTTTGGAGCAGTCAACAGCGTAACGGCGATCATGCCCTTTACGGTCTTCAACGTATTTGATGAGAGTTTTGCGTGGAGTCGGGGCAGGTACCTCCCCATCGATGATTTCACAGATCTGTTCTACCACTTCATTGTTGCTCAATTCGCAGCGACCACCGATATTATAGGTCTCTCCAACTTTGCCCTCTGTCAGTACTTTGTCCAGCGCGGTGCAGTGGTCCTCAACGTACAACCAATCGCGAACGTTTTGCCCATCACCATAGACTGGCAGTTCGCGCATGTTCACGGCGTTCAGGATCATCAGAGGAATTAGCTTCTCCGGGAACTGGTAGGGGCCGTAATTGTTTGAGCAATTTGTCACTAGTGTCGGCAGTTCATAGGTTTCGTGAAAGGCGCGCACCAGATGGTCAGAGCTCGCTTTGGAAGCAGCATAAGGGCTGTTCGGTTGATATGCAGTCGTTTCCTGAAAGGGGGATTCATCCGGCAGCAAGGACCCGTAGACTTCATCGGTAGAAACGTGCAGAAACCGGAATTCAACCTGACGCGAAGCGGGCAGAGCTTCCCAATAATTTCGGCTCGCCTCCAGTAATCGCAACGTACCTAGAACGTTGGTCTGGACAAATGCTTCCGCACCTAGTATCGACCGGTCGACATGCGACTCTGCTGCAAAATTTATAATTACACGAGGCTGATACTTTGAAAGCAGGTCTGTTACGAGCTCGATGTTCCCTATATCCCCTTTGTGGAAAATATGGTGTGCAATGGGTAGACCGTTTAGATTTTGTGGATTGCCAGCGTAGGTTAGCGCATCCAGGTTGATCACTTGTTCCTTTGAAGCAGCGCATTTTGCGCGAACGAAGTTGCTACCGATAAAACCCGCGCCACCGGTTACCAGAATTGTCAATTGAAGTCCCTGTTCGAAAGATCAATGCAGCCAAGTTTAGCCCCAAATCGTCCAAAGTGAACTGGAACTGGTCGACAACAGTACCAAAATTGGGACTTTGGTATGCATCGTCGACGATAATACGTGGGTTGCTAATAAAGTTTCTGTCAGTTTCTTTACGTATATGTCTCCTTAGAGCCTCGTCAACGGCGTATCTACAAAGCTCTTTATCTGCAAAAAGTTTAGCGTTGATGGTTATGCTTGGGCCAACGCTAAATTTGAGCGAGCAGTTCCTTGCAACATCGTTAAATTCGTCTATTCGGAAGGCATTACATTTCGGTGTAGATCTCATCATCGCTTCTAAATCGTTAAGTAGTAGTATGCCTGTTTCATAACGATCCTCAGGACGAGTATGCGAGAGTTATTGGATGAATTTTTACCCTACTTAATGGGCGCTTGGGTCTATCGCTGGTGGGCTTCGGCTGTTGCAATAGCCGTCTGTATCGCCGGGTTTCTCTACGTTTTTGCGATCCCGAATGTCTACGAAGCAAATGCCCGAATCTACATCGACGCAAACAGCAGGTTACGTGATGTGGTTCGTCAACTTGGCATGGAACCTGATGTCACTAGTCGCGTATTCCTTGTTCGTCAGGCGCTGGCCGGACGCCCTCAGTTGGAGAGGGTGGCACGTGAAACTGATTTGGATCTTAACGTTACTTCGGACCTGGAGCGTGAGCAAATGCTCAAAAACTTGTCGGAGAAGGTGAGCATTTCTTCTGGCCGAGGTGTGCAGGGACAGAACTTGTTCTTGATCTCCTATACCCACTCGGATCGCGTCGTTGCGTATAGCGTGGTTAAAGAGATGCTGGATGTGTTCGTCGAAGACGTGCTAGAAGAAAAGAATACCGATACTCGGCGTACTAGGGACTTCCTTGATACGCAGCTGCAGCATTACCGAGGGCTTCTCTCGGAAACTGAACAGAAGCTCCAGAGCTTCAAGCGCGAACATCCGTTCTTCGTGATTGGCAATTCAGGTGATTACTTTCAAAGACTACGCACCGCCGAAGCAAACCTGGAGGATGTGAACGCACGCAAGAAGGTTCTAGTTAGTCGTCAGAACGAGCTGCGTAAGCAACTTGGAAACATAGCACCGTATGCCGCGACGGGCGAAGAGAGCTTGTCAATGGCGGTTGTAAGCGGTTCAGCCGTATCGCAACGCCTGAACCAGATGCGCCAAACTCTGCGTGATCTCTTGTTAAGGTTTACCGAAAGGCACCCGGAAGTTATTGCGACTAGGGAGCAAATCAAGCTGCTGGAAGAGCAATGGCAAGAGGAAATTCGAAAAGCAGCTGAAGCTGCTGCCGATGAGGGGGTTTCTGCCGCTACCAATCCGATCTATATCGAGATTCAGAATCTCCTGCGGGAGAATAACCTCAATCTGGCGGAACTAGCTGAACAAGAAGACCAGATTCAGGGTCGTTTGCAAAAGTTGCAGAAGGAAATAGATACAGGCCCGATTTTGGAAAGCCAATTTGTGGAGCTAACGCGAGATTACGACTACTACGAAAAACTCTACAACGAAGTATTGCACCAAAGCGAACGCGAGCGTATCGGTCGCGTTGGAGCGGAAGCAGATGTCATTTCTTTCAATATAATTGACCCTCCTCGCGCTGGACTGGAGCCGGTTGCACCTAACAGATCTGTTTTGTTGTTGGTGGTGCTCGCAGGGTCGCTTGCTATAGGCTTCGTGTTCACGCTGGCGTTGGCCCAACTCAATCCGCGCGTGTTTTCTCCCAATCAGTTGCAGGGTCACTGCGGTGATTTTCAGTTTCTTGGTGCGATCAGCCACGCAAGGCAAAACGAAAGCCCATACAGCGCGAGGGCTGTGCTGATGTTTGGTGTATTTCTAGTGGTGCTGATTACCGGCGCTGGCGGAGTGGTGATGATTGAAGAAGACGCCTCCCGAATAGTGCGTGAAGGCCTCGCTCGCCTCGACCTAAGTATCTAGCCCCAAACTGCGGAGCGTATGGTCCAATGACAACGGTGAAACCGAGCGGTTTCCTGCGACAACACGCTTGGTCAGGGTATCTGCTGGCTGCCTCGATTCTCTTATTGTGGGTGTGGGCTTTCCAGCAGAGCCTCAGCCAGATGGTCTTATTCTGGTATGAAAATGAGATTTTTCATCATGGCTTTACGGTCTTCCCGCTAGCCGCGTGGGTACTCTACAGTGTTGATCTACGTACGCTTAATTGGAGCGTTCCTGGCTGGGTAGTGTATCTCCTTGCTGCCGTGGTCGTGGTTGTTTGGTACATCGCATATGTCACTCAGATTGCCGCCTTGGAACAGATTGCCGCGATCGCATTGCTGGTGACGTTGTTCGGCATCTTTTTTGGCGGCCAGGCGCTGCTTTCAGCATGGTTCCCTTTGTCTGTGCTGTTCTTTGCTGTACCGGTAGGTGAAGAATTAATTCCTTATCTACAGATTCTCACAACCCAACTGGCAACGTTTTTGATGCCCTTAGCTGGCATGCCTTTTTATAGCGAAGGGCTATATATCCACACAAGTCGAGGTACTTTCTTTGTCGCCGAGGCGTGCTCGGGTGTTAAATTTCTAGTGGCCTGCGTTTTCTTCGGCTACGCGTGTATGTATTTGTTTTTCACTTCCATCAAGAAACGTATCCTATATTTGGCGTTCTGTATCTTGCTGCCCTTGGTAGCGAATGGGCTGCGCGTTTTTATCACCGTGCTGGTTGGGGAAATTTTTGGCATGGAATACGTCAATGGTTTTGATCACATTGTCTACGGCTGGCTGCTTTTTGTCTTGGTGTTCATGGGGCAGCTATTCATCGCTTTACGGTATCAAGAAGCTGACGCCCCCATTTTCAGGAAACGTCAAGGCGCGTCGCATTTATCAATACATCCGAGAGCAGCCATGGGCGCAGTGCCGGTAATGTTTGTTCTGGCAATGCAGATTGCTAGCGAATGTTGGCTGTTTGCGTCGGAGGATTGGACCCATTACGTGAATAGTTGTAATGATCGGGCGGATTTTGTTGGAGACTCAAGGCGGTGGGTGCGTCTAGGACAGTGTGATGTCCAACCTGAGATCTGGGTTCATTTCAACGGCGGGCGAACCCGAGAAGGGGAGTTGACTGGTATGCCAGGGCAACTGGTGAGTGCTCTGCTCGGTAGTGATGACGAGCGCCAAATCCAGAACAATGTTCAGGTTCGGCACAGGCTGGATCGCGAGCTCGATGCCACGACCGTTGAACTGCGCAATGATCAGAGCCAACACTATTTTACATACTGGTATCAGATCGGTATCAAAGTAAGTGGTACAACATGGCATGCTAAGGCTGCACAAATTGATCAGGTTTTATCTGGTCATGGCCGCGGCGGAGCTCTTGTGTTGTTGCATTGGCCAAGCCGACCCAGTGAGGCTGCGCTAAAAAGTGCCATTGACCTGGCGCGAAAATATCTGACCGCTCAAATTGAGGCTGCTCATAGTGCTGATAACTACTCCGGCTGACATTTACGAACCTCGGCCGCAATTGCTTGTGGTCATTGATACCGAGGAGGAATTTGACTGGACTAAACCCATGTCCCGTAACTCTACGTCGGTGACGTCCATGCAACACATTGACCGAGTTCAGAGCATATTCGACGCATATGCAATCACTCCTTGCTATGTTGTTGACTATCCAATTGTTAATGACCCGGTTGGATGTGAGCGTTTGCGAGAAATATTGGCTGATGGACGATGCGAGATCGGCACGCACCTGCATCCCTGGGTAAATCCACCATTTAAAGAAGCGATAACGCCGCAAAACACATTTGCAGGAAATCTACCGGCATCCCTGGAGGCCGAAAAGATCCGCCTGCTAACCGACAAGATTGCCGAGCGATTTTCCCAGCGTCCGGTCGTATATAAGGCTGGTCGTTATGGCATAGGTCCGAACACAATGCAGATACTGGCTGACCTGGGCTATAAGGTAGACGTCTCCTGGTGTCCGCCGGTGGACTACCGCGATGATGGAGGGCCGGACTTTACCCAATGTCATGCCGACCCAAGTTGGTATGATCAAGGTATCCTTGAGATTCCCGTGACGGGCGCTTTTGTAGGTTGGTTGGCAAACTTTAGCGTTCCGGTGTACCGGCTTGCTGCAAAAATGCCGGCTGCATTAAGGGCAACCGGCATCCTCGCGCGTAGCGCAGCTGTGGATCGCTTGATGCTATCGCCTGAAGGGTTTACTTCAGAGGAGCACAAAAATCTCACCCGTGAACTGATCGCTCGAGGGTCTAGAGTCTTCACATGGAGCTTCCACTCACCAAGTGTCACTCCTGGCATGACGCCATATGTACGCAATGAAACGGATCTAAAGGGCTTTCTGGATAGATTCCATCGATTTTTCGATTACTTCTTCAATGAATTGGGAGGAATTGCTACTTCTCCTACAAATTTGTGGGAGAAAATTACTAGTGGAGCTGGATCGAATTGATCCATTAGCTTGCTCTTTCCGTTCATCTGAACCAAACAAGGTCCGCGCAATCAACTGACGGTCATAAATAGATTCTGGAGATTTGCATGAAAGTGCTTGGAATATCCCCGCTGGACAAAGACGCTACTGTGTCGTTGGTTGAAGATGGCAAGGTTTTATTCGCTGCTGGCGAAGAGCGGTTCAGCCGAAAAAAGCAGCAACCTGGATTCCCGCAAAAAGCCATTGAAGCAGCTCTGGCGTACTGTGGAGTCGCTGCATCTGAAATAGATCAGGTTGTATACCCGTTCTTGAGTGCCGCCCAGGAGCGGAAACACTGCGAAGCAAATTTTGCCGAAGAAGGGAGTTTGCTAGGAAGCATCCCATCGATCGATACCATGTCGCTGATTCGTGCAGCCGAGGCGAAGATCAAACCACGTGAAGGTGCCATATACGGACTGAAGCATCCAGATCAGAAGGTTGAAAAAAGTGCGTTACACGACCTGTTTTATCGTTACGCCGGCACTTCCAAAATGATTTCGCGTCACGGATCGAAACGCTGGATGGATAGCGCCAACGCTTCATTTGCACACTGGGAAAGTGATCTGAATCAGGGTCTGCAGCGGTATGGCTGGGATGACAAACTGAAATACTACGATCATCACCTGACCCATGCCGCCAATGCGTTTTATTCGAGCGGTTACGAGCGTGCGCTCATCGTCACCCTAGATGGATATGGCACGGGCTTAGCAGGATCTGTCAGTATAGGCGAAGAAGGTAGGATTCGCCGACTTCAGGGTGTCAACTTCCCGCACTCTCTCGGGACAATGTACGAACATGTGACGTCCAGCCTTGAATTCAAGCCCAGTCGTCATGAAGGTAAAATTGTTGGCCTGGCCTCATATGGCGATCCGAGTCTTCTGTCTGAGGTTCTACTGTCCCGAATCAGTCGCGAGCCAGGTAGCTTTCGCATGCTTGGCGCCAACAATGTATATTTATCCAGATATCTGGCTTCGAAGTTTCCCAAAATCGACGTGGCGGCGGCGTATCAGCACGTCCTAGAGGTGGTTGCAACGGATTTCATCCGTCATTGGGTGAAGGAAACCGGCATCGATACCGTTGTGCTATCTGGAGGGGTCACAGCCAACGTCAAACTCAATCAGCGCATCTTCGAGATTGAAGGTGTCAACCGTATATTTGTGTATCCAAACATGGGTGACGGTGGCTGCGGTACCGGCGCGGCGCTGTTTCTCACGCGCGAGAACTCTGCCCCGGAAACCATCAATAACGTTTACTACGGACCAGACTATTCCGAATCGGAAATACGCACAGCCATTCAAGGATTGGACTACAGCAAACCCGAGCATCTGGCCAGAGATGTTGCTGCTTTGATCAATCAGGGCCACGTGGTAGCGAGATTTGATGGCCGTATGGAATATGGTCCTAGAGCTTTGGGTAACCGCTCTATCATGTACCACGCCCGCGAACCGGAAGTGAACCAATGGTTGAACAAACGTCTTGGTCGAACGGAGTTTATGCCTTTCGCACCGGTGACGTTGTTTGAGTGTCGAGATCAGTGCTATCACAACATGAAAGGTGCCGAACATAGCGCTGAGTTCATGACCATAACGTTCGACTGCACTGAAGAAATGAAGCGGAGCTGTCCAGCGGCGGTTCACGTAGATGGCACGGCACGTCCGCAATTGATTCGTCGCGAGGTCAATGCGGGGTATTACGACATAGTTGATGAGTATCGGAAAATAACCGGAGTCCCCAGTTTGATCAATACGAGCTTCAACATGCATGAAGAACCAATAGTCTGTTCTCCGCAGGATGCAGTAAGGGCATTTATCGATGGAGGGCTAGACTACCTTGTCATAGGTCCGTTTCTGATAAAGGGCTCGGCTCAATAGCCCATGCTTAAAGTTGTAGCAGAGCGAATCGAAGCGTACAAACGTTTCGATACCGACTGGCGTGCTATCGAATCCAGAGCGGATGGACACTTTTTTACGTCCTACGTGTGGGTGCGTGCTTGGTTGAAGTGTTACCAACCAAAAAATTGCTACTTGCTGCGTGTTTATGACGAAAGTGACCTTGTTGGAATTGGATTGTTCTCTATCAGTGAGCGCCGAGTGCTATCGATAGCAGGCGTGGAAGTAGCGTATCTGCAACAAACTGGGGATAGCGCTGAAGATCAAATCTGGATTGAGTACAACGGTGTGCTGAGTATCAAGGGATATGAATACGAAGCGATGCATGCTTGCTGCAGCTACTTACTGAAACAGACTAAGGTAGCTGAAGCTGTGTTGGCGGGTGTCGAATTGAATCAGCCCAACGAGGCAACTCTATGGGATGATCCGTTTAGCAGCTTTCTGCAATGGCGCACCCCTAGTTTCGGTGTAGATCTAGCAAAACTCAGAGGCAAGCAGGAAGACTATCTGTCATCCCTTAATCGCAATACTCGCTATCAGATAACGCGTTCAGAGCGGATCTACGCTGAGCGTGGCGCTGTCCAACTGCACGCTGCTCAGACGGTTGAAGAAGCACTTGGCTATTTGCAAGCCATCGCACCACTGCATATCAAGCGATGGGGTAGCGGCTCAGGACAAAGTGGTTTCGCCAATCCCAAATTCCTAGCATTCCACGAGCATCTGATAAAAAATTGCTGGGACGTGGGGTGTATCGATTTGCTCCGCCTATCGGTGAATGGTGCGGCAGTGGGTTACCTCTATAACTTCAGGTACAGAAAGCATGTGTATTTCTATCTGGGTGCGTTTAAACGTGAATCTGATAACCGATTAAAGCCTGGCTATCTCGCTCACGCCAAAGCGGTACAACAGTATCTGGAAGATGGCATAAACGTATACGACTTCATGGGGGGAGACGAAAGCTACAAGTACTCCCTCGCGTGTCAGAGGTCGGAAATTGCTTGCGTGGTAGTCCAGCGCCGGGAGACTGTATTGGTCTTAGAAAGGCTGCTGAAAAAGCTCAAGGGCTATGTTACCCATAGAGTGGATATGCGATGAGGGTTTTACAACTGATCGCACCTACGGGTTACTATGGTGCAGAGCGCTGGGTTGTAGCACTTGGAGCGAACATAGACCGTTCCCGTGTCCGTTGTGATCTTGCCGTCACCCGCGAAAATCCGGACTTGAGCTTGGAGGTTATTCCCAAATACCGGCAGACTGGACATGAGGTGTACGAATTCAACATGCGTGGTGCATTTGATCTCTCGGTTATTTTCCGTTTATCCAGGCACATACGCGAGCAGGGCATCCAGGTCATCCACACTCATGGATACAAATCTGACATTCTCGGTTTGCTTGCGGCCAAGCACGCCGGCATCGCGAGTTTGTCGACACCGCACGGCTTTGGCTTACCCCAGGAGTGGAAGCTCAAACAGTACATAAGGCTGGGCAAGTATTGTTTGCGCTACATGGACTTGGCCGCACCGCTGTCCGAGCAACTGTACGATGAGTTGCTGGAAGCAAAGATACCGGTAGAAAAGCTGGTTTATGTGCAAAACGGTGTTGATCTGAAAGAGCTTGAACCGTACTGTCAGATGGCCGCTGAATATCGCGTGGCACAAAGTGCTCATAGCATTAAGCGAATTGGGTTTGTCGGGCAGCTGATCCCGCGTAAGAACTTAGAGGATATGCTTCGCGCGTTTGAGCTGGTTTACGAAGAGCGCCCAGACACCGAGTTGATAATTGTCGGCGATGGTTCTGAGCGAACAAAGCTAGAATCTATGGCGTCCCGAATGAGCTGCGCGGCAAATATTAAGTTTACGGGATATCGTGATGATCGCTTATCTATCGTCAGTCGATTGGACCTCTTCGCCATGACCTCTCGAGACGAAGGAATTCCACGCTGTCTGATGGAAGCAATGGCCCTCCGTGTGCCGGTGGCCGCCTATAATATTCGTGGTATTGATCGACTTGTCAGAGATGGAAAAAATGGACTCCTCACCACGTTTGGGGATGTGCCGGGACTGGCAGAGTGTTGGTTGAAGATTCTGTGCGAGCGGGAATTAAGTAATGCACTAGCGACAGCCGGTAGAGACACCGTAGAAACAGAGTTTTCCGGCCGCACAATGGCTGATCGCTACTGTCAGCTATACCATAGTCTGGTTGGAGCCTGAACTAGATGTGTGGCATAGCGGGGTTTACAAGGTTCGGCTCACCTTTTGGTGATGAGTCCTTGCTACACGCGATGGGAGATACGATGATACATCGTGGCCCTGACGCATCTGGGACCTATATCGATTCACGGATTGGGTTGTGTCACCGTCGTCTCAGTATCATAGATCTGAGCGAAAGCGGAAATCAGCCAATGGCCTCCACCGGTGGCGGACTGCAGATCGTCTTTAACGGTGAGATCTATAATTTCCAGGAATATCGAAAGCAGGCATTGGCGGAAGGCTATGTCTTCCGTTCAGAGAGCGATACCGAAGTCATCCTCTATCTTTACCATCGTTATGGCCTTGAGTTCGTTCAGCATCTGAATGGCATGTTTGCCATCGCGCTGTGGGATGCGGGTAGACAGCGGTTAGTGCTAGCCCGAGATCGATTGGGGAAAAAACCGCTCTATTATACGTTGCATAACAATCAGTGGCTTTTCGCTTCGGAGTTGAAGGCCCTTTTGGCAGTGCCCGGATTCAATCCAAGTTTGCGGAGGGATGCAGTAGCAGATTTCTTCTTCTATCAATATGTTCCTGACCCCAAAACAGTTTTTAGGGATGTGCACAAGTTGGCTCCGGGCCACATGCTCGTGGTGACGCCAGAAAAACACACACTTACACGCTACTGGCGAATTCAGTATCAAACGCAGGAGTGTAGTGAAGAGCAGGCCGTCGAAGAGCTTCGCCATCTGATCGCAGACAGCGTAAGAATGCGTATGATCAGCGATGTCCCGTTGGGTGCATTCTTAAGCGGTGGCGTGGACTCAAGTGTCGTGGTGGCTAACATGGCCACTCTGAACGAAAATACGATAACTTGCTCCATCGGATTTGAAGACAAACACTTTGACGAAGTTTCTTTTGCGCGACAGATTGCTGACCAATATGCTACCAGTCATACGGAATTCGTCGTAGGCTACGATCTCCCGCAGATGGTGGGAGAAATTTCGAGATATTTCGATGAACCTTTTGCCGACCCTTCTTACGTACCAACCTACTTTGTCTCTCAGCTTGCTCGACGCAAGGTCACAGTTGCACTAGCCGGGGACGGCGGGGATGAGTGTTTTGCTGGGTATTCCAAATATAAGATAGACCGTCTTGAGAACAGACTGCGTCAATGGTCGCGGCCTGTCCTCACCCCATTTTTTGCAACTTCATTGGCGAGACTGTTCAAGTCGTTGCTACCACCGACAGGAGGCAAACTTGGAACGTTATTGAGAACGCTCTCTGTCAATCCCGCGGAAGGCTTCTTTTTATCAAACGCCTTTTTCCGTCAACCGTTGTGGGATGACTTGGTAGATCCTGAGTTTGACAAGTCGTTAGCCGGTTACCATCCCCGCGATGTCACGCTTAATCACTACACGGATGCCGATAGCGAAGATCATCTCGGCCGCATTCAGTATGTCGATCAGATGACCTATCTCCCTGGTGACATCCTGGTCAAAGTGGATCGTATGAGCATGGCTCACTCGCTGGAAACCCGAGCGCCACTGCTCGATTATCGTTTAGTTGAGTTCGCTGCGAAGCTGCCGTCGCGCTATAAGCTGTCGGACCACGAGGGCAAACACATCCTCAAAAAAGCCTACGAAGGTGAACTGTCCAACCACATACTTTACCGAAAGAAGATGGGTTTCTCTGTCCCTCTGCGGGATTGGATGCGTGATGATCTCAGCAGCTTGTTCGAACGCGTTGTGTTGCGCCCCGATGCTGGCGTTAGCCAGATAATGCAACCCGGCAAGTTGCGTAGGGTATGGCAAGCGCATCGTGATGGTAAAGCCAACTGTTCTGCCGAACTTTGGTCGATTCTAAATTATGAGCTTTGGTGGAGCCGTTACGTTGCCGGGCAAATGCTCGAAGACTCCTTTGATGGAGGTAGAACGAGTCTGGGCGCGAAAGCCGGCTAGGACATTTCTGCAATGCGCTCTTTTGTTGTACTAACTTTTGCCGCGCTGTTTTGCATCGCTGCGATCCGCGATAGATTCATCGCTGTTTTGTTTTATTGGTGGTTCGCGATATTTCGCCCGCAGGATTGGATCTGGTTGGACGTTTCCTCATTTAGACTGCCATTGATCGCCGCTGGACTGTTGTTTGTCGGTAGTTTTCTGCAAGGCCGCTTACCCCGTTTTGACCATGCGATCTCCAGACTTATGCTCGCCTTTATGATTCTGGCCGTCGTTGCCTTTTTGGCCAACGGTTGCAATCCAATCGGTCCTACCGGCGAAGCCATGAAAAATGTACTGGTGGTCTTAACTGCGGTGTTGTTGTCAATTCGATGGGTGGAAAATGAAAAGCAAATGCTGTGGATGCTGTTCATTATTGTCGCTTCGCTGGGCTTTTATAGCGGCAAAGGTGGGTTTGCCGCGCTGCTGGCAGGGGGAGTATCTACCTATGCGGCTAGCAACTTAACTGGCCTGTTTGCGGGTAGCAATGCCTTCGCGATGGGTTCCGCGGTGTTGCTTTTTCCCATGTATTTCTTTTTTCAGACGTGCACTAAAGGAAATTATCAAATCTATGCGCCCAGCTGGTTGCAAATGCCCATTGCTCATCTGGTGTGCCGCTACGGTTTTTTAGTCATGGCGCTTGGTACGGTCTACAACGTTATATCGCTGTTTTCACGTGGCGCTGCGCTGGCCATGCTGGCAGGGCTATTACTCTGGAGTTTGCTGCATCCCAGACGTTTCAGAATTCTAGTTTCTGCGGCTGTCCTGCTACTCGTAACACTGGCTTTTGTACCGATTCCTGAAGGATATAGGGATCGAATCGCCAGCGTATTTGTAGATCGAGACGAATTGGACAGGTCTGCCGCTGCGCGCCCGCACTTCTGGTCAACCGCGGTAAAAATGACAGCCCATCACCCGGTGGGGGTTGGCCCAGGGTGTTATGCGAGCTACTACGACCAATACGACTCTACCGGCGGAGCCTTCAAGCGCGCGCGTTCCGTGCATAGCGCGCATTTTCAAGTGCTTGCCGAGTTAGGCTATGCCGGTTTGTTGGTCTGGCTAGCTCTAGTTCTCGTGTCATATCGGCGTCTGTTTGCTGCCCGGCGGGCGGCATTGAGTAACCCCGACACACCGCACGCGGGGATGTATGTGAATCTGACCAGCGCCATGATCGCCGCCCAGACAGTCTTTCTTGTTGCCGGTGCATTTTACGAGCAAGCTTACAACGATCTCATCTGGCTGATCTTCGGTTTTACCGTGATGATTGAAAAACTGCAGTCAAAGAGGCTTGTGGTTCAATCCACAGCATCGAAGACAACATCTGGAGTGAGGCAAACGCCTGTCAGCCTTGATGGAAGAGGCGGATGAACCGCTCGACCGCAGGAGATGGGATGCTGGAAACCGATGTTCTACTTGTTGGTGGAGGTGTGGCGGGTCTGACCCTGGCTAGTGAGTTAGCGAACACAGGCAAGACCGTAATGATTCTGGAGGCAGGCGGTCAAGATTATAACGCCGAGCTGCAGGACAGCATGTATACAGCTAGCAGCGATTCCCAGCTTTTTCCAAGGACTACCATTTCAAGACTGGCGATGCTGGGTGGCAGCAGCAATCATTGGGAAAACAACACATCCCCTCTGGATCCGGAGGATTTCCTACAGCGGTCCTGGGTTCCCAACAGTGGCTGGCCGATCACTTTCGAAGATCTTCAACCCTATTATAACAAGGCAGGCTCTTATTGTGGGGTTGGCTCTGACGGATATGAGTCTGCCCACTGGTCGCAAAGACTCAATTTACCACTGCTGACCGCAGGTTCGGAGAAACTGACCACAGGCATCGCCAAAGCTTCTATACCACCCACTCATTTCTTTGTTGCATTGGGTGAATCACTGCAGGCGGCCTCTAATACCCGGATTGTCACTGATGCCCGTGTAACGGAGTTTCTATTCGATACCGCGACCAGTCGGATAACCGGAGTGCAATGCCAATCCAGCACTGGGCAGCGGTGGCGGGTTGATGCGGATCAGGTTGTGCTGTGTATGGGCGGTATCGAAAATGCTCGCATGCTGCTGCTGGCAAACGTGCGCTACAACAATCGCATTGGCAACCAGGGAGATTGTGTCGGGCGTTATTTCATGGAGCATCCAACGGTGCGCGCCGCACACATGTACCCGGTTGGGATGCCGGAGCTTGGCCTTTACGAGGGCAGAGCTGATGATGATCGTTGGGTCGTCGGATATTTCAAGTTAGCCAAGTCGCAGTTGTCGGAGATGGAAACGACCAACCTCCGCATGCCGATTACCAAAGCCACTGAATATACAATATCGGAAGGAATCGCTGCCTTTCATGCACTGAGTTATGCGGCACGCGATTTAGATTGGCCTGCACACGCCGGCGCCGTGTTTGGCTCACTCTTCGCCGATCTCGATATGGTTCTCGAAGCACTTGCCCGTCGTGCGTTTGACACGACATTGTTTGATCATGCGCGGGAGAAAATCGCTTATCAGTCTGTATCCATGGTTGAGCAGTCTCCAGACCCAAACAACCGCGTGACACTCAGTAGTAACAAAGATCCGTACGGCTTGCCACGTGTGCACGTCAGATGGCGCGTTTCCGAAAGGGATAAAGCCAGAGTTTGGCGTACCCTTGACGCAACCGCAATGGAACTCGGTCGCCTGGGTCTCGCGCGTATGCGGGTAATGCGCCAGTTCGAGGGTCAGATCTGGGGCAGTCAAATGGGCTTCGCGCATCACCACATGGGCAGTACCCGGATGGCCGACAGTCCGGAACATGGCGTGTGCGATAAACACTGCCGCGTGTTCGGTACGGAAAACCTATACCTAGCCGGTAGCTCAGTATTCTCAACAGGTGGTCACGTCCCACCCACTCTGACCATTGTTGCACTCGCTTGTCGGTTGGCCGATTATCTTAAGGAGGATTGAGTATGACCGCCTATAACCGTCGCGAATTGTTGGCCATGTTACTTGCTTCATCATTACTGGCACCAGCAGCAGGTGCCAAGTTGGGTGAGGAGCGGTCGGGTGAGGATTACGCTCACATGCTGATCGACTTATACCAGGACTGGATGGAAAACTCGCGTCTGGCGCCTGTTGAGTTCTTGAGCGCACACCTAGGTCGGGTGGGTGATAAACCGGGGGTAGAAAGAGCAATCCGTGCTGATTTTGCAGCTGAGCGTGTCTACCTCTATCAAGGCTGGGTCTTAAGTCAAACCGAGGCGGCATTGGGTGCATGTCTCGGCTCCCTGATCCTACGGTCTGCTGACCTCAAAAGCTGACGTTCTCAAATGCGCATTCTGCATGTCACATTCGATATGGGTATCGGCGGCGCGGAGCAGGTTGTCAGGCAACTTGTGATAAGTGGTAAAAGTAAACAAATCCAGCATTCTGTATTGTGTATAGATGGCCGGATTGGGCCATTTGGTGAAGAATTGGCGACTCTGGGAGTTAAGGTTGACGCGCTCGAGCGTCGTCCAGGTTTTGACTGGCATTTGCTCAAGTCTCTGCGAGCGCACCTCCGCAAACATGAGATAGATGTTGTGCACTGTCACCAGTACACACCCTTCACGTATGGCAGGTTGGCGGCAATCGGCTTGTCGATTCGAGTCATATTCACCGAACACGGTCGCTTCTTTCCAGATGTTTACAGCTGGAAGAGACGTCTACTAAATCAAATTCTCACGCGGGGAGTCACCGTAACCGCCATATCAAATGCCACACGAAATGCTCTCCACCACTATGAATGGATTCACCGCAGCAAAGTGGTAGTCGTCTATAACGGACTACAACCGGTTAGTGTGCCCAGCTCAGATGTGGCGGAACTGCTTCATCAGTTGGGTCTACAAGGGAAACTAGTCTTTGGGACCGTGGCACGTCTAGATCCGATAAAGAACCATGAACTGATGCTTCGCGCCTTTGCTGACTTTCTGAAAAAGGGTCTCAACGCTAGTTTACTGATTGTAGGCGATGGTCCCGAACGCGCGCGCAACGAGTCGTTGGTGAAAGAACTGAACCTAATAGATCACGTAATACACGCGGGCTTCCAATCCGATCCGGCAGCCTATTTTGAGCTGATTGATGTATTCCTTCTGCCGTCTCTCAGCGAGGGGACGTCAATGACACTATTGCAGGCATTAGCCACGGGGCGACCATCGATCGTCAGTGATGCAGGGGGGAATCCTGAGATAGTAAGACACGAAGTGTCTGGCCTTGTATTCCCTTCGGGAAGTTTGCAGGAACTCACCTCAGCCATGCTTCAACTAGCAGAAGCCACCGTCCGTAGTAGGCTTGGACAAGGTGCGCTCGAGGAATTTAGCAACCGATTTCAGGTTGCACAGATGATTGATGCCTACGTCGACCTATATCGTAATACATCTCGGCTTAAGCAAAACGGTGCCTGAAACCACACGCCACTCAGAAACCACGATCGATGGCCGATCGACTGCAAACCTTGGTCGTCGTGTAGCCCGGGGAGCGTTGTGGATGATGGCCTTGCGCATCGTGTTGCGTGGTTTAGGCGCTGTGAGCACAATCGTCTTAGCGCGTCTGCTCACACCCGACGATTACGGTGTTGTAGCCATCGCCATGTCGCTGTATGCCATTCTGGAAATGTTTGCCCAGTTCGGGGTCGATTTTTCGCTGGTTCGCAAACCAAAACTGGAACCGCATGATTATCACACGGCGTTCACGTTTCAGCTCACGCTGTATACAAGTCTGGCTCTAGTTCTCTTTTTTCTCAGTGACGCGGTTGGATCATTTTATGACGATTCGCGATTAACTCTAATCGTGCAAACTCTGAGCGGATGCATGTTTCTGTCCGGACTGAACAACATCGCGCTGGTGGATTTTCGGCGGGAGTTACGCTTCGATATGGAGTTCAAACTGGATGTCCTGATCAAATCCATAAACTTCGTCAGCACAATAACCCTGGCAGTTATCCTGCGAAACTACTGGGCTCTGGTGATAGGGATTGTGGTTGGGCGCAGCCTCAGGTTGCTATTTGGATATTGGTTTCGGCCATATTGGCCAAACTTTTCACTCCGTAGTATTGCGGAAATATTCCATTTCTCTAAATGGGTGTTTCTTATGAATTTGGGCGGATATCTGCTCCTTCAGCTTCCGAACCTTGTTCTCGGCAAGATGGTATCTACGCATGCGGTTGGTCTATACAGCATCTCCTCGGAGCTCAGTCAGGCTGCATCTCAAGAAATCAGCGCAGGCATGAATCGCCCTGTTTACTCGGGATTTGCGATGTTGGCAGAGGATCTGGTTAAGCTTCGGGATAATTTCCTCCAGGTATT
Source organism: Pseudomonadales bacterium (assembly GCA_028281005.1). Classification (GTDB taxonomy): domain Bacteria; phylum Pseudomonadota; class Gammaproteobacteria; order Pseudomonadales; family Azotimanducaceae; genus UBA4421. The sequence continues at coordinate 21,867 of JANQKS010000063.1, forward strand.
GGGTTTGCAAGCGACCATAATCATGCCGCTGGGATTTGGACTTTCTTCTGTTGCAGTGCTGGCTGTACCCGTTTTGCTTGGAGAACGCTGGCTCGAGGCGACCACACCTGTAGCATTGCTCAGTGCCAGTTTAGGCGTGGGCAGCGTTTCAACCTGTTGTATATATGTATTTATGGCGATGAATCGAACACACCTCTGTTTCATCAATGTAGTTGTTTCTCTCATCTGCTTCGTACCATTGGTTTTTTTGTGGGTCAGTGAACTTGGACCGCAAGGCGTGGCACAAGCTCATCTTGTAGCAAGTATCGCCACTAGCATTTTTGTGTACGGGCTGGTCAGTCATCAGTTGGCGGTCAACCTCTTTCGTGTGCTTGCCGTGATCACACGCCCATTCCTCGCAGCCAGCACGATGCTGTTGGTAAATACACAAGTGGTATTGCCGTGGTTGGCGGCAATGCCGTTGCCATTGGTCACACAATTGTTTGTTGCGGTGGCGATTGGCGCGTTGGTTTATGGAGTTGTCCTAGTAGTGGGATGGCTTGTGTTGGGACGTCCAAAAGGTGCTGAGAGGCAGATTCTTGAGTTAGCTCTTGCGAGGTTAAAAACGCGGCGACAATCTGGCTAGGCAACACTGTCTTTTCGTTGGGCAATGAGTCGAGCGGGGTTACCGGCAACAATAGAAAAATCGTTGACGGGTTTGGTGACCACTGAGCCCGCACCTACCACGCACTTTTGACCGATATCTGCCATCACAGTGGCATTGTTGCCGATCCAGGAATCTTGTCCAATGGTGATTTTTTCGTATTTGCCGCCCTGGTCTTGAATGCGTACATTAGGATTATCAAAGTTATGCTGGCCTCGACCGCTGAGTATGTGAACACCGCTGCCTAGAATGGCTTCGTCCTCCAGGACACAAAGTCCAATGTTACTTTGCGGGCCGATATAGACGCGTTTACCTAATTCCGTATCAGCGTGAGAAAAAATTACGCCGAAGCCAATCGAGCTTTCAACATCGCACCGAGGCAGCAGCATCGCGTAAAATGCCGCGCGTAGATAATTGCCCGGTGTTCCGGGAGGCAGGCTGATTAACTGCGAGCAGAATTGAAAGCTCCGATCTTTGCCAAGTACTGGCTGGAACAGCCAGAAGATCAGCAGCAGAGGCAGAGCGAGCAGGTAAAAAACAATATGTAAGACTTTCTTCAAGGAGATCTGGTCACGCCGCCAGGATATAACTACAATTCATGACGTTAACACATCAAGATACACCAGTACCATGTTTGAAGAGCGGCGCAGTAAGGTGCTGATGATTGCTGTGGAGTACCCTCCGTGCCGTAGTGGTGGCGTGCAGCGCACGCTCAAATTCTCCAGATATTTACCACAGTTCGGATGGCAGCCAATCGTCCTAACCGCCGATGTTGCAGCCTATGAAGAAGTCGAAGCAGAATCAGAATCAGATTTCCCTGAGGGCGTGCAAGTATTCCGTTCGTATGCTCGAGATTCGCTCAGGCATCTCACCATCAAAGGTAAATATCTGGATCTGATGGCCTACCCAGACCGCTACGTGACTTGGTTTTTTTCGGCAATTGTCAAGGGTCTGTCTTTGATACGGGAGCACAAACCGGATCTCATTTATACAACGTTTCCATACTACACGACTCATTGGATCGGCCTGTGCCTGGCAAAGATGAGCGGTGTACGTTGGATCGCCGATTTCAGAGACCCGGCCCATCATCATTATCTTATGGATCCACGCACGGGTGAGCCCGACCGACAATACACTAACCCAATTGCGCGCTGGGTGGATCGCCGCACGGTGGCCAACGCAGACCACATGGTTTTTGCTACGGCTAGCATGAAAGACTTCTACGCAATGACTTATCCTGCGTTAAACCTAGACAATCTGAGTGTTATACCCAACGGCTACAATGACGATATGTTTGATGACATCGACAATAAGGCAGAAACACCAGGGCAGGACGGTGATGAACGTTTACTGCTGCACAGCGGCATACTTTCGTTGGGGCGTAACCCCGAAACTCTAATCAATGCATTAGTCAGCCTTCGGGCGCAACATCCTGATGATGATAATATACAGAAACTCCGTATTCGTTTTCGCGGGGCGGAAGCCAAGAAAACCTCTGCAATGTTGATTTCTGAACACGGTTTGCAAGACGTGGTGGAATTTCTTCCATCGCTTCCCTATGAAGCTTCTGTCAAAGAAATGCAAACAGCGGACTATTTGTTGCTTATGCAAGGTGAGGCTTTCCGACACCAGATTCCGGGCAAGGCCTACGAATACATCGCTACTGGCAAACCGATTATGGTGTTGGGTAAGCAAGGACACGCAACCGCCAACCTGATGCAGGATGTGGCTGGCTGCTTGGTCTGCGATATGGACGATCAGAAAGGTATAGAATCGTTGTTGTCTGCTCTGCCAGAACTGTCTGTTGAGCAACGTGAAGTCGACACCTACGGGCGTCGTCATCGGACCAAGCAGCTAGCAGACATTTTCAATCAAATGAAAGATCCTTAAGGCAATTTGTGACTGACTCAGTCGCTAGCGAAACTACTTTAGCCGGAGCGACTATTTCAATCTTAGCTGGTAGCTGCTTGGCATATCAGTTGGGAACTATCTCACGTTTTTAACGATGGGATTAAAGGTAATACAAAGTTGTGATTGACTCGAAGAAATGTCACCACTGACCACCCGATACTTTGACCCGTCCGTAAGAGAGAGGCGATCATGACCATTTTCACAAGTTACTCACGCACACTGTTCCTTGCCAGTCTGTTGTTCGTCGCGCAGGCGCATGCGGAAGTGCTATTCGAGGAAACTTTTGACCAACAGGCAGATTGGGTGAGCGACTTTCCTCAATCATTGAACATTGCAGCAAATGCTGACCTCCCGCCTGGTTGGGATGCCGTTAGGCAGGAATCTTATTGGGACCCTTCCGAAGGTTACCCCGAACATCATGAGTCTATAGAGATACTTGCCAGTAACGCTGACAAAGCGCGGGGCGGCACTGGTAAGTCCATGGTCAGTTGGAGGGAATCCTACGACCCGGGTTGGAACAAGTGGAACTCCGAAAGCATGATGATGAAACATTTCCCCGAAGGGCACGACGCTTTGTTCGTGAGTTTCTGGATAAAGTTTTCGCCTGAATGGAGGCGCGGTGGTATTTCAAAACTGTTCCGAATTTACAGTTGGGATGAGGTAGACCCTTATCGCATAACCGGATTTGGCGGGGGTGAAACAACGGGCCCCGTTGTATTCTGGGACTACATGCACAATTCATATGGATACCGCAACAGCATATCGCTGCGCGCAGGTCCTCATGGCGAAAACTACAGTATGACCAACAACGATGTTGCGGGCCTGCCAAGAGAGCTAAAAGGCGTTGGTGATATGGCTTTGAACTGGGCAAGCAACCAAAGGGGCATGGCGCCGGGTGGTGCAGATCCTCAACTGCCAGACTACTCGAATCCGGGTAGTTTTGTGATTGATGATCCTGACGGGGTCGTGGAGGACGAACAAGTGCACGGGAATGCATGGATGCACGTGGCATTCTACGTAAAGATGAACACCGGTATCGGAGTCAAAGATGGGATATTGAGCCAGTGGATTAATGGACAACGCATCTTGCACAACGAAAGCATCCCATGGGTAAAAGCAAACTCTGAAAACAAAATGGTTAAGTGGAACGTTGTTGCGATTGGAGGCAATGATTTTTTCAACCTGTATCCGAATGAGCAGTTGCATGAAGAGTGGTATTCAATAGATGACGTTTATATTGCCAGTGAGATCCCCTCGGACTTGTACAGTGCAATACCCAAACCGCCGCTGCTCCTGAGCGACATCTGATCTGGAAGTCAGTAGTCATCACGAAAGGACAAGTCTTCACGAAAGGGGTTGTGGTCTACATCGGACTTTCACTCGCGCCGATTGCAACTGGATAGTTTATAGCCGGGACTGGGTGAAATGGATGTTGGTAGAGGCCGTCTGCAATGAAAATCGTCTTAAGCGTTAGCAATCGCCTAAGACTGTCGATTTTAGCCGTAGCAATTTTGGCCTTGTTCGCCCTTGAAGCGACAGACATATTCCTGCACGACTTGGTTACAGGCTTTTCCGACGAAGAAAAACGAGAACCGGGTGAGACCAGGGTTCTGTTGGCCGAGAAAGCAACAGGAGCAAACTGGCACCGTAGTTTATTTGATTCCCCTAAGATCTATAACGAAAAACCAATTCGCTTTTGGATCGCATCCGCCTCTCATGGAGAAGACACGTACTTTGCTGCGAGCCGCGTGTTTCCAAACCTCATCTGTGCCTATATCGTCGAACCCATTGCCAACTGTCTAAATGCATCTAGGGCCGGATACACAATTGAGGACAACAAGAGAGTTCTCAGACTCTTCGCAACGCCTTGGAGTCCAACGCATGTCATACTCTACCAAGCCTTTACGGATGTGGTTGGACTGTCCAAGTTTGAAGAGGGCGTTGAGCGAGAGGGTCCCAACCAGCGGCCAACGCTAGGTGTAAGACTCACTGCTGGGTTGGGAGAGTGGATTGAAACCACCCAACTCTATCGCGATGTGAGAGAGTTTGTTGGATCGAGCTTGTTGCTAAATGCAGAATTGCCCGATGGATTAAACAAGCGCGATCTGAACATTTATCGGCAAACAGTTGAGGATTTCGTAAGCGAGGTCAGAGCCGTCGGCGCGGATCCGGTACTTGTTACGTTCGCCGCGAAATACTCCGATACCGATGAGCATGTCAAATTTCGTGATAAGACATGGATGTTAATCTACAGCGACAGGCTCTCGCCACACGGTCTCATTAACGCATTGTCTCAAGCGAACGATGTGCTGCGAGATGTAGCGGCTGCCGAAGGCATTAAATTGGTGGATTTGGATCAAAAACTAGTCAGGAATCCAGAATTCTTTAGGGACTTTGTCCACTTTTCCGCCAGCGGACATGAGCAGGTAGCACGCATAGTTGTCGAGCAATTAGCTAAGTAGAACCATGGTATTTAATTCTCTTGAATTCCTGGTCTTCTTTTTGCTGTTTATCGTCCTATATTCTCTTGTGGAAGATTCCAGACGCGTTCGAAATCTAGCTCTGGTGGTTGCAAGTTACTGTTTCTACTGTGCATGGTACTGGGAATACAGTCTTCTAATCCTCCTTTCGTCTGTTGTTGATTTTGCTATAGCAAAAAGAATCAGCCAGGCTCGAACGCTGATTATTAAGCGAATCCTATTAGTTGTTAGCTTGGTGATAAACCTTGGCTTGCTTGCGGTCTTCAAGTACTTCAACTTCTTTATCGAATCGGTAACCGTCGTTGGAGATTTGTTCAATTGGGAGTTGGGCGACTTTCGCAGCGAACTCCTGTTGCCGATTGGAATTTCGTTTTACACCTTTCAGACGCTGAGTTACACGATTGATGTTTATCGCGAGAAACTGGCGCCTACAGAATCACTCTTAGATTTCGCAGCCTACGTTTCCTTCTTTCCGCAACTGGTAGCGGGGCCAATCGTGCGGGCAACTGATTTTCTGCCTCAGCTAAAACAAACGGTGCGCGCTACTCCAATTGAAATCAAAGCCGGTTTGCTTCTGATTCTAATGGGCTTGATTAAAAAGGTGATGTTCGCCGACACATTGGCGTCGCTTGCAGTTGATGCAGTATTTGAGGATCCCGCAGCATATTCGTCGCTGGATTTACTCCTCGCGCTTTACGGATACACATTTCAGATTTACTGTGATTTCTCAGGATACTCAGACATGGCGATTGGTTTAGCACTCGTCATTGGGTTCAAGATACCCTCCAACTTCGAAAGGCCATATATCTCCCTAGACCCGAGTGAATTCTGGCGGCGTTGGCACGTCTCGCTCTCTTCGTGGCTTCGAGACTATTTGTATATCTCATTGGGCGGCAACAGGGGTAGCACGACTCGCACGCAGATAAACTTGGCTCTGACTATGCTGTTGGGTGGGCTTTGGCACGGTGCAGCCTGGAACTTTGTGCTCTGGGGTATTTATCAGGGCGCTTTATTGGCAGCCTACCGTCCCTTTATGGTTAAGCTTGACGCGATACCAAAATTATTGAAATGGTTCATCTTTTTCCATCTTACTGTCTTCGGTTGGTTACTCTTTAGGTCTCCAGATCTTGAGACAATATTGCTCTACTCTCGGGGGTTACTGGAATTCGATTTAGGCCTGTCTCTCAGTGCTGGATATTGTGGCATATTGACGACTATAGCAGTGGTTCACTTCGTGCCAAGAGACAGATTGATGATACCGATTGACCGAGTCTGGTATTCTTTGCCTGGCTACTCTCTTGGTATTCCAGTCGCTGCCGTGATTCTATTGGCGGTGGGATTCACTCTGGATGCCCCCCAGTTCATCTATTTTCAGTTCTGAGAGTACTTGAGACACTAGAAGTTATCCGGAAAATGCTCGCCTTAGCTTGCTCCCCAAAAAACGAATCTTCATTCTGGTATCTCCCATAAATATGTGACGGAAGAAGTAGAGTAACTTTTTAATCTGCTGATTCTGCATGTTTTTGCCCAGGTCATACAGTTTGACGCGACCTTCAAGTGGTACTGGATCTGAAGAAATTATTGGGATGCTGCCGTTTTGTGTAAGCTGCACAGGCCATACCCTTCCGTCTACGGTGCCATCACCGAATTCCAGATCTAGAATGCCACTTTTAAGCAGGCGTTGGTCCCAGCACAAATCAAAAACAAAATTTCCCAATGAATAAGCAGATACGAAACCGGCGGTGGCTTCGATTTCATAAAAAAGATGTGGATGTGAACCCACAACCGCACTTACGCCCATATCCTTGAGCTTCTGAGCAAGTTCCCGCTGGCGGGGTAGAGGGGAGATAGATTCCTCCAGGCCCCAATGCAGCATAACTACAACGTGATCGCACATGCTGACAGATTGTTCCACGTTGCGGAGAAATTCCTCATCTAGGCGCTGATAGCTGGTTTGTTTTTCGTCGGTATTGTCGGGTATCTCAGACGCAGCTAAAAATCCTACACTGACGCAATCGCTTTCGACGATATGTAGGCTTTGTCCATGACATCCAATCGATGCTATACCCAAACTACGGAGGTGATTTAACGTGTCCTTGAAACCTGCATCGCTATGTTGAACCGTATGGTTGTTTGCAACTTGCATGACCTTGAATCCGGCATTGGCTAGCATGGCTGCTTTTTCAGGTGCCACCTTCAATACAGAACACTCGTAATCCTGATCGTGTACGTTCAAATGCGTGATAGGTGCCTCGAGATTGCCTACCACTAGATCAGCTTCTGCAAATTTAGGGCGCACGGCAGCAAATAGGTCTGCATGATCAGCTTTGCTTTGGGGGCCGTGCCCAAAAGAAAGATAATACTCACCCAACGAAACATCGCCGACAAACATGACTCTCATTTTTCTTGCTCTCTAATGAACATTGTTAGAAGACTCTTCAGCAGGCCGATGATGCGCGCACCCAGGTATATCTGGTCCAAAAGAAAAATCGGCAATAGCTCAAAGATTTGCCGTGGTTTGTAGCGAACGCGCATCATGCGCTTGAAAGAAAGTGCCAGGGGAGCAGCGCAGAGTAGGGGAAGCAGCCAGAGCATGGCGAGCCATCCGTAAAGGAAGCCAGCCGGGATACACGCTAGGACCAGCGCCAATTGCAAACAAACGAGCCAAAAGACCTTATCTTCTTTAAGACCCTGGGGTTGCTGTAGATAATTTTCAGCGTGCCAGATCTGACGTGTAGCAAAATCCGCTATGGTGGCTGGGTTGCCCAGATGAACAACCGCCATTTCGTTGCGCATTTGAATGTTGTAGCCCGCGGCTTTCAGTCGCAACGACAGGTCAGTATCTTCGCTTGATGTAAGTTGTTCATTGAAGCCGCCTATCGTACTGAAATCTTCGGAGTAGATGCAGATACAACTTCCCATTAGATCGTCTTGCTGAGGTCTGTTGCCTTTTAGCAACCAGTACCGTTCAATCCAGGTGGCGTCTTCACGTGCCTTCAGCGCGCCGCCAATTACACCGTTCCTGGTGCCGGTCAGAAGTTTAACGCCCCGGCACAACCAATCCCGGTCGACTATGCAATCCGAGTCTATGAACACAAGAATTTCGCCAGTTGCATGTCTGGCGCCGACGTTGCGTACCGCACCAACCTTGATTCCAGGCCTAACCTCAACGTGATCAGCAAACCGTTGCGCGATGCTGGTCGTGGCGTCGCTGGAACCATTGTCAATAACAATGATTTCGAATCTATCTCTTGGATAGGTTTGTTGCTGAAGACTGGCTAGACAGGCCTCTATATCCTGTGCTTCATTGAATGCGGGTAAGATAATTGAACAGAACGGTAACATGAGGCTAACAAGGCAGCGCTATGGATCTATACCGATGACTGATTTGAACTTACCATTTGATCCCCGCTCTATAAGATCAACATAACTCAGCCTTACTTTTATTTGATCTCCTAGTCGCTCTCTGATGTTGCTTTGGAGTTTTACTTCATCTAGCGGTTCCAGCGTGTCCGTTTTTACTAACAGTACTTCCAAGTCACTGAGGCTATGCTGTTTGATCTGAGCTTCCCGGAGATTCTTCATCCCTTTAAATACATGGTCTAACCTTCCAATCTTGCGACCGTCTGGGGTAACCACGTAGTCATCCACTCGTCCAATTACTTGGGCCATTGTGTCCATGCTGCTGCCGCAGGAGCATGCTTCTGCGGCCAAGATCGCCGTATCGCCGACCTTGTACCGCAACAAAGGCATCGCTCGGTTGCTCAGCGATGTGACCACAAGATCTCCGGCTTCGCCTCTAACGGATTTTTGTTCTTGATCCAGCACCTCCGGATGCCCAAGCAGAGGATTAAAGTGATAATTTCTGGCAGAGCATTGGTTGGCGAAAACGACATATTCGGCGGTGCCGTAGTAGTCTCTAACGGGTGTGTTTAGTGTATTTTCAATTGTTTCACGCTGCCAGCTGAGCAGCGTTTCCGAATTTGTGACGACTAACTTCAGGTCAAAGTCGAATCTCAAGTCTCGAAGTTCCATCAGGTATGCGAGATTGTAGATTGCCGACGGGTAACCGATGATCTCCGCTGGTTGGATGGTGTTCAAAGTGTCGACGTAGCTGGCAATCGTATCTATATCTAGATGGTATGAGGAAAAGAAGTACTGGCGTTCTGCGCGATTGTATCGGTGGTAGGGGGGCGCCTTGTTGTCGATCGGTTTTATCATTCGTCCCGCGAAGGTTGCACGAACGGCCCCGAAGGCCACACCATTGCTTATTTCGTGCGCCGCCAGCAATGCCATTGCAGCTTTGTATGTGGTTTCGTCAACATACGCAGTAAGTGGGCTGCCGGTACTTCCACTGGTGGTTTGGGTGAAGTAGGGGCGGCAACCTTTAGCTTTACTGATAAACAGCTGTGGTGCAGCTTTGATTTCAGCCTTCTCGACGACGGGAAGCTTGGTCAGGTCGGCTATTGATTGAAACTCATGGTCTAAGTCGTGCTCAGTTATTCCCGCATTGTCGAGCCATGTCTGGTAGTAAGGAACGGTTGTGCAGGCATGCTTGACTAAGTCCCTGAACTTGCGGTCTTTGTAAGCTGCCAACTCTGAGGTGCTTTTTGTTTGATTTTCGATCGCTTCTGCCAACAAGCTCTGAAACGCCCCGGCATATCTTTTTCGGTACAGGTAATAACCATACGAACTAATCGACAGATTCTGCAGCCATACAGGCAATCTGTAGAACATCGAGGTTAGGTAATCAGCACTAGCCATGGGCTAAACCAGCTTGAGTTTTTCGAGCAATCTTCTGGCTGATTCTGAACGATACGCCAACCAGAGAAGCTCTCTCCTGAGTGAAACAGTTTTCAATGCCCCCAAAACAGAACGATGCCAAGGCCAGCCGAAATTCTTGATCCCGGTCCTTGTTGACTTGTTAACGGCTTGCTGTTCGAGAACTAAAGGTGCATTCATATCATAGCTGGAACTCGCCAGGTGATTTTGCATCAGCAATATAATGATTCTGGTTAGACTCCTCTCTTCGGATTGAGATAGGTACGCGATACAATATCGCAGAAATTCATCGGCTCGAGCCAAATATCTCTGCCGGTCTTTGCAGGTCGAGGCGTAAAACGCAGCAGCGTATAGCACTGCTGACTTACGAGACTCCTGTGCAACCCAAGTAGCGTTGGGATGTTCTAGAGTGTCGGCGCGGGAAAGGTAGGTGACTTCATTGTCACGCATCCAGTCGGCGTAGTGCAGGAACGCTGCTCTGACGGCCAAGAATTCAGAGTCAAGTTGACGTAATTTAAACTTGAGATCCAAGTATCTGACGATCGCCTGTAAGAAGACGGTGTAGGACCAGGTGTTCTCTACGTCTTCAAGGTGTCGAGTACTTATGTCGTCGCGCGGGTCAATCGTAGCTTCGGTTACGGCTACAAAAAGTCTGAGCTGCCGCTCGTCTGCTGTGAGTTCGTAGAGGTCAAGTATCGAGTTAAGCATGTTTCCGGTACCACGCGTAAACGGGAATCTACGCGGGGTTTCGCCTTTCCATCGTGCCTTTAAGGCAGGAAGCTCGCGACGCTTGAACAGAAGTAGGGCGTCTAACATGCAATTTGGTTCCAGCCACCCTTCAATCCATTCACCCAATTGCACTACTGCGTCTCTGGATTTGGTTGCGCCGGTGAGGTAGTAGTGGTAGAGCAAGCCTGTTGTGTAGCAATGCTCCATGCCTGGCCCGCCACCTTTCTGATAGTCCCAGTAAGACTCAGGATTGTGATGCGCGGAGACGGATCTGTGCGTACATGTTTCCGCATCCAGGTAGTGGTCTGTATGCCAGAACATACCGTTCGCATACTCTTTTCGGTCCTGCTTTGTATGGTAGATATCAATATCGACAATATGCCGGGCGAGGTCGTTTGCCAAAGTCAAGAATCTGCGGTCGTCGCTAAGCGTGTATTGCAGCAAGAATCCCATTACAGGGTCGTACTGGTTGTTGTAGTGGGAAACCAAGCCAGGTTCATTAATGGCTTCGTGGTCTGCGTACAACTCACCGAAATTCCGCCATCCAAACTCGTCTATAAGCTCGCGTTTGGAGAAAAAGCTGCATTCTCCGTCAACACCGGCTCGGATCAACTCCTGCATGTGTTCATCATACTCGGACAATTCAGCTGCAAACCTGGGAAGGCATCGCGTATCTCTCCAGTATTGGGAAGGCAGGGTAAAGCTTACGTCCACCGACGGGAGCTGCTGCTCGATGTCGGCCGCCACCGAAAGAAACATCGTCCTACTGAATTTTTCACCTGGTTGAAGTTCAACAACGTCTTGACTCGACGGAGTCATCTTAAAACTGAAGGAGGAGTTTGTGACCTCGATAGCGGAGGGGAAGCGCTGCCAAAACTCCTCAACCGCGCCGCCTAGAACGGGCCCTCCCTCTGCGCACGTAATACTAAACTTCGGGTCTGCACGAAGCCCTTCAAGCGCTTCGTTACCCGCCTTGAGTCTGTATCCTTGGTAGGGAAGGTTAACTCGCCCAGATTTGTCTTTGTGAGTAGTTGCGTTCCAACGACAACCGCCACTAGATACCTGTTCCAAATAAATGCTCTCCGCAGTTTCCCATGGCGCATCAGGCTGTACTTGCAGTTTGCATCGGGTCTCAAGTGAGCTGGCTGTTTGAATAATCTGGCCAACAAAGGCCAAATCTTGAATTTCTACAGAGTTTGGATCGCCCAGATCCCACAGCCCACCTGCGTGTTTTGCACCCTTTGGGTTGTGCAGCGTAATTTCCAGCTTTAGCAGCGGGCTTGAAGCGTACCGGGTGAAGGTTGCGTCGACACTCAGCAGTTCTGCTCCGTTGGGGCAGACCGCATAGCCTGCCAGAACCAGCCCAGCCCGCAGTGGCCCGGACTGTTCAGTGTCTTCGACTGAGTTTACTTTGAACGATATTGGCTGGTTATTGATACGCAGCCGGAGCTCCAGCCCAATGTCAACGGCCTGACTGTGTACACTGGCTAGCCACGGTGAACATGAACCGGCACGCAGCGTAAACGTATCGTTTGACAGGCTCCATCCTTTGTCTTTGCTGATTTGCAGGGTATCCCCCTGCGAAGGCAATTCCGGTGTTTGTACTTTTGTCAGGCGAAATTCCGATTCGTGGGCGCCGGGGAGGGCGGCGAAATCCAGCAGTAACCAGCGAATTGAACCATCAGGCCAAATGCCCAGAACTTTGTGTTGAGTGGGCAGCAGGGTATTGCCTTGGCGGACCGCGAACATGCTATCTGCGGGGTGCTCTCCCTGCCGCATGGGTACGCCCGCAGTAACTGGTAGAGTATTCGCCAACTCCACCTGAGCGCCAGAAAGGGTGAATTCTAGAATATCCATATTGAAACTGAAGAGAGTCGAATTCCCCGTTTTAGCTGTTATCTGGCTTGGGAGAAGGTTATCAAAATGAAGAAAATCATAGTGTTACTATGTCGACGTTTCTTTGGGTCAATATGTAACGTGGAGCGGGGCTGGACACCGTTTGCGAACCGCAGTAACGAATCCAACAAGGATGAACAATGACGTTTTTATTCTGGATGACCGCGATTATTCTGGTTTACGTTTATCTCGGTTATCCGGTTCTCCTATATCTACGTGCTCAGAATCTACCTGCTCAGAAAGTCAGCACCGCATCTACAGCGACTGAACCAGAGGCTTTACCTCGTGTAAGTCTGATCATTTCAGCCTACAACGAAGCGGCACATATTGAAGCCAAGATTGAAAACGCGCGCGCACTGGATTACCCAGACAACCTTCTTGAGATCATCGTCGTTTCTGACGCATCAGAAGACGGTACAGACGAAATTGTTGCACGGCACGAGCGGGTGCGCTTAGTCCGCATGGCAGAGCGTTCGGGGAAGAGTTTAGGCTTAAACAAGGCCATGGAGCTGGCCGGCGGCGACATCGCAGTATTCACGGATGCCAATGCGATGTTTGACAAACAGGCGTTGTTGCTGATGGTCGGGCATTTCAAAGATCCTCAGATTGGCGCGGTAACTGGACAACAAATGTATCGCGATCCGGATACCAGTGAACCACGCGAAGAAAACCTGTATTGGCGGTTAGAGACCCAGCTAAAGAGATTGGAATCACTGTCGAATTCAACTGTAGGCGGTGATGGCGCCATTATGGCGCTGCGTAAGTCACTTTTTACGCCCCTGGCATACGACGACTTGTCGGACTACATTTTGCCTATGCGGGCTGTAATCGCGGGCTTTCGTAATGTCTACGAACCTGAGGCCGTGTGTTTTGAGAATGTCGCCGCAAGCTATAACAAAGAATTTGGGCGCAAGAAGCGTATCGTAAACCGTGCTTGGCGGGCGACAATGAAAGTTAAGGAAGCTCTAAATCCATTTCGGCACGGCTGGTTTGCAATATACCTGCTCAGCCACAAAGTTCTGCGATGGTTAACCCTGGTCTTTTTAGTTGCCTTGTTGATTTGCAACCTGTGGTTGCTGGGAAAAAACCCAGTCTACGAGCTTGCGCTGGTAACCCAACTATTGCTCTATTTGGCGGCGTTTGTTGGCTGGGCAGGCAGTAGATTCGAGATCAGTTTGCCATCCATAGTATCCGTGCCTTATTACTTCCTTCTAAGCCATGTTGCCGCGACCATTGGGATAATTGAACATTACTTCGGGAAAAGGTACGCGGTCTGGAACGTTGCGAGATGATCCAAAATTCCGCGCACAATGTATATTATGTAAAATACAGTCAATACCAAGTAATCTCATACGCAGGTGTACGCGTTTCTGCTCCCTGCTTGAGTTGTCTAACCCGTCGATTACGAGCGATCAAAACTTTGTTCCCGTTGACGACTTTAGTTTTCCGTCGGCCTTTCATTGGTTTCTTGTGAACCATCGGAAACTCCCCGATTGGTTACTTCTGCCATCAGCTTACAGACATTGGCTTAAAGCAGTGTTCGATCAATGTAATCGGATCGCAGACAGACATTTCATTTCACTACCTTAGATATTTTTCTAGAAGCGTTCCATTCTCGGATCCCGCTGTGGGAGCGAAAACACAATCCACTTAAGTTTCGTCGCAGTATCAAGGGAAATTCACACTACAATATAGAGAACTATAAGCCACACGAAATATACGCGTGGATGCAATTTAAACGGCGCATGTGTACAACGAGGTGAAATAAGTGCCACACATTCGTGTCTTGCGACACTACATACATACGCCTTTTTTGATGATGGCAATTGTCGAGGCTGTGGTGCTATTTGGCGCAGCGTATATTGGCTATGCAGGCCGGTTTCAGGCGTTACCCGAATTTTGGAGCTTTGTTCTACCGGCAGCTACGATAAGCCTAGTCATGGTAATTTGCATGGCCGCGATGGGGGTCTACGAATCGCGCCTGCGAGAGGGCTTCGCTGGGATGATGCTCCGAACCGCGGTTGCCATGTTTTTACTTGGCACGCTCGCAGTCGCAGTTTTGACCTTTCTCGTCCCCCCTTTAGAAATTGGCCGTGGTGTTCTCCTATTCACAGCCATCGCGGGTTTCTTGTTGGTGTCGGCTATTCGCTGGCTAAGTACCTTTATTTTTAGTGAAGATTCTTTAAAAAAGCGCGTATTGGTCTTGGGCACGGGAATTCGTGCTCAGAAAATTGCCGCAAGAATGCGCCGCAAGTCTGATCAACGGTCCTTCGTATTAATCGGATTTCTGAATCCAAATGGCGACCAAGATTTAGTTAGTAGTTATGGTGCCCGCACTTTGTCGACTGATCAGAGTTTGCTTGCATACTGCAATCAGCATCGCGTCGACGAGATTGTAGTTGCCATCGATGAACGTAGGCGCAACCGCGAGGCGGGAGAGTCAGGTTTACCGCTTGATGAACTTCTCGAATGTCGTCTTTCAGGTATTGAGGTCTGTGAAGTCCAAGCATTTATCGAACGAGAAGCCGGTAAAATTGACGTCGATCTTCTGCAACCTTCGTGGGTGGTGTTCTCGGACGGTTTTATTTCAAACGTCTGGCGGGACGGTACAAAGCGGTCGTTTGACATGATTGCAGCCGTTCTACTTTTACTCATTATCTGGCCTGTTATGCTGGCCACCGCGTTTTTTATTGGTATTGGTAGCGGGTTTAAACACCCGATTCTTTATCGTCAAGAACGTGTCGGGCTAGACAACAGGCCTTTTAAAGTTATGAAGTTTCGCTCGATGACAGTCGATGCTGAGGCGCAAGGCGCCGTATGGGCGCAGCAAAACGACCCGCGTGTGACAAGAATCGGTGCATTTATTCGCAAGACCCGCATTGATGAGCTGCCGCAACTTTTCAACGTGCTAAAAGGCGAAATGAGTTTTGTAGGACCTCGTCCAGAACGCCCTATGTTCGTCAGTGATCTGGAGAACAAGCTCCACTACTACACCCACCGGCACCGTGTAAAACCAGGCATAACGGGTTGGGCGCAGCTGTGTTATCCCTATGGCGCTTCCGTAGAAGACGCCAAAGAAAAGCTCCAATACGACCTTTACTACCTGAAAAACCACAGCATACTGCTGGACTTAATCATACTGACCCAGACTGTTGAAGTGGTATTAGTAGGTGAAGGTGCACGGTGATCGTGTTGTCTCCGGTAAGCAGGTGTCCGATGACTCAAACAGAACAAGCAGAGATTCCAGATGAGTTCGAATTCGAGCGTCATCAATCGCGGCTGAGTCTGATTTGGGCTGTGTTGGTGTTTCAAGCGAAACTCATTGTGGATGGGCTAAGAGATCTCGTTCTAGTCCCGATTTCGCTAGTGGCTGCGTTGATTGGGCTGATTGCAGGTGGTAATGAACCTGATCGGTACTTCCAGAAAATTCTTGGTTTGGGAAGGCGTAGCGAAATTTGGATTAACTTGTTTGGCCACCGCAAACACGCAGCAACTGCAGACTCGCTGATCGAGCCGCTTAAGCAGAAAGTGATGAGCGAAACCGAACAAAGAGAATGGGTGCAAAAAGCCGGGCAACAGCTCAACAAGACTCTCGATAAAGTCAATCAACGTGTTGATTCTGCGGTGAGCGCGCGAGAAGAATCTCGCAAAGAAGAACGCCGAGAACAAGATTGAACCACGCCCTCACGATCGATGTGGAAGATTACTTCCAAGTAGCTGCATTCAACAAAAACATTGAGCGCAGCAATTGGTCGAGCCTCGAGAGTCGAGTTGAAGCCAATACTGAGAAGTTTCTCCAACTGACTGAAAAAAAGGGAATAAAAGCGACCTTCTTCACGCTTGGTTGGGTTGCTGAAAGATGCCCTAATCTGGTACGGAAAGTGGCGGATGCCGGCCACGAGGTAGCTTCCCACGGTTACAGTCATAAACTGGTGTACAGCCAGTCACACGAAGAGTTTCGTCAGGAGACAGAATCTTCCAAAAAGCTGCTCGAAGACTTGAGCCAACAACCGGTCAACGGGTATCGAGCAGCCAGTTACTCGATCACCGAAAAGTCTTTGTGGGCGCTGGATGTCATCCAAGAGACCGGATTTGAATACGATTCCAGTATCTATCCGGTTCGCCATGATCGCTACGGTTTGCGCGGTGGTCCGCACACGCCCTACTCCATTGCGTTGCCAAATGGTGGCACCCTGGCTGAGTTTCCTATCACGACGGTCGACCTGTTTGGCTACAAATTGCCGGTGGGTGGCGGCGGTTATTTCCGCCTATTTCCATTTTCTTTTACAAAATATTGCTTGAAGCGCCGTTTGAGTCAACTGCCAGCCCCGTTTGTGTTCTATTTACACCCTTGGGAGCTCGACCCAGAGCAACCGCGGATTGAAGGTGTATCCTGGCTATCTCGTTTCAGACATTACAACAATTTGGCTAAAGTCGAATCTCGCCTCGATGCGCTGCTCGACTTGTATTCGTTCGGCACCATGCAGTCTGTCCTTGATGAAATGAACGAATTACCCGTCCACAGTTATACCTAACGTATGTCGTTGGATATAGAGCAGGCAGACGCAGATGCCCTCAAACAAGAATTAAAGCGCATCACTAAAGCCCGCAAAGCGTTGCCGAAAGACGACTACGAAGGCAAAGCAGCGCTTTCCACCGACTTAAAGGTAGTCAAAAAAGCGCTGCACGCGCTTGAAAATTCACCCCTAAATCCGGCCCAAGAAAGTGCATCGCAATCTTTCGAGAGGCCTAATTTTGCCGGGACTTACTCAATCTCGGATCGCACCGACGGCTGGCAGAAATATGTTGCCTCTACAGCACGTAGTCATTATCACGACCTTAGATGGCGGGAGATTTTGGAAGCTGTCATGGGCCGACAAACACACTACCTCACCGCGCGGGACAAGGCCGATAACGTGATTGGTGTTCTGCCGATCGCGCTCACTCGTTCCCGTGTGTTTGGCAACTATGGGGTGTCGCTACCCTACTTAAATTATGGGTCTGCCATTGGCGTCGGTAAAAATGTTGAAGACGCACTCATAAACCATGCTTTCCAACAAGCTGACAAATGGGATTTGTCGCATATAGAAATCCGGGATACCGAGCTGCGTGACGGCCACACTCCCCGAACCGACAAGGTTTGTATGGTGCTGGATCTGGCCGACATTGACAGTGGCGACCAGCTACTGCTTGCCGTAGGCAGCAAGGTCCGTGCACAAGCCAACAAAGCCTTGAAATCTGGGATCTCCTTTTCCACCGGGGGAATGGATCTGCTAGATGATTACTATCGAGTTTTTGCGCACAACATGCGAGACCTCGGGACGCCTGTGTATTCCAAGGCCTTCTTTTCCGCGATCTTAGAGACGTTTCCTGAAGATACTCTCCTGGTACTCGGGCGTTATCAAGGAAAACCCGTGAGCGCTGCTTTTCTGCTAAAGCATGACGACAAGTGGGAAATTCCTTGGGCGTCTACATTACGTAGCGCTAACGCTATCGGCGCAAACATGGCGTTGTACGCCACCGTTTTAACGACGGTGATTGAGCGGGGTGCCACGGAGTTTGATTTTGGCCGTTCCACAATCGACGCACCGACTTATAAGTTCAAGAAACAATGGCGCGCACAGCCGAAGCAACTCTATTGGTACTACTCGAATCCTGATTTTGCCAATACATTGACAACGGGAAATCGGAAATTTGAACTGGCGATTCAAGCCTGGAAGAGGTTGCCGCTTCCGGTCGCTAATCTGCTGGGTCCCGGAATTGTTAAGAATCTCCCCTAGAGCCGACAGTGCCCTAGGCACTGTTCTCCAACGCCAACGGCGCTTCAGCCTGAGTCAAGCACCCTGCCCCTTCCAACGTCAGATTCACCTGCCCATACATACTACCTAGCCGATCCAGCACAAACCGGCCAAACAAGCTCTGCACCATCTCCACGGCTTCTTTTTCGAACTTCACGCTGCGGCAGGAAAGTAAGAAACCGTAGCTCACCTCCTCCGGGCTAATCGGCAAGCTGGTGCGTGCCACCTGTCGTTGGGTCGCATGGGAGGTCCGCTCAGCAATCGTCTGTAGCACAGAGCCAAAGTGCGCGGAGCACTTGCCGGCCATGTCGTTCGCCATCATGCGCTCTTCCATGAGCTCCGGGCCATCCGCTGGGGTCCCCATCCAGGCTTGTCCTGAGGTTTGAATGCGCTTCTTGAAGGTGTGTAGCAACTGTTTTCGTCGTGATCGCAGCTCGCGCATAAGCTCGACTGCGTGACGCTGTTGCGCTTGATCTTGGTTGGCGTAAGCCATCTCAAACAAGCCGTCTTCGACGTTGTGGTAGAACCCATCCATCAAACGCGTCAGTTCGCGCGTGGCGTGGGTGTGGATCCCGGCAAAAAGGTCGTACAGTTCGTTGGGCTCAACCATCGGTTAACGTCCCTTCCCTCAAAAGTCTCATCTCTTGAAGGTCAGTTTATGACGCTGGGGGGCAAAAACGTTGATGGGGGTACGGATAGGTTGTGACGGCGGTCTCGAAAATACACTGTATTACGAGTTTTTACCTAAAGGCGGCTGTTGGCACCTATGCCGCTCTACTCCAGCCGCAATTGAGCGTTAACGTAGCCAGGTGCGTCTTCGCTATCGAAGGTCGCTCGTTCGATAGAAACGCCATTGTTTTCATTGAGTTGAGCAACCCACCTAATAATTTGGTTGAACGATTGTTGTTGCAATACCACACTAATTACGCCGTTAGATTCAGGCTGTAACCGGTTGAGCTTGAGGTCATGGGCGTCCGCCGCCCGCGTGATCACCGGGATTAACGCGCGGCCCGCCTGGTTGGCTTGGTTGCCTGAACGCGCAGCCTGCTTGGCGGCTTGCTCGTTTTTGCGCATCCAATCGAGCAACTGCTGTGCGTTTTGATGACGATTGGCCTCTAGCGCTCGCCAATCCGAGATGGGTTTCCATAACACCATCCACAGGACGGACACCACCACTAAACTGGCTACCGCAGCGATAATGAGCTGTTCGCTGCGTTCACGGCCATAGTACCAACGCCCCACACCGGAGCTACGCAGACTGGTCATGGCGTTGTCAAAACGGCTCATGAGGCATACCTCACGCGTAAGCGGGAGCGTGCCCCGCTCTCTTCCTGCTCTGCACTCACCACTTCAACTTCAACACCCTCGCCCGCCAATTTTTCTTTGATGACATCGAGATCCGCATAACTTTTGAGCATGAGCTCCACGGTGAGCTCTTGGCGTTGTTCGGTGTAGCTCAGACTATCGACGATGCCGGCATCGTCAATCACGTTGGCAAATTGTGCGGTTAGGCCAACAAATGTGCTGCTGTCCGCACCGTCGCCGGTGCCGCTCTGGCCGAGTTTGGCCCGCATGCGACGGCGCAACTGATCCAGGGTGCGGGGCTGACTCTCACGCGGGAAGGCTTCTTTGTACAAGGCAAAACTCTCGGCTTCGAGGCGATCTGCTTCGGCGCTCGCCCAAAAGCCTTGCACCACCATGCCTAGGAAGGCGACCACCACCCAGATGGCGGCCAATGCGCCTACGGCGCGCCATCTGCCAGCGTTGGCGCTTTGGGGTCGTGCGGCTTGATAGCGCTCCTGCAAGAGGTTGATGTAATTCGCATCGGGCACACGCTCGGCGAGAAAATTAAGCACTCCGCTGTCCGAGACGGCTACAAACTCAACCTCGGGATTGTTCTCCAGCTGTCCGCGCTCAATATCGCTTAACTCACCATTAATGGTGACAATGTGCTCAACGTCAAGGGTGTTCAAAGCAAACACTAGGTTGCCGCGGTCGATGGTGGCGGCTTCAGCCATGCTGGCAACCAACGCGGTGTTGCCGTCAAACAATACGCTGGCGGTACTTTCATCGCGGGGCAACACCGCGGCATCAAGGATGAAGGCGCCAGGATTTACGCCCAAAGATTTGAAACAATCCAGCCAATTTTGCATCACCTCGTGGGCGACGATGTTACAGAGCACCGGCGTACCCGGTTTGATCGCGCCGTGGGCAATGTGCATCTGCTCAATGTCCGTGGCGACAAACTCTTCCGCGGCAAAAGGCAGCGCGCGTCGAATCTGTGCGGCGCTGCGACCCGGGACCTCGCAATTCACCACCAACACAAATTGGCTGGGTAGGAATACGACGGTGTTGCCAGGATCTCCCAACCAGTCGACGTTTGGATCAGCTATGTCGGCCAGGCCACGATAGTCGGTCACACCGCCGCCGCGCACCGAGCCGTCTGCTTCCCTGATCAGCCACTCCACACCCAGCTCATAACCCTCACCGTCCGGTAGAACGTTGGCTTCAGACAAAACGCGTATAAAAAGCCGCGGCATTAAGCTTCCTCGGTGGTCACGGTCAGATTTGATCGGAACAGTTTACCAAAGTCTCGCTTTAGAACCGTAACTACGCCACTGTCTGGGTCACGATATAGCAGGCTTTGTAAGGTCACGGAGCTGCTGCCCACCTGGGCTTGTGCGTGTAAGGAAAAGTATTGGCTGTTCACAGTCAGCGCAGCGGCTACAGGGACAAAATCTTCATTGACTTGTATGAACTCGCCGGTGTCCGCAAAACTACGCTCCTCGGCCACAATGGGCTCGGTGACGGCCAGGCTCAGTCCTTTGTCCAGTGAAGCTAAGGTGTGTGCGTTGGCGGTGTTGATATTGATCAACGTTTCTGAATCCGGCAACAAGCACACGTGGGGCAACAGCAGCCCAATTTGTTCCCGGTCCAAATTCTGCAGCAAGTAGAGCTCAGAGATATCCGTTACAGGCTGATTTGGCGTCCGGTGCGGCGGTTGGGCTATGAGGTAATCGCGATCTTCGGCTCCAAAGCCGGTGACTTCAATATCGTCATCGATCCAATCCTTCCAGGTTTCGGCAATCTGCGGCTGCAGGCCCACATTAGTGGCCAAGCGCTGCAAGCGTTCGATCGCCACCTTGCTGTCCGAACCCACCACGCTGTTGAGATTGAAACAGCCGTTAAGATCACGCAGTTGCGCTTCCAAGTAGCCGCCTTCGTCCAATTCAAACGGCATCGTCTGCTGGGCCCACAACTCACCCATATGGTCGCTGTCTTTACCTGAGTTGGTGAGGTCTTCATAGAGGGCCTGACGCGCCAGTGTTTCCGCGCCGAGCACATAATGCAGCGCTTGGTTTTGTTCAAACGTATTCTGATGTTGGTTGATGACCAGGTTGTGGCTGGCCAGCAGACGGCTGGCTACCGCCATGAGGATGGCAACAATTAACAACACGCTGACCAAAGCAACGCCTTGCTGCCGCATGCGCTTAGACACTCGGCACCTCCCAGATGCGCTCGACCACGCCATAAGGCGCCAATTCGATACGCATGATGATCCCCACCAAAGCCGTGGCGGGGTCTTGGTTACTCACCCCGGCTTGAGGCCAGAACGTGTGTTCGTTGCCGCTGCCGTCCAGGGCATAAAACTCAACCTGCTCGACGTCTTCGAGCAAAGTTTGATAGGCGGGTTCTGTATCCTGCGCCCGGTCCAATACCGGCCAATAGCCGCGCAGAAGTTTGTTGTCCTGCACCAGGTAACCAACCCGCTGGACTTCAGCACGCGGCAGTTGCAAGGGGTTACGCCAGCCGCCGCGGGTGAATTCAATAGCGCCGTCTGAGCCGATGACCAGCGCTTGCAGAGGGTCGCCGTAGTTGTCGCGAATCGGCCGGTCAGCCAGTTGCATGACGTCGCGTTGGATGATCTGCATGGCGCGATGGATATCGCCCAAGCGGTCGCCGCGGTCGGAAAGGTCGTCCTGGGCGTTGATGGTATTGGACAGAAGCTGCGCGCTGACGACCCCAATAATGGCAAATACCAGAAAGGCCACCAGAATTTCGATGAGGGTGAAACCTGTTTGGCGGGTTGTTATGCGCTTCATCAGTAGCGCCCCACAAATGCCACGCTGTGATCAAACGGCCCCAGCGTGTGGCCGCCGGGTTCAAGTTCGTAGACGTCTACCTCAACGCGCCGTACCCAGGGGTGATCGGTAGCGGTAATTTCCGTGCGTACCTCCCAATCCCGTTCACCCATAAACACACGTGCCGTGTCTTTCCCTTCCGGTATGGCATTGTTGTCGTTGCGTAAGCTGATGCGTAGACGGTGTAGCTGATTCTGCGCGACCCAGTGGGCCATAGTGCGCCGCTCTAGGGTGAAAGTTTGGTTCGCCACCCCGCCGATGGCGTTGGAAATGGTGATGCCAACAGTGGCGATCACGACCACCGCCAACAGCATCTCCAGCAGGGTGAATCCCACAATTCGCTTAAACTTCATCACCGCGCTCTAAGCTGGTGCGGGTAAAACCGTCGGAGCGTAACAGCCAGGGGGTGGTTTCCCAGTCTTCCGGTTCTACAGAAAGGGTAAACGGTGTGGTTTCACCACTGGAAAATAAAACGATGTTGGGAATTTCATCCTCATCTTCGTCGGGTTGCTGGTTGTTTAGGGCCAAGGCGCCAGGAATCTCCTCAATCTCCAATTCGAAACGTAAACCTTCGACATAGTCTTCCGCTGCAAACGGTTTCTCAACGCGTTGGATCCACTCGCCGTTAATCTCGTCAAATTCGGCAAAACGCACACCGTCTTCATCGATGTACACGCCCCACTCGCGGTTGGCTTGTAATGCCTTGTCGCGCGCATGTTCAATTTTCAAGGCGAGGCGTTCGCAGTAGCCACGCAAAGTTTGCTCGCGGTCTACACCGGTGAAGGAGCCCACGACGACACCCATGAGAATGGAAACCACCAACACGACCACTAAAATTTCTACTAGGGTGAAGCCCGCGGTTGGCGTGCGGTACTTGTGCATGGCTTACAAATCTGCGAGACGTATATCCGCGTTGAGGCCGTCGCCGCCGTCTTGCCCGTCCGCGCCTAAGCTGTAGAGCGTAAAATTGGTGTCATTGCGCTCGTAGATGTAGGGAGAACCCCAGGGATCGGTGGGCAACTTTTTAATGTAACCGTCCGGGTTCCAGTTTTTAGGCTCGGGAAAGCCGCTGGGCCGTTCCACCAACGCCTCCAGGCCTTGCTCTGATGAGGGATATTGGAAATTATCTAAACGGTAAACGTCTAACGCGCTGGCTAAGGAGCGCAGGTCGGTTTGCGCCGCCTGTATGCGTGCGGTGTCCGGCCGGCCCATAATTTGCGGCACAACCACGGCACCGAGAATGCCGAGGATCACTACCACCACCAAAATTTCGATCAGGGTAAAACCGCGCGCGACCGGTTTACGCTGCTGTTTACAACGATGTCTGTGCTTCATTTTCACTTCTCCTCAACCACTACACCAGCTGATTCATACTCAATATCGGCAGCAACACCGCCATCACTATGAACATCACAACCGCCCCCATGATCAGCAACATGGCGGGTTCAAACAGTTTTACAATGGTGGACACAATACGCTCTACCTCAGCCTGTTGGTAGGTGGCCACGCGGTTTAACATGCTGTCCAATTCTCCGCTCTGCTCACCGCTGCCTACCATATGCAGCAACATCGGTGGGAACTGCCCCACTTGTTCCAAACTCACCTTTAAACTCATGCCTTCGCTGACGGTCTGGGTGGCTTCCTGCAGGCGCCGCTTCAGCCAGGTATTGGACACAACTTCGCTGGCAATGTTCATGGCTTCCACCAATGGCACGCCGGCACCGGTAAGGATCGATAGCGTGTTCGCATAACGCGCGGCGTTGGCGCTACGGCTGATGCGGCCAATCATCGGCATGGCAAATTTCTGCTGGTCAAAGCGCAGACGGATGTTTGATTGCGCCAGCGCCCAGCGGACCAACGTGATGAGCAAGATTACGCCGCCGAGGATAGCCCACCAGTAGTTGCGCAGCGCATCGGTAATGTTAATAAGCAGCACGGTAAACCACGGCAATGCTTGGCCGGTGTCTTCGATGACGCTGATCATGTCCGGCACGATGTAGACCATCAGGGCGCCGACAATCACAAAAGCCATGACCAGTAATGCAACGGGGTAAAACAACGCCATCTCTACGTTGCGGGTGGATTCGAACTGACGTTCCAAGTAATCCGCCAGATTCTCAAGCACACGGTCCAAGAAGCCGGATTGCTCGCCGGCCGCCACTGAGGAGCAATAAAGATCGGAAAAACTGTTGGGATAATCGCGTAAACTGCTGGCCAGAGAATGGCCTTCCATGACTTTACTGCGGATCCCCAGAATGAGCGCAGAAACATGCTGCCGCTCGGTTTGTTGCGCCACCGCGCTTAGAGCTTCTTCGATGGGTAAGCTGGATGCGATCAGGGTCGCCAATTGGCGGGTGAATAAAACCCGATCCAGGGCGGACATGCGGCGTGTGAAACTGATTCCGAAGTTGTCGCTCTTCGGTTTGCCGCGGTCGCTGGCAGGTGAAACTTCCAGCGGCATGAGACCGCGGTCACGTAAAGTCTGGCGTAATTGGCGAGCGCTGTCGGCTTCCATAACGCCTTTGTTTTGCTTGCCATTGGCGTCGAGTACAACGTATTCAAATGCGGCCATTGGATCTTATTGTCTTCTTGGAGGCGGCCAACTGCGGGCGTTAGTCTTCAAGGGTGACGCGCAGCACTTCCTGCACTGTTGTTACACCCGCTAAGACTTTGGCTTTGCCGTCTTCGCGGATGCTTGGCGAAATGCGACGCGCGTATCCCGTGAGTTCCTGTTCGCTGACTTGATCATGAATCAACTGGCGGATGGTGTCGTCAACCACCACCAGTTCATAGATGCCGGTGCGGCCACGATAACCAGAGTGGCTGCACGCTTCACAGCCTTTGGCGTCATATACCGTCGCGGAGCTTTCTTTTAGGAACTGTAGTTCAGCCGTGGTGGCGGGCCGTTGTTCCCGGCATTCGGGGCACAAAGTACGCACCAGGCGTTGCGCCAGCACACCCACCAGGCTTGATGACAGCAAAAATGGCTCCACACCCATATCCATAAGACGGGTTACCGCGCCGACGGCGGTGTTAGTGTGCAAAGTCGACATTACCAAGTGCCCGGTCAGCGAAGCTTGTATGGCGATTTCCGCGGTTTCCAGGTCGCGAATTTCGCCGACCATGACCACATCCGGGTCTTGGCGCAAAATGGCGCGCAAACCGCGGGCGAAGGTCATATCTGCCTTGGTGTTAACTTGAGTTTGACCAATACCGGGCAGGTTGTATTCGATCGGGTCTTCCACCGTCAAAATGTTGATGGTGTTGGTGGACAACTCTGCGAGCGAGGCATACAACGTGGTGGTCTTACCTGAACCGGTGGGGCCCGTGACGAGAAATATGCCATGAGGTTTGTGCACCACCGAACGCAGCGTCTGCAGTTGTTCGTCCGCCATACCCAGATTTTGTAGGGTCAGGCGCCCGGCTTGTTTGTCTAACAGTCGCAACACCACACGTTCGCCAGAGCTGGCCGGCATGGTGCTCACGCGTACATCTACCTCGCGGCCACCGATGCGTAAGGAGATGCGGCCGTCTTGAGGAATACGTTTTTCAGCGATGTCGAGGCGTGCCATGACCTTGATGCGCGATACCAGCAGCGGCGCTAGTTCGCGTTTGGGTTTAACCACTTCACGCATGACGCCGTCCACACGGAAACGCACGCAAAGCTCTTTTTCGAAAGTTTCGATGTGGATGTCCGATGCGTTTTCGCGTATGGCTTCCGCCAGCAAGGCGTTGATCAGCCGAATGATTGGCGCATCGTCTTCCTGCTCCAACAGATCTTCGGTTTCGGGCACCGAATTGGCAAGACTGGCGAGGTCCATTTCTTCGCCGAGGTCTTCCACCATTTGTCGAGCTTCTGAAGAATCTCGGGAGTAAGTGTCGGTGAGCAACTGCTCAAACTCCTCCTCCGCCACCACGCGTACATCGAGTTCACGCTTGGCCAGGCGCCTGACTTCCGCCAGGGTGGTCAGCGAAGGCTGACCCTTGCAGGCCACATCTGCTTTGTTGCCGGGCAATTGTTTGCCGGTGATGACGATGCTGAAACGTCGCGCAAAGGCAAACGGCAACATGGCGGCCTCAGTGGGGTCAGATTGGCCCCCACCCATTGGGTCTGGCGCGTCTACGGCGTCGGTCACCGGAGTTGCCGTCGGTGTTTGCTCGAGGTCTGAGCTGACTGTGGTTGAATCCATCGTCGGTGCCGCTTCGTTCATGTACTTCAAAAATCCCGTTTGATCATCGTCGCCGTTCTGTCACCGCAGGTGAGGCTGTACCGTCGGTCATCCTGCCTCGGGTTTTGGCGTCTAATAATATCAATAAGTTAGCGTGAAACCTAAACCGCTCATAGGTAGCTGGGCAGGACAGCAAACCCAGATTGATGACTGGATCACATTCAAGCCCTATGAGCGTACGTGCATAGTGTTTCAGTTTCATGATTAAGACCCTTCCTACTGTCATAGATTCAGTGTTTGGCACACACTAAAACCGCGGCAGCCTATGCCCACACGCAATCTTTGCGGGTATGATCCCACGCCAAGTTCAGCACGCTCTTAAGAGAGGCAATCTTGGATTTTGTCGGCAATCACATTCTTTCGGTCAGTCAATTCAGCCGAGAGGACGTGCAACGCATTTTCAAGGTGGCCGACGATGTGCGCCCCTACGCCATGCGCAAACGCATTACGCGGGTTTTAGAGGGCGCCATTTCTTCCAATATGTTTTTTGAGCCTTCGACGCGCACCCGGGTATCGTTCGGCTCGGCGTTCAACCTGCTCGGCGGTGATGTGCGCGAGACGACGGAGGTGAAAGCCTCCGCTCTGGCCAAAGGTGAGTCGCTGTTTGACACGGCCCGGGTATTGTCCGGCTACAGTGATGTCATTGTTATGCGCCATCCCGAATCCGGCAGTGTGGCAGAGTTTGCTGAGGCCAGCCGCGTGCCGGTGATCAACGGCGGCGACGGGCCCAATGAGCACCCCAGTCAAGCGCTGCTGGATCTGTACACCATGCGTCAGGAAATGGCGACCCATGGTAAAACCCTCGACCACCTGCGCATCGCCTTGATTGGCGATCTCAAGTACGGGCGCGCGGTGCATTCTTTATGCAAATTGCTGGGCTTGTACGACAACATCAGCCTTCACTTGGTCTCGCCACCGGGTTTGGAGATACCTGAAGAGATAACAGATGAACTGCGCGGCAAAGGCCACTCCGTAATGCCTTTCCACATTATGGAAGACGGCATACATGAAGTGGACATCCTCTACGTCACACGCACCCAGGAAGAACGTTTTCCTTCGCAGGAAGAGGCTGATAAATACCGCGGTCTGTTTCGCTTGAATCAGGCGATTTACACCCAGCATTGTGAGCCGAACACAGTCATCATGCATCCCCTACCCCGGGATTCCCGCGCCCAGGCACAAGAGCTGGATGAAGATCTGAATCAAAATCCAAACCTGGCGATCTTTCGCCAAACGGACAATGGTGTACTGGTGAGAATGGCGCTTTTTGCGCTGGTGTTAGATGTGGTGGACGAAGTGGACAATCACGCCAAACCGGTCACCTGGTATACGGCGAAAAGGCACCAGCCGCTATAGCAATCGTTGGCTGTTAGCGACAGGCGGCTGATGCTTACTACACGTACTACGGTCTAGCTACGGATTAGCTGCCTTAGTCTAACGCTTCTTCAGTGCTTTTTTGGGCACTTTAGGCATGCGGTCTCGCCAGGCCTTGGGCGCAGCTTTGTAGCCGCGACACTCCGCCAGATACTTGGTCGCCTCTTTCCAAGCTTTGTCTGCGCCAAGCCGCTTCACGGAAAACTCGCGCACGTGTGATTTGCCGCTGGTTTGCACTTGCACGCGAAACGCCGGAGACGGCCGATACACGAGGTTGATACCGCGCACGCCGGTGGAGTGCTTTTTGCCGGTGTCCGCGTCGCGTACGCGTTTCGCTTTAGCATTCTGTTGGCGCTCGGCCCACTTCTGATCTAACGCTTTTGCTTCTCGGCGTACTTCTTTTTGTTTGGTCTTGTTTAGACCAATTAAACTAAAGTACTCCTGTTGCAATTTACCGTCGATCGAGCGGGCGACGCGCAACAATTGCCCATTGTTAAGTTCGTATACTGCCATTGGATTGCTCCTATTTGCTTGGCGAGTAGGTCGAACTATATCAGAGCTTCCAGTTCAGGTAATGCCTTAAACAAATCGGCAACAAGACCGTAATCTGCAACCTGGAAAATCGGCGCGTCTTCATCTTTGTTGATAGCAACAATGACTTTTGAGTCTTTCATGCCCGCAAGGTGCTGTATAGCGCCCGAGATACCGACAGCGATGTAGAGATCGGGAGCAACAATCTTCCCGGTCTGCCCCACCTGCATGTCGTTGGGTACAAATCCGGCATCAACAGCAGCGCGCGAAGCACCGATGGCGGCGCCTAATTTATCGGCAATACCTTCTAACAAGCTGAAGTTGTCGCCGCTCTGCATACCGCGACCGCCGGAGATGATGATGCTTGCGGCCGTCAGCTCGGGACGCTCGGATTGCGCAATTTCTTCACCGATAAATTCCGAGTTGCCGGCATCGTGTGCGGCACCTAGCGCCTCAACACTCGCGCTGCCGCCCTCTGCGGCTACTGGATCGTAGGCAGTCCCGCGTACCGATACCACCTTTACGGCATCGTTAGATTTAACCGTGGCGATGGCGTTGCCCGCGTAGATCGGACGTTGGAAGGTGTCTTCACTATCCACTGCGGTGATGTCGGAGATCATGGCAACACCCAACAATGCAGCCACGCGGGGTAAGTAGTTTTTACCGTTGGTGGTGTGGGCTGCCACGACATGCGAATAGCCGCCGGCTGTTTCTACAACGAGCGGTGCAATGTTCTCCGGCAACTGATTGGCATAAGCCGCGTTATCAGCCACGATGACTTTGTTCACACCCGGCACAGCGGCGGCTTGAGTGGCCACTGCATCGACGCCAGCACCAGCAACCAGGACGTCCACATCCCCACCAATGGCGGCGGCTGCAGCGAGTGCCACGCGGGTGGCTGCTTTCAACTCAGAATTATCGTGTTCTGCTACAACTAATACGCTCATGAAATCACCTTGGCTTCGTTTTTAAGTTTGTCGACGAGCTCTTCTACGGTTTCTACCTTGATACCCGCTTCACGCTCGGCAGGCGGTTCAACCTTGAGTGTTTCCACGGTTGGCGTGACGTCAACACCCAACTCATCCGGGGTGGTCACATCCAAAGGCTTCTTCTTTGCCTTCATGATGTTCGGTAAAGAAGCGTAGCGCGGTTCGTTCAAACGCAGGTCGGTGGTAACCACGGCAGGCAGGCCTACCTTCACCGTTTGCAGACCACCATCAATTTCACGCACCACTTGGGCTTTGCCGTCTGCAATGGTGACTTCAGAGGCGAAAGTGGCTTGCGGCATGCCGGTTAACGCGGCAAACATCTGACCGGTTTGGCTGTTGTCGCCGTCAATACTCTGTTTACCGAAGATCACCAGTTCAGCACCTTCTTTCTCTTGCAGTGCTTGGAGTGCGCGGGCAATGCCCAAAGGTTGAACGTCCGCGTCTGTTTCGATCAGCACTGCTCGGTCTGCGCCCAGCGCCAAACAGGTGCGTAGCTGTTCCTGACAAGCGGACTCTCCAACCGCAACGGCTACCACTTCTGTGGCGGTGCCAGCTTCTTTTAAGCGCACCGCTTCTTCAATGGCGATTTCGCAAAACGGGTTAACGGACATTTTGACGTTGGCTAGGTCTACCCCGGTATTGTCTGGCTTCACGCGCACTTTGACGTTGTAGTCAACCACGCGTTTAACGGGTACCAGTACTTTCATAAGTTCCTCACTTCAAAGCACTAACAGGAGTTAGCGAGCTGTATTGGTATTGAGTTTTTGTTCTACGAGACCAAGAGGTGGAATCGGCCCGAGATTTTTGGGCGGCGTATTGTCGCTATGCAGCTATTCAAGGTCAAGGAACGCTTAAAACGCGTTATAATCGTCGGCTGACTTTTCCGCAGAGCAGATAGGACAATACACAGTGAGCGAAATCGAACGCGAATCAATGGAATTTGACGTTGTCATCGTCGGTGGCGGCCCGGCCGGGTTGAGTGCCGCCTGCCGCTTGATGCAGCTGGCCGAAGCGGCTGGCACGGAGATTTCGGTCTGTTTGGTTGAAAAAGGCTCCGAGATTGGTGCCCACATTCTTTCTGGCGCGGTGGTTGAACCACGGGCGTTGAATGAGCTGTTCCCAAACTGGCAGGAAATGGGTGCACCGTTGACCAATCCGGTTACCGTGGACGAAGTGTTTTATCTGCCGAATGGCACCAATCACATCCGCACGCCGAACATGTTGGTACCCAAGGCAACCCACAATCACGGCAACTATGCCACCAGCTTAGGTAACTTATGCCGTTGGCTCGGCGAACAAGCAGAAAACATGGGAGTAAACGTCTTTCCAGGCTTCGCCGCCTCAGAAGTGCTCTACGACGAGAACGGCGCGGTGTGCGGCATCGCCACGGGTGATATGGGTATTGGCGCGGATGGTGAGCAGAAGGCTACTTTCGCACCCGGATATGAATTACGGGCCAAATACACTTTATTTGGTGAAGGCTGTCGCGGACACCTCGGTAAACAACTCATTCAGAAGTTTGAGCTCGACGCAAACAGCGGTACACAACACTATGCCATAGGGTTTAAAGAGCTGTGGGACATAGACCCTGACAAACACGTACCTGGCAAGGTCATGCACACCATGGGGTGGCCAGGTAACCACTTTGGCGGCCTTTTTACCGGCTCTTACCTCTACCACTTAGAAAACAATCAAGTGTCGCTCGGTTTGATTGTTGATCTGTCTTACGCCAATCCACACATCAGCCCGTTTGACGAGTTCCAGCGCTACAAACACCATCCACTGATCGCCAATGTCCTGGAAGGCGGCACGCGGGTGTCTTATGGCGCGCGCGCAATTGTCAAAGGCGGGTTGGCTGCGCTGCCGGAACTGGCTGTTCCGGGTGGTCTGTTAATTGGTGATGACGCCGGCTTCCTTAACATGACCAAAATCAAGGGCAGTCATACCGCCATGAAGTCCGGCATGCTGGCGGCTGAAGCCGTGGCAGAAGCCTTAATGGGCGGCTCCGAGGGGGGCGAAAAGCTGGACACGTTCCAAAGTAAGTTTGAAGGGTCCTGGTTGTATGAGGAGCTGCGCCAAGCACGTAATTCTCAGCAAGCCATCCACAAGTTTGGCACCTTGTTCGGCGCCGGCTTCATCTGGGCAGACCAATTTATAAAAGGCAACATGCCATTTACCCTTCAAGACCCGACGCCAGACCACGCCACGCTGAAGCCGGCCAGTAGTTCGAAACAGATCGATTATCCCAAGCCGGATGGCGTGCTGTCTTTTGACAAATTGTCGTCGGTGTTTCTCTCCAACACCAACCATGAAGAAGACCAGCCTTGCCACTTGCAGCTCGCGGATGCGTCAATTCCGATCGGCCAGAATTTGCCGCAGTACGATGAGCCGGCGCAACGTTATTGCCCCGCCGGCGTCTATGAGGTGATTGAAGAAAACAACGAAAAGCGTTTTCAGATCAATGCGCAGAACTGCGTACACTGTAAAACCTGTGACATTAAGGACCCCGCGCAGAACATTACCTGGGTGGTTCCGGAAGGCACCGGCGGACCCAACTATCCAAACATGTAGAGACTAGTGGGTTGATCCGAGAGCAAAACGGGCGCCTTGGCTGTACACCACCAGCGTGCCGCTTTCATCAACCCCTTCTGCAACGCCTTCCTCAACACCCTCCTCAACGCATAGATCCACCAGCCGGTAAAAAACAGGCCGGGTCAACAACGCTTCAAGCCCGTCACGCACCATGAGATAAGGCTTTTCACCCCGCATTTGTAGGGGGTGAGAGGCATCGGCCACCACTACATCACCAACATTGGTGGTAAACAGCAAGTCTTGCGCTTCGCCCGTGCCGCGCACTTCCATGTCAGTGGCCATGAAAGGCACGTCGTCGACTCGAATCTTGAGCTTCTCAACCGGTGTGACCAGGTAATAGTCAGCAGCGTCTTTACGCAAAATGGTGGCAAACAGGTTCACCAGGGGTTGGCGTTGAATGGGGTCACCCTCGTGAAACCAGACCCCCTGAGCATCGATATGAATATCGATCTCACCGATTCTCTCGGGTTCCCACAAATGCACGGGCGGCAAGGAGCGCTGTTGGTGCAGCGCCAACAGTTCATCAAACCTATCCATGTCACCCGCCGATGAACTTCATCACGGTGACTTCGCCACTGAAGCTGGCAAGTTGTTTGTCGCCCAAGGCGCTGCTCAACATTTTTTGCAACTTCACCATGGCCAGCGCATCTGGCAGCTGCAGAACTTCATTCATATCATGTGAACGGGCATTGGACAGACAACCGTAGAGCTTGCCATTCGAGGACAGCCGCAGCCGCGAACAGGTACGGCAAAAAGGTTCGCTTTCATTGGCGATAATGCCAAATACGCCAGCGCCCGGTATCTCGAAGCGTGCTGCAGTGGAATCAAACGGTGCATCAGTGCGGGCGAATTCGTAGCGCGTAGCGATGAGGTCGAGGATTTCCTGCATGGAGAAAAACTGCACTTCAAAAAGAGCATTGCCCTGCAGATGGCCCATATTCATCAGCTCGATAAAACGCAGTTCAATACCTCGCTCCAGGCAATAGTCCAGCAGCGGCAGGATTTGATCGTCGTTTTTGTGACGCATGGGCACCATGTTCACTTTGATTTTTAAACCCGCATCGAGCATTAACTCAATACCCTTCAACACGGTTTCGAGGTCCCCCGAGCGGGCAATCTCCCGGAAGTGTTCAGCGTTTAAGGTATCCAGGCTGATGTTGATGCGCTGCAGGCCCGCCTCGACAATGAGCTTTGCTTTACGTGGCAATAGCTGACCATTGGTGGTCACCGATACGTCTTCCAATCCCATTTGCATCACCGCGGGCAACAGCGCATCAAACTTGGGTGTGAGCAATGGTTCCCCGCCGGTGATTCGGAGTTTTTCGATCCCGGCCGTGTCGATGAGCAGTTGTACCGCGCGCACCATTTCCTCGGCTTCCAATTCTGCATTGGCGGGTAACAGGCGCTTTCCGTCAGGCACACAGTAGGTGCAGGCGTAGTTGCATGCCGCTGTGAGGCTTAATCGCAGGTTTCTAAACTGACGGCCGAGGTGGTCGACAATCAAGCCAATCTCCATCTGTTCTGGTGGGACGAGGAGTATGGCGTAAAACGGGTGAAAAAGGCATAAACGTACGAATTGTGACTCAGTTCAAAGGATGCGGACGGCAACCGTGTTGTACTAACCCTGTCGCTGCTCACGTCTCCCCCCAACGAACAGCAGTGACGTCGAGGCGAAAAACTGAACCATCAGCCGCCTCGAATGTGTGACTCCTAATGGTACTTGCCCGACTTGTTCGGGCTTTTTTTTGCTTAAATTTCAGTCTGTTACACGTGAAACATAAGTGTCGACTATTTGTTTACGAGACGCTTACAGCTGTTCAGCAGGCGTCGGATGTATGCTCTGGTGTGTCTTGGTTTTTGCGGACACGCAGTTATGAACCGCGCAGGCGATCGCGCTGAAACACATTACTTTCGTTCTGACCGATTGTTCTCTGTCAATGACAAATGGTACTTCTCAACCCGAGAACATCTCGACCAAGGTCCTTATACCACCCGCAATGAAGCGGAAATTGAGATGATTGCCTACGCTAAGATTTTTAAGAAGCATCAGCAGAAAGCGTCTTAACCAACTCGTCGACATAGCTGTTGGCCCAAAATACTCGATTTGAACCTTTCACCAGCACACTACCGCCGGTTCTGAGCTGCG
This sequence comes from Pseudomonadales bacterium, assembly GCA_028281005.1. Classification (GTDB taxonomy): domain Bacteria; phylum Pseudomonadota; class Gammaproteobacteria; order Pseudomonadales; family Azotimanducaceae; genus UBA4421. The sequence continues at coordinate 56,109 of JANQKS010000063.1, forward strand.
CGATCAGTTCACCGGTTAATGCCTCGCTTGCGTCTTGATACCAGGGACACGCAAGCGCCGTGGCAAGTGCTTGGGTGCCCTCGCCTACGCAATAGACCTGTTGCAGCCCTCGTAGCAAGGGAACTAAGTCTAGGTGAGCTTGATGCGCTTCATCCCCCAGTTCCAACATCTCGCCAATCACTGCTACCTTGGGCTCTGGTGCTTGCAACTCGGTAAAGCTCTTGATGGCGGCTATCATGCTGCTGGGGTTGGCATTGTAGCTGTCATCGACGACTACGACGTTGTCCAACACGTGCAGGTTTCCCCGCCCTTTCGGGATGATGTCGGCCGGAAGTTCGCAGGCGGCTTGTGGATCTTTGCCAATCTGGTAACAAGCCAATAGCACCGCCGCTACGGTCTTGGCCCGATGTAAGCCGCCGCCCGGCACTCTGGCTCGCCACTGTTTGCCTTGAAAGAGAATGTTGGCTTTGTCCGCCTCAAGTTCAGTCACGCGGGCATCCGCAGTATCTCCGGTACCAAATGTTAGGCCATAGTCGAGCCCTAGTACATCTTCAGATATTGCTTTAGATTTATGCTCTAGTGGATTAAAAATACTGAGTTTTTCATCCTTTAGCGCCTGCCAGTTTGGAAAATTCTCGATGTGGGCGTTGTGTACGTTGAGCACAATCGCCACATGAGCATTGACCATTTCAGCCAGCGGTAAAATTTCGCCGGGATGATTAGTGCCAATTTCAAAGATTGCCACTTGCGCATGTTGTGGAGCATTCGTCAAAGACAGAGGTACGCCGATATGGTTGTTGAAGCTGCCAGGCGGCGCATAGGCGTTGAGTGCCGCCGCGAGGAAATGTTTGGCCGTGGTTTTACCGCTGCTGCCGGTCACTGCCACGATGTTGCCGGTTAAACGCTTGCGCGCCAAACGGCCCATTTTCCATAACCCGTCGTATGTGTCGGCCACCTGCAGCAAGGGGAAGTCCGTAGGTACTTGCAGCTCCTCACGAGATTTGTGTACCAAAGCACCCACGGCACCCGCTGCTGCGGCAGCGGCCACATAATCGTGTCCGTCTACGTTGCTGCGATAGCTAGGATTAAACCGTGGGCCAGGGTCGCCTGGCAACGCAACAAATAGGTCGCCGGAACCAACCAGGCGACTATCGGCTCGAACGCGGGTCACGTCCGGACCCTGCACAGCCCGCTCGGTTAAGCCACCACTGAGCTCACGCCAGCGCCACAACGGAACTTTGTTTTCAGCTTTATTGTCTGTCATGTGCACATGTTAAAGCTTTTGCCCTGGCAATAAGCAGCTCTTCATGGCTTATTAGGACTATGTCAGATCATTCATCCACAAATACGCCGAGTTTTTTCGGGCGAATTGGCGCCGGCATTACAAGACTGCGCAATTTTGTCGTCAATACAATTTTCCTGTTGTTGCTGATTGCCCTCACGGTTGGCTTGTTGGCCAATTGCCAGAGTGTCACCGTACCGCAAAACAGCGCACTGTTGATCAACCCCAAAGGCGTCATCGTAGAGGCTGCCACGCTGCCGGATCCTTTCACAGAACTGTTCAGCACGGGTCCGCGCATGGCTCAGGTGGAACTGGCCGCTTTGCTGAGTGCCATCGAGGGTGCGGCGACGGATGCGGACATCCGCATGATCATCTTGGATCTGGACGAACTGGCGTGGGCGGCGCCGGCACACGCACAACGAATTGGGCAGGCTTTGCAGAAGTTTCGTGATGCCGGTAAAAAAGTAGTGTCGTATGGGCATTTTTACAGCCAAGCGCAGTATCACATCGCAAGTTTTGCAGACGCGTTGTACATGCACCCCATGGGCCAGGTGGTGCTGGAAGGTTTTGGTGGGTTTGGTTTTTATTTCAGCGAGCTGCTGCAGAATTTTGATGTCAATGTCCATGTCTATCGCGTCGGCGAATACAAGTCGGCCGTGGAGCCCCTTTTGCGTAACGACATGTCTGAAGATGCGCGTATGGCGGACGAGGCGCTGTACCAAAATATTTGGCAACACCTGGTGGGCGACATCGCCACCAACCGGCTGATTGAAACGGCTGACGTTCAAGCTTATGCCAGTGACTTAGGTGGCAAACTAGCGACCACTCAGGGCGATATGGCGCGAGCTGCCCTAGAGGCTCATTTGATTGATGAATTGCTCACCAGTGATCAAGCCAATGTACGCGTCGCAGAAGAAGTTGGCTTCAGAGACAACAGCCGGGTGGAGCTGAATGCCATCGATTTCGAATCCTATCTATCGGCCAGGGGCTTGAGTGATCCCGGTCTGGGCTTGGCGAACGCGAAAGTTGCGGTGATTGTCACCCAGGGGATGATCGTATCTTCCGGACGTGGTGATGGCATTGTTGCGGCGGACGCGACCATCGATCTGATTCGCCAAGCACGGCAGGATGCGAGCGTTAAGGCTGTCGTTGTCCGGGTAGATTCACCAGGCGGCAGCCAGTTGGCCTCTGAGTTAATCCGTCAGGAATTAGAATTGTTGCAGATCGCCGGCAAACCCGTAGTAGCTTCTTTTGGCGCCAGTGCCGCGTCCGGCGGCTACTGGATTGCCGCCACCGCCGATCAGATCATTGCGGAGCCCACTACCATCACCGGTTCCATCGGGATCTTCAGTTTTCTCACTACTTTTGAAGACACTCTGTCCCGTTATGGCGTGTACACCGACGGTGTCGGTACTACCGCCATTTCTGGCGATAGTGTGTTTACGGGGGTCAGCGATGCCATGGCAAAAATTCTTCAAGCACGGGTTGAGAACGGCTACGAACAGTTCATTAACTTGGTGGCGCGGGGCCGCGGCATGACCCCGGAAGCCGTTAATGCGGTGGCCGAAGGCCGTGTATGGACCGGTGAGGTTGCCAAGGAGCTCGGCTTAATTGATGAACTCGGTGGGCTGCAAACTGCCGTTGACGCCGCAGCTTCGTTGGCGGGATTGGACACTTGGGACACTGTTCGTCTACGCCGCCCCATCGACCCTCGGGAGGCTTTGCTGGCGGAACTGTTTGCGCCGGAAACCCAAAGCAGCCGTGTTTCGGTGAACCTACCTCAACAGCTGGCTAACACATTTAAGCAGCTGCAGAACTTCGACGATCCAAACCACGTTTACGCGTTGTGTGAATCCTGTTGGCGTATGGCGCCTTGGGTTTTGCGCCAGTAGGTGGTTGTCATTTCTTTGACCTCCTTGCGCATGAGGAAGATGCCGAGCAAATTCGGCAAAGTCATCAAGGCAACGGTGATCGCTGAAATCAGCCACACCAGGCTGGTGTCCGCTACGGTTGCAAGGAAAAATCCGCCCACATAGGCCAACCGGTATAACGTGACCCACTGCGTTCCGAACAGATAGGTCACCGCCCTATCGCCGTAATAAGACCATGCTAACGCCGTAGAAAAGGCAAACAGCACCAATCCGATGGTGACCACGTATTCGCCGAACACGCCAAAAAAGCTGGCTTGAAAAGCCTGCGCCGTGAGGGGCACAGAATGCAGCAGCGACCTCCCTTCTAAACTAATGCCAGCGTTGGTAATACTGCCTGCGGTGACCGTCAATGTGCCGCTGAAGAATGTTCCCGCGGTCAGTACCCGAACATCTTCGGCAATTGAGCGATTGTGAATAATGGTGATGCCTGTGCTTTGCACGCGACCGTCTACAACCGGTACCTCGCCACTGAACGCGGTCACCGGGTCGTTGGCGGGCGGAACGATGTCCAAATGGGCAAATAGCTGTGCTACGTGTTCAGGGTTGGTATCAGTGTAGCTACCAGCGAGAATTTTGGTGTCAAATTCTGCGAAAGGTGTGTCGAACTTTTGTGTCCAAACCCCAGAGGAGAGGATCACCATGCCGGTCAAGGTGCAAATCACCAGCGTATCGATAAATGGCTCTAAGATGGACACCATCCCTTCAGCGACTGGCTCCTTGGTACGGGCCGAGGCATGCGCAATGGGTGCAGAACCTTGTCCCGCCTCATTAGAATATAAGCCGCGATTCACGCCGCGGTTAAACGCGTAAGCAAACGTGGCGCCCAAAAAACCACCGGTCGCTGCGGAACCAGTGAAGGCATCGCGGAACACGGCGATGAACGAAGGCACCACGTTTTCAATATTGGAGGCCACAACGGCCAACGCGCCGAGCGCATACAGAATGCCCATCAACGGCACCAGCGAAGCCGCCACCACAGCGATGCGCCGAATTCCGCCAACGATGACCAGCCCTAACAAAACCGCCAACACCGCACCACTGACCCAAGTGGGAATTGCAAATGAGGTGAACAAGCCCGCGGCCATGTTGTTGGCTTGAGGTAGATTGCCGCTACCGAAGCTGCTGATGACGGTGGCCACGGCAAAAAACACTGCCAGCCACTTCATGTTAAGGCCGTATTCCATGTAATGCATGGGGCCGCCTACCATGTTGCCGTTGGCGTCCTGGCGGCGATACTTGTGACTGACCGAGACCTCTACAAATTTGGTGGTCATGCCGAAAAATGCGGTAGCCCACATCCAAAACAGAGCGGCGGGCCCGCCGAGGAAAATGGCCAACGCCACACCGCCGATGTTGCCGGTACCTACAGTGCCGGAGAGTGCAGTGCTCAGCGCCTGAAAGTGGGTGGTATCGCCTGGATCATCCGGTTCGTTGTGTTTGCCGCGCAGCACCGACCAGGCGTGCTTGAAGTAGCGGATTTGGGGAAAGCCGAGATACAGGGTGAAGAACAACCCGATGCCTAGCAGAGCAAAGGGGAAATAGAAGGCACTCCCCAATACACTGTCGAGAAAACTCAGCGCATTTTCAAAACTGGTCAAACAGTGCTTCCTGTGTGTTGCATGTTATGCCTCCCTGGACTTTTCACGCAACGTCACCAGCTCTTCCGCTGCGGTGGGATGGATTCCCACGGTAGCATCGAATTGCGCCTTGGTGGCGCCCGCTACCATGGCCACTGCCATGCCTTGAATAATTTCGCCGCCATCCGGACCCACCATATGGATACCCACCACTACATCGTCGCTGCGCCGCACGATCATCTTCATGTAGGTGCGTTCGTCCCTCCCACTTAAGGTGTGTTTCATCGGTTTAAAACTTGATTCATAAATATCGAGATCACCGCCGTGTAACTCTACGGCCGCCACCTCGGTAAGACCGACGGTACCGATGTTGGGCTGACAAAACACCGCGGTGGCGATGTTGTCATAGTTGAGCGTGCGTTTGGGGCGCTCGGTGAACAGGTTGTTGGCGATGCACATACCCTCTTCAATCGCCACCGGCGTGAGCTGGATACGATCGGTGACGTCACCGATGGCGTAGATATTCGGCACATTGGTTTGGTAATACTCGTCGACCAGAATTTGCTGGCGCTCACCCAACTGCACGCCGGCATTCTCCAACCCCAGATCGGCGGTGTTTGGATGACGCCCAGTGGCATACAGCACCACATCTGCGTTTAAGGTCGAACCGTCAGTCAGATGCACAACGCGGATGTCCCCATCCAGCTCTATACGCTCGACGTTGATATTAAAGCGCAGGTCAACACCTTTTTTGACAATTTCGTCTTTAACAAACTCGCGCACACTGTCGTCGAAGCCGCGCAAGAACAATGGCCCGCGATAAAGTTGGATGGTTTCTACGCCGAGGCCGGCGAAGATCCCGGCAAACTCCACCGCTATATAGCCACCGCCAACCACCACAGCGCGTTTTGGCAGTTGCGGCATGTAAAACGCTTCGTTAGAGGTGATGACATGTTCGTTGCCGGGGAATTCCGGCACCGTGGGCCAACTGCCGGTGGCCACCAGGATGTACTTGGCCGTGTGCTGGTGGCCATTGATCGAAACAGTGTGTTCATCCACCAAGGTGGCGCGCCCTTCGTGTAAGTCAACACCGGCGTTGCTCAAAAGGCTTCCATAAATGCCATTAAGGCGTTGGATTTCTGCAGTTTTGTTGTCGCGCAGCGTCGGCCAATCGAAGCCACTGGCCTCCACCTGCCAGCCATAGGCGTTGGCGTCTTCAAAGTCTTCGTGGAAATGGGAGCCATAAACAAATAGCTTTTTCGGCACGCAGCCTACGTTGACGCAAGTGCCGCCTAAGTAGGTGGACTCAGCCACCGCCACTCTAGCGCCGTAGCTGGCTGCCATACGGCTAGCGCGTACGCCGCCAGAGCCTGCGCCGAGCACATAAAGATCGTAGTCGTATTCCATGATGATTGAATCCGCCAAAACTCGAAGGGTGATTTAGGACACCGCAGCCTAGGGAAGTTCCCACCTGTGTGCAAACCCCCTACACTGCGCGTTTTCGGTGGGGACAATGTCATGGCGATGAATGGCGCACAGAGTTTGCTGCAGACCCTGGTGGGATGCGGTGTAGATGTCTGCTTTACCAATCCGGGTACCAGTGAAATGCATTTTGTCGCAGCGCTCGATCAGCAGGACGGTATGCGTGCAGTGCTCGGTTTGTTTGAAGGGGTGGTCACCGGTGCGGCCGACGGTTACGCCCGCATGGCCTGCAAACCGGCGTGTACGTTGTTACATCTAGGGCCTGGGTTGGCCAACGGCCTGGCGAACCTACATAATGCTCGTCGCGCTTTTTCACCCATTGTGAACGTGGTCGGTGAGCATGCGACCTACCATCGCGCCCTGGATGCCCCACTCACCTCTAACATCGAAGGTTTTGCTGATCCGGTATCGGGGTGGATGCAGGTCAGTGAACACGCCACCGAGGTGGCCCGCGACGGTGCTCGCGCAGTTCAAGCCGCTATGACGGGTGCGGGCCAAATCGCCACGCTAATTCTGCCCGCCGATACCGCCTGGAATGATGCTGAAGCGGCACATAAACCTCTACCGCCGACACCTAAGGCCACGGTACCTGATGAACGCATTGGTACGGTGGCCGACGCTCTAAACAGCGGCGAGCCGTGCGTGATCTTGTGCAACGGCTTGGGCGTGAGTGAAGCGGGGTTAAACTTGCTCGGCAAAATTGCCACTCAAACCGGCGCGCAATTGATGGGAGACACCTTCATCGGCCGCATTGAACGAGGTGAAGGGCGTGTCGACATCCCCCGCCTACCCTACTTTGCGGAGCAGGCAGAAGAGGTTTTACAGGCCTACAAACACATCATCTTAGTCGACACAAAGGCGCCGGTAAGTTTTTTTGCGTACCCAGACAAAGCCAGTGAATTGACGCCTACCGACGCGGTGGCGCACACGTTCTCATTATCGGGAGAAGATACTTTGCCGGCGCTCGAAGCACTGGTGGCTGCGGTGGGTGCAGAAGCAGTGCAACCCTCTCTGGTCTCTTTAGCACGGCCCGATCTTCCACGCGGAGCGCTGAATCCAGACAGCATTGCTCAAGCGGTGGCTGCCCTGTTGCCGGAGCAGGCGATTGTGGTCAACGAAGCCGCCACCGGTGGATTTGCGATGCCTGGTTTGACGGCCACCGCGCCCCAGCATAGTTGGCTTGATTTGACCGGCGGCGCTATCGGCATGGGGTTACCCGCTGCCACGGGTGCCGCGATTGCCTGCCCGGATAGACCGGTATTGGCGCTGCAAGCCGACGGTAGTGCGATGTACACCGTGCAGGCGTTGTGGACGCAAGCCAGGGAGCAAACCAACGTCACAACCGTGCTGTTTTCGAACCGGAAATATGCAATTTTGCAGGTGGAGTTCATGCGTGTAGGCGCGGTTAATCCGGGGCCTAAAGCCATGGACATGATGGAACTGACTCGGCCGGACCTGGACTGGGTCAAAATGGCCGAAAGTATGGGGGTTGAAGCGGTGCGTGCGGAGACTGCGGAAGCGTTTAATCAAGCCCTGGCAGCAGCGCTGGCTAACCCTGGGCCTAATCTGATTGAAGCGGTGTTGTAACAATTTTGTTGCATAGTGAAGCCAACAACTGCGTCCCCTCCGGCTAAGCTTAGAGAGTCCACTTAAGGAAGCTTCATGAAACTGTCAATTTTTGGGACAGGCTACGTCGGCCTGGTCACTGGCACCTGTTTTGCCGAAATGGGTAACGATGTCCTGTGTGTAGATGTAGATGCGGATAAGATCGCTCAACTGCAGGCCGGTGAAGTGCCTATTTTTGAACCCGGTCTCGAAGCTATGGTGCGCAGCAATAGCGCGCTCAATCAGTTGTCATTCACGACCGACATTGCTCAAGGTGTTTCACATGGCGAAATCATCTTTATTGCGGTGGGTACACCGTCGGATGAAGACGGCTCCGCGGATTTAAAATATGTACTGTCGGTGGCTAAAAGCATCGGCGAGCACATGCAGCACGAAAAAGTGATTGTCGACAAGTCTACCGTGCCTGTGGGGACGGCCGATCAAGTGCAACACACCATTGCACAGACCCTCAAGGCGCGGGGTGTCAACCTCCCATTTCATGTGGTCTCCAATCCAGAGTTTCTAAAAGAAGGGGCGGCCATAGCTGATTTTATGAAACCAGACCGTATTGTGATTGGCGCTTCCTCGGAACACGGTGCCCGTGTGATGGATCAGCTGTACGCACCCTTTAATCGAAACCATGACAAAGTGGTGCACATGGACGTACGCTCCGCTGAACTCACCAAATATGCGGCCAACGTGATGTTGGCCACGCGCATCAGCTTGATGAATGAGTTAGCCAACCTGGCAGATCGACTCGATGCTGACATCGAAGCCGTACGCCGCGGTATTGGTATGGATCCACGTATTGGTTATCACTTCATTTACGCTGGCACCGGCTATGGTGGTTCCTGCTTCCCCAAAGACGTGAAGGCGCTTATCCACACTGCGGCGCAAGTGGGATATGAGGCTAAGATTGTGCGCGGCGTCGAAGCGGTCAATGCCGCCCAAAAACGAGTACTGTTCGACAAACTCAGCAATCACTTCAATCACAAGCTTGAAGGTCGCACGTTTGCCATGTGGGGACTTGCGTTTAAACCCAACACCGACGACATGCGTGACGCCCCGAGTCAGACTCTCATCGAGCTTTTGACTGCGGCTGGTGCTGAAGTCAAAGCCTATGACCCGGAGGCGCGTGACGAAGCTCGCCGCCTCTTTGAAGACAAAGCCGCGGTAACGGTGTGCGAAAATCGTAACGACACGTTGGTGGATGCCGATGGACTTATTGTCGTCACTGAGTGGAACGAGTTTCGCAGCCCCGATTTTGCAGCGATACGAGAGACCCTAAATACCCCGGCTATCTTCGACGGTCGCAATCTGTACGATCCCGACCATATGCGTCAATTGGGGTTTGCTTACTACGCCATCGGGAGAGGTGACCAGGCTGTAGAAGTTAGTTAGTCAATGCTCTGCCGCGAGCGGTAGTAGCGGCCGATGATCGCCGGGTCTGGGCTGAGATTGATATTGGTCTGCCCTTTACCGGCATATTCCAGATTAGACAGCACATAGCGCATACTCTCCAGGCGCGCCTTTTTCTTATCGTTAGCACTAACGATGATCCACGGGCTGTAAGACATGTGGCTGCGGCTGAACATTTCCTCTTTGTACGTGGTGTAGACATCCCAGTTTTCCTGAGCCTTGTCATCCACTGGGCTAATTTTCCATTGTTTGAGCGGGTCCTGACGACGGGATTCAAACCGTTGCTGTTGGATGTCCTTGGAAATGGAAAACCAGAATTTCACCAGTTCGACATTGTCTTCGTACAACATGTGTTCAAATTCTGGCACCTGTTGCATAAACGTCTGATACTGCGGTTCGGTGCAGAACCCCATCACCGGTTCCACAACGGCACGGTTGTACCAACTACGGTCAAAGAAAGTGATTTCACCCGGGTTGGGCAACTGCGTGACGTAGCGTTGGAAATACCACTGCCCCTTCTCCAGGTCGGTCGGCTTGTTTAACGCGACGATGCGTGCACTGCGCGGGTTTAAATGTTCGATAAAGCGGCGAATGGTGCCACCTTTACCGGCGGCGTCACGCCCCTCAAAGATGATGGCAATGCGTCTGCCGTTTTGTTGTACATCACGCTGCAGCTTAACCAATTCTATTTGCAGCTTCTCTAACTCTTGTTCATAGCGCAGCTTGACGAGGGCTTTTTCAACGTTGACGTTTTTGGTTGAGAGAAGCTGTAATAGTCCTTTCTTACTGTTGACCGAGGCGAGTTCTTCGGGCGTGAGATCCACGTTACGCTGCAGGGTTTTGCCCACCATTTTTTCTTCTTGAGTCAGGCGTTGCGGCTGATTTGTTGCCACTTTATTGACCAATTGGGGGCCGCCGGTCACCGTTGATTCACTTTGCGCCACACCCTTCTCCTTCGTTTGTTATTCATGAAAATGTAACAAACGCTGAAGACGCCCGCCTAAGTAGTTCTACGTATGTCTTATCGATCCGGTCACAAAGCTTTGCTCGATCTGCATGGAAACGCTTGATACTGGTTATACATACAGTTATTCTGGCCGACCCCTGTAAATAAATACAGTACCAGATGTCTAGTACCAAGCAGTTGCTTAAACATCCTAATCTATGGCGTGCGGGTCAGTTGGATAACGCGCCCAAGCAACCCGGCATCGCCACCGGCTACGCCAGCTTAGATACACATCTGCCAGGGGGCGGCTGGCCAACTGCTGGGCTTGCAGAGTTTTTGCTGGCTTCAGCCGGTGTGGGTGAGTTACGGTTGCTGGCGCCGGCGTTACGTCACTTGAGCCAACAACAACGCTGGATCGCCTGGATCAATCCGCCATTTATCCCCTATGCGCCTGCTTTGCAGGCAGCGGGCATCGACATCGATAAAATCCTGCTGATACACCCACGTCAGCACGACGATCTGTTATGGGCGCTGGAGCGCGCCGCTAAGTCCGGCAGCTGTAGCTGCGTGTTGGCCTGGCCGGAGGAGCGCAAACTCAAACTCAGAGACACCCAACGCCTGCAGTTGGCCAGCAAACAAGGTCGCACTTTTACGTGCCTGTTCCGGCCGCGGGCTGCCTCAGCACACTCCAGCATGGCAGAGCTTCGTTTGGCATTGGGTCATAGTGCACCTGGAGAAGTCTGCGTAGACATCTTGAAGCGGCGCGGCGGCTGGCCGCTGCACAACCTGTGTTTGCCTGCTGCGGATGTTGGCGATACAAAGTACGCTACACCCGCGCTAATCCACGAGCAGCTGGAACTGTGGCGTGCCCTGCAGGAGCGAGGAAAAGAGTCGCAACAAGACAGTCAACAGCGAGGAGAGCAACACTTACAAGACTTGGAGATAAATTCAGAGATACATTCAGAGATACAGCCAAATACAGCAGCTCAACCCGCAGCCAGAGTGACGGTGCATTAACATGTTATGGCTAGCCGTGCATTTCCCCCGTTTGCCGCTGGAAATCTTTACTGCCGGACAACACGACCCCACGCAAGTATTTATTGTTTTACAAGACAATCGCGTAGCTTTCCTCAACGATGCCGCGCAACAAGCCGGCTTAGTGCCAGGTGCGACATTGGCCACCGCCCACAGCATCCAGCCGCAGTTGCAATATCGGCACCGTGAGCCGGCGACAGAGATGAAGCGTTTGCGCACGTTGGCAGACACGTTGTACCGTTTCAGCGGCTATGTCAGTTTACAACCGCCGGATTGTGTACTGCTGGAAATTGGCGGCAGTCTGAAATTGTTTCGCTCTCATGAACGCTTAGCACAGGAAGCTGCGGCGGTGTGCGGCAGCCTGGGGCATCAGGTGTCCACACGCGTGGCCAGCACACCGTGGGCGGCCATTGCTTTGGCCCGTGCCGGATGCCGCCAATTGGCCGATGTACCGTTGGCCGATGCTGGGCTGGAAATGGCTGGGGTGAAAGATGCCGTGGTCGAGCGTTTCGCCAATATGGGCATCTACACCTTAGGGCCGCTTTTAAATTTGCCCAGCAAGTCTCTCGGCAAACGTTTTGGCAAACCGCTGCTTCAGTATTTGGCCCAACTGACCGGTGATCTGCCCGACCCGCGGGAAGCGCTCACCCCCTCACGCCGGTTTCAGCAGGTGCTGCACCTGCTCTCCCCGCTTCGAGACAAACCCACCCTGTATGACCAACCACGCAGCCCCATGCAGCAATTGGCTGCGGAGCTGCAACAATGGCTAATCGGCCATCAGTTAGGTTGTGAAAGTTTGACCTGGCGCTTCTCCAGCCACTCGTCGTGTGAAAGTGCCAGCATGCTGGTGCGCTTTGCCAAAGCCAAACAAAGTGTTGCTGAGATCATGCGCATCAGTGAGTTGCAACTGGAGCAACTGGAGTTACCTGAAGAGGTGCTCTCGATAGAACTGCAAGCCACACGCTTACAAACATGGTCCGGCCAGAGTCATGCGTTGTTTCAACTGGCAGGCGCGGCCGGCACCGTGGGTGATCCCAGCACTCTAGTTGATGAATTTAACGCCAGACTCGGCGAAGGATTGTGCCGCCGTATCGAGGCCGCCGCACAACACACTCCGGAACACGCTTGGCAAGCCTGTAGCGTACGCCCAAGCCGTCGTGCCGCACGCTTGTCTCACGGCTCTAATCACTCATCCCGCAACAGCACCCCCAATGAGACCGGTTATCTACAACAACTGCATCGCCGCCCGCTGTGGCTATTTGATCCGCCGCGGCGTGTGTCAGCGGCCGAGCTAGAGTTGTTGCAAGGGCCCGAACGTATTCAAAGCCACTGGTGGCAGGGGCAAGCCACCAGCCGGGATTACTATATCGCTCAACACCGCAGCGGTGCGGAATGCTGGGCGTTTGTTGACCACAACACAGACTGGTATCTACATGGCTACTTCGGCTGAGTTTGCCGAGTTACATTGCCTGAGCAACTACAGTTTCCTGCGGGGTGCCTCTCATCCCGAAGAATTGGTGCAGCGTGCGGCGGCATGTGGCTACCAAGCCATCGCTTTGACCGACGAATGCACCTACGCCGGCCTGGTCAAGGCCCATATGGCGGCCAAAGACTGCGGTATCAAACTGATTATTGGTGCAGAGTTTAATGTCAGCCTGCCGGCGGGTTTGCCGAGCGCCAAAATCATTCTGTTGGCAACCGATCGCAGCACTTATGGCCAGATCTCCGCCTTGATCACTAAGTTGCGGCGACGCTCTCCCAAAGGTGAGTATCACGCCGCCTTGGAGGATTTTCGTTGGGGTATGAACGGTTGTCTGGCACTGTGGGCCATGCCGCTGGGTGACACCAGCATACTCATGCAGGCCGGTCGCAAAATCAGCAGCATTTTCAAACAACTGTGGATTGCCTTGGAACTGTTCCGCGACGGTCATGATCTTGACAAAACCGCCAACGCATTGACGTTGTCTATGCGTTTACAGCTGCCCATCGTCGCCAGTAATGATGTGCACACCCACCTGCCGGAGCGCCAACCTCTGCAAGACCTGATGACCGCCATTCGCCTCAAGACCACCGTTGGTGAACTCGGCCATCAAGCTTTTCCAAATGCGGAGCGCAGCTTGCGGCCGATCAGCGATCTGCAAACCCTGTACGCTCCGGAAATGCTGCAGGAATCTGTGCGCATTGCCGAACTGTGCGACTTTTCAATGGATGAATTACGTTATGAATACCCCCAGGATTTAGTCCCGCCCCACCTTACCCCGCGCACCTACCTGCATCAGCTAACCATGGCCGGGGCGGCGGAGCGTTGGCCCCGGGGTATTCCCGAACATACCTTGGAGCTCATCGAAAAAGAGCTGGCACTCATTGCTGAGCTCAACTACGAACATTACTTCTTAACCGTACAGGATGTTGTGCAGTTTGCGCGTAGCCAAGGTATTTTGTGCCAAGGCCGCGGCTCGGCGGCCAACTCTGCGGTCTGCTACTGCTTACATGTCACCGAAGTTGATCCTGACCGCATGCACTTGTTGTTTGAGCGTTTTGTGTCCAAAGAACGCAACGAACCACCGGACATCGATGTCGATTTTGAACATGAACGGCGCGAAGAAGTCATCCAGTATATCTACAAACGTTATGGACGTGAGCGCGCAGCCCTGGCAGCCACCCTCATTTGCTATCGTCCACGTAGCGCTATCCGCGATGTCGGCAAAGCCTTGGGTTTAAGCCTAGATGTGGTGGATCTGCTGGCTAAATCCATGGCTTGGTGGGATAAGCAGGAAGAAATTCCGGCGCGTTTACGGGCCGCCGGGTTAGACCCAGACAGTCAAGTGGCGGAGCAATTTTTACACTTTGTTAGCAAGATCCTCGGTTTTCCAAGGCATCTGTCCCAGCACGTGGGTGGTTTTGTGATCTCGCGAGGCACCTTGGCGCAACTGGTACCCGTAGAAAACGCTGCTATGGAAGACCGCACCGTGATCCAATGGGACAAAGACGATCTAGAAGCCTTGGGTTTGCTGAAAATTGATGTGTTGGCGCTGGGTATGCTGACCGCCATCCGCAAAGCTTTACAGGCTGTAAACGGCTACCGCGGTACTTGTCTTACCGTCGAGCAGATTCCGCCGGAAGATCTGGATACTTACGCCATGCTTCAACAAGGTGACAGCGTGGGTGTCTTCCAAGTGGAATCCCGCGCGCAGATGGCGATGTTGCCACGTTTGAAGCCACAGCATTTTTACGATCTGGTCATCGAAGTGGCGATTGTGCGCCCAGGCCCTATCCAGGGCGATATGGTGCACCCCTATCTGCGTCGGCGTCAGGGTACTGAGCCGGTGCACTACCCCAGTGAAGGTGTGCGTGAGGTGTTGGAGCGCACTTTAGGGGTGCCAATTTTCCAAGAACAAGTGATTGAGTTAGCCATGGTGGCTGCGGGTTTCAGCGCCGGGGAAGCAGATCAGTTGCGCCGCGCCATGGCCGCGTGGAAAAAACGCGGCGGTTTGGAGGTGTTTGAGCAGAAACTCATAGACGGCATGTTAGAACGCGGGCACGACAAAGCGTTTGCTCAGCGGGTATTTCAACAAATCAAAGGGTTCGGAGAATATGGATTCCCGGAATCTCACGCCGCCAGCTTTGCGCTATTGGTTTATGTTTCCACCTGGCTCAAGTGCCATGAGCCAGCTGCCTTTTATTGCGGTTTATTGAACAGCTTACCCATGGGGTTTTACTCCCCTTCCCAACTCGTACAAGATGCCCAACGGCATGACATCAAAGTGCGCAATATTGATATCAACGTCAGCGCATGGGCGCATACTCTGGAGCCATCTTCAGCGTCTACAGACCAACCTGCTTTGCGTTTGGGTTTAAGAATGGTCAAGGGCTTGAATGAGGCCGCGGCTGACGCCATTGAGGCAGCGCGCGAACAACAGCCATTTAACAGCGTAGAAGATTTAGCCCTACGCGCCGGCTTGAACGATCAGAATATGCGCTTTCTGGCTCGCTCGGGGGCACTTAAGGCACTCAGTGGGCACCGCCATCAAGCCCATTGGAACGTTGCCGGTATACATCGTCCGCTGCCGCTTGAGCACTCGCGGCAATGGGAATCTTCTTCAGCGATAGTCGCTGATGGCGAAACACCGGCCTACACTCATGCGTCGGGGCAGATGTTGACGCCGGGGCAGGCTGAACAAATGCCGGAGCCTTCGGCAAAGGAAGATCTGCTGGACGACTACCGTTACACAGGTCTGACCTTAGGCCCGCATCCCATGAGTTTGTTGCGCAAACAACAAGACCTCACAAACTACCGCACAGCGGCTGACTTGGATGATTACCGGCAAGGGCAAATGATCCGCATCGCCGGCCTGGTGACTGGGCGTCAACGCCCCGGCACCGCCACTGGGGTGGTGTTTCTGACTTTGGAAGACGAAACCGGCAACATCAACGTGGTGGTGTGGTCGTCTGTGATGCGACGCTTCCGTGCTGCGTTGTTGCAGGGCCAATTGCTGAAAATAAAGGGTGTGGTGGAGCGTGAAAACGCGGTAATTCACGTGGTTGCCGGGCATGTGGAGGATGCCACGGACTTGCTCAGAGATATGGCAGAGGATGCTCTACCGTTTAAATCCAGAGACTTTCATTAACAAATAACGACCTAGAGGTTTGCACGTTTGCTTTTGCTGGAACTTTCCGAAGTCGATTGAGACATGGAGCGTACTTCGTGCAATAGATCCTCCACCATTACCCGTAAGAAGCTCAACTCCTCCCGTATTTGAGCTATTTCAGGTTTGATATTATGGCCCAATCCATCCACCGCCCTTTCCAGCGCAGCTAGACGATTTTGTACGTTGGCTTTGTCGAACATAGTGCGAGCTACCGCTTCTAGCGGCGCCTCTGGGGTATCGAACACCTCAGCTGCCCTTGGTTTTGATGAATCTTCTGTGGCGATATCTGACGGCTGCGCACCACCCCAGAATTCCGAGCCAATTTCATTAGAGACTGTGTCTACAACTTTGGCATCTATGAGGTCAAGTTCTTCTAAATACGCGTATAGCAGAATGCGATCACAGACGTTATTAATGCGCCGAGGCACACCTTCACAGAACGCGAAAATTGCTGCATGGGCATCGTCGGTAAACTGCGGGCGTTGATGCCAGCCAGCCACACCCAACCGGTGTTCGATGTAGGTTTGGGTTTCTGCTTCGCTCAGCGGGTTTAAGTGATAGGTGGCAATGATACGTTGCCGCAGTTGCTCAAAGCCTTCCGACAACAAAGTGGTGCGGAATTCTTGCTGACCCAACAGGAAGATCTGCACCAGCGGGCGCCCTTCTTGTTGGAAATTGGACAACATACGCAGTTCTTCCACCGACTCTGAAGGAAGGTTTTGCGCTTCATCGACAATCAGTAAAATGCGCCGGCCCGATAGCGCCTGCTGGGTAAAGTTGTGTTCGAGATCGCGTAGCAAAGACGCTTTGCTGTGGTCTCGTACGGGCACGCCAAAATTGTGCGCGACCATTTGCAGAAGATCATCTTCTCTCAGATTTGAACTGACAATAGTTCCTACTGCCAGGTCATCATCGTGTAAATCCGCTAACAGGGCTTGTACCAATGTGGTTTTGCCGGTGCCGACGTTCCCGGTGATAACAATAAAACCGTCACCTTGATTGAGGCCGTACTGGAGAAATGAGAGCGCACGTTTGTGCTCAACACTGGGGAAGAAAAATGCTGCGTCGGGTGACAGCTGGAAAGGCTTGCGGGTCAGCCCAAAATGCTCTTCGTACATAGTTAATCGTCCTTGTCGGTTTGGCCGTATCCATAGCCGTATCCGTAGCCGTACCCCGCCCCGGCCGAACTGCTGGCTTTGTTCAGCAGCATACTCACCATTTGACACCCCTCTAATTGGCCAGCAGCCTGTTCCACCGCTGACTGGGGTGTTTTGTTTGCCTCCACTACCATGACCACTTGACCCATGCGCCGCGCCAGTACCGCTGCTTCGGTGGTGGCAATCAGCGGTGGTCCATCGACCACAATCACTCGGTCCTGATCGAAGCTTGCCAAGCCCGCCAGCAAGGTCTCCATCAAACTACTTGCATATAATTCGTCTAAGTTATCCACTACTTTGCCGCAAGGCATTACTGACAAACGTTCGACATTACTGTCGATGATGGCTTTTTCCCCATAGGCTTGACCGGCGGTGAGCAGGTCAAGCAGGCCATATTCTTCATAGATCCCCATCCAGCGACTAAGGTCGCCTTTGGCAGCATCGCCGTCGACCAGCAAAACCCGCTTGTCGAGTTCCGCGGCCAAACTCAGCGCCAGGTTCAGCGATACAAAGGTTTTACCCTCCCCTGGTAACGCGCTGGTGATAAAGATCACGTTGGTCGGCAGCGGTAAATCAGCGGCTAATTTGGGTTGTGTGTTAAGCAGCAAGGGTCGCTTGATGCGCCGAAACTCTTGAGCTTGCTGGGGATTATTGTGTCCTGGTACCAAAAAGCCGTTTTCTGCCAGCCATTCGAAGTCTAGCTCACAGGTTTGATGCAGCGCCGCCGAAGGCTGCCGCGGCGTGTTTTGTTGTTCTTGCTTAGCGACATTGTCGCTCTTTTCGTCGCTCTTTTCGTCTGTGCGCTTATCCCCAACTGCTTTATCAACTGTTTCGAGTACGGTTTTGTCAATTTTCTCAAAAGATTCAGGGGCGGTGAGCGGGTCCGTTGGAGTGGGTTCCATGGACGCCGGTTCAACCGCCACGGACTCCACGGCCGGCAGTTGCGTTACAGCTTTAGCTTTAGCTTTATCTTTCGCAACCAGGCGCGCGGCTGCCTTCTCAATTGTGCTCATTGAATCCCTGGGTGAATCCTTAGCAGGCATGTGGAGAGTCTGTGTGCGTCATTGTACGGTGGGCGCCCTGGGGTTTCTGTAATTTCATGTAAGTTTTCGGACCTATTTCCCACATTGACTCACAAGCTACCACATGAAAATGGGCGACATAAGGCATAATGGCGGCCCTGAAGAACAACTTAGGATGGTCTGTTGACGCATCAACTCAGTGAGGCTCGCGTCGCCGTCATTGGCTTAGGTTATGTTGGCTTGCCATTGGCCATTGAGCTTGGCACCAAGTACCCGACTTTAGGTTTTGATATCAGTAATGCGCGTATTGATGAACTTAACCAACACCAAGACTCTACGCTTGAAGTGGACGCCGAAGACTTTTGTCGCGCGCGGCAACTGAAATTCTCGGCATCAACCAAAGATTTGGCGGACTTTAACACCTACATCGTGACTGTCCCCACGCCGATAGACGCCAACAAACAGCCCAACTGCGGACCTCTCATTGCCGCCAGTCGCACCATCGGTGAAGTCATCAAATCTGGCGATGTGGTGATCTACGAATCCACTGTCTATCCCGGGGCCACAGAAGAGGTCTGCATCCCAGAAATCGAACGCGTCTCAGGCCTTACCTTCAACCAGGATTTTTTTGCTGGATATAGCCCTGAACGCATTAATCCCGGTGACAAAGAACACCGCCTACCCAGCATCGTCAAAGTCACGTCAGGCTCTACCCCGGAGGTCGCAAATTACGTTAATGATCTGTATGCCAGCATTATTACCGCGGGCACCCACCGTGCGTCCAGCATTCGCGTCGCTGAAGCCGCAAAGGTCATAGAAAATACCCAACGCGACCTGAATATCGCGTTGGTGAATGAGTTGGCTATGATTTTTGACCGTCTTGGCATAGATACCGAAGAAGTACTGCAGGCGGCGGGGACCAAGTGGAATTTTCTACCGTTCCGGCCGGGACTGGTTGGCGGACACTGTATAGGGGTTGACCCTTATTATTTAACCCACAAGGCGCAGGCCACCGGCTACCATCCCGAGGTGATCTTGGCGGGCCGTCGCATTAACGACCAGATGGGTGAGCACATTGCCGGCCGCGTCATAAAACTCATGGCGCAACAGTCCATCAGTGCGGTCGGCGCCAAAGTGCTGGTGCTTGGCCTGGCGTTCAAAGAAAACTGTCCAGACATACGTAACACCAAGGTAGTGGATGTGATTGCAGCACTCGAGGACTACCACGTGGATGTAGATGTTTACGATCCGTGGGTCGATCCAGAAGAAGCTTTACATGAGTACGGGGTAACGATGCAGCAGGATCTACAGGAAGACACATATGACGCCGTGATTCTCGCAGTTGCGCATAAAGAGTTTCGCGATATGGGCCTGACAGGTGTGGCGAAATTTGCGCGTGATCCGCACGTAGTGTTTGACGTTAAACATGTATTTCCGGCTGAGCAGGTGCAGGGCCGCCTGTAGTGAAAGTCCTCATCACTGGCGCTGCGGGTTTTATCGGCTCTACCACGGCGCATGCGCTGCTAGACCGTGGCGACGTTGTGGTCGGTATCGATAATCTCAATGACTACTACGACGTCACCCTGAAACAAGCCCGACTAGACCGGTTGCTGACGCGGGAAAATTTCGAGTTTCATAAGGTAGACATAGCAGACGCGCAAAGCTTTACCGATGCCTATGCCTCAAGCGCACCGGACCGAATCATACATTTAGCGGCCCAAGCCGGTGTGCGTTATTCCTTGGAGAACCCACAAGCGTACGTTGACGCCAATGTCACAGGGTTCTTGAATGTCCTGGAAGCAGCCCGCCATCACGGTACGGATCATCTGGTATATGCGTCCACTTCATCCGTCTATGGCGCACATGAAAACATGCCGTTTTCAGTGCACGATGGTGTTGACCACCCAGTCTCTCTGTATGCGGCAACAAAAAAGTCCAACGAACTCATGGCCCACACCTACGCCCATTTGTTTCAGATTCCCTGTACCGGTTTGCGTTTTTTTACCGTTTACGGACCTTGGGGCCGACCGGACATGGCCTTGTTTCTGTTCACCCGCAAAATCCTCGCCGGGGAACCGATAGACGTCTTTAATCACGGTCATCACACCCGAGATTTCACCTATGTCGACGACATAGTCGAGGGCATCGTGCGAGCTTGCGACAAGATCGCAACAGCAGACCCCGCGTGGGACCCAAAAACACCGGATCCGGCCACTTCAGCTGCGCCTTACCGACTTTACAACATCGGTAGCAATAACCCGGTCAATTTATCCCGCTATATTGAAGTGTTAGAGGAGACGCTGGGTATCGAAGCGCAAAAAAATCTCCTGCCTTTGCAGCCAGGTGATGTGCCCGATACTTTCGCTAATGTAGACGACTTAATCCGAGACGTGGGTTATCGCCCAGAAACGCCTATTGAATTTGGCATCGCCGAATTTGTTAAGTGGTATAAAACTTACTACGAAGTCGAAGATGTGGCGCACAATTTGACCTAACCTTTCGATAAGCCTCTGCTCATGAATCTAGTGGCCACGATCAGCGTTTTTCTCGGTGTAATCACCTATGCCGCTCTATTTATATTTTGCTTAGTTAATTGGATTCGTAAGGTCACCGGCCGCGCCTTGATGTTGGCGACCACGGTGACGCTCATTTGGCTTGTTACTCCCTTCGTTGGTGCCGGCGCATTCTTTCCTATCTTTGAAGCAGCTACGGTAGCCTGCTGGATAGTTCTGCTCATCCGCGCGCTAGGCGTAGACCTCAACGATTCGCAAAACGGCACTCTCAAACCTGTTCGATGGGCCTTCGTTGTCGCTCTCGGTCTGGCCGGCGCCACGGTACTCATGCATGGCATGGCCATGCTAGGCTGGTTCGACACAACCACTCTACCAGCGCACCTGGCCATGGTGGTGGTTAACGTTTTGGGCTTAGTGTTGGTGGAACAACTGGCACAAAACTCTGTCTCTGATTATCGCTGGCGCGTGCGCTACCTAAACATTGGCTTAGGGATGATGTTTGCCTTTGGCCTGGTCCACCATGCCTTGAGCATACTGTTTGATGGTCCTGTGCTGTTTGTTGCCGTTTTACAGCCTGTAGTGATGGCGCTCATGGCACCGTTTATTGTCATCGCCAGCCTACGTAACCGTACCAATCAACTACGCTTTAGTTTGTCTCGGCACTTTGTGTTTCGCACGGGTGTTTTAGTCAGCAGTGGGGTCTTCCTGTTGCTGCTGGGGCTCTTTGGCTATCTAGCGCAGATTTTTGCGGGTGAATTGGGCATCACCGTGGCGGTGTTCCTGGGTATTGTCGTCCTGGTTTTTTGTTTGGTGGTGGTTGGCTCATCCCGTTTTCGCAGTCAGTTGCGGGTGGTGACCGCCAAAACATTCTTCGAATACCGTTATGACTATCGTGACGAATGGATGAAGGTGACCGCACAACTCACTGAGCCGGATGCCGATTTTGATCTACCGCAGCAATCGCAAAGAGCCCTGCTGTCCATTCTTCATGCCAAAAAATCTGCCTTGTGGATGCTAGACAACGACGGACGATTTCTCCCGCTCTCGGACGTTGAGGCACCGCAGTGGTTACAGCCACTACCGCCAGAATTGGCCGACGCGATCAAGACGTTTTATACGCACTACGATTGGGTGCTGGACTTTGCAGACATGCCTGAAGCTGCAGCTGAGATTGATCAGCGTCTTAAGACCTTCGATGCCACTCAGGAAGCAAACTACTTGGTTCCGCTGTTTGTTGAGGAGCGCTTGTTTGGCGTCTGTTTGATTGGCCCTCCAGAGATACCGTTGCGCTTATCCTGGGAGGACTACGACATCCTAAAGCTCATTTCGAAACAAGGCGCAGGCTTCCTCGCCTTGCAAGCGGCCAACCGTAGTTTGGTCGAAAGTGAACAATTGTCGGCCGTTAACCAAATGAGCGCGTTTTTATTGCATGACATTAAAACCATTGCGGCACAGTTGTCGCTGATGCTGCAAAACGCCCCCAAACACAGGGATAACCCCGCATTTATCGACGACATGTTGAACACCGCGCAAAATAGTGTGCAGCGGATGGAGCGCATCATCGCCGGATTGAGGCAACCGCAACACACGCCGGAATCAAACATCGCTCGACTGGATCTGGTGCCTTGGATACAGCAGCGGCAAGCACGCGTCGCATCCTTGGGCCGCCCCCTCAACTACGACGTTGGCAACGACCCGCTGCTTGTCAGTGTTGATGTAGAAGCTTTGGACACCGCGGTGACACACTTAGAGCAAAACGCGCTGGAGGCGATCAACGGTGAAGGCCAAGTCACTGTGAAACTAAGCTGCGATCAAAACTGGGGTGTTATTCAAGTTATCGACGACGGCCCGGGTATGGACGAAGCTTTCATCCGCAATGAACTGTTTACCCCGTTTCGTTCCACCAAGGGATTGACCGGTATGGGGATTGGGGCTTACCAGGCGCGGGACAAGATTCGTCAATGCGGTGGTGATTTACATGTCGAGAGTAAAGTGGGGGTAGGTTCCACGTTCACAATCAAGTTACCCTTAGCCTTATGAGTAACCTGCGCACGCTTCTAATCGTTGAGGATGACCCTGGCTTACAGAGTCAGATGCGTTGGTGTTTCGACTCCGCTGAGGTGCTGGTCGCAGATGACCGCAACACCGCTGAAGCTTTACTGGCAACCCATCAGCCAGCTGTGATCACGTTAGATCTGGGTTTACCTCCGGACGCCGGTGGGACCAGCGAAGGCTTCGCGTTACTCGACAGCATCCGTACGTTAAGTCCTGCCAGCAAAGTCATCGTCATCACAGGGCGTGAGGAACGCGAACCTGCCGTACATGCCATTTCGGCCGGCGCGTATGACTTTTATCAGAAACCGATTGATTCCGAGACGCTGCAATTTGTGGTTGAGCGAGCGTTTCGCCTGTCGGAACTAGAAGCCGAAAACCAAGCGCTTAGCGAGCGCTCCAGCGGCAACATGCCGCTGCCAGGTCTGCTCGCCACCAGCCCAGATATGCTCACCATCTGCACTCAAGTTGAACGCGTCGCCCCGACCGAGGCCGGTGTCCTCATCACCGGCGAGACCGGCACCGGCAAAGAAATCATCGCCCACAACATCCATCGCCTCAGTCCACGCGTGGATGGACCGTTAGTTACGATCAATTGCGCAGCCATCCCCGAAAACTTGTTAGAAAGTGAACTGTTTGGCCACGAGAAAGGCAGTTTTACCGGCGCACACGCCCGTAAAATCGGCAAAGTAGAAGCGGCAAATGGCGGTACCTTGTTTTTGGATGAAATTGGTGACATGCCGCTACCTCTACAAGCCAAGATCTTGCGCTTTCTACAGGAGCGTTCGTTTGAGCGCGTCGGTGCAACCCAGTCACAAAGTGCCGATGTTAGGGTTATTTCCGCCACGCACCGCAATCTGGAAAACATGATTACGCAAGGTGATTTCAGAGAAGACCTTTACTTCAGGTTGAGCGAAATCTGTCTTGACCTACCACCTCTGCGGGCACGTGGCGGTGACGTCTTGCTCATCGCCCAGCACCTGCTCGCGCAAAATCAGGGACAGCGTAGATTGAGATTCAGCGAAGATGCGATCAATGCCATGGAAACCTGGGCTTGGTCGGGTAATATACGGGAGTTAGAAAACCGGGTGCGGCGAGCGGCCATTCTTGCCGATGGTGAAGTGATTTCTGCGCACGACCTGGAAATTGGTGGGCCTGCAAAAGCGGAAGTGAAGAAATTAAAAGACATACGCGCCGAAGCTGAAACCCAAGCCATCCAGCGCGCATTGCTGGCCACCAACGGCAACATGAGCGAAACCGCGCGGTTACTTGATGTATCGAGGCCTACGCTTTACAACCTAATTGAAAAATACGACATCGAAACAAATATGTCTGAAGAGGCTTAACCCCTCGAAATTCCTTTAGATATGAAAGGCAACTCCCAGAAAACCATATTGGTCACCGGCGGCGCCGGTTATATCGGTTCACATATGTGCGTGGAACTGCTCCAAACTGGCCATCAGGTTGTGGTGCTGGATGATCTTTCAAATTCAAACCCAAAAAGCCTTCAAGCCGTCGAACGTATTACTCAAAAGACGCTGACTTTCGTTGAAGGTGACATCCGAGATACTCGAATACTGACAAACTTATTTGAGACACACAACTTCAGTGCGGTGTTACATTTTGCTGGGTTAAAAGCAGTAGGCGAATCAGTAGAGCACCCTGTCCAGTACTACGACGTCAACGTCAATGGCACGCTAAAGTTAGTTGACGCAATGGCAGCTGCAGCTTGCAAAACTTTGGTGTTTTCCAGCTCTGCAACCGTGTACGGCATCCCCGAACAGATGCCGATATCGGAATGTTCGCCAACCGCTGCAATTAACCCGTACGGGCGATCAAAGCTGATGGTTGAAGAAGTTCTGCGGGACTTGTACGCCTCGGATCCGACGTGGCGGATCTCCTTGTTGCGCTACTTTAATCCGGTTGGCGCCCATGCCTCTGGCGAAATCGGCGAAGACCCCCACGACGTCCCTAACAACCTTATGCCCTTCATTAGTCAGGTGGCGGTTGGTCGAAGGGATCAGTTAAATGTGTTTGGTGACGATTACGGCACACCTGACGGTACAGGGGTGCGTGACTACATCCACGTGGTGGATTTAGCGAAAGGTCACTTGAAGGCGCTGCAGCACTTGGCTGATACACCTAAGCTCGCCATACACAATCTAGGTACGGGGAATGGCTATTCGGTCATGGATGCCATCAATGCATTCGAGCGAGCCAGCGGTCGCAAGATTCCCTACCAAGTTGTTGAACGGCGTGCAGGTGATGCAGCGACTTCCTACGCGGATCCGCGCAAAGCAAACCAAGAACTAGGGTGGCAGGCAGAATACGACCTAGAACGCATGTGTGCAGACGCATGGCGGTGGCAGTCGAACTACCCAAACGGTTTTCGCGACTAACTGTACGCTACCCCCGCTTGAGAAAACCGCTCGAACTCGGCATCATGCGCCCTCCTTCGGAGGGGTGGCTGAGCGGTCGAAAGCACTGGTCTTGAAAACCAGCGAGGGTAACACCTCCCAGGGTTCGAATCCCTGCCCCTCCGCCAAAACACCCTTTTCACTGCACACCATACCGCGTCACCGTTTCCCATAAATACCAATTAAAACATTGGGTTAGAGAGAAATTATTGACTCTCACCTTTGCATGGTAGATCATTGTTTTTCGTTCCAACTTGTACACCCAGTTGTACACCTAAAATGCCACCAGCAAACAGACTGACCGCTGCTAAAGTTCGTACCTTACAAAAGCCTGGGCGCTACGCAGACGGCAATGGACTGTATTTACAGGTCAAGGGAAGTAAGAGTGGTATCAGTAAGTCATGGGTATTTCGCTACTCGAAACACAAACGAGCACACACGATCGGCTTGGGGCCGCTCTCGATCGTTTCACTTGCAGAAGCGCGCCTCGCTGCCTTAGAAGCACGCAAGCACCTCTACCACGGCAAAGATCCTCTTGAAGTAAAGCGCCAAGCACACGTTGTTTCAGACGCCCCTACGTTTAAAGAAGCAGCAACCACATATATCGACATCCACACACCGACCTGGAAAAACCAGAAGCATGGTAGTCAATGGACCAACACCCTAACGACATATGCGTTTCCTGTTATCGGTACCACTCCGGTCGATCAGATTGAGCGCAGACACATCCTGCGTCTCCTCAAACCCATCTGGCTCGACAAGGCCGAGACTGCCGGTCGTATCCGCGGACGTATTGAAAAGATTCTCGATTGGGCAGCTGTGGAAGGATACAGAGACGGCGACAACCCAGCCCGTTGGAAAGGTAATCTCGAGCATTCATTGCCTCGGCGCCGTGTCAGCACTCAGGTAGTCCACCATGCAGCCCTGCCCTGGCAAGACCTTCCTGCTTTCTATCAAAAACTGATTAACCAAGAAGGCATGGCGGCCATCGCACTCCGCTTCACCATCTTGACTGCCGCGCGAACGAGTGAAGTACGCCTTGCTACGTCCGGCGAATTCGTCTTTGGTGATGCCAACCTGTGGACGATTCCAAAGGAACGCATGAAAGCTGGTAAGGAACATCGAGTTCCGCTCACGCAACCTGCCGTTGACTTGGCACAAACAGCGCTCTCCGACAACCAGTATGTGTTCTCGCCTTTCCCAGACAAAGCGATGTCAGAGAATGCCATGTTAGCACTACTGAAGCGTATGAAAGTTACCGGAGTTACTGTGCACGGCTTCCGATCCACCTTCCGCGATTGGGCGGCAGAAAATACGGCTACGCAGCGCGAGGTGATAGAGGCGTGCCTCGCTCACAACAATCCCGATCAGGTGGAGGCCGCATACCTGCGCTCTGATATGTTGGAGAAGCGCCGAGTACTCATGGAGGAGTGGAGTACATTTGTGATAAGCCGGTAAGATCGCCAATCGTCCACTTGTAGGGCTGGAAACACGCCCTTGCTAGCCGTTACGTCTTTGGTGCCCATTTCGGATCAGCACCAAAGAGCATTGACACCCTAGCGAAACAGCGTAGATTCGTGTAAGGGGCACTAGGGAGGGGGACATAATGAACGGAAGTACCAATTTCGCGCGTCTGCTTTCAGCGGGTGCGCTTCATTCGGCCACGTTGAAAGGCGCTCTCGTATGCTTGCTTGTTGCGAGCGCCGCCAATGCAGATCAAGTGGTGATTCAGGATTATAGAGAAGCCAGGGATCGGCACTTCTACAATACCCTGTACACAGATGGCGGCACCACGATCTATTGTGAGGCCCCGTTCCAAGGCAGAACGGGCCTCAACGTCGAACATGTATACCCAGCGTCGTGGATGAAAGAGACCGCCGTAAGCTCAAGTTTAGGCACCTATGGGCAGGTGTCGCCTAAGCAGGTTAGCTTCACTTTTGCCCTCATAAAGTAAGCAGACGTTAGTCTCGCTCGTGCGAGATTGCTAACAAGTCGTGTAAGATGACTACTTCGAACCCCAAGTAAAGGAACTACGCATGAATCGCTACGCCACCCTAGCAATCTTGTTGACCTGGACCTTGTCAGTTTCAGCCGAAGTAACAGTAGGCGTGTGGAACATCGAAAACTTGAGCCCAACTGCCAAACGTGGTTTTCCCGAACTACAAGGACCGCGCTCACTTGACCCCCGAACCAACCAGCAACTCAAAAAGATAGCTGATCACATCAAGGATGATTTAAAGGCAAGCGCAATGATGCTGACAGAGATTCACGGTGACCGCACCAGCGGAGGAGTTAAGCGCTCATCTCAACTTGATGTCATCGTCAATGAACTGGGTCCAAGCTGGAAGTACTGGCTAGGGCAAACTGGGGGAAAGCAAAGTATAGCCTTCCTTTACGACGAGAATGACGTAGAGTTGCTAAGAGCCTGGGAACTTAAGGTCCCAGACGTGGAAGTCCAAGGATCTGATATCTATGACCGCGATCCTCTTGTGGTTCATGTCAGATTCAAACCCAATTTGAATGACATCTTGATGGTCGGGCTCCACCTCAAGAGCGTCCAAACCAACGTGCACAACCATATGGCAGCAGCCGCAAAGCTGATCGGAGTTTTGGCCGATTCTAAAGGTCGCGACAACCATGGGCTTCCAAAGGTCGGCAAAGAACATGAAGTTATTGTCATGGGAGACCTCAACGACAGCTCTCATAAGAGAAGGGGATTTAAATTCCTCTTCGATTACTTTGAGGGAATTGGCTACGACCATCTCGGAAACCCCAGACGCTACCCTGATACTCGAGTGAACGGTAGCGAGATCGACCATATCTTCGTATCAAAAAATCTAAAAGCTGAAGTTGTTAGGGGTTCCTTCAAAGTGCACACCGTTCCCGAAAACGATACCGCACGAAATGCATACAGAAAGGACTTCTCAGACCACTTTCCACTGACCGTGCGCCTCGAGACACATGCGGATACAGACGGCTAGCTGTTAAGCGTCTATGAATCAGCCTGAGCTTGGACAAAGGATACGGCAGCTTCGTGTCGCACACGAATTACGACAAATCGATCTGGCCTACGACTTACAGGTAGCGACGAGTACGATCTCAAAGTGGGAGCGAGGCCGGTCGACGCCTTCACCACCTATGATAGACGCTCTTGCAAAAGTCCTGAATGTCGACAGGTCGGATCTTTTGGAAGAGCTGACTATCGTCGATGCACACCATTCAAACCTTCTTAATGAACGGCGACAACTACAGGCAAAGTGGTACTCACTACATAGCCAGATGAGAAACGCGCGAATAGTTGGTCCGTCTTCTGTCCCGATCTCGGAATTGGATGAGTCTGACGCATTATCATCAACTGAATACACGAAGCTGAAGAACGAAGCTGACGAACTCGAAAAAGAACTAGAAAAAACCAATCGCAACATTTTGAGAGTTCGCAAGGTTGATCCACATGATGAAAGCCAACTCAGATCCGAGATTCGCCATCGCGTTATTACCAAAGTATCGGGCGTTTCAAATGCACTGGAGCAAGTTGAGATCGATCTGCTACAGCTTTTAAACGCCGCAAAAGGAGTAAATGATCCAGACGCCAAACAAGAACTCGCTGAGCATCTAGATGACCTGGAAGCTCTCTTAGAAGCCTGTTTGGAAATGTTAAGGAATAAGCGACTGTCATTGGGTCTCGCTTCAGACACCTATTCTGTACTCCAATCGCTAAAAGACTCAGGTAAGGAATATGGTGGTATTGCGTCTATCCTCGGCTTGGGAATTGGAGCACTTGCTTTGCTGTTAACAGCACGCTGAGGCCGCTCTTAGCAATTCCGCTAGCTGAATTCTTTGGCTAGTGAACTGGGGATGTCGGACTGGATAGCGAAACGAACAAACTTGGTAAGGAAAAAGGCCGGAATACCAACCGAAAATCAGCCCGATCAATGCAAGCGTCACCGTTAACATCTGCTGCCGTTGAGTCGCTCGGTTCAGCGTAGCTGCTTGCGGCTAGGAATATGGTGCTCGTTAGAACAATGAGCACTGAAAGCGTAATGAGTGTCTTTTTCATGGAAATAGTTAGTTCCCTCAACTGGAATCATTGATTCCATCCCTCATGGCTCACCATAGCATAGACATACTGTTTGACAATCATGGTTTTCACCATATTCTTTAAGTCCCTAGGGTCCACCAACCTCGGGGTATCGATACCTCCCCTCATCGGGAGATATCGATGAAGCTATTATCGAAAAAGCAACTACTAGAGATGGTTCCATACAGCGACAGCCACCTCAGCAGACTGGAGAAACAAGGGCTTTTCCCAAAACGGATCAAAGAATCCCGCTTTGCAGAAAAGGCACCCTCGTACGCTAAAGCCTTCTGGGTTGAGCAAGAAGTCCTTGATTGGATTCATGATCGAATGGATGACCGATAGAGCACATAGATTCCCCTAAAGGGAGTCTTGAAAGGGCGAGAGCAATCTCGCCCTTTCTTTTTGCATAGCCAAGAAAGCCTCTGAGTAGCCGCACCACGCCCTGACTGGCAGTGCGGAATCTTGATCCCAACCAACTCCTCCCAAAGAATGACGGGCACGAACAGTTCGTTTATCACTTACCAATACGAACTGTTGGGACGCCTGTTACCACAGCTGAAACACCGGCCGATCACTGGATATCTGAAAGAAACGAACTGCTGAGCATAAGAACCTTATTAACGATACTTCGTTAATTACAGAGATATGAGTACTCCTACCAAGCTCCTTACTCCCCGAAACCTAGACATACTGTTCGACATCTGTCGTTTCCGTTTCACAACAACCCAGCAGATTCGGGCGCTACATTTTGAGCACCTTGAACCAGATTCCGAAGCACCGCGCATGCTGCTCTACCGATTGTGCAAGGCTGGCTTCATAACAAAGACCCAGACCTACGCGCAATCGAAGCATACAGTTGATGGCCTAACCGTCACCAAACCAAGGCCAGTCTGGTATCTCAGCAGGAAGTGTCGCCGCTCCCTGAAACGGCAACTCCAGCATTTGGGACGCATCACAGAGTACGATCGCTTCGAAGCTCATCAGCCACCCTCCGAGTCACTCTCAGATCAAAATCTGCCTCATGAAATAGGTCTGACCTACATTCTCATGTCCTTCGAAGAACATGCTGCCCACTCCCATGACATCACCGATCTTTGGTGGTTACGCACTTCGCCACGGCATCCACTGACATCCGTAACAGTAGCTACAAACGCAACAATCAATCCCGACGCCCTACTCTTCTTCCGCAAGAGAAAAGCAGGCAAAACCTATCCCTACTTCTTCTACATTGAATACGAGCGCGGACGCGCGACAGCGAAGCAATACCTGAGAGATAAACTGGAGCCGTATGCGGAGTACTTTCGAGCTTCCAAGGAAAATGCGAGCAGAATGCAGAAGCCATTTGCAGAGGTAGCCGCTACATGCAATGAGCGATATGACTTAAGGCTAGCACACCCAGAAAAACTACTTTTTCGGGTCCTTACCGTCACCAGCGAGCACAAGCACGCTAATCGACTTCTTCAGATGGCAGCGAACGTCAGAAATCCGAAGGTCTTTCTCTTTGCTGATTTGGCAGGTTGTCGTGCCAATCCATTTAGACCGATTTGGAAGCAACATTCACCATCGGGTACTCAAATCACTACATTACCGTGAAGGCGAAGTAGTTGTAGCAGTCGGTACCCGATCTGACAGAGAGTGTCAGATGTATTGAAAGCGGTCATTCACGTCTGTAGACGCCAGCAGGCTCTAGTCGACCCCAAGCAGTCCTTCGCATGTAGACTGCAAACAAACAGGTTTTACGCAACAAAAGAATGGAGGGAGCCATTAGACTCCGATCGTATCGGCGTCCCGCAAGGTCAGCACAGATGCAGAGTATGGTGTTAGGCTTCGAGGTCGGTGATCAGAAAGATTCTAGTGGTGAAGGATACACAAATGACCGATGAGCCAAAGCAAATTCAATTGGTTGATACATGGTGCAATCGAACCTATCTCATGACTACTTGTCACCATGCGTGTGCGAGTCATTTCCAACGAAGGAACTACGGATTTGGAATTATTGCGATTGCTCTATCTACTGTTGTTGGCACAGCGGTTTTCGCGTCGCTGGAGGATCACCCGCACTTGATCGTTCAAGTTGCGGTTGGAATGCTTAGCATCCTGGCCGCAGTCTTCAGTATCCTTCAGACCTTCTTAAATTACAGTGAACGTGCAGATAAGCACCGAGTTGCTTGCGTTGAGTATGGAATACTGATGAGAGAACTCGAACAAACCAGTGCGTTTTTCAGAGGTGGCGATGCAGAGCTAGAGCAGTATTTGGGCGAATTGCGCGCACGCTGGGATGAACTAACAAAAAGCTCGCCGGTAATTCCCCAAGGCATATGGGATTCCAATCGTAATGTATGAATTCGAAGAAAAGTACGTTCTATTCATTGACGTTCTCGGTTGGTCGAGCGCCCAAAGTGAAGGATCTGCAGAACTATCCAAAGCGCTTAGTGTTGCCCAAGCGTTAGCAGAAGCGTTCGAAGAGGGTTGCAAGAAGGTTGAAGAAACAGGCCACCGAGCTACACCAAGATTCGAACTCTTCTCAGACTCAATGATTGTCACAATCCCCTACATTGAAGGGGAAGTATATTGGCCTGAAGAGGTTTTATTTAGCATTTGTAAACGCATTGCCACCGCAACGTTGCCACATGGTTTCCTAGTTCGCGGAGGTATTACAAAGGGGTCCATATTTCACAACGCCGAACGAAACATCTGTTTTGGTCCTGCGCTAATCAGAGCGTATGAACTTGAAAGCAGGGTTGCGCAATTTCCGAGGATCGTTATTGATCCGGACTTGGTTGGGTTTCTTGAAATTCACGACAACATTTTAGAGGATGATGCAAAAAAGGTTGGACTTCAGCGTGCCAAGTCCACTCGTAAAATGGACGACGGTGTGTCGTTCGTAGATTACTTGGCACCAAGACTCTTAAATTCAGGAAAAGTCTCTGATCATGAAAAGATTGCATTTGAATCTAGCATTCGATTCGCGAAGAAGATTGCAAACAATCAGCACTCCGATCCATCAATACAGCAGAAGTATCAGTGGTACCGTACTTACACACGTGCAGTTGAAACCGATTTCTCTGTCAAGAGGATACGCTGATTTGCGAACTAAATACGTCGGGCAGTCCGCTGTTGGCCGATCGAAGCAGGTGCGCGATCTTTGCGGTCGCTGTTTAGAGCGTTCGCTTTGGAGATTGGTTGCGACTA
Source organism: Pseudomonadales bacterium (assembly GCA_028281005.1). Lineage (GTDB taxonomy): Bacteria > Pseudomonadota > Gammaproteobacteria > Pseudomonadales > Azotimanducaceae > UBA4421. The sequence goes on from JANQKS010000063.1 coordinate 88,466, forward strand.
CATCTGACACTGTCTGTCAGATCAAATCTCTGAGCCAGCGCAACTAGTCATCTTCCTCGTACGTGAAGTCTGGTTCGGAATCTTCCACGTCAGGCACGAGATCAACTTCGTCCTGTGCATCATTCTCATTCCGCACCGAATCACTTCCGTCAACTGAAACCTGCTTACGATTCCAGTCCAGTACATCAAGATAATCCTGGTCAGACATTCTCGGCTCATCGTCGAGGCGTCCCAGTTGATACGACAGCATCACCGGCTTCTCAGTAACGCCGCGAACGTAGGTCGCAAACTCAGTCATCCGTTTGTCCTGGCGTTTTCTCGGCGTCCGCAAGTACTCCTCAGTTGTATTCATCTCTTGCGCAAGCGCCCTCCTATCACGCGCATTGAGACCACCAACAAACTTCGTACTCGTGCTACCTAAAGCAGATGACCGCAATCGAGCATCCTCTATCTGCTCTAGGTCCTGGAAAGCAAACACCACACCCAGATTGAACTCACGCGCCTTTATGAGCATCTGACGTAATTTCTCTGAGAAGAACATAGATGCTTCATCAATGTAGAGCGTAAAAGGCTTTCGCTCGTCCTTCGGTATTGAAACTCGGGAGAGGCACGCTTGGAACAACAATCCAATCCACACACTACCGAAGACACTGCTACCGCCAGTGGAGAGGAAATTTTCGTTTGCGTTAATGAGGACGATCTTGCCTTCATTGACCGCTTCGGCGATGTTCACTTTAGTTTTTTCGTGATTGAGCATGGCTTCCATCATGGGGAGTTTCAGTACCCCATACACACGATCAGACAGCTGGTCACGCACAGAACGAAAACGATCAGTAATGAATTGGTTTTCGAGATACTCGCGTGTGGTTGTATCGCAACGCGAAATTGCATCACGGTAGTCGCTTGGATGGTTAAGAAAATCGAGCAGAGTCTTAATACTCGCACCCTCGATATTCATCATGAGATCGCCAACAAAGTTAAATGCAACTTCCTGGCGTCCCGTCATTTCCACCTTGAGAAGCTCAGAGAACATGTATTCGATCATCTCAAGGGCGTTGTTGCGTATCGCAAGCCTATCAGCCGCACCCACAGCAGAGGCGTCATCTATCCCTAAATCAAACATATTGATCGCCGGAGGATAATCCACGTCTCGTTTTGGATCGATGATGACAAGGCGCTCAGAGAGAGGCTCGCCAGGTGCAAAACACTCTAGCCGCGCAATCGAGTCCACCAGTGACCCTTTCGGGTCGATGATGGCGAAGCCACCACCACCCTCCTGTGCCTTCTCAATGTCTCCAAGAATAATGTCGGCAAGCAGTGTCGTCTTACCATGACCAGACCCACCGACAATCATGGTGTGTTCGAATCGAATGTGTTCAGGTACTCGAAATTCAATCCGAGCATCGAATATCTGGAGCAATGGCGTGTTCTTTAGGTATGTCGAAACCAGATCATCACCTGTGTACTTACTAGGCATGACGAGCCTCTTTGCAGACGCCTTTTTACTAGGATCAACACCGGACGCTTCGTCCAGATTGTCGTTGAGTCTTCGTCGAATTTTCGCAAAGAGTCCTAACGCTTCCGGCGCATCGTCATATAGCGGCCAGATCAGCGCCTCGACCATGTCACCGACGTTCCCCATATCACGCAGTGGAACACTGCCCCAACGATCCCCATTTCTAAACGATGGTGTTTTTTCCAAGAAAGAGCGGAAGCTTTTGGTGATTGCGTCTCCGGCAACCTCTCGTGCGTCGGTTTGCACTATTCGCTCGGAGAGCTTACTCAAACGATCACGGTATCTTGCGCCTTCCAAACTGTTACAGATTACAGGCGGTTCTGGAATGCCATCGTCGAACCCTTCTACCAGATATATCTCATATGCCATATCCAGGAAGGCATCATGAAGTGACGTATCTACCCTCGGGAGTGCGTTGATGATTTCGAGGAGCCATGCCCGCAGCTCATCACTTCGGTCTTTCTCGGGGTCATGACCGTACGTGCGGCAGACTGCTTCGTACATTTCCCACGTACGTGCACGCGCTCGCTTCTCTTGCTGACGCTCAGTTCCAAGCCATGCGGCGTACATGACTCGGATGAAGATTAGACCTGCCACGACAAGAGTAACCGGCCAAAAATCAACCAGAACGACAATGATGCTGAAAACAGTGAGGCCGAATATGACCTCACCCACGCTACCGGCTTTCATTAGAGGTCGATGGTTGTTTCCATCTCCGTTTTAGCACCGCTATCGAGAAATGACTGCACGGTTTCTTTCACGGATTTAGCAGAGGCTTTGATTTCTTCTTCAACCTTGTTCGCATCAATCAAGCTTTCAACTGGTGCAATGATTCCATCATCATCAGCCCAATCCCGAACGTTGCTGTACTGCTGCATACGACCTTGGAACTCGTATGGCGTGTACGCCTTTAGTTTTTCAAGATCAAGTTGCTTAATCGCCATGCGCTCTTCCTCAGAGCAAACCAGCTGCGAACGAATCAGATAATTGGTCTTCTTGAACAACAGACCTTGCTTACGCTCTTGACGACTCAACTTTAACTGCATATCCCCTCCGAATGACTTTTTACGTAACACAACAGCCTGCCAAAGAAGAAGGCATGCGATGTAATCAAACCTAATGCATATTGTTGGGGAGTAGTCTTGCCACTGTTCGTATGGGATGCAGTTCTCAGACACATGCAAACTAGAGTGCGCACAGCTGCCCATACCTAGTACTTTTTGGTCGATCCTCTGTTTCGGTATACGTTCAGCGTTCCCATTGACCGAAAAAGAGGAAATCATGGCTAAAAAGAAACAACCGCGACTTCTAGTGCGTACTGGTGACGCATTCTTCAAGGGGATCGTGAATACCGGCGAAGGCATCGCCGGTGGTGTTCAAAACACACTCTTCGGAGGCGTCAAGAAACCCCGCAGAACGAAAAAGGGGTACGAGCCGTATAAGACGATGCAGGAACGCGAGCGCTCGAAGAAGAGGAAGAAGTAACCTTCGGGATTGCGGGTACGTTAGTCACGTACCCGCACCATCCCTATCTACGCTCGTCAATCTGTTCCTTCAGTTTTTCCCTAATGTCCTCCCGCGTCGTCCAGATGAGCTCTCGATCTTTCGGGAATGTAGTGTAAAAAAACGTAGCCGGACCAAGTGAAGTCTTGGACTCCCATATCGCAACTTTGCCACCGTTTTGCATTTCGAATCGCTCTGTGGCTTTGGGGAATCGTGCAAACGACAAGCGGCTGCGCCTGCTCTTGTCTACGTACCGGACAGTATCGACGTAATCGTCTTCGCTAAAACCAATTTCAAAGCGAACAGTCGTTCTATTGTTTCGATCAGCCTTTCGCATGGCTAGCGTGCCATCCTCTTGAGTGGTGTACCGTCCTTGTTGTCGAAGGAAGTACTGAGCATCACGACGACACATACCGATTTTCACCCCATGTACAGCGATATCTCCAAGCGACTTGCGATTCGGACATGGTTGCTTGGCTATGCGCTCGGCTTCCGCCTTTGCTTTAGCCTCTTTCGCGAGCGCTTCTTCTCGCATCCTCGCTACGGTTGCACCTGCTTCATTAAAGTACTGCGCAGGCTTGCCATCGAACTCTAGTGTTAGCACTTCGCCATCAACAGTACCGTCGAAACTTCTCTCAATTCCAAGCATCCTCACACTGAAGAGGATCGTGGATCCATTGATGGTGTACGTGCCTGAGGCAGCACCACCACGACTCCTGCGGATATCAAACGCACCACCTTCGCGAATCACGATGCGCTCACCATCTTCTGCGATGAACGAATCACCAGGTTCGACTGGTTCAGCGCATGCAGGTAGCACGGTGAGTACAGCAAGGCACGTTAAGGCGCGTACGTTTCTCACTTGCTTGTTGAAAAAATCACAGAAGCCAGATTTCCATTTACACGTTATTGATTGAGCGGTGTTCACAAGTTTTCCTCCTCATTAACAAATAGGTGCTCCACTTCATCTCCGTTTGCGTGACTACTTTGACCCATTGTGGGAACAGGCATCTGTTCTGTTCACCATGACTCAGCGACTTTCGACAACAACATGCGGCTTCCCACGACTACCGAAAACAAGTGTTAGCACATGGAATAGAGTAGGAACGAGTGGAATGACACTCAGTCCTGGCGTCAGGTCAAAGATGAGCGCAAGTACTGGAAAGATACAAATCCATCGGATGTTCTCAGCAGAAGAACGAATCCACGTTACAGCACACAACACAAGAAGAGACGCAAGGTGTAAGTAGAAATACAGCTGAATGGTTGCGGCATCACTGCCGCCTGCGACACCGGCTGCGGTTTGCGCCACTGATGAATTGGACCCGCCATACGGCAATATGTAGGTGGGTATAAGAAACAAGATATAGGTGACAACAAATACCGTCGTCTTTTCAAAGATTTTCATCTGATCTCCCCTCCGAGTACTGATTAGGTAAATAGGGTTTCTTGCTACAAGTAATGTCCCTATTTTGGGGACATACTATCTTGTCCCTAGCTTAGGGACAATGGAGAAAAGTCTTTACAGCAAAAAAGGTGAGGAGCTGCGCGCCTGGCTTCGATCTGAGCGAGAAGGTCAGGGCCTGTCCATGCGTGACCTTGCACAAAAACTCAACACAAACCATCAATTCATTGGCAAGGTGGAGTTAGGAGAACGACGGCTTGATGTGGTTGAGTACGTGGCCTACTGCCAAGCGCTTGGTATAGACGCTTGCGAGGGAATACGACACATTGCTTAGGTGCTCTTCTGGCTAACTGCTCTAAGTATCTGGTGCCTACAGGCTTCTTCCGGCATTAACGTATTGGCACTGAAAGGCAGTGACGGCGCACCATCGATGAGTAGCTTGAGATATATCTGGTAATTCGGCAGGTGCACCAAATCCTCTGGGAGAAATCGAGGTGCTAGCTCTCTTGCGATGTATGCTGCGTCTTTTGCACTCACTCGGAATGAAATGAAGGTGCCAGCGTTACCTAGTATGGCGTACCGAATATCCGGTTCCAGTTGCGCCAAGTATTGATTGGCAAGAACCAGCCCTACTCTGTACTTCCTAAGCTCCGACACCATGTTGGCAATCGAAAGCGTCGTGAAATTCTGGAATTCATCTACGTACAGGAAGTGATCTTTTCTACTTCTCTCTGGCGTGTCAGCTCGGCTAAATGCTGCAAGTCCAATCGTGGTAACGAGAAGACCACCAAGCAGACTCGCTGAGTCTTCACCAAAGCGTCCTTTGGCTAGATTGACGAGAAGAATCTTCTCTTCATCCATGATCTTGCGAAGCGCGAGTGGTTGTTCGGGGTTAGTGAGCACTCGACGCAATACAGGATCGGCTAAAAACGCACCTACTTTGTTTTGAATTGGAACAATGGCTTCTGCCCGCAATCGATATGAGTAGTTCGCGTACTCTTCTTGCCAGTAATTCTTGACCTGCTCATCGGTGATTCTCGCAATGACGGATCGACGATATTGTTTGTCATCAAGGAGTCGAAGGATATCCAGGAGGGTGGCATCCGGTATATCAAGGAGCGCTAGAATTGCGTTACGCAGAATGTGTTCAAGTCGTTGCCCCCATGAGTCTTTCCACGTTTTCTTCAGAACCTCAAGGAGACCAGAAGCAGCTAGTGGGCGGCGATCTTTGGCGACATATTTCAGTGGATTGTAGCCGTATGGTTGCTTTGGATCAGCAACATCAAAGTAGATCGCATCATTTTTTCGGCTATCTGGGAGCAGGCGACAAACACGCTCGACGAAATCACCATGAGGATCGATCAGACTCACACCATATCCATGGTCAATATCCTGGCGTACCAATGATTCGAGTAGCGTTGTCTTACCGGCTCCGGTTTTTCCAATAACGTAAACGTGGCTTAGCCGATCACGGTACTGGATACCGAAGGGAATCTGTTTGCCGCGCGTATTGGTTTCTGCGAAGTATGCGATGGTGTTGCTCATATACATCGAGCATATGTTGCAAAATGGCCACACAGGAGACAGTCACGTTTGCCGCCTTCAGCAAAAAACGCCTCCGAGTGGAGGCGTTTTCCTACAGCAATCCGTGAGAAGCAAAGCAGTATGCGGTTCCACCGCCTACAACGACATGGTCAAGAACGGTAATGTCGAACAACTGCAGTGTCTCTTTCAATTGCTTGGTGAGCGAGATATCCGCGTGACTCGGATTCGGATCACCAGATGGGTGGTTGTGGCAGAGAATGACTGCGACTGCGTTCAGATCAAGCGCTTGTTTAACGACGATACGCGGATGTACATGTGATCGATTGATCGTTCCCTGGAAGAGAATTTCAAACTCAATCACCTGATGCCTGGTATCGAGAAACACGCAGCCAAATAGTTCTCGGTCACTACTTGAGAGGTGTAATTGGATTAGATCAACAGCATCACTTGTTGACTTAACCCGCATCCCTCTGCGCACTCGTTCTTGGAGAATTGCTTTCGCCTGAGAAATGATGGCTTCTTCATCGACAGAGCACTCCTCGCTTTCACGTGGACTGGACATGTGTCCTCCTTACGAATTGATGTAGTAATAGGAAAGAGCTAGTGCCGCAGCTTCAAACATCGCCATGGAATGGTCTTCATTCTTCCATGGCAGTCTGTAGCGCGGCATTTGGACCCCCAACTCTGGGAGCCAGCTAGAAATCGTTTTGGCAATGCCATGCTTGGTCTTTGAACCAAACTGACTGAAGACGCCTTGCACGTCGTTGTGATGGAGTCGTTTAGCTTCTACGCCGGTTAGCGTAGCCAGGAGCGCGAGACTGTCATTGAGCTTTGAGACTCGCTCTCTGTTGGTGTCCTCGTCGAATGCTTCAAGGACGAGGATGTCTGGTTGATAGAAGGAGATGAGTGATTCAACGTGGCGCTGAGACGCCTTGTCCTTCTGTACCGTTGCAGTTTTGACACCCCAATCAATCGGAGTGTTTTCGTTCTCGAAGAGGATGTATCCGATACCACGGGATACCGGAGCAATAGCTAGAACAACGGGGGCTGTTTCGGGTTTTCCCATATAGCTGGGCGAGCTTTTGGTTGCGAAGAGTCCTCGATGTCGTGGAGAAATGACTGTTTTCGTAGACAACCACGATCATCTGATTCGGGATCAAGGGACTGCTCCAGGACAAAAGCTCGCCGTTTTACCTGTGATTCGACCACGGTATATATCCCAGGAAATAGGTCAGAGACGGGCACTCGATATATTGCTTGGCATGCAAGTGCTGCTTTGAGGCTCGGCTCTCGCTCCAAATTTTCATATCGTGAAAGCTGAGCGCCGGACTGACTTCCCAGGAGAAAAGAAACCTCCTCTTGGGAAAGCCCTGAGCGCTTGCGATGTGTTTTAAGGTAATTGTGAATATATCGCCTGGACATATGGACCGCTTACGGTGCAATCCACTACTAATGGTGGGATCGCTCCGTCTCATTCACATTAAGGGATATGTGACATCCTCAAGAGGGCGTCAGTATTGCCGGTGACGGCAAGTTCGTAGTAGGTACTACTAACATATACTTACACGCATGATGGGTAACAAAGCCTCGCACTCGGCCATTGACCACTTAGCATGTCAATCCACAGACTATGACTTGCCGTATCCGGCAAGTGCTCCGGTCTCTTGTAAATGCAACCTCGCATTAATGCTGTTAACGGAACAGTCCGTTCCGTCTATTCAACATGAGGAATCAGTGATGAAACTACTGACGAAAGCGCAGGAAGAGTTCCCGCGAAAATACAGTGTCGCACAACGAGAAGAGCTTGACGATGTGATCGATTTCAATCCAGTCGTCAAGCTTTTCGGTGGCCGACCTTACCCCCAAATTCTAATGCATGATTGAGATGGGATTTACCGATAAAGTTAGACCCAAGGGAGGTCCTCATTGAAGAGAAAACGATTCACCAAAGAACAGGTCATCGGCATCTTGAAGGCGCATGAGGCTGGCGTGTCCGCGGCCGACCTGGCGCGCAAGTATGGATTTTCAGAGAACACGATTTACAACTGGAAGTCGAAGTACGGTGGTATGGAAGTGTCCGATGCCAAGCGTCTTCGCGAGCTTGAGAACGAAAATAGCTGGTTGAAGAAACTGCTTGCTGAGACGATGTTGGACAAGGAGGCTTTGGAAGCAGCTCTGAGAAAAAAAATGTATGGTCCGCCTCTGTTTGGCAAGCATCTTTTAACAAACGCGAACAGTTTGCATAAATGTATCCGGCCTCTTGCAAGCGAGTTGTTGTTACAGCTAGGCCATGATGAGATTCGCACATCCAATTCCGATCAGTTTGAAGCGACGTATCTGCGGTCTGATGTGCTAGAGAAACGCCGTACTCTGATGTATAGCTGGAGTCAGTTTGTGACAGGAGAGAGCTAAGCAAGTGTTCGTATCTCAATTACCAATACGAACACTTTGCTGAGTGTTGTAGACAAGTCATGGCTTGTAGTCACTCGCCATGGCGTGAAGAAACGAACAGTTTAGGTATAGAACCTCATTCGCATTCTTGCGAATAATCACGCTCCAAAGACTTTAAGAAAATTCCAGAGGCGAATCGTCCTGTCGGTTTTGCATCTCTTCTTTCTGAGAAGAATGTGTCTCGCTCAGCGAATGTATCTGAGGAGTTAACTGAGATGTTTGCGCTAGGTATTTGCATAGTTTGTAGCTCATCAGTTATCGCTTGTCTGATATCGAGATGAGTTAAGTTGTCTTTTGTTACAAGTGTCGAGCATGGAATCCAGGACTGTTGAACCACAGCAAGAGCATCCTCTGACAACGGATAATGAGCGGCAGCGATAGTTGGACCAACAACAACGAACAGCTCTTCGTTCGAGCAGTCGTACCGATCCATCATCTTTTTGATTGTTTTGGTCACAATCTTCTTGACGACACCAGCACGACCAGCATGAACTACTCCTATAGCTCGAGCACGAGACGCAAATATCAAAACTGGTGCGCAGTCTGCGGTGAGCACAACCAGACAAGTGTTGTTTACGTTTGTAATTAAGGCGTCGCAGTCAGGGACACCACTTGCTCGGTCAGATGTACCGGCTCCCACGTGATCGTGATCAACCATCACAATATTGTCGGAATGGGTTTGTATAGGGAAGACCATTCGTTCGAGAGGTATACCAACTGTTGAGGCTAAGTTATGACGATTAGCAAGCACGTTCTCGTCTAAATCGTCCACTGCGAAACTGAGATTGCCTGAAGTGTGCTTGCCAGTACTCACCCCACCTCCACGCTTAGACGTGAAAGCCGCTACCTCTCGAAAGGAGTCAAAGATGTCGTATGTAAGGATTTGGATCTGAGACATTGCTAATAGATTTTAAGCAGGTAGCGAATTTTCCAATAAAAGCGCTTTGGCCAACCGAGAATGCTCTTCGGACAGGTGGTGCTGTAAATTAGAGTTCGTCCACTAGGATTGACTAGATAAATCTCTGTTTTTCGCTGATGTGGCCGAATGTCATGAAATCGTTTCGCTCGTTTATCTAGGCGTTTGATTCTTCGACCGTAGCGCGACCCATCTCGAAGCTCACGAGAGTTCGCGTAGAGTTCAAGCTGAAACCAACTACGGATTATTACCGTATGACAGATACTAAAAACCAACTCTGCAGAGAGAATTTTTTGCTCAACTAGCAAACCAATCCTATTCAGCATATTGATAACGGCTTCGAGCTTAATTTCTGTATCGCGATCAATTTCTTCGAGCAACGAAGATCTGTCGTACTCAGCAAACAAGAAATACCGCTCAGCCTCGCAAGATGCCAGATCTTCGTGAAACTTGGTTAGCGCTTGTAGGTGATGTGTCTTGGAAATCTTTCTTAGGTTTAGTAGTGCTATTGGAACACCAACAACAACTACTGACGTAGAAACTAGGGTAAGAACCAATTTCCAAATTTCGAGGTCCAATGTAGGCAAGTAGCTATAGTTCCGATAAGAAAAAGCGTAAGTCTTTTTCCGTTTTTTCTGTTAGCGATATGGTGTCAAGTTCAGCAATCTTTACCCACGCAAATCCTGCACCCTCACCAAGAGTAAGATCTTTCGCGGCAACGTCACTTTCAACGTAGAAAACAACACGATACGTATCTAGCTCTTCATTCATATACTGACATAGGGGTCGAACATCAGAAGGCTCTATCTTTATGCCAATTTCTTCCTCAAGCTCCCGCACGAAGGTATCGACATATTCTTCAGGACCTTCATTTAATCCCCCAAAGAAAGCCCACATGTTAGGATTAAATTTGGTGTTACCATCCCGCTTGTGTAGAAATACAGCATTTTCCTTCGGGTTGTACAAGAAACCACCGGCCCAAAATTTTTCCTTGTTGTCACGATTTTCCATTACGCAATTATACCAGAGAACCAATTAGCCTATCGCACTCTCCGCTTGCTAATATTTGTGTAAATCGATTGACCGTATATTGCCCAAAATTTGTCAAATTCGGGAATTGGGGAAAACTAAGAAAAACGGCTTTGCTACGGTGCGGATATATCCACATCTACAGGAAGGACTAGGTCCACCGATTCGTCGCAAAACTACGCGAGCTCGATTTGGTCTTCGCGAAATAATCCTCGATTCAATAATTCCGCCCTGACCTCTTCTGGATTTAGGGTGAAAAGTAGAATTCGGAGATTCTGTCTCGCACGAGAAAAGCTCACGTAGGCTAGCTTTCGCCCTCGTTCGCGTTGTCCATCTGTTGGTTCGCCTGAAGACTGGGGCGCTAGCAGCTTTAAGAAGTTGTAGTTACTCCACGCCGCCTCCACGTCATCATAAACTACTAGAACATCGTCAAATTCTTCGCCTTTCACTCCGTGCTGTGTACTGTAAGGAGTATTGTTTAAAACAAAGTCGCAGTAGTTCGGTAGTTCATTTGTTGGCATCTTGAAAAGCTCGTCAGCAAGCCATTCGCCTTTATCCTCACCATGCTCAGCTGGATCAAACTCCTCCTCGTGGGGCTCTCTCGCTAACTCATCACGTAAACGATCTGAGACATATATAAGGCTGTTGTCTTGGCAAAACAAAAGAACATCTCGTACTGTTGCATGCCCCCACACATCCAACAATTTTTCTAAGTGGTTTTTTGAACACTCAATCATCTCTTTCAGACTGTGTGCAGCATTAGCTCCATGAATATCGTAAAACGGACTGTACTTTCTCAGGAGATCGAGCACGGCTCTCTGTTTGTTTTCTTGATAGCTCGATAGCAATGGGTAAATCACCTGGACAAATGGTTTGAGCAAGTAATGTTCACCTTTTTCAAAGTCATCCTGGGCACGAAGGGAGGCAGAGGCCCCAGTGAACAGTTGATTCAGACTGTGGAAGTTCAGGCGTCTGGCTATCATCTGTCGAACTAGAAAAAGACGGATGACATCAGTTCGATTATCCCACTCCCACCCTTGTAGTGCGGTATCGAACTTCGTGAGTGCGGTCTTCAACTGTTCATCTGTGTAACGACCTCTTGATCCCTCGGGACTTTCTGCTTGAACAAGTCGAATAGAAACAGATCCCTGAACATCTTTGTTTTCACCAGCGGGAACCTGTTCCACATCTTCCCTGAACGCATTGAGTAGCTGAACGATCTCTGGTGCAGAGCGAAAATTCTCCGTCTTTGTTACGGTTAATCCTCCTTCTGGAGGGGCAAAATCCCCAGTCCGATCATCGTAGATTTGTTGCCAAGGGTCACCAAAGTAACCCACTAGCGGCAAGTCGCCCCCAGCACAGGTCATGTTTAACCCAGCTACAATCGATGAAAAAGTATCTTGGGCTTCGTCAACGAATATATAGGGGTATCGAGCACCAAGTAGCCGTCGAAGCACGGGGCGTTCTGCTAAGAGGTACCCCGAAACTTCAATGATATCGTCATGACTTAATCGACCCTTAGCGTAGTCGCTATACACACTATCGCTATAAGTGAATTTCTCAACGTCCTCTATACCCTCCAGTTCCATCTCTAGCTGCGCCACTCTGTTTCGAGCTCGGATCGCGGCCCGCGATTGTCCACCGTTGTCACCTGCTTTGGCCTTCGCAATTAAGTCAGGGATACGACGATGCCTTAGAGCCTGTCGAATATCAGATTGAAAACGAGAAATTTCTCCCCACAAGAAACCGTGTAGCGTCGATACGCTGTAGAGATCGTCAGCCCCGAGTCTTTCCTTGATTACTTCGACCGCGCGATTCGTAAAGGTGACGCAAGCAACTCGCTGACCATACTTGCGTAAAGATGCTCCATAGCCTTCTCTAATCAACTCTAGCGCCTCAACGAGTGACGTGGTTTTTCCCGACCCCGCGCCTGCGATCAAGGCAAAACTCCGTCGCGAATTTATGCAAGCTGCAATCTCTGAATCCGCTTTTGTCGGAACGCGTTTGGGCATGCTGTTTTAGTTTGTTACTTCCGGTCCGTGCAAGCGTTGCTCCAACCACTTGAGACCTTCGACAATGTAATCTGGAGGCTGCCAGTCGACACTTTGGCTCAAAAGAGACATAGCAAAATCGGTTTTCTTGAAATTCCCAGACCTGATATGTTGCTCGATAGCTTCGTATGCACTATCGAGGTTTTCAGGTACCTCAATACCAATATTGAGATCACCATTCCGAATCAACGAAAAGTTCTCATGAACAATTGACTCTTCAAAGGTCCGAGCTCTCATCGCCATTTCCGCCTGCCCCTCTTTGATATGCACATCTCGCTGGTACGTTATGTATCGATCTTTTTCTGTGTCATACCGTTGAGCAGAAGATAATGCTGACAGTTCCTCGATTGTAGTAAGTCCGAGCATCTGTTTGAGTGAGGCGTTCGACGTTAGAGCACCTCTTTGATTAGCTGGACATGCTTGGTGATGACCATCAGGACTAACAGAATCTAAATCAGTGATCACTAAATAGGGGATTTTCAAAAAGTTTAAGAGACCTTCAAATCGATGCGCATACGCACCACCCACCTCCAGAATTGTTAGATAGGAAGAGCGCAAACCGTCCGAACTCTTCGCAACAATGTCTGGCAATAGTAACTTTTCCGCAGCCCCCTCGACCAATATTGCAGCATCGGCAAAAAACAGATCACAATGGGTCAATCGCATATATCGCTGGAGGAATTCTAATGCCTCTTGTTCAGTAGCTACCTGACCTTCGATCTCGACCTTTTCGGGCTGGAAGTTTCGTAGGTTATGAATATCCGTTGCGTTAAGAATACTCGCATCACCACTATCTTCAGCTAATGGGCAACGTCGAAAGTAGCGCACCTTCTCAAACTGAACTGCATCCAAAATGTGCGACGAGTGAGTCGTTACGACAAGCTGAGAGTGTAAATCCTCCTCACCCTCCGCTTTCGCAGATGAGGCAATAACGTCCCAGATGTTCTTGATGAATGTCTGCTGAACTTGCGCGTGCAAATGCACCTCTGGCTCTTCGATGAAGATGACGTGACAGAGAGGACGATTGACCTCCGTACGTAACCACTGTGCATGGAAGTGTTTGGCTTGAATTGCCATGTATATAAGGTTTTTGAAGCCTAACCCATTGTAAGGCTCCGGAAGCTCATGCCCTCTCTCAGAATCTACGTACAGTAAGTCGGTTGTCCCTTGCAATGCGGTATCAGGACTCAATGTAGAGACGATTTTTAGATCGCGGTCGTTTATTGACGGGACGCCAAGTTCTTTGATCACATCCATCAAATCACTAAACTGCGTGGCATAGTGCTCCGTTAGCTGAGCATTGTTTTCGTCGATAATAGCTTGAGCTTCCGCAGCAGTCTCAGCTTGCTCTAGATTCTTTTTGTAAAACCCAGCAAACGCATTGGAGAGCAGATTTGCTCTGTGCCCTTCCTCATCATCCATATTGCGTTGCGCGTCGATGAAATCGATACGAATTAGACTACGAAGCAAACTCCTACCTTCGTTTCGATCCAACTCAATCGAAATCACCTCGCCGCCCAGATCTTCAAGAGAAGAATACGAAATATCAAAAAATTGATTCAGTTTTGAATCTTGAGCTAAGAAATCAGATAGACTTTTTCTCGGAACCTCTCCTTCTTCTGTCGGATAAGCTTCGAGGTAAGCGTTCCGCATCTTTTCGGGATTCGAAGGAGCAAAACTAAGCCGAACTCCTACCAGCTCGAAGTCATCTGAAAGCTTAGGCAGCAATGAAAACGCACGACCAAACTCAATTGTTGTCGGGTCAATTCGGAACCAAATATCTAGCTCGATCGAAGGTAGAATTTCCGGATCATCACTAGCCCCAAACGCGTCGATGTCACTAATCTTGGGTACCGAAAAATCGTAGATCTTGAAGCTTCTCTGACCCAGAAAGTACTTAAAGACATTAGTCGCCGATGTTTTACCGCTGTTGTTCGGACCAACAAAGACCGTCTCGCCCTCTTCTAGACTCGTACTCACATCCTCAAGCCTTCGGAAATTACGAACGCATATCTTTTCAATTTTCATCTTTCTATTTTAACATCGATCCTAATCTCGACTAATCGAAGCAAGAGCAAAAAGCACAACATACGTTGTGCTCAGACTGCTGACAAACCCTCGCTGAGAAGCGGGGGTTTTGTTTTAATGGGTGATGCTTAAGGACAAAGCCCCACACCAGACTCGTATCGAGATGGTG